>NZ_LGDW01000450.1 GCF_001280005.1 Streptomyces sp. NRRL WC-3618 | reverse complement strand
GCCGACGCCGGAGATGAAGCTGGAGCTCCCGCTGATCGACGTGTTCGGGCGGGGCGGCTCGCTGAAGTCGTCCTGGTACGGCGACTGCCTGCCCTCCCGTGACTTCCCCATGCTCATCGACCTCTACCTCCAGGGCCGCCTCCCGCTGGACGCCTTCGTGACCGAGACCATCGCGCTCGACGACGTGGAGAAGGCGTTCGAGCGGATGCACGGCGGCGACGTCCTGCGTTCGGTGGTGGTGCTCTGATGGCCGACGCCCGCATCGAACGCCTGGTCACCTCGGGCACCTTCTCGCTCGACGGCGGCACCTGGGACGTCGACAACAACGTGTGGATCGTCGGCGACGACCACGAGGCGATCGTCATCGACGCCGCTCACGATGCCGACGCCATCGCGGCGGCCGTCGGCGACCGGCGTCTGACCGCCATCGTGTGCACCCACGCCCACAACGACCACATCGACGCGGCCCCCGAACTCGGTGCTGACCGTCGCCGGGGTGGAACTGACCGTGCTGCACACGCCCGGCCACGCCCCGGGCGCGGTCTGCCTGTACGCACCCGCCCTGGGCGCCCTCTTCGGCGGCGACACGCTCTTCGCGGGCGGCCCCGGCGCGACCGGCCGCTCCTACTCCCACTTCCCGACCATCGTCGACTCGATCCGGGACCGGCTGCTGACCCTGCCCGGCGACACGGTCGTCTACACCGGGCACGGCGACACGACCACCGTCGCCACCGAGGCCCCGCATCTCCAGGAGTGGATCGACCGCGGGTTCTGATCGGCCGGTCCGCTCAATATCCCTGCCCGGGGACCGTCCGGTCCCTGCCTGATCCCTGTCCGATTCCTGCCCCGTGCTTGCCCGATGCCTGTCCGAGCTGCTGCGACGCGCTCGTTCCGGCATCGGGCTCGCTTGGTTTCGGGTTGTGCAATGTGCTTCGTGTTGTTCAGAGCGCAACGCACACCCATGGCTCATCCCGGCCCCTGGACTTCTTGACAAGGGTTCTGGGCGCCCTCAAACTGACGTTGCGCTTACCGCAATCCGTTTCGCTATACGCACCGAGGTGTCATGATGATTCCCGCGTGCCGTCTCGTGGATCTTCCGCGAGGTGAGGCCTTCCGGCTCGACATCGACCCGCCCGTCTCGGTGTTCCACACCGACGACGGCGAGGTCTTCGCCATCGACGACACCTGCACCCACCAGGATGCCTCGCTCGCCGACGGCTGGCTGGAGGGCTGCGAGGTGGAATGCCCCCTGCACGCCTCGAAGTTCGACCTGCGCACCGGCGCGGTCGACTCGCCGCCGGCCAAGCTGCCGGTGCGGACGCACGAGGTCGTCGTCGAGGACGGCATGGTCTACGTACGGGTGTCCACGGACGCCCCCAACCTGCCGCCCTGCATCGCCTCCCGGCTCGCCGGGGGTCCCGCGTGAGAACAGTGGCCGTGGTGGGCGCCTCGCTGGCCGGACTGTCGGCGGCGCGCTCACTGCGCAACCAGGGCTACGACGGGCGGCTGGTCGTCATCGGCGACGAGACCCACCGCCCGTACGACAGGCCGCCACTGTCCAAGGAGTTCCTGGCCGGAACCCTCGGCGAGGCGGATCTCGGACTGGAGACGGACGGCGAGGACCTGCGCGCCCAGTGGCTGCTGGGCACCCGCGCGACCGGCCTCGACCGCACCGACCGGTCCGTCCGCCTCGCCGACGGCCGGGACATCCGCGCCGACGGCATCGTCATCGCGACCGGCGCCGCCGCCCGCACCCTGCCGGGCGCCGACGGCCTGACCGGCGTCCACACCCTGCGCACCCTCGACGACGCCCGCGCCCTGCGCGACGAACTGGCCCGCGGTGGACGGCTGGTGGTGATCGGCGGCGGGTTCATCGGCGCCGAGGTCGCCTCCACCGCGTACGCCCTCGGCCTGGACGTGACGGTCATCGAGGCCGCCCCGACACCGCTCGCCGGCCCCCTCGGCGAGACCATGGGAGCCGTCGTCTCCGGCCTCCACACCGACCACGGCGTACGGCTGTTGTGCGGCGTCGGGGTCAAGGGACTGAGCGGAGAGGGTCACGTCGAGGCGGTTCTGCTGGCCGACGGGCGCAGTGTTCCCGCCGACATCGTCGTCGTCGGGGTGGGCGCGCGGCCCTGCGTCGACTGGCTGGCGGGGTCAGGCGTCGACCTCGAGAACGGCGTCAAGTGCGGCGCCGACGGCCGCACCAGCCTCGCCGGTGTGGTCGCGGTCGGCGACTGCGCCAACTGGTACGACCCCCGGGTGGGCGCCCATCGCCGGGTCGAGCACTGGACGGGCGCGCTGGAGCGTCCCGCTGCCGCTGTGGCGACACTGCTGGCCGGGGGTGCGGTGGAGACGGGGGTGCCTCGGCCGCCGTATTTCTGGTCCGACCAGTACGGGGTGAAGATCCAGTTCGTCGGTCATGCGGGGGGCGCTGACAGTGTGGCGGTGGAGGAGGGTGCTGTCGGTGACCGTAACGTCCTTGCCGTTTACCGGCGGGCCGGGGAGCCGGTTGCCGTTCTTGGGATGAATCAGCCTCGGCTGTTTGTGCGCTGGCGCAAGCAGTTGGCTGCGGCGGGGGTGCGGTGAGTCTGGCTGCGGGCCGGTGGGGGCTGGTCGCGCCCCGCGGCGGAGCCGCAAATCGATACAGCCCCGCGCCCCTGTCGGGTGCGCCCCTGCGGGGTGCTACCCGCCCAGCGTGCTGTCCAGTTGACGGATCCTGACCACCACGACGTTTCTCCGAGGAGTGCACCGTGACCTCGAACAGCCTGCCCGACAGTCTGATCGCCACCCTTCCCGGCTCCTCCTACACGGACGCGGGGATCTTCGAGCAGGAGCAGGAGCGCATATTCGAGACCATGTGGTTCTGCGTCGCGCGCGCGTCCGAACTGGCGAAGCCCGGCGCCTTCCGGACCGTCGACGTGGGCCGCGAGAGCATCCTCGTGACGCGGGCGCGGGACAACTCGATCCGCGCCTACTTCAATGTGTGCCGGCACCGTGGCGCCAAGCTCTGTACGGAGGAGGCAGGCGAGGTCAAGCGGGCCTTCCAGTGCCCGTACCACGCCTGGACGTACGGCCTGGACGGCAAGCTCGTCGCCGCGCCCAACCTCACCAAGATGCCGGACGTCGGGCGTACCGAGTACGGCCTGGTCAGTGTGGCCGTGCGGGAATGGCTCGGCTATGTCTGGGTGTGCCTCGCGGAGAACCCGCCCTCCTTCGAGGAGGACGTCATCGGCGAGGTCATCGGCAGGCTCGGTGACGTCGAGTCGATCGAGCACTACGACATCGACAACCTCTCGGTCGGCAAGCGGATCGTCTACGACGTGCAGGCCAACTGGAAGCTCATCATCGAGAACTTCATGGAGTGCTACCACTGCGCCACGATCCACCCTGAACTCACCGAGGTGCTCCCCGAGTTCGCCGACGGCTACGCCGCCCAGTACTACGTCGGGCACGGCGCCGAGTTCGGTGGGGAGATCCAGGGGTTCACCATCGACGGCTCCGAGGGCCTGGACCGTATCCCCGGTGTCGCTGAGGACCAGGACCGCCGCTACTACGCGATCACGATCAAACCGCAGGTGTTCATCAACCTCGTACCCGACCATGTGATCTTCCACCGCATGTACCCGGTGTCCGCCGACCGTACGATCGTCGAATGCGACTGGCTGTACCTGCCGCATGTCGTCGAGAGCGGCAAGGACGTCAGCCGGTCCGTGGAACTCTTCGACCGGGTCAACCGCCAGGACTTCGAGGCCTGCGAACGCACCCAGCCCGGCATGAGCTCCCGCCTGTACGCGAAGGGCGGCGTCCTGGTGCCGAGTGAGCACCACATCGGCGCCTTCCACGACTGGGTGAACGAGCGCCTGGGCACGAACCCCTGAGCGGGCGCCCCGCAGGGGCGCAAGCGATAGGGGCGCGGGGAACTGCGCGACCAGCCCCCACCGGCCCGCACCCGCCGAACTACCCCAGATACCCCATCCGGTGACTGATCTCCGCCGCCCCCTTCACCAGCAGCGGCGACAGCTCATGCAACCGCTCGATGGTGAACCGGTAGGAAGGCCCGGACGCGCTCACCGCCGCGACAACCGCCCCGGTGTGGTCCCGAATCGGCGCCGCCATCGCATGCAGACCGATCTCCAACTCCTCCTGCGTCCACGCATACCCCCGCTCACGCGCCTCCGCGAGATCCTTCTCCAGCTTCGTCCGCGCGGTGATCGTGTGCGGGGTGACCTTTTTCAGGCCGGCCCCGTTCAGCAGCGCGGCGCGCTCCTTCGCGGGCAGGTGGGCCAGCAGGGTCTTGCCGCTGGAGGTGGCATGCAGCGGGGTCAGCTGGCCGACCCAGTTGTACGCGCTGACGGCTCCCGGGCCGCGTGCCTCGAACAGGTTGACGGCGTAGTGCTCCTGCAGCACCGCGATGTTCACGGTCTCGCCGATGTCCTCGGCGAGCTGCTCACAGACCGGGCGGCCCTGCTGCGTGATGTCGATACTGCCCGTGACCGCGCCGGCGAGGCGCACGATGCCGAAGCCGAGACGGTACTTGCCGCGTTCGCCCGCCTGCTCCACCAGGCCGCGTGCCTCCAGTGCGCCGAGCAGCCGGAACGCGGTCGATTTGTGAACATCGATCTCGGCAGCGACCTCGCTGACGCCTGCCTCGCCGCGCTGGGCGAGAATCTCCAGAACGCTGATCGCGCGGTCGACCGACTGCACTCCGCCGGCCTGTGATGTGGACGTTTCGGTGTCTGTGCTGTGGTTGCTCACAGCGAAACTATACGCGCAGTAAACAACACCACTGCAAGTAACAGATCGGAAATCAAGTCCTTGCATGTTGCGCGTCCCGCAACCTGGTGCGTATAGCGCTACTGGATTAGCATGCCTGGCGTATCTACGGCGCGAGCGAGACGAGAGATCATGGCTCCCCTGCAATACGACTTCGTCATCGTCGGCGGCGGATCGGCCGGCAGTGCACTTGCGAACAGGCTCTCGGCGGACCCGGCGAACCAGGTGCTGGTCCTGGAGGCGGGCCGGTCCGACTACCCGTGGGACGTCTTCATCCAGATGCCCGCGGCGCTGACCTACCCGATCGGCAGCCGCTTCTACGACTGGAAGTACGAGTCCGAGCCCGAGCCCCACATGGGCGGCCGGCGCGTCTACCACGCGCGCGGCAAGGTGCTCGGCGGCTCCAGCAGCATCAACGGCATGATCTTCCAGCGCGGAAACCCCATGGACTACGAGCGCTGGGCGGCCGACGCCGGCATGGAGAGCTGGGACTACGCGCACTGTCTGCCGTACTTCCGGCGCATGGAGAACTGTCTCGCCGCCGACCCCGACGACGAGTTCCGCGGCCACGACGGCCCCCTCGTCCTCGAACGCGGCCCCGCCACCAACCCCCTCTTCGGCGCCTTCCTCAAGGCCACCGAGGAAGCCGGCTACGCGCCCACCGACGACGTCAACGGCTACCGGCAGGAGGGCTTCGCCAAGTTCGACCGGAACGTCCACCGGGGCCGCCGGCTCTCGGCGTCCAAGGCGTACCTCAAGCCCGTACGGAAGCGGCCCAACCTCACGGTGAAGACGCGCGCGCTGGTCACCCGGGTCCTCTTCGAGGGCAAGCGGGCCGTCGGTGTCGAGTACCAGCGGGGCAAGGGGGCGCCCCAGCAGGTCCGCGCCAAGGAGGTCATCCTCTGCGGCGGCGCGATCAACTCCCCGCAACTGCTCCAGCTGTCGGGCGTAGGCAACGCCGAGGAGCTCAGCGCGCTGGGTGTCGACGTCGTCCACGACCTGCCCGGCGTCGGCGAGAACATGCAGGACCACCTGGAGGTGTACGTCCAGTACGCCTGCAAGCAGCCCGTGTCCATGCAGCCGTACATGGCGAAGTGGCGCGCCCCCTTCATCGGCCTGCAGTGGCTGTTCCGCAAGGGACCGGCGGCCACGAACCACTTCGAGGCCGGCGGTTTCGCCCGCAGCAACGAGGACGTCGACTACCCCAACCTGATGTTCCACTTCCTGCCCATCGCCGTCCGCTACGACGGCTCGTCCCCGGCGGGTGGCCACGGCTACCAGGTGCATGTCGGTCCCATGTACTCCGACGCCATCGGCTCGGTGAAGATCAAGAGCAAGGACCCGCGCGAACACCCGGCGCTGCGCTTCAACTACCTGTCCACCGAGCAGGACCGGCGCGAGTGGGTCGAGGCGATCCGCGTGGCGCGCAAGCTCCTCAACCAGCCGGCCCTTGCCCCCTACAACGACGGCGAGGTCTCGCCCGGCCCGAAGGTGGCGACGGACGAGGAGATCCTCGAATGGGTCGCCAAGGAGGGCGAGACGGCGCTGCACCCGTCCTGCACCTGCAAGATGGGGCCCTCGGCGGACGAGATGGCCGTCGTCGACCCCGAGAGCATGCGGGTGCACGGGGTGGAGGGCCTGCGCGTCGTCGACGCCTCCGTCATGCCCTACGTCACCAACGGCAACATCTACGCGCCGGTGATGATGATCGCCGAGAAGGCCGCCGACCTGATCCTCGGCAAGCAGCCGCTGCCGGCCTCCAAGGCCGCGTACTACCGCCTCCGCGACGCCGACACCCCGCAGGCCGGGTAGCGGGTGGCTGCCTCAGGACTCCGGACGCTGCTCGGTCGCGTCCGCTACGAGGTGCTGCCCGCGAAGGCGACCGAGGACAAGGTCCTCGCCCACGTTCCGCGCGACATCGTGGTCACGGTCACGGCGTCGCCGGTCAAGGGCCTGGAACCGACCCTCGACCTCACCGGCCGCCTGGCGGCGCACGGTTACCGCGTGGTCCCGCATGTGCCGGCCCGGCTGCTGCGGGACGACGCGCACCTCAAGGACGTCGTCGACCGGCTGCGGGAGACGGGCGTGGACGACGTCTTCGTGCCGGCGGGCGACGCGGATCCCCCGGCCGGGTCGTACGAGGGTGCCCTGCCGGTACTGCGCAGGCTCGGCGAGCTGGGCAGCCCGTTCACGCACATCGGCGTCACCGGATACCCCGAGAGCCATCCGCTCATCCACGACGACGTCACCATCCAGGCCATGTGGGACAAGCGCGAGCACGCCACGTACATCGTCAGCAACCTGTGCTTCGACGCGCGCGTGCTGGGGGAGTGGGTGGGTCGGGTGCGGCGCCGGGATGTCGCGTTGCCGGTGTACGTCGGGGTCGCGGGTCCCGTACAGCGGGCGAAGCTCCTCTCCATGGCGACGAAGATCGGCGTCGGCGAGTCGACACGCTTCCTGACCCGGCACCCCCTGTGGTTCCTGCGGTTCGCGGCGCCCGGCGGGTACTCACCGGAGCGGTTGCTCACGGCGGCGGAGGGGGCGCTGACGGCGCCCGGGGCGGGGGTGGCGGGCTTGCACCTGTTCACGTTCAACCAGGTGGAAGAGACGGAACGGTGGCGGCAGGGGTTGCTGGAGCGAGTGGGGGGCTGAGGGTCGTATCGGGGGCGGCGCGGGCGGGGTGAGCGTTACTGAGCTCACTGCTGGCGAGCCCCCGGCACAGGCAGATCCCCAAAACGATATCTACTTTCATCGCTCGATGCTATCGTTTTTGGCAGAAGCATTGGCGAAGGGATCATCCGCATGGCCAGAACCGTCATCGACCTCGACGAAGACATGGTCATCGAAGCCATGCGCATCTTCGGCACCAAGACCAAGGCCAAAGCTGTCCGCCTCGCCATGGAGGACGCCGTCAAGAGGCACCTTCGGCAGGAGGGCTTCGACGCCATCGAGGCTGGTGAGCTCGACTTCAGCGAGATCGTGGAGAACACCGGCCCCCGCAACGCCGACGGTTCCCTCAAGCACACCGGCGACGGCGACGGAGGCCGGGCTGCCTGATGCGGGACCGCTACCTGATCGACAAGTCCGCCCTGGCGCGCTGGACGAAACCGAACGTCAAGGAGGTGCTCAAGCCCTTGCACGAGCGCTACCTCCTCGCGGTGTGTCAGCCCACCGAGCACGAGATGATCCACTCCGCACGGGACAGCTCGGAGGCGACCCGGATCAGCACCTGGCTGCACGCCTTCGACTACCTCCACACCGACGACCACACCTTCGCCCGCGCTCTGGAAGTCCAGCGCCACGCCCTCAACGCGGGCTTCCACCGCGCGCTGTCCCTCCCGGACCTGCTGATCGCCGCCACGGCGGAAGCGCACCGGCGGACAGTCCTCCACTACGACGGCGACTTCGACATGATCGCCTCCCTCACCGGCCAACCCACCGAATGGGTCGTACCGCCCGGCACCGCCGACCGCTGAGCAGGTGTTCCGCCTGCCCGCCGCCCACATGGGCCCGCCCTGTCAGAAGGTGTCGAATCCGCTGGTCTTGACGGAGGTCGGCCGTCCGCTGCCCCTATTGCCTCGAAGCGGAGTTTTCAGGGGGAGAGCTGATCGTTGCGCGGGTGGCCGCGCGGGTCAGTTCTGGACGGCTGAGGACGTCGGTGCTGTCGATGAACTGGTCGACAGTGCCGATCGTCGGCAGGGCGCGGATGGCCGGGTCGGTGATGTGGGTGGTCAGTGCCCTGGCGAAGCGTTCGGCGTGCAGGACCTGAAACGGCCTGTCGTGGTAGGGGCGTGTGGCGGGGTCGACGCGGTCGGTGAGGCCGAGTTGGTTGTGTGTGGCCGCGACGGTCTCGTAGGCGCGGGCGAGGTGATGTTCGCGGGTGGGCCAGTCGGTGGCGGCGAGGGCCGCGGTGAGGACCGGGGTGAGGGTGGGTGCCTGGGGGGTACGGGCGAAGGCGCTGCCGGTCCATTTGCCGTAGGGCGGGTAGCGGCGGTCCATGAGCAGGCAGAGCCGCATCAGGTCGCGCACGAGTCGGGCGGCGACGACGGCGGAGCCGAGTTCGTCGCCGACTTCGCCGCAGCGCCCGACGAAGGCTTCTTCCTGGGCGATGCGTTGCCACTGGCAGGCGAGGAGGTGGAGCCAGAGATCGTGCGGGTACCAGTCGAGGGCGGTTCGGGCCGGTACGAGGTGGCCGAGCCCGTCGTGGAAGACGGCACCGGCGGTGACCTCGGCGAGGCGCTGGGTGGGGGTGGCCAGCCAGTCCGTGAGGGTGATGTCCTTGCCCGGGTCGAAGCCGAGTCGCGCGGTGAACCAGGTGCTCGGGTCGGTGACTTCGACCCGGTGCCGCACCGGCCCGTCGGTTGTCCGCATGACGCCGATGCCCGATTCGCCAAGGGGGGCGAAGTGCGTCGGGTAGCCGCTGAAGGTCTTCGGCAGGCGTTCGGAGAGCAGTGCGGTGATCCTCGTACCGTGACGGGTGACGTCCTGCGGGTGCAGGAAGACCTGCAGACGGGGCCCCCACTCGTGGTCGGCGGAGCGGGCGGTGTCGAACCCGAGGACTTCCGAGCCGCTGCCGATACGGGCGGCGGAGTGCACCGCCCCGGGAACGGCCTCGTCCAACAGAGGCCGTACGGCCTCGAGGTAGAAGCGACGCGAGAGTTCCAGTCCGGGGACGAAAGACGGCGTGGTCATGCTGAGGAGGGTGCCGGATCGGCGCGTGACCGGTCGAAGGCTTTTCCCCTCCCGGCGGGCCGCCATGGTCGACCATGTGTACGGTCGGCCCGATCCGCCTACGGCAACTACCAGCCGCCCGGCAGCAGAAGCCGACCGCATCCATCCGTACGCGCCTTGGCGCCCGAGCTGGTGGATGGTCCAGCTGGCCGCGCGCCAGGACTAGGTGTACTGACCCGTGAGGTTGGGGACGCGGCTGGCGGGTGGTTGCCTCCTGAAGGGCGGAAGCCAGGGCAAGGCCCGGGGATTCGCACCTTGCGCAGGTCGATCATCCAGGGCACGGGTGCTCTCACTCACCCCGGCCTGTGCGATGCCTGGCCGCCAGGAGCGCCTGACACCACGGCGGTGAGCTCCCGCACGCCGGCCGTGCGGGGATGCCGGGCGGACAGGTCCGCGATGATCTGTCCGATCGAGGACCGGTCCCGTACTTCACCGGGGCTGACTCGGGCCGCGGCCAGCAGTTCGGTCGCGGTCTGTTCCGGCTTACCCAACTGCCACCAGGCGCGTGCGAGGTCGGTGTGCATGCGGCTTCGGCGCTCGGCGGTCGCGAACTGCTCGGGCCGCAGATTGCGGCCGGCTTCGAGTGCCGCGCCCGCGTCGCCGAGCGCCCAGTGCACGCCCACCGCGTACAGGTCGACGGCCGCACCGGTCAGCGGGAACAACCGCCCCTCAGGCGCCTGCTGCGGAAGCCGGCGCCCGGCACGGTGTGCTTCCTGGATCATTGCGAGAGCCTGGTGCCGGTCTCCGGCCACAGCAGCCGTGTACGAGGTGGTGCACAGCATCTGTGCGTACGCGGCGGCCTGCGCCGATGTCGTAAGCCCGGTGGACTCCACGTCTTCGGCGGCTTTCAGCATCAGGCGCTGGGCGGCTGCGGGCTGGTCCTGGTGGCGCAGGACGATCGCCAGCTCGCGGGCGGCCGCTGCGGCGACGAGTGCGGAGCCAGACAGGTCCGCGTACGTGATGCTCCGGTCGGCGGTCAGTCGGGCCTGCTGATAGCGGCCGAGCTTACTGAGCAGCTGAGAAGCCAGGGTGTACGAGACAGAGAGCCTCGCGTAGCCCAGTTCCGTGCGCGACCGGGCAGCGAGATGACCGTCACCGAGTAGCCCCGGGAGCTTCCCGGCGAGCTCGGCGTGTCGACCACCGTCGAACAGTGCGCGGGCATCAGCGAGTTGGGAGTCGAAAGAGGAAGTCCTGCCACTGGGTTCGGGTGTTCCGGCGAGGGCGTCATCTACTCCGAGGAGTAGATGGGCGGGGACTGCTGCCCCGGCTGCTGCGAGCAGAGTGCGGCGGCGCATGGGGTCCTCCTCGGCGTCACACGGACCGTCCGGCGCCACTCTAGTGGCGGCGAGGACCCCGGTGCCGGTAATGCCGAGTGCTTCCGTCAGGACGTGTGACGGCACCCCTACCGTGTGAGCTGCCTGCCTGAGCAGTTCGAGGTCGGCGACCCGGCACCGTGTCTCCAACCGCGACACGGTGGCAGCCGAGCACCCCAGCCGGCCGCCGAGGTCGGCCTGCCGCCAGCCGCGCTGGACACGGCCCATGCGGACGAGGCCTCCGGGCGCGCGTCGTTCGATGAGCGTGCGGGCCTGCGTTGACGTCCATAACGGATCGCTGGGCATGTTGCCCTCCACACGCCACGAGACGGGGGCTATCACCGTAGAGGGGACATACCGGGGCCGTCGAGGGCGTATGCACGATCTGCAAACGGCTTGCACAGACGGGGAATTGACCACCACGACGCTCTGCGAGGTGGTGCCCTTCCCATAGTGCCCCGCAACCCGTGGGGCCCGCAGAAGGAGGACAACAGACATGGCTATCGCGCTGGAAACCCCTGCACCGGCCACGTCCCCGTTCAAGGACCCGCACTCCTTCATCACCCCGGAGCTGTGGAACAAGCAGGTCGCGCTCCTGATGCGTGACTACCCCTACGACGAGGTCATGGCCACCCGCGTACTCGGCCAGGCGTACGCGTACCTGCTCACCGCCATGGCCAGTCGCGGCCAGGGCCTGGGCCTGACCCCCGGCCACATCGTCGACATCGGCGTCCACACGGTCATCCTCGACACCGTGGCGTACGGCGAGCTGTGCGACCGGTACAACGGCGGCGCGTTCCTGCACCACGTCCCGCTCGTCGACATGAAGGCCGACGGGTCGGTCATGCGCACCGCACACGCGATCGCGGTGATGGGCTTCGAGGTCGACCTCCCCCTGTGGCAGGCGGACGCGGCCGAATGCGGTCCCTGCCACCCGGGCAGCGACAGCCACTGACCCGCAGCCCCGGTCGGGTCCGCTCCTGCGGGGGCGGACCCGACCTCGCAGGACCGCGACCGACACCGCTTCGAGCGAATCAAGCGGGACAGCGTCGGCGATCACGGAAAGCCCACGAGGATGGGACTGTGACTCTCTCCCCATCCTCAACAGTCCCCACAGACAACCCGCACGGCATCGTGGATCGCTTCCACTGGGACTGGTATCAGCGCGCGGAGCCCGGGCCCGATCTCCTCGGCGACATCGCGGACCGGGTCGTGGTGGAACTCGGCGCAGGCCCCGGACGACAGGCCGCCTACCTCGCCCACGTCCACCTGCCCGCCCGCGTGGTGGCCGTCGACCGCGACCCCGCCCAGCACCGTCGCGGTCGTGAACGCTTCGGGGACATCTCCCGACTGGAGCTTGTACACGACGACGCAGTCAGTTACATGGCCAGGCACCCCGGAGTGTTCGACGTCGCGTACTGCGTCTTCGGCGCCCTCGATTTCACCGACCCCAGCACCTTGCTGCCGGCGATCGCCGACGGACTGCGGCCCGGCGGGCTGCTCGTCTTCTCCACCCTCGCGCACTACCGCCACGGCAGCCCTCCCGAGACGGAGCCCCGGCCCGCCGAGATTCCCACACGCCGGCCGGACGGTACACCGGCCACCATGCTGCGCTGGGTCCTCGACATTCCGGTGTGGCACAAGCTCTGCGACGAGCACGGCTTCGAAACCGTCCATACCGAGGCCATCCACGACCCGGGCAGCACACACGAACCACCCATCGCCACAAACGTGTTCCGTGCCGTACGACGAAGGGCAGCCTAGGAGTTGTCAGCTGATTGGCAGGACTCGGCGGTCTTGTCGTAGCGGGTCTGGTCGGCCGGCTCGGGGATGGTGTGGCTGACGCCGCGGCGTCGCAGCCGGGTCCGTATCGGGCGGAGAGGTAGCCCAAAGCGCATCTGATCGGACGGCCAACTGCCCGCGACCATCAGGGATCGAATCGTCTCTGCCGGGCATCGAAGCAGACCCGTCCCGTCGAGCCGCAAGGCTCTGCACGGGCGCTCCGGTGTTCAAGTTCCGGGACAGGGTCTTCCCGCTCGACCCCCGTGCACGGGCCGGAGTTACGCCGGATCAACTCTCGTCCGGGTAGTCCCACTCCAAGTCGATGTGGGCCTCGGGCGCAGTGGCACGGATCGCCTGGGAAACGTCGGACTCGAACTGCTCGGACCACTTTGCGAACCCGCTGATGATGATCGCCCCGTGTTCGCTGCTTGTCAGGACCTTGGGCGGGTCGTGAAAGACGCCCACGTACATCCACGATTCGATGCCATGGGCCTTGAAGACCTCTTCCACTGTCACTCCCACCGCGTCGGCTTCCTCGGGGGAGGCAAGATTCGTGATGTCCAAATAGAGATGAATGTTCACAGACATGTGCCCCACCTTAAAGGCGCTCGAACGTGCGAAGAGCCGACCACCGCCACTGATCCCTCGGGACGCTTGTGCGGCCCGGAGGGGGTGGCTGCGACCGAGACACGTGGTGGGTGCAAGCCGTGGGCAGCAGTTGACGATGGGCTGTGGGAGCGCCGCCGCGAGATGCTGCCGGCCGAACTGTGGGCGGCCGGCGTACTGGTGGCGGTGTCGGTGGATCCTGGGTTCGTTGCGCGCCCTCGTCAGTCGTGCTTGGCTCGCCCGATGAACTTCCTGTTGACGGCGAGTGGCCTGCGCAACGAGACGCTGCGGGATGCGCTGCGGGACATGCTGGGAAAGCCGTTCGGATCGGCGAACGTCGTGTACGTTCCCACGGCGTCAGTCGCTGAGCCCGGGGACCATGGGTGGTTCGTCGCGGACATGAACCGGCTGCACGGCCTCGGCTGGCGGGAGTTCGACGTCCTGGAGCTGAACGGCCTGCCCCGCCAGATGGTGCTCGCCCGGCTGCTCCACGCCGACGTCATCTATGTCGAGGGCGGCAACCACTACCACCTCGCGCGCAGCATCACCGGCAACGGTCTGGCTGACGGCTTCCTGGAGGCGCTGGAGAACCGGGTCTATGTGGGGGTCAGCGCCGGTTCAATGATCTTCAGCCGTCATCTCACCGGACACTCCGCCGACGTCATCGGGGACACCACGGACCTTCACGTGCTCGGCGCGACGACCGTGGAGCCGCCGTTCGGCCTCTTTGACTGGTATCTCAAGCCCCACCTGTACTCGCCGCATTTCCCCGAGCGGGACGACGCCTGGGCTGATCGCATCGCTGCGCGGGCAGATTTCCCGATCTACTTCATCGACGACGAGACGGCCGTTCGCGTCAGGGACGGCAAGGTGGATGTCATTTCTGAAGGCCGGTGGCGGCTCCATCCGTGACTCAACGCCTTGGGGGAGACCGGACAGGGTGGTGCCGCGCCAAGGGGCGCGCTGATGCGGAGCTACCGGGGAGGGCTTGGCCACCGTTACTCGCCCCGCAGGATGCGGGCGAGTTTGTAAGGTGGTGGAATCCCATGTCGCGACTCGCGCCAAGCGCAAGGAGGCGGAATGCTCGCCAATTCCTCGGCGCTGGCGGCCGGAAGGCGTCATTCCGTCGGACGGCGCTGGGACGGAACCGTTCTTGCCGTGGGCAATACCGCAGCCGCTGAATGTCGTGTCGACCGATGGGAAGACGTCGTCGCGGTGGCAGCCGGCAACGTCCATACCGCGACGAACACGGGCAAGTCTCATACGGTGGGACTCCGGTCGGACGGGACCGTGCTGGCAACGGGGTGGAATGGCGATGGGCAATGCGATGTCGCCGAATGGCGAGGCGTTACGGCCGTGGCCGCAGGCTGGCGCCGCACGCTCGGGCTACTCGCGACTGGCCGCGTGCTAGCAGTTGGCCGGAGTTCAGAAGGACAGTGCGACGTGCGGTCCTGGCGCGACATGGTCGTCGTCTCGTGCGGAGATTGGCACTCGGTCGGCGTCCGGTCGGACGGTTCCGCACGGGCCGCGGGGAACAACCGACGAGGTCAGTGTGACGTTGAAGGGTGGCGTGATCTGGTCGCCATTTCGGCCGGGTATCTCCATACCGTCGGCCTCAGAGCTGACGGGCGGGCAGTAGCGACCGGCGACCGGGTGACCGGGGCGTGCGACGTCGATGAGTGGGAAGACGTGGTGGCGCTCGGCGCGGGCAGCTACCACACGGTCGGGGTCACCGCGTCCGGGCGGATCCTCGCTGTGGGTGACAACAGCTACGGACAGTGCGAAGTCGGCGCTTGGCGCGACATTGTCGCCGTGGCGGCCGGTTCGACGCACACCCTCGGCCTGCGTGCCAACGGCACAGTCGTGGCCGCAGGGAACAATGCCGACAGACAGTGCGAAGTCGATGCCTGGTCCGGAATCCGGCTTCCGACCCGGACACCGTGATCAGCGTGCCCGGGTCGATGTGCCGTCAGTAGATGTCGAGGTTCGTGAAGTCGTACGTCGCGAAGTCCGGGAACGTGTAGATGTTGCCGTCCGCGAGGGCGCGGTACGCGTAATGGGGCCCCCAGGAACGGACTTCAGCTCCACCAGTCTGGTTGTTGCGAGCAGAGAGCGCGTCGATGAAGTTCGAGAGCGACCGCGTATCGCACTTGAATTGAGGCCGGCCGGCGCTGCTGTCGGCGCCGCCTGACAGTGGAAACGGCGTTACTGGGGGCTGTCGCCCCCAGACGCCCACTTCGGCCCGGCTCGGCGTGTCAGACGGTGCCGAACCCGCCGGCCTTGACGCCTGCGACGAACGTCGCGAACGAGGCGGTGGCGATGCCGAGGACGGGACCACTCGGGTTCTTGGAGTCACGGACGGGGACGATGCCGTGCGAGGCGACGAGGTTCGCGGCGACCGTAATACAGGCGCCGCCGTTGTCGCTGTACGAGGACGTGTACCAGTGCGGTGATTTGGTCGTCACGGGGTGCCCTTTCGTACTGGATTGATCAGACGGTGTCGAACTCTCCTGCTTTGACGCCTGCGACGAAGGAGGAGAAGGCGTCGGCCGGGAAGCCAAGAGCCGGTCCGGTGGGGTTCTTGGAGTCGCGGACGGGGACTATGCCGCGTGAGGCGGCGAGGTTGGCGGCGGCTTCAACGCAGTTACCGCCGTTGTTGCTGTACGAGGACTTGAACCAGCGGGGGGATTCGGTGCTCACGGGGTGCCCTTTCGTAACTGGTTGATCATGGCCACAGACGCGGTCTGGGACAGCGCTTCAGCCTGTAGTTGATGGTAGGCCGTCAGCATGGGCATCACGGACGTGCTCTCCCGGTCCAGATGTCCCTGGGCCTGGGACTCGGCGTAGCAAATCACGGATCGGTCCGCCAGTGTCAGGAGGTTCACGGGTAGATCGAACGTGCGGCGCTCGCCGATCTCGTACGGCGCCACCTGTAGCAACGTGTTCGGCTGCTCGGCGAACTCGACCAGACGCGCCAGTTGGGCTGCCATGACGGCCGCTCCGCCAACAGGTCTGCGGATGCAGCTTTCGTCCATGGCCACAAACATCATGGGCGGCCGGGGCCTCACCAGTGCCGACTGCCGCTCCGCCAGGAACGCAACGCGTTCATCCGCCTGTTCGGGCGTGATGGCGCCCCGCCGCACGGAACTGTCCGCCAACACACGTGCGTACTCCGGTGTCTGCAACAGGCCGGGGATGATGCCGATTTCGTACAGCCGGATCTCTACCGCCCGGGCCTCGTGGCCGACGTACTCCGGGAAGCCTTCCAGGAGGCTGCCGTGTCGAATCTCGCGCCACAAGCGTTCGAACGTGTCAACCGTGTCGCTAGCCCCGAAGACAAGGTCAGCACTCCGCGAGAAGCGAAGAGTTGGCATCTTGCGGCCAGTTTCCACGGCCGAGATATGCGTGCTGGAGTAGCCCATCTTCGGGGCGAGCTCTTCCTGTGTCCATCCGTGCGCCTCCCGCGACCTGCGTAGGCGAGCTCCGAAGGCCGCTTGCGGGCTGGTCTCAGGATTCAGTTCCTTGCGATTCACCATTCTCTGGCTAACTTTCCATTCGGGAACAACAAGTTGAAGAGGTTCTGACTCTAGACCACGCTGGTCTCCCCGAGTAGCGGAATGGCTACGGAGAGGAGTTGCGGTGGTCGTGCAGAACGTTCCCGCAAGTGGGCGGCAACCCGCCCGTGTTCCGGAACCGGGCACACTCATGGTGGACACCAGTGGTGAAGGCCGAGTTGGGGAGTTCCGGGGTGTCGCCGGCCCCTACTGGTCGCTGCGCCCGGTCTGCGGCGGAACGGAGTGGGACGCGGCCCCCGCGCACGTCCGCCCCGCCACACCCGCCGAGCGTCTCAGCGCACGGACTGCGCGCGAGAACGCCCGAAGCCGAGGGGAAGTCGCGTGACCGACTCCCGTACCGCCCAGACCGCCGTCTGCCGTGACTGTCAGGAACTCGACCGGGCCGAAGCCGCCGCCAGAGTCGAACGGGACGCGAGCAGAGTGACCGACTGCCGTGTGCTGCGCGCCCGGCACCAGGTTGCCGAACACGGGGAGCGATCGTGAACTGGGAGAAGAGGGCCGACACGCTCGCCGACCGGGTGGCCGACCCCGATTCCCGGTGGCGCCCGATCGTGGCGGCCGTACCCCGGCACGAGCTGGTCCCGCGTTGGTGGGACGTCGACGACTCGGGTACGTGGGTGCTCCGCAAGGGCGGTGACGACCTGGACGTATGGGGCGAAGTAGCTTACACGGACCGGTCGTTGGTCACCAGGGTCGGTGGGCTGCACGCCGACCACGCGATGCCCGGCGAACGGCCCGAAGGGGTGCCCACCTCCTCCGCCACGCCGCCGAGCATGGTCGTCCGGATGCTTCGGCACGGGCGACTCGGGGCGGGGCTGTCGCTTCTGGACCTGGGCACCGGAGTTGGCGGGCTCACCGCGTACGCGTCCTGCCGGATCGGGGACCGGTATGTGACGAGCCTGGACGTGGACCCGTACCTGACCAAGGCGGCGGCCTCCCGGCTCGCCACCATCGGGCTGTACCCCAAGTTCGTCACCGCCGACGCTACACAGCGCGTACCGGGCACGTACGACCGGATCGTCTCCACGGTCGCGCTGCCCGCCGGACCGGGCCTGCGTCCCGTACTCGCGGCTCTCGCCACGGGCGGACGGATCGCGACAACGCTCGAGCGGACCTCTCTCGTCATCACCGGCTGGAAGCATCCCGACGGTGATGTGGTGGGGCGGGTGGAACGCGACACCGCCGGGTTCATGCCCGCGCGCTCGGGGGACGACTACCCGCCCGCTCTCACCGGGTTGTTCGCCACCGCGCGAGTATCGGACGGCGACGAGACCGGCATGGGCCGCTACCCCGTGGTGGACGTGGCGAACGCGTGGGTACTGCGATCCATGCTGGAGGTCACGACGCCCGGCGTGGAACTCGCCTACGAACAGCGCGACCGGATCCGTACCGCGCTCCTCGTCCACGCCGACGGTTCATGGGCGCGGGCGTCCGCCGAGGGGACCGACCCGCCGGACGTCCACCAGGGCGGGCCGCGACGGCTGTGGACAGCGCTGGAACGCATCCGGAGCCGCCTCAACGCGGAAGGCTCGTTGCCGCTGCTCGGCGCTCAGGTCCGCATCACTCCGGACGGGCTGTGCCGTCTGTCGCGCGGAAAATGGCACGCGGTCGTGGGCGCCCCATGACGCCGCCGGGAGGCCATTGCCCCAACAGGCAGACTTCACCCGGGGCTGTCTGTGACGATGGCACCATGGACGAGGAAGCCATTGCCATTCCTCGCGTCGAGGACGCTACTGCGGCCGTCGCGTGGTCTGAGCGGCCGGCTTCGCCAAGCAACCGGCACCATCGGTTGTGATGCCCGTCCTGCTGGGCCCCGGCCGTCGCCGAGGCCCAACTCACCGCTATTGACCGGCCCATGGGGTTCCCATAGTTTCTTCGGGCCTGATCGCCTTGCTCATTCCCACGAGAGAGCGTTGTGACTTATGACAGCTGTCGATGACACGAGCCGATCGCTTCCCCACCGGCTCGACGACGTCCCGGGCTGGTTCCCCGTCCTCGACCAGATGCTCTTCAACTGGTTCCTCGGACGGCAGGAATCCGCGGACATGCGAGGCGACCTGCTGGAAGTCGGCGTGTACATGGGCAAGAGCGCGATCTTCACGGGTCGGCATCTGCAGGAGGGCGAGCACTTCACGGTGTGCGACCTCTTCGAGGGCGACGCGCCGGACGTGTCCAACCAGGCCGAGGCGACGAAGTCGTACAGCAAGCTGACCCAGCAGATCTTCGAGGACAACTACCGCTCGTTCCACGACGAGCTGCCGCGCGTCCTGGCGGGCCCCAGCTCGGTCGTGCCCGACGAGGTGAAGTCGGACTCCTGCCGGTGGGTCCACGTCGACGCCTCGCACCTGTACGAGCACGTGTACGGGGACATAGCCGCGGCCCGCGACGCGCTGCTGCCCGGCGGCATCGTCGTACTGGACGACTTCCGCTCCGAGCACACGCCCGGCGTGTCCATAGCCGCCTGGGAGGCCGTGCTCAACCGGGGGCTGCACCCCATCTGCCTGAGCACCCAGAAGCTGTACGCCACCTGGGACGACCCCGAGACCGTCCAGGAAGAGCTGCTGGCCATGCTCGAGGGGCGCGACGACTGCCACCTCAGCCTCCAGGAGGCCGCCGGTCATCGCATCATCCGCCTGAAGTCCAAGGGCATGAAGGCACCGGAGTTCCCCGTCTCCCGGCACTACGTGGAGAAGGCCCCCGAGGTGCAGCAGGCGCCGCCCAAGGCGCCGGAGCCCAAGAAGGCGGCGGTGCCCGTCGCGCACACCGGCCCCAAGCCGCTGCCTCGCCGCGCCACCCGCATCGCCTTCGACCTGCTCCCTCCCGTGGTCACCCGCGCCATACGCCGCGCACGGCGATCCGGGCCGAAGGCGCAAGCGAAGCGGTAGGGGCCGGGGCCGTCAGGCCCTGGCAGCCCAGTCGCCGTACGACCGCCGCCCAGCTCGCAGGGGCGGCGGTCGCCGTTCCCTCCGTACCGCGCCTCGATGCCCGCGATCACGCCGCCCATCTGCCCCGCGGTGAGCTCCAGAACCGAGAGCTCGACCGCCGCGCAGGGCTCGTACCGTCTGCGACCGCCTTCGGCCAACGCGCCTTCAGTCGACGGTCGTTACGTCGTCCGGTGTCCGAAACGGCCCACTCGTCCCTCGGGTTTCGAAAGCCGGATACCCCGGCAGCCGGGCCACGTCCCAGCCTCCCGCGACCTCACGCAACAACAACCGCATCGTCTCCGCGAACGCCGGGAACTTGACGATCACCGTGCCGCCACCGGCCGTTTCGCAACGCAACACAGTGCTGCGCGAGCTGCCACCCAGGTCGACCGGGCCGGACAACTCGGTATTCAACAGTTTGCCGGCGGCGCGCAAGATCGACTCCACGTCGGCATTCTGCCAGCGATACGCCTGTATACGACCGCCTCAGCGGAACACCACCGTCCGGTTCCCCTCCACCATCACCCTGCTCTCGCTGTGCCACTTCACCGCGTGCGCCAGCACCTGCGCCTCCACGTCCCGGCCCACCGTCACCAGCTCCCCGGGGTCGAGTGAGTGGTCCACCCGCACCACGTCCTGTTCGATGATCTGCCCCTCGTCCAGGTCGGACGTCACATAGTGCGCCGTCGCGCCCACGAGCTTCACGCCTCTGTCGTACGCCTGCTCGTAGGGGCGCGCGCCCTTGAAGCTGGGGAGGAAGGAGTGGTGGATGTTGATGGCCCTGCCCTCCAGCTCCTTGCACAGGTCGTCGGTGAGGACCTGCATGTAGCGGGCCAGTACCACCAGGTCGATGTCCAGCTCGCGGACCAGCTCCAGCAGCCGTGCCTCCGCCTCCGGCTTGGTGTCCCGGGTCACCGGGATGTGGTGGAAGGGGATGCCGTAGCTCTCCGCCAGGCCTTCGAAGTCGCGGTGGTTGGAGACGATCGCCGGGATCTCGATGTTCAGGCCGCCCGTGCGGCGGCGGAACAGGAGGTCGTTCAGGCAGTGGCCGAACTTCGAGACCATGATCAGGGTCCGGGTCGGCGTCGACGCGTCCCGCAGGGTCCAGGAGATGCCGTAGGCCTCGGCGACGGGGCCGAATCGGTAACGCAGGTTTTCCAGGTCCGCGTTCGGATCGGAAACATCGAAGTGGACCCTCATGAAGAAACGGCCCTGGAGCCGATCATCGAACTGCTGGCTCTCCAGGATGTTTCCCGAGTTCCGCACGAGAAAGCCGCTCACGGCGTGGACCAGTCCCGAGCTGTCGGGACACGAGAGGGTGAGAACGTACTCACTGCCAGGCGTCGGGCGAGGAAACTTGGTGGACACGTCAGCCTCCGTTGGTGCGTATTGCACAACATGGTGAGCGATACGCAACATGGTCGGCTCGGTGGCCGCTCCGGTCAAGGGCGGCCGGGCAACTGTGCCTGTGAGGGTCCACGTGGCTGTGCGCGCGACTGAGTGCGTGACTGGGCGCGTGGCTGGGCGCGCGACCGCGCATCCAGGGAGGCCTGTTGAAATCGTCATCCGTCAACTACTTGACGTATGTCTGCACATTCGCGAGGGTGTTCCACCACAAGCAATTGGGTGCACGATGCGCAACGAATTTCTGTTGAAAGGCTTGGCGCGTGGCAGACCTGTACGTGGACGGTGAATGGCGGGAGCCGGTTGCCGGCGGCCGCCGCGAAATACGATGTCCCGCCGACGGCAGCGTCGTCGCCACCGTCTCGGAAGGGACGCGTCCCGACGCCGAGGCCGCGATCGCCGCCGCCCGCCGAGCCTTCGACACAGGACCCTGGCCGCGTACTCCCGAACGGGAGCGCGGCCAGTTGCTGCTGCGCACCGCCGACATCATGGAGCGCGACGCCAAGGAGTTCGCCCGCGCCGAGTCGCTGGACACCGGCAAGCGGCTGGTGGAGAGCGAGTACGACATCGCCGACGTCGTCTCCTGTTTCCGTCATTACGGCGGGATCGGGGGTATCGATGCCGGCCGGGTGATCGACACCGGGCGCGACGACGCCGTCAGTCGGGTCGTGTACGAGCCGGTGGGGGTGTGTGGGCTGATCACTCCCTGGAACTACCCTCTCCTGCAAGCCAGTTGGAAGGTCGCCCCGGCCCTCCTCGCCGGCAACACGTTCGTCCTCAAGCCCAGCGAGCTCACCCCTTCCACCTCCGTCCTCCTGATGAAGGCGCTGGCGGAGGCCGGGCTGCCCGCAGGCGTCGGCAACCTCGTCCTCGGTGCCGGGCCCGAGGTGGGCGCTCCGCTCTCCGAGGACTCCGCCGTCGACCTGGTCTCCTTCACCGGGGGCCTGGAGACCGGCAAGCGCGTCATGGCCACCGCCGCCGCGGGCGTGAAGAAGGTGGCCCTGGAACTCGGCGGCAAGAACCCCAACGTCGTCTTCGCCGACGCCGACTTCGAGACAGCCGTCGACTTCGCCCTCACCGCCGTCTTCCTGCACTCCGGGCAGGTCTGCTCCGCCGGTGCGCGGCTCATCGTCGAGGACTCGCTGCATGACCGGTTCGTCGACGAGGTGGTGCGCCGGGCGCGGCAGATCCGGCTCGGCGGGCCCTTCGACGCCGAGGCCGAGACCGGCGCGCTGATCTCCGCCGGGCACCTGGCGAAGGTCGAGGCGTACGTCGCCGCCGGGCTCGCCGAGGGTGCCGTACTGCGCTGCGGCGGTGAGCGGCCGGACGATCCCGCGCTCGCCGGCGGCCACTACTACCCGCCCACCATCCTCGACGAGTGCACCCAGGACATGCGGGTGGTGCACGAGGAGTCCTTCGGGCCCGTACTGACCGTCGAGCGCTTCAAGGACGGGGACGAGGACGACGCCGTACGCATCGCCAACGACACCGAGTACGGCCTCGCGGGCGCCGTCTGGACGCAGGACGCCGGGAAGGCCCAGCGGGTCGCCCGGCGGCTGCGTCACGGCACCGTGTGGATCAACGACTACCACCCCTACGTACCGCAGGCGGAATGGGGCGGGTTCGGGCACTCCGGTGTGGGCCGGGAGCTGGGACCGAGCGGCCTTGACGAGTACCGAGAGCCCAAGCACATCTGGCAGAACATCCAACCCCGGCCGCAGCACTGGTTCCGCGGCTGAACGCCGAAAAGAGGTCGATCGTGACCCCAGTACAGACCGAGGTGCCGCAGCGGCGCGGCACGTCCCAGGACTCGGACGGCACGCCGGTCATCTCCGTGCGCGGCCTGTGGAAGGTGTTCGGACCGAAGGCCGAGCGGGTGCCGGAATCGGAGGAGCTGTGCGGACTCACCCGGCGTGAGCTGATGGACCGTACGGGATGCACCGCCGCCGTAAGGGACATCGACTTCGACGTGGCGCCCGGCGAGGTGTTCGTCGTCATGGGTCTGTCGGGGTCCGGCAAGTCGACCCTGGTGCGATGTCTCACCCGGCTGATCGAACCGACCGCCGGTGAGATCGTCTTCGAGGGCGAGAACATCCGCGACGCCGACGAGAAGCGGCTGCGCCGGCTACGCCGCGAGAAGTTCTCCATGGTCTTCCAGCACTTCGGGCTGCTGCCGCATCGCCGTGTTGTCGACAACGTCGCCTTCGGGCTCGAGATACGCGGGATGGGCAAGGCCGAACGGATGAAGCGGGCCCTGGAGGTCGTTGAGCTCGTCGGGCTCTCCGGGTACGAGAACTCCTACCCGGACCAGCTCTCCGGCGGTATGCAGCAACGCGTGGGCCTGGCAAGGGCGTTGGCGGGCGACCCGGAAGTGCTGCTCTTCGACGAGCCGTTCTCCGCGCTCGATCCGCTGATCCGCCGTGACATGCAGAACGAGGTCATCCGGCTGCACCACGAGGTCGGCAAGACGATGGTGTTCATCACCCACGACCTCTCCGAGGCGCTCAAACTGGGCGACCGCATCCTCATCATGCGCGACGGCAAGATGGTGCAGTGCGGGACGGGCGACGAGCTGGTGGGCGCTCCGGCCGACGACTACGTACGCGAGTTCGTGAAAGACGTACCGCGTGCCGACGTCCTCACCCTGCGCTGGATCATGCGCCCGCCGGTGGACGGCGACGACCTCGGCGGTCCCGAGCTCGGGCCGGACGTCGTGGTGCGGGAAGCCACCCGGGCTGTCCTCGCCGCCGAGAAGCCGGTCAAGGTCGTCGAGAACGGCAAGCTGATCGGCCTGGTCGGCGACGAGGAGATCCTCGCGGTGGTCGCCGGGCAGGAAGGCGGCGACAAGCGATGACCGTCGCCATGGAGAAACCCCCCGTACCGGAGCCGCCGCAGCAGGAGACGGACGCCGTGCCCGAGGCGGCGCCCGTCGCGGTCGTGCGGCGGATCAGCCGGCGGATGGTGGTCGGGGCGATCCTGGTCGTCTGGCTGGTGCTGTTCGCCGAACTGCGCGGCACGCACACCCTGCCGCTCGCGGCGGCGGACCTCACCGGGCTGCACCGATGGCTGAACGACGTCAACGACTCGATCGGCGCCGACCGCAACTCCAACCCGCTCTTCCTCTACTTCTTCAACGAGATCCGCCTGGTCATCGACAACCTGACGACCCTCGTCCAGCATCTGATCTCCCAGCCCTCCGACTCCCGGCCGCTGCCGCAGATCGGCTGGCTCGGGGTCGTCGGCATCGCCGGGTTCGTGTCGTGGGCCGTGGGCAACTGGCGGGTGGCGCTGCTGAGCGTCGCCGGGTTCGTCTTCTTCGGGCTCCAGGGGCTGTGGCAGGAGAGCATGGACACCCTGGCGCTGACGCTGTCCGCGGTGTTCGTGGCGCTGCTGTTCGCGATCCCGCTGGGCGTGTGGGCGGGACTGTCCAGCCGCGCCAACAAGATCATGACGCCGTTCCTGGACTTCATGCAAACGATGCCCACCATGGTCTACCTCGCCCCGCTGACCCTGTTCTTCCTCATCGGCGGCGCCTCCGCCACCATCGCCACCGTCGTCTACGCGGCCCCGCCGGCGATCCGCATCACCGCGCACGCCATCCGGACGGTGCCGGAGACGACCGTCGAGGCGGCCGACTCGCTGGGCGCGACCCGGTGGCAGTCACTGCTGAAGGTGCTGCTGCCGATGTCGAAGCGGACCGTCGTGATGGGCGTCAACCAGACGATCATGGCGGCCCTGGCCATGGTGACCATCGCCGCCCTGATCGACGCCCCCGGCCTCGGCAAGACCGTCTTCCAGGCACTCCAGTCGCTCGACGTCGGTACGGCCTTCAACGCGGGCCTCGCCATCGTCGTCATGGCCATCGTCCTCGACCGCGTCACCACCGCGGCGAGCGCACGGGCGGAGGCTGCCCGGCGCTCGGGCGGCCGACTCCTCGCCTGGCGGCGGCAGTTGGTGGTGGCGGGGGCAGTGGTCACAGCCGTCCTCGTCTACCTGTCGCACACCTATGTGTGGGCGGCGGAGTTCCCCGGCGAGGGCGATGTCGGCGCTTCCGTCGTGCGCGCCGCCGACTCCACGAGCACCTGGGTGCAGGACAACCTGTCAGGCCTGACCAACGCGTTCCGTGACGCGCTCACCAACGGTCTGCTCAACCCGTTCCAGAGCCTGCTCACCGACTCCCCGTGGTGGCTCGTCGGCGCGGTCCTGATCGGGCTCGGCGTGGTGCTCGGCGGCTGGCGGTCCGGCGTGACCACGGCTGTCTGCGTCGGTCTGCTGGTCGCCACCGGTGTCTGGTCGGACGCCATGACGACCCTGGCGTCCACGCTCGTCGCCACGGTCATGACGCTGCTGCTGGCCGTCGTCGTCGGCGTGTGGATGGGGCGCAGCCCGCTCGCGGACCGGGTGATCAGGCCCACCCTGGACGCGGCGCAGGTCATGCCGCCGTTCGTCTACCTCGTACCGTTCCTCGCGCTGTTCGGCGCGACCCGCTTCACCGCGATCGTCGCGGCCATCGTGTACGCGGCCCCCGTCGCCATGAAGATCATCGCGGACGGGATACGGAACGTGCCCGAGACGACCGTGGAGGCGGCCACCTCCGCCGGGTGCGACACCTGGCAGATCATCACCAAGGTCCAACTGCCGATGGCACGCGGCGCTCTCACCCTGGCCACCAACCAGGGTCTGATCTACGTGCTGTCGATGGTTGTTGTGGGCGGCCTGGTAGGCGCGGGCGCCCTCGGCTACGACGTCGTGGCCGGCTTCTCGCAGGGGCAGCTGTACGGGAAGGGGCTGGCGGCGGGGCTGGCCATCGTCCTTCTCGGAGTCATGTTCGACCGGATCACTCAGGCAGCGGCGCGGCGTACCAGCGCGTAACGCGTAAGGAGCTACCACCATGGCAAGGCAAGCAACACAGTGGAGAGCCGGCGCGGCCGGCATGGCCGTCCTCGCCCTCACCCTCACCGCCTGCGGCGGCGCGAAGGTCGGCGACACCTCCGCGGGCTCCGGCAGCTCCGGCGGGTCCGGCGGGTCCTCCGGGAAGTGCGGCACGTTCAACCTCGCGGTCAACCCGTGGGTCGGCTACGAGGCGAACGCGGCGGTCGTCGCGTACGTCGCGGAGCACAACCTCGGGTGCAAGGTCACCAAGAAGGACCTGAAGGAAGAGATCGCCTGGCAGGGGTTCGGCACGGGCGAGGTCGACGCTGTCATCGAGAACTGGGGCCACGACGACCTGCGGAAGAAGTACATCACCGACCAGAAGACGGCTGTCGAGGCCGGCGCGACCGGCAACGAAGGGTTGATCGGCTGGTACGTACCGCCGTGGCTCGCGAAGGCCCACCCGGACATCCTCGACTGGAACAACCTCGACAAGTACGCGGCGAAGTTCAAGACCTCCGAGTCGGGGGGCAAGGGTCAGCTTCTCGATGGTGACCCGTCGTTCGTCACCAACGACGAGGCGCTGGTGAAGAACCTGAAGCTGGACTTCAAGGTGGTGTACGCGGGGAGTGAGACCGCGCTCATCCAGTCCTTCCGCAAGGCGGAGAAGAACAAGGAATGGGTGATCGGGTACTTCTACGAGCCCCAGTGGTTCATGTCCGAGGTGCCCCTCGTCAAGGTCAAGCTGCCCGAGTACAAGGCGGGTTGTGACGCGGACGCGGAGAAGATCGCGTGTGACTACCCCGTGTACAAGCTCGACAAGATCGTCAGTGCGAAGTTCGCCAAGTCGGGCAGTCCCGCGTATGACCTGGTCAAGAACTTCAGCTGGACGAACGACGACCAGAACACCGTGGCCAAGTACATCGCCGAGGACAAGATGACGCCTGAGGCGGCGGCGAAGAAGTGGGTTGACGCCAACAAGGCGAAGGTGGACGCCTGGGTCAATTGACCTGCTCCTCGGGCTGAAGCCCGGGGATTCTGGCCCTCTGTCCTGTCCCCGTGCCGCTATGCGGCACGGGGTTCGGGAGAGAATCCGTGGCTTCCTGCTTCGCCGAGCTGTGCCGGGACGAGTCCTGGTCCTACCTGCGCTCCACAGGCTGTAACCGCCAGTCCGGTGGCCGTTTTCACGTTCGGATGGGGCCGGGGGTCGGCGACGAGAGCACCTTGGAGGCTGAGCACGAGGACGAGCCCGAGGTGGAGGCCATCCTCGGCTTCAGACCGACCCATGCCGTCCATGTCAGCGCCTGCTGCAATCGCGAGATCGACCACGTGGCCACGGCCCTGCTGACCGCCGCTGTCATGGACGTCATCGGGGGCGTGGTCAATGTCGACCTGCTGGATGGACAGGCGTCGGTCGTCGCTGGCCTTCCGGGGGTGTTGGGGATCGCGGGCGACGACTGGATGGCGCTGGGATCGGCGGAGTTCCTGCGGGCCTGGCTCGGGCACCCCGCCTTCCGGCTGGTCAAGTAGCCCAGACAGATTCGCGGTGGAGGTGGTGCTGTGACCTGGAACGCTCGCCATGTTGTCTGATCATGCGGCGAGAGCGGGTCGACCGCCCCAGCGGATGCCTTTCTCGCTGCGGATGCGGGCGCGTTCCCTTGCGTTCGGCGGCCAGGACGTCTCGGTGGCGGGCGTTGGCGTTGCGCCAGCGGAGATAGGCGTGCAGGGTCCGGGTCTGAACGGTGTGGTTGGGGTGGTGGGAGTTGGCGATGGTGAACTGCCGCAGCGGTCCGAAGTGCGCTTCGATCGGGTTGACGAGGCGTAGGTCGGGTGAAGCACAGCTCGACCTTGTGTTTCTTCGCCCAGCGTCGGATGTCGGTGCCCTTGTGTCGGACAGGTTGTCCAGGATCACGTAGATCGGTGCGCCGTCGGGCCGGGCAGCGCGGATCGACTTCAGCGCGGCCAGTGTGTTCACGGCTCCCTTCTTGCGGCGGTTCACGCCCCACAACGTGTCGTCGCCGACCGAGTAGCAGCCGTGGAAGTACCGGACTCCGTGGGTGCGGTGGTAAGTGGCCGGCAGCCGGTCGGGACGCCCTTGCTCGGCCCAGCCCGAGCCCGCGGTGGGCCGAATCCCGAGCGGGCCGAACTCGTCGAACGCAAAGACCCGGTCCCGGAAGCGGTCCAGGACTTCCTCGATGCGGTCGAGCTTGGCGTCGCGCTCGGCAACATGCTGGGCGACCGCGTGGACGCCCGGGCGAGCGTACCTCTCCAGCGACCGTCCGGAGGTGTGGCGGAGCAGGCCAACAGCATCGGCGTTGTGTCCCAGTAGTTCTCGCCGAGGCGACAATGCCACGCCGCGCGGTAGCCCTCTGATCTGGGGTGATCTCGGGGAATGGTGCGGTGGCCGTGAGCGGCTCAGTAGCGTCGCGGCCATGCTGAGTCGCTGCGCCGACACCCGCCACCTCGACGGCACGCCGGACGCGATCCCCGCCCATCACACGAAAACTGCCTCAAGGCTGCTCAGGTTGTCTGGCAATCTTGCTGGACAACTCGTAGACATCTCTATTCTTCTCCAGACTTGTGCTCCCGGTGAGTGCGAGGAGGAGTGGATGGCAGGGCGGCGGACTCGGCCTTGGGGCCCTCTAAAGGGCACCAGTCCACAGGAGAACCAAGCTGCGGACTTGGTGCGTACGTGGATGGATGAGGCAGACCTGACTGTGAGGGCCCTGCACTCGGCAATGGCTGACGGGTCCGTCGGCAAGGGGCCGGTGCCGAGCCGGGCGACGGTCGCCGACCGTCTGGCCGGGCTCAATCTCACCGGCGAGTTCGTCGATGCCGTGGCCGCGGTCTGCTTTTCCGCCGCGGACGCGCCGGCCAGGGCACGGCAGGCACGTCAGATCCTCAACGGCGGCGGCCGGTTTCGCCCCGACGGGGTGGGTACTGCGCCCGCCGCACCGACCCCGATGGCACTGCCGCAGTCCACCCCACCGGTTCACGGTGCTAGGAGGAACCCCGGCCGTGGCTTGCGGCCGGATAACGTGGTCGAACTACATCGCGCCCTGAGCGTGATGACCATGGAACTCGCCGCGCTGCGCGCCGAGCGGGACGCTTTGGATGAGCGCTGCGAGACCCTCCTCCACGCGTTATCGGCGTCCGAGGCGGTGGTGAAGAGGCTGACCGAACGGCATGAGCCGCCCAACGGCACGGCTCACGAGTTGCCCGCGCCGAAGGCGATCCTCATGACACTGGCTGCGGAGGACGTGCGCCCCGTCGCCGGGTGCAACAGCACAGAGACAGGAAGGCCCGCCGGAAGCAGCCCCTGCCCGGAACCGATCGCCCGGAAGGGCGGGGGATTCGCGCATCGACAGCCCCCGAGCACGGCCGGGATGCCGCAGACGCCAGGCGTCCAGCCCGCACGGAACGACCCGCAGGCGCACCCCGGATCGGCACCGGTCGCGACGCTTGTGCCCTCTGACGTCAGGAGTGAGCAGGCGGTCGAACTACCGCTCGATTTCCAGGCGTTCTTCCTGATGAACGCGAAGGCCTACACCGAGTACGCCCGCCTGCATCTGCGCGAGGAACTGGCCGAGGAGGCGGTACACGGCGCCTTTCTCACCATCCTGAGCGAGTGGGGGGTCTTCCTGAGGCACTCGGAGCCCGCTGCCTACGCCTGGAAGGTGTTGCGGCACAGTGTGGCCGAGCGGGCCGGCATCGCCTCACGGGACCATGTGGTGGCACAGGCCATGCGGAACGCCCGGGCCACCCTCGACGGAATGACCAGCGATCTCGGCCTCTTCAGCGCCATCGCGGAGCTGCCGGAGCGTCAGTTCGACGTGATCGTGCTGCGGTACGTATTGGGCTACGGCACCGAGCAGATCTCCCAACTGCTCGGAGTCAGCCCGGCGACCGTTCGCTACTACGAGCGGCAGGCCAAAGGGCGTTTGGCGAGAAGACTCAGCCTGCGCACCAGTGACGATCAGTTGTCATGGTGAGCTCCCGGGCAGGGCTCGGCACCCCTCGGCCACCGTCCGTCACGACTGCGCGAGGGCCACCGTACGGGCAGGGAACGGCGACGTCGGCAGCGACCGCACACGAACGACACACCGGAAACCGATTCCGCACGTCGGGGGCCGCAGCGCCACTGCGACCCCCGGCGCATCGAACACCCGAGGAGGCACCCCTTGAACAGGCCCGGCCTCGGCCCAAGCAGTCCCGAACGGAGAACCACTTGACTGACAACCGTAACCCGCGCGTCGCGCCTCATGCAGCCGCCGTCAGCATCACGGTCAAGGGCTCGGCACTGCTGGTCGTGGAGACCACGATCGCAAGCGCCGACCACGGATCGCGGAGCGAGATCGCCGCGCCCGCCGTCGCCGAGCCGGACGCCGGTCCACCGTTCTGGCACCGCACGTCCGTGATCTGGAGCGCGGTAGCGGCCCTCGCTGCAACCACCACCGCCGTCCTGGCATGGGCGTTCGGAAGCTGAGTGCGACCGGACGGGCCGCCGGGATGCACGCCCGGCGGCCCAGTCGCAATTGCCTGACCAGTGGGAGAGGTGGTTGGGAATGCGGAAGACCCTGGAGCCGGTCGAGACGCTCGTACAGGGAGGTTCCGAGATACGCGCCAAAGGGGCAACGGGGTGATCTTGAAGCCCTGATCTGCTCGGATTTACGTGCGGCGGCGTGCAGCGGGGTCGCGTTCGGCGACGTGTCGGGCGACCGCGTCGACGCCGGGGCGGGCGTATCGCTCCAGGGAGCGGACGGAGGCGTGGCGTGAGCGGGCCAGCAGCATCGGCCGCGTCGTGCGTCAGCGCACTGTGACGTAGCCGGTGAACGGCCTCGGGACATCGGTACAGCGGTTATCGGTGAGATTGATCTTGAGAACGGAGGACCCCGGCGAGAAGTGTTCGCCGGGGTCCTCCGCCTTCTGGTGGTCGGTCAGCGGCGGGGACGCCATCGGGTGAAGACGCGCTGGTCGTTGCCTGCGCCGACCCGGAACGCCCCCGCGCCGGCCCCGCAGCGTCTGGTCCCAGCGCAACGTCGCCAACGTGGCCCGGTTGGATGCGGCCGGCCTGATGCTGCCCGCCGGCTGCGCCGCGGTGGACGCCGCAAAGGCCGACGGGCGGTGGACGGCCGCCTATGCGCCGTCATCGGAAGCGGAGGTGTCGGCCGACCTGCGAGCCGCGATCGCCGCCGACCCAGCGGCGCAGGCGATGTTCGAGGTGCTCACCAAGACCAACCGCTTCGCCCTCATCAGCCGGGTCAATGCTGTCAAGCGCACCGAGACGCGCACCCGGAAGATCGCCGAGTGCGTGGCGATGCTGGTCCGGCACGAGACGGTCCACCCGCAGCGAGCCAAGCCGGCGGACCCGCCGACGTGGTGACCGGGCGTCTGCCGGAACGGACAAAACCACGCTATTGAGCGGAACTGTTCTCGAAACTCTGTCTCGTCCGCTTCAGGAGCCGTCCCATGCCTGCCCGCGGTGCGGCCGGGCCGAGCGGGGGGTCATGGCCATGGTCATCCACCAGTGGACCATCGGCTCGTCGCCACGTGAGCCGTTCGAGCAGCCCGGCGACACTCCGCGCCCCACGACAAGCCCACGACGCACCCCCGAAAGTCGCGGGTGAAGTTGACCCTGGAGCAGGGATGTCGAAGCGCTTCGACGATGCCATTCCGTCCGGCGGACTGTCAACGCACCAGCAGGAGAAAGTTTCTCGCGGTAGGCACCCTTGTTTCATACGAAACTTCTCCGTTAACTTTCGCCTGGAAGTGAAGCGCTTCGACAGCTAGGAAGGCCGTCGCCATGAGGCATGAGTCGAACCGCAGAAGCTTCGTCAGCGCAGCACTCCCGGTCGAGTGATCACCGGCCCTGACGGGCCGACAGAGCAGGACTGGACTCTCCGTACCCGAGGAACCGTCATGACGACTCGCAGCAGCACCGACCGCCTGTGCGGCCTTGACGGTCCGGCCCGACGCCCCCCGTCTCGTCCACGGCGGCCGGGACACCTACTGCCTCACCGCGCCCGCGTACCGGAACGCGGCCCGTCGGATCGCCGCGGTGCTCGCCGAACGCTACGGCGACCACCCCGCCCTCGCGATCGACCACGGCACCGATGCCATGCCTCTGCCGGAGCCCGCCCACGACCTGCTGACCGGTGAAGTCGCACACGAAATCCCGCCCGGTGGCTGCGCCGTCCTGCGCGGGCACTGACTCGAAAGGGCCACCATGACCAAGGAACAGAGGACCATCCGTTGGGGGCACGGGGCCCTCCAGCTCGAGATCCTCCTCGACGACGGCAGCCCGCGCCTGACACACCTCGGGCTGCCCGGCGAGGCGGAGAAACCCGCCGGGGCGTCTCTGCCCCTGGTGGAGGTGACGGCCACGGGTCACGGGCGTGGCTGGTCGGGCGACCGACTCGTGGGCACCGATCTCGGCGGGCGTCTGCGCCACCGGAGTCACCACGTGACCCGCGACGGCGACTGGCACACCCTGACCGTGCATCTCCACGATCCCGAAACCGGGCTGGCCGCGGAGGTGACCTACCGATCACCGGACGGCATCCCCGTGCTCCGCAGCGAGGTGACCCTGCGAAACGAAGGGCAGAGCACGCTGCATCTGGAGTCGATCAGCTCGCTCGTGGTGGGCTGCCTCACCCCGCAGGACCCGGCGGCCATCGACGCCACGGACCTGCTGCGGGCGGAGAACGGCTGGACCACCGAATGCCGCTGGCAACGACAGCCGATGCGCCGGACCACACCGGTCGACAGCGGAAGCGTGAGCAACGGGCACGGCGAAGCCGGCCTCGCCCTGAACGGACAGCGCACCTGGTCCAGCTGCGGACACCTCCCCATGGGCGGCCTGACGGACCGGCGTACCGGCCGTACGTGGGTGTGGCAGATCGAGCACAACGGCGGGGGGTGGCGCTGGGAATGCGAGGAGCACGACAGGGCGGCCTACGCGGCACTGTTCGGACCCACCGACATCCACCACAGCTGGCGGCACTCCCTTGAACCCGGCGCCGCCTTCCGCACCGTACCCGCCGCGCTCGCCTTCAGCGACGGCGGAGGCCCCGACGCCGCATTCGCCGCGCTGACCCGCTACCGCCGCGCCCAGCGCCGGCCGCACACCGACCACCAGGGCCTGCCCGTCATCTTCAACGACTACATGAACTGCCTGATGGGCGACCCCACGACCGAGAAGCTGCTGCCGCACATCGACGCGGCGGCCGACGCGGGCGCGGAGTACTTCGTCATCGACGCCGGCTGGTACGACGGCGACAACGACGGCTGGTGGGACAGCGTCGGCGCTTGGGAGGCCTCTGCCTCCCGGTTCCCCGGGGAACGCGGGCTCCACGAGGTGCTGGACCGGATCCGGGAGCGCGGCATGGTGCCCGGCCTGTGGCTGGAGCCGGAGGTGGTCGGCGTCCGCAGCCCCATGGCCAAGTCCCTGCCCGACGAGGCGTTCTTCCGCCGCGACGGCGTCCGCGTCACGGAGAACGGCCGGCACCACCTGGACCTGCGCCACCCCGCCGCCCGCGCCCACCTGGACCAGGTCGTGGACCGCCTGGTCGGCGAGTGGGGCGTCGGCTACCTCAAACTCGACCACAACATCGACCCCGGCTCCGGCACCAGCGCCCACCCCGGCGAGACGCCGGGCGCCGGACTGCTCGGCCACAACCGGGCGCATCTCGACTGGCTCGACGGCATCCTGGACCGCTATCCGCATCTGGTGGTGGAGAACTGCGCCTCCGGCGGCATGCGCTGGGACGACGCCCTGCTGTCCCGGCTGCAGCTGCAGTCCACCAGCGACCAGCAGAACCTCCAGCTGTACGCCCCCATCGCGGCCTCCGCACCCACCGCCGTCACCCCCGAACAGGGCGCTGTCTGGGCGTACCCCCAGCCGGAGGACTCCCTCGACGAGGTGGCCTTCACCATGGCCAACGCGCTCCTCGGCCGGATCCATCTCTCCGGCCGCATTCCCGAACTCGGGCCGGAGGCCCGCGCTCTGGTCCACGAGGCGGTGGCGGCGTACAAGGGCATCCGCGCCGACCTGCCGCAAGCGGTGCCGTCCTGGCCGCTGGGCCTTCCCGCCTGGGACGACCCCTGGCTCGCGCTGGCCCTGCGCACTCCCGCCACCACCTACCTCACGGCCTGGCGCCGCCCCGGAACCGACGCCACGGCGACGCTTCACCTGCCCCACCTTCGGGCCACCGCCGCCCGTGTCGACGTGCTCTACCCCTCGGTCAGCCGGGCCGTTTCCTCCTGGATGCCCGACACGGCCGAACTGAGCCTGACCCTGCCCACCGCGCCGTCCGCCGTCCTCCTGCGCATCACTCCCACGGCCCCCGACGCTCCCTGAACCCTCCCCCCTCTGCCTCCCTTCTGCTGACAGGGACAGACGTGGCCGACGGTGGCGCCTGTGCGCTGCCCGAAACCACGCATCGGATCACCCGTACGACCGACCGAAAGGCATGACACATGAAGGGCATACGGCACCCCGCACACCATCGCGGACGAGGCCCCGGCCGCCTGGCCGGCCTTCTGATGGCGCTGCTCGTCGTCCTGGGACTGTCCGGCAGCACCGCGATCGCCTCGCCCGGCGGCACGCCGCAGCAGGCAGCCTCCGCAGTCAAGGTCCCGGCCCGTGCCATGGACGCCGTCGCCGCGATGCAGCCCAGCTGGAACCTGGGCAACACCCTGGACGCGATTCCGGACGAGACGTCCTGGGGCAACCCCAAGGCCACCAGGGAGCTGTTCAAGACCATCCGGGCGGAGGGCTTCCGCAGCGTCCGCATCCCGGTGACCTGGAGCGCACACCAGTCCGCCACCGCGCCCTACACCGTCGCCGACGCGTATATGAGCCGCGTCAAGCAGGTGGTCGACTGGGCGCTCGCCGAGGACCTGTACGTCGTGCTCAACATTCACCACGACTCGTGGCAGTGGCTCTCGAAGATGCCCGCCGACCACGACACGGTGCTCGCCCGCTTCAACTCGCTGTGGACCCAGATAGCCGAGAGATTCCGGGACGCTCCGCGCACCCTGCTCTTCGAGAGTGTCAACGAGCCTGTGTTCGACGACGCCACGGACGCCCAGAAGACCAAGCTCCTCGACGAGCTCAACGTCTCCTTCCACAAGATCGTCCGTTCCTCCGGCGGCAGCAACGCGAACCGACTGCTCGTCCTCCCCACGGTTTGGTGCACACCTAGCCAGCGCCTCATGGACGACCTGTCCGCCACGATCCGGAAGCTGAAGGACCGCAATCTGGTCGCCACCGTGCACTTCTACAGCTGGTACCCGTTCAGCGTGAACATGGCGGGCGGCACCCACTACGACGAAGCCGCCCAGATCGACCTCAACGATGCCTTCGCCCGCATGCGCGACACCTTCGTCGCCAGGGGCATCCCCGTCTACGTCGGTGAGTTGGGCCTGCTCGGCTACCCCGACCACAACCATCCTTCCCGCGTCGAGCGGGGCGAGGCACTGAAGTACTACGAGCACCTCGGACACGCGACGCGCCTCGCCGGAGTCACCACCGCGCTGTGGGACCCCGGTACTTTCGCCTACCTGAACCGGGAGACCCTGAAGTGGACGGATCCCGAGCTGATGGCGTGGATCAAGTCCAGCTGGACCATCCGTTCGGCGACGGCCTCCTTCGACAAGATCTTCTTGGAGAAGAAGGAGCCGATCACGGCCAAGGGAGTCACCCTGAATCTGAACGGGACCAAGTTCCGGGGCCTGTGGCACGGTGAGACCAAGCTCGTCGAGGGACGGGACTACACCCTCTTCGACACGACGCGGCTCGTCCTCACGGCCGGCGCGCTGACCCGGCTGTCGGGTGACCGCGACTACGGGGTGAACGCCACGCTCCAGGCCCGGTTCTCCCGCGGACTGCCCTGGCAGATCGAGGTGGTCACCTATGACGAGCCGGCGCTGTCCGACGCCACGGGCAACACCGACGCGCTCACGATCCCCACGCAGTACAAGGGTGACGTGCTGGCGACCATGGAGGCCAGGTACCCCGACGGCAGCTACGCCGGCCCGAAGCCCTGGACCGTGTACCAGGAGTTCAACGCGACCTTCTCGCCGGACTACCCGAACGGCACGATCGTCCTGCAGCCCGATTTCCTGAAGTCGCTGCGCGACGGCGAACTGGTGACACTGACCTTCGACTTCTACAGCGGCAAGAAGGTCATGTACCACGTCAAGAAGTCCGGGGACTCGGTCACCGGCACTCGCGGCCCAACCATCCCCTGACCGACCCGCACCTCGCCCTGGTTGCCACCTCCCCGGCAACCAGGGCACCGGCGTCTCTGCGCGCGGCCTCGCTCCTCCTCGGGCGGAGCCGTGCTCTCCCGTACGGAGTCGGTGGACGCTTTCGCCTTCTGAAACTGATGGTGGGCAGGCCGGCGGCCCCGTTGTCGCGTCAGCCGGCGGACAACCCGACGAGACGCACGCCAAGCCTCCTCCCCGGCTCCCGGAAACTCTTGACACCCACCTGCACGGCAGGCACATTGAGTTGCGCAACCTGAGTCATGTTGCGTAGACAGCAACCCGGAGGTGCGGCGATGGCGGGACCCCGAGTGGTCATCATCGGAGCGGGCGTCGTTGGCGCGGCACTCGCCGACGAGATCTCCGCACGAGGCTGGACCGAAGTGACCGTGGTCGACCAGGGCCCGCTGCCCGCCACCGGGGGATCGTCGTCGCACGCCCCTGGCCTGGTCTTCCAGACGAACTCGTCGAAGACGATGACCGAGCTGGCCCGCTACACCGTCGAGAAGTTCTGCTCCCTGGACGTCGACGGCAAGCCCTGCTTCCTCCAGGTCGGCGGCCTCGAAGTGGCCACCACCCCCGAGCGACTCACCGAACTGCGCCGCCGCCACGGCTGGATCACCGCCTGGGGCATCGAGTCCCGCCTGCTGACCGCCGACGAGTGCGCGCAGCAGCACCCGCTGCTCAACCGCGACCGCGTCCTGGGCGGCCTCCTGGTTCCCACCGACGGCCTCGCCAAGGCGGTCCTCGCCGTCGAGGCGCAGATCCGCCGGGCCACCGAACGAGGCGTGACCTTCCTGCCCCGCCACGAGGTGCTGGACGTCCAGCAGACCGACGGCCGCGTCACCGGCGTCGTCACGGACCAGGGCGAGATCCCGGCCGACATCGTCGTGTGCTGCGCCGGCATCTGGGGCCCGAAGATCGCCCGCATGGCCGGCCTGAACCTCCCCCTCACCCCCCTGGCCCACCAACTGGCCTGGACCGGCCCGGTCCCCGCCCTCGCGGGCCAGAGGGAGGAGGCGGTCCGCCCGATCCTGCGCCACCAGGACGCCGACCTCTACTACCGCGACCGCTACGACGCCATCGGCATCGGCTACTACGGCCACCGCCCGATGCCCGTCTCGGCCGACGACATCCTCTCGTTCGGCGAGGCCGACGCGGCCGGCTCCATGCCCTCGGTCCTGAAGTTCACCGAGGACGACTTCGCGGACGCCTGGACCGAGACGCGGTCCCTGCTGCCCGCCACGCAGGAAGCGAAGGTCGAGGAGGGCATCAACGGCCTGTTCTCCTTCACCACCGACAACTTCCCGCTGCTGGGCGAGTCCCCGGACGTCAAGGGCTTCTGGGTCGCCGAAGCGGTGTGGGTCACCCACTCGGCGGGCGTCGGCAGGGCGATGGCCGAGTGGCTCGTCGACGGTTTCTGCTCGTCCTTCGACCTGCACGAGTGCGACCTCAACCGCTTCGAGCCGCACCAGCTGTCCCCGGAGTACGTCCTGGCCCGCGACTGCCAGAACTTCGTCGAGGTCTACGACATCCTGCACCCGCTCCAGCCGTCCGGGCACCCCCGCCCGATCCGCACCAGCCCCTTCCACACCCGCCAGCGGGAGCTGGGCGCCTTCTTCCTGGAGGCGAACGGCTGGGAACGCCCGCAGTGGTACGAGGCCAACGCGCCCCTCGTGGCAGGCCGTTCCATCCCCACCCCGGGCGACTGGGCGGCCCAGTACTGGTCGCCGATCGTCGGCGCCGAGGCCCAGGCGACCCGCGAGACGGTCGCGATGTACGACATGACGGCCCTCAAACGTCTGGAGGTGACCGGCCCCGGCGCCGCCGACTTCCTGGAGGGCCTCACCACCAGCAAGGTCGCCAAGTCGGTCGGCTCGGTGACGTACACCCTGCTTCTCGACCATGACGGCGGCATCCGCAGCGACGTCACCGTGGCCCGCCTCGGCCGCGACCTCTTCCAGGTCGGCGCCAACGGCAACCTCGACCTCGACTGGTTCACCCGCCACCTCCCGGCCGACGGCACCGTCCAGGTCCGCGACATCACCCCCGGCACCTGCTGTATCGGCCTGTGGGGGCCGCTGGCCCGCAAGGTCCTCCAGCCCCTGACCGATGAGGACTTCTCGAACGACGGCCTGAAGTACTTCCGCGCCAAGCGCGCCTACATCGGCAGCGTCCCGGTGACGGCGATGCGCCTGTCGTACGTCGGCGAACTCGGCTGGGAGCTGTACACCACCGCCGACCAGGGCCAGAAGCTCTGGGACACCCTGTGGCAGGCGGCGCAACCGCTGGGTGGCGTCGCGGCGGGCCGGGGCGCCTTCAACAGCCTCCGGCTGGAGAAGGGTTACCGCTCCTTCGGCACCGACATGACGTACGAGCACGACCCGTACGAGGCCGGCGTCGGCTTCGCGGTGAAGCTCGACAAGGGCGACTTCGTCGGGAAGGCGGCACTGGAACGCCGTAAGGGCGAGGTGCGGCGCAGGCTCACCTGCCTGACCATCGAGGACCCCCGGTCCGTGGTGATGGGCAAGGAGCCGGTGTACGAGGGGGAGCGGGCCGTCGGTTACGTGACGAGCGCCGCGTACGGGTACACGATCGGGAAGGGCATCGCGTATGCCTGGCTGCCGGTCGAACTGGCCGTCCCCGGGACGGCGTTGCACATCGGGTACTTCGATCAGCGGGTGGTGGCGGTGGTTGCCGAGGAGCCGCTGTTCGATCCGACGATGTCCCGTCTCCGTGGGTAGGCGCTCCGCTTGGGGGGCGGTTATCAACCTGCGGGCCGGTGGGGGTTGTCCGCGCAGTTCCCCGCGCCCCTGTCGGTGCGCTGGCGCGCACCCGACCTCATCAGGGCCCAGGTCTCACAATCCACTCACCGTAGAAGACGGAGACGCGCGATGAGCCCCCGTACCCCCGGTGCCGAACTGCCGGAGCATCCCGACTGGTTGTGGCGTACGCCTGAGCCGAAGCGTTCTTACGACGTGATCGTCGTGGGGGGTGGTGGGCACGGGCTTGCCACCGCGCACTACCTGGCGAAGAACCACGGCATCACCAATGTGGCCGTGCTGGAGAAAGGGTGGCTGGCGGGCGGGAACATGGCCCGTAACACCACGATCATCCGTTCCAACTACCTGTGGGACGAGAGCGCCGGCATCTACGAGCACGCCCTGAAGCTGTGGGAGGGCCTGGAGGAGGAGCTCGACTACCCCATCCTCTTCTCCCAGCGGGGTGTGCTGAACCTCGCCCACAGCCTCCAGGACGTCCGTGACAGCGTGCGCCGCGTGGAGGCGAACCGGCTGAACGGTGTGGACGCGGAGTGGCTGGACGCCGAGCAGGTGAGGGAAGTCTGCCCGATCGTCAACATCTCACCGGACGTGCGTTATCCGGTGCTGGGCGGCACCTACCAGCCGCGCGCCGGCATCGCGAAGCACGACCACGTGGCGTGGGGCCTGGCGCGCTCGGCGGACGCGGCGGGTGTCGACATCATCCAGAACTGCGAGGTGACCGGCCTGGACGTGGTCGCCGGCCGGGTGGTCGGGGTCCAGACGACACTGGGCCCGATCGCGGCGGGCAAGGTGGCCCTCTGCTCGGCGGGCCACACCTCGGTCCTGGCGGCGATGGCGGGCATCGAACTCCCGTTGCAGAGCCACCCGTTGCAGGCACTGGTCTCCGAACTCCTCGAACCGGTGCACCCGACGGTGGTGATGTCCAACGCGGTGCACGTGTACGTCAGCCAGGCGCACAAGGGCGAGCTGGTGATGGGCGCGGGCATCGACTCGTACAACTCGTACACGCAGCGTGGGGCGTTCCACATCATCGAGGAGCAGATGGCGGCGGCCCTGGAACTGTTCCCGGTCTTCGCGCGGGCGCACGTGCTCCGTACGTGGGGAGGCATCGTGGACGTGAGTCCCGACGCGTCGCCGATCGTCGGCCTCTCCCCGGTGGACAACCTCTACCTCAACTGCGGCTGGGGGACCGGCGGCTTCAAGGCCACCCCGGGCGTCGGCTGGGTCTACGCCCACACGATCGCCCACGACACCCCCCACGCCCTCAACGCCCCCTTCTCGCTCGACCGTTTCACCACCGGCGCGCTCGTGGACGAGCACGGCGCGGCCGCGGTGGCCCACTAGGGATCCTCAAGGGAGCCGAACGACATGCTGCTCATCCCCTGCCCGTGGTGCGGGCCCCGCGACGAGGCCGAGTTCCACTACGGCGGCCAGGCACATGTGGCCTACCCGGAGAACCCGTCGGCACTGACCGACGAGGAGTGGGCCCGGTACCTGTTCTTCCGCGACAACCCGAAGGGCCCCTTCGCCGAACGCTGGACCCACGCGGCCGGCTGCCGCCGCTGGTTCAACGCCGTACGGGACACGGGGACGAACGAGATCCTGGCGGTCTACAGGGCTGGGGAGCAGGCCCCGGTCATCGAGGATGCGAGGAACACGGCGGCTGCCCAGCGCTGGCCTGCACCCGAAGTCTCTTCGGCAACTATTGAGCCCAGGCCCGCCCCCTCAGCCCGTCTGGGGGTCCCCCCTCTGGGGGAGTTTGAGGACGAGGCCCCTTCAGGGCCGACCGGGGGCCTGGGGGCAGAGCCCCCAGAACTTTCGGGAAGGGGCGGGGCGGGGAAAGAAACCCAGCCGTTCAGACACCCCACCCGAGGCCGAGTCAACCGCGACCGCACTCTGACGTTCACCTTCGACGGCACCGAACACCACGGCTACGAAGGCGACACCCTCGCCTCCGCCCTCCTCGCGAACGGCATCATCCACACAGGCACCAGCATCAAACTCGGCCGCCCCCGAGGCATCTTCTCCGCCGGCGTGGAAGAACCCAACGCCGTCATCCAGATCGAGGCCCCGTTCCCCGAACCGATGCTCCCCGCCCCCACGGTGGAGCTGTACGACGGCCTCGTGGCAACCAGCCTCCCCGGCCAGGGCCGCCTCGCCACCACCCCCGACCCCGCCCGCTACGACGCCGTACACGCCCACTGCGACCTGCTGATCGTCGGCGCGGGCCCCGCAGGTCTCGCGGCCGCAGCCGCCGCCGCCCGCACCGGCGCCCGCGTCATCCTCGCCGACGACCGCCCGGAGCCGGGCGGCAGCCTCCTGGGCACGGCCGAACACCTCGACTGGGTGGCGGAGACCATGGGCCGCCTGGAATCCGCACCCGACGTACGGGTCCTGCCCCGCACCACCGTCTTCGGCTACTACGACGACAACCACCTCCTCGCCGTCGAACGCCGCACCAACCACCTCGGCGCGGCGGCCCCCGAGAACGTCTCCCGCGAACGCGTCTGGCGCATCCGCGCCCGCCGGGTGGTCCTCGCCACCGGCGCCCACGAACGCTCGCTGGCCTTCGCGGACAACGACCGCCCCGGAGTGATGCTGGCCACCTCGGCGCGTACGTACGTCAATCGCCACGGTGTCCTGCCCGGCCGCAGGGCGGTCGTGTTCACCACGAACGACAGCGCCTACGCGGCGGCACTGGACCTCGCCTCGGCGGGCGTGGACGTGGCAGCGGTCGTCGACACCCGCCCCTACCCGGGGAAGTGGGCCGAGCGGGCGACGGCGGCCGGTATCGAGGTGCTGGCCGGGCACGCGGTCGTCGGCACGGAAGGCGGCGCGCGTCTGAGCGCCGTGACGGTCGCCCCGTACGAGGGAGAGCTCACCCAGGCCGGAACAACCGCCGGGCGTCGGGAGTTCGCCGCCGACCTTCTTCTCGTCTCCGGCGGCTGGAACCCGGTGGCGCAGCTGTTCAGCCAGGCCGGCGGCAAGCTCCGGTACGACCAGGCGCTCGGCACCTTCGTCCCCGACACCTGCCGTCAGTCGGTCGAGGTCGCGGGCAGCGCGACCGGCGCCCTGGATCTGCCCTCGGTCCTCGCACAGGGCGTGGACGCGGCCTCGCGCGCACTCGCGGCGGAGGGGTACGCCCCCGAGGCACCCCACCTGCCCGTCCCCGACCAGGCCGCGCAGCCCCAGACGCCGCCCATGCACGTGTACGCCATCCCCGACGCCTTCGACACCCACTCCTTCGTCGACCTGCAACGCGATGTCAGCGTGGACGACCTGGCCCGCGCCACCGGCGCCGGTATGCGCTCCGTGGAGCACACGAAGCGCTACACGACGGCGGGCACCGCCAACGACCAGGGCAGGACGTCCGGTCTGCTGGCCAGCGGCATCGTCGCCGCGCTCCTCGGCGTCGACATCTCGGCCCTCGGCACGACCACGTTCCGCCCGCCGTACACGCCCGTCTCCTTCGCCACCCTCGCGGGCCGCAACCGGGGTGCGCTGCACGACCCGGTGCGGACGACCGCCCTGCACGCCTGGCACGTCGAGCACGGCGCGCTGTTCGAGAACGTCGGCCAGTGGAAGCGCCCCTGGTACTACCCCCGGCCCGGCGAGGACATGGAGGCGGCCGTCCTGCGCGAGTGCGCCGCCGCCCGCGACAGCGTGGCCTTCATGGACGCCTCCACCCTCGGCAAGATCGACGTACAGGGCCCGGACGCGGGCGTCTTCCTCGACCTGCTCTACACCAACATGATGAGCACCCTGAAGGTCGGCATGATCCGCTACGGCGTGATGTGCCGCCCGGACGGCATGATCTTCGACGACGGCACCGTCATCCGCGTAGCCCCCGACCGCTTCCTGGTCACCACGACGACGGGCAACGCCGCCGCCGTACTGGACTGGATGGAGGAGTGGTCCCAGACCGAGTGGCCGGACCTGCGCGTCCACTGCACCTCCGTCACCGAACAGTGGGCCACGGTGGCTCTCGTCGGCCCGCGCTCGCGGGACGTACTGGGCTCCCTGGCCCCCCAACTGGCCGTGGACAACGCCGACTTCCCGTTCATGGCGTGGCGCGAGACGACGGTCGCGGGTATCGAGGCCCGCGTCTGCCGGATCAGCTTCTCCGGCGAACTGGCGTACGAGATCAACGTGTCACCGTGGCACGCCCGCGCCCTCTGGGAGGCGCTGTACGAGGCCGGTACCCCGTACAACATCACCCCGTACGGCACGGAGACCATGCACGTCCTGCGTGCCGAGAAGGGCTACCCGATCATCGGCCAGGACACCGACGGCACCGTCACCCCGCAGGACCTCGGTATGAGCTGGGTGGTGTCGAAGAAGAAGCCGGACTTCATCGGCAAGCGGTCGTACGCCCGTGCCGACGCCGTCCGCCCCGACCGCAAGCACCTGGTCGGCCTGCTCCCGGAGGACCCCGGCACCTTCCTCCCCGAGGGCACTCAACTGGTCGCCGACAGCGAACTGCCCGCGCCGCCCGTCCCGATGCTCGGCCATGTCACCTCCAGCTACCGCAGCGCCGCCCTGGGCCGGACCTTCGCGCTCGCCCTGATCAAGGGCGGCCGGGAACGCGTCGGTGAACGGCTGTACGCCGTCGCGCGCGACCGTCTGATCCCGGTGACCGTCGCGAGCCCCGTCCTCTACGACCCCGAGGGAGCCCGCCGAGATGGCTGACACCAACACGTCCCGGTCGCCCGTGTCCCCCCTGTCGCACGCGACCGGCCGCCTGGCCGCCGCCACCCGCGCCTCCCGGGGCGCGGTCCGACTGGCCGAACTCCCCTTCCTGGCCCAGCTCGACGTGCGCCTCGACGCCAAGGGGGCGGCGGCGGACGCGGTCGGACTCGCCCTCGGCCTCCCGCTGCCTCTGGCGCCCAACACCGTCGTACGCGCGGGGAAGTTGGTCGCCCTGTGGCTGGGCCCCGACGAGTGGCTGCTCGTCGGCCCGCCCGGCAGCGAACGGGACCTGGAGAGCCGGATCAGGGAGGCGGCGGGGGAGGAGCCGGTCTCCGTGACCGACGTCTCCGCCCAGCGCACCACGCTGCTCGTCACGGGCCCCCGCGCCCGCGACCTGCTGGCCCACGGCTGCCCACTGGACCTGCATCCCCGCGCCTTCGGCGCCGGCCGCTGCGCCCAGACGACCCTGGGCCGTACCCAGGTGGTCCTGGTCGCCCGGGACGAACCCCGGGCCGGCTTCTGGGTGCTGGTCCGCTCGTCCTTCGCGGGCTATCTGGCTGACTGGCTGCTGGACGCGGCCACCGAGTTCCAGTCGTAACGAGGCGGTGGGCCGGCAGCGCGGGGAGTAGCTGGGCAAGGGAGCAACTGGGCAGGGCAGTCGCTGGGCACGGGAGTGGCTGAGCAGGGGAGTGGCTGAGCAGGGGTGGCGTGGAGTCGCCGTACATCGGATCTATCTTCGGTCGGGCTTGAACCGGGCGAGAATTCAGACATGAATCCAGACGGGAGTCCGGACGGGAACGTTGACCGCCGTCTGGTCTAGTCCTATGCTCCGTCGGGAGATAGGTCCGATGAATCGCCGATCCCTGCGAAAGGTCGATTTGGCATGCCCATGTCTTTATCGAGGCGTACGGTTCTGGCGGCCGGAGGCCTGCTCGCCTCGGGCGCCGTCCGGTCCACCACCCGGGCGACGGCCTCCGCTTCTCCCGAGGCCCCCACCGCGTCCCCCACGGACGGCTGGACGAGAACGACGTTCACGTACGGCATGCACAAGCCGTGGAACCTCGACCTGAGCGACCGGTACGCCAACAGCGCCGGTATCCACCGCATGTGGGTGTACGACACCGACGAGCCCCTGTCGCAGGGCAGTTCCACCGACCCGCGCACGGAGATGCGCTGGAGGCAGGAGTACACGTCCGGGCGGCACATGTGGGACGCCGACGTGTACCTTCCGCCCGGTACGAACGGCGCGACCTTCGTGCAGATCCTCCGCGTGAGCCACCCCGCCGGCACCCCGGCCACGGACTTCATGCTCAACGCCTACAGCGCGAACGGCGGCACGGTACGGGCGTTCGACCGAACGGTCCTGAAGACCGGCGCGTACGACACGTGGTTCAACGTCAAGCTCGCGCACGACGCCTCGGCCGGCAGCGTCAAGGTCTACTTCGACGACGCGTTGGTGCTGACCGCCGAGGACCGGGGCCCCGCCACCCGCCACTTCAAGAACGGCGTCTACCACCACGGCACCGGACGCGCCGAGGCCCGCTTCCGCAACCTCACCTACTGGACCCGGTGAGCCGGTCACCCCCTCCTGGAGGCACCCGCATGACCTCTCGTAGAGCAGTGCTCGGCTCGGCACTCGGCGGTACGGCACTCGCAGCCCTGCCCCAGGCCGCCCAAGCCGCCCAGGCCGAATCCGCCGGTCCGGCAGGCGTCGCCGCCGTTGTCACCCGCACCCCCTGGAAGCTTCGCAACCGCATGGACTCGGACAGCGCGTGGAGCGGATTCCTGCGCGAACAGGACCTGTTGTGGCGCAGGCTGCCCACGCTGTGGCACGAGGGCCCGTTCCTGGGGGACGGGCGGCTGGGCAGCATGATCTACCGGGAACCCGGCGCGAACGCCGTCCGCTTCACCGTTCAGCACGGCGAAGTCCAGGACCACCGCCCCGAGTTGGGCAGCGGCTGGGGCACCTGCCGGCTCCCCGTGGGACACCTGACCCTGGACCCGGTCGGCACCATCACCGGGGTGAACTGGCGCCTGAGCCTGTGGAACGCCGAACTGACCGGCACGTTCACCACGGACAAGGGCACCCTGACCCTCGCCGCCCTCATCCACGACGGCGTACTCGCCGCCCGCGTCACGGCGGACGGCGACGAGGAGGTCCACTGGACGTTCCACCCGGAGGACGCGATCAGCCCCCGCAGGATCAGTGAGGCCCCGCCGGCGGACTACGTCCCGAACCCGCCATGGACCACCCGGACCACCGGTGACATCGAACAGGTCCTCCAGCCCCTGACCGGCGGCGGCCAGACCGCGACGGCATACCGCCACGCGGGCGACACCCTCGTCCTCACCGTCGCCCACAGCCACCCGTCGGACACGCGGGCGGGGGACACCTCGCTCAGCAGAATCCGCCGAACCGCCGCCTCGTACGCAGCCCTGCGCACCCCGCACACCCGGCACTGGCACGCGTACTACCCCAAGAGCTTCGTCTCGTTCCCCGACGAGCGGTTGCAGAGCTTCCACTGGATCCAGCTCTACAAGGTCGCGTCCGCGAGTGTCGCGGGCGGCCCGCCCATGGCCACCTGCGGCCCCTGGCTGGAACCCACGCCCTGGCCGGCGGTCTGGTGGAACCTCAACGTCCAGCTGGAGTACTGGCTCATCCACGGCTCCAACCACCTGGAACTCGACTCGCTGGCCACCACCGTCCGCCAGAACCAGGAACAACTGACCGCGAACGTGCCCACCGCCTACCGCTCGGACAGTGCCGGAGTGGGCCGCAGCTCCGACATGTACGCCAACCGGGGCGTCGGCCGTCCGGGCACCGGCGCCGAGGTGGGCGATCTGACCTGGGCCCTGCACAACGTGTGGCTGAGCTACCGCCACAGCATGGACGAGAAGCTGCTGCGGGACACCGTCTTCCCCCTGCTCCGCCGGGCGGTCAACTACTACCTGCACTTCCTTCAGCCAGGCGACGACGGCAGGCTGCACCTCCCGTCGACCCTCTCCCCGGAGTACCCGGTGGTTCCACCGCAGGACACCAACTACGACCTGGCGCTCATCCGTTGGGGCTGCACCGCACTCCTGGAGGCGGCGGAACGACTGGGCGTCGACGACCCGCTCGCCCCCCGCTGGCAGGAGACCCTGGCCAGGCTGACGCCGTACCCCGTGGACGGCAACGGCTTCATGATCGGCGCGGACACCCCGTACGCGCAGTCCCACCGCCACTACTCCCACCTGCTGATGGTGTATCCGCTGTACCTGGTGAACTGGGACCAGCCCGAGCAGCGCGAGCTGATCGAGAAGTCGGTCGTCCACTGGCACGCGCTGACCGGCGCCCACCGCGGCTACAGCTACACGGGCGCCGCGTCGCTGTACGCGATGATGGGCCGCGGCGACACGTCACTGACCTACCTGAAGAAGTTCTTCGACCCCACGACGCGCTACCCGTGCCGGGCCAACACCCACTACACGGAGGCCGGTCCGGTCATCGAGACCCCCCTGTCGGCCTCCCAGTCCCTGCACGACATGCTCTGCCAGAGCTGGGGCGGCGTCGTACGGGTCTTCCCGGCAGTCCCGTCCACCTGGCCGGACGTCACCCTCCACGACTTCCGCACCCAGGGCGCGTTCCTGGTCAGCGCGGTCCGCACGGCCGGCACGACCCGTTTCGTCCGGATACGCAGCCTGGCCGGCGAGCCCCTGTGCCTCCGCCACGACCTGACCGGCGGCCCGGTGACGGCGGAGCTGGACGACGGCACCCCGGCCCGCACCAGCACCGCGCAGGACGGCACGCTCACGATCGAGCTGGCCGAGGGCCGAGAGGTGCTCCTGTACGTGGGTGAGCGGCCCGAGCTGGTGATCGGACCGGTGGCTCCGGGGGAGCGGGGAGAGGCCTGGGGGTTGCCGTAGTCGGACAGCCGGTCGTCCCGCCCATGCCGCAAGCCCTGTCCGGACGGTGCCGGGCAGGGCTTGCGGTCGGTGGGTGTCGCGTGAGGTGTCGGGTCAGGTGGTCAGGTGGACCAGATCACGGTGCCCTTGTCCACGATGACCACCTTGCCGTCGGGCCGCAGGAGCAGCTTGGCGCCCGGGTGATTCTGGGTCCTGGAAGCCCATACGGGTTGGCTGCTGTTGTAGACGACGAGGTTGCCGTCGTCCTGGAAGACGGTCCTGTGGTTCTTGCCGAACATCATGCTCGCCCACAGCGGCTTGTTGTGCTCGTTGTAGACCACGAGGTTGCCGTCCTCCTGCTGGGTCAGCCTGATCCGGTTCGTGGTCCAGGACTCACCGACGGCCAGCGTGCTGGTAGCGGTGACGGACGTCTGCGTCCATACCGGAGCCTTGGGCGGGTTCGCCTTCTTCGGCGTCTTCGGCTTGCTCGCCGACCGGGGCTTGGAATGGTTGACCGTCGACGGCTTCTTCGCGCTGGGCGAGGGCTTGGCCTGCGGCTTCGGGGGTACGGCGGCAGGACTGTGCGGCGGGGCCGAGGGCTTGGACTCCTTGGGGCTCGCGGGCGCCGAGGGGTGCTCGGTCGAGTAGTCCCCCGGTGTTTCGCTCGCGGTGTCCGCGCCCAGAACGGTGTCGGACGCGTCCTGCTGGGACACGCTCTGTACGGTTTCGGACTTCTTCCCGTCGTCCTTTCCGCCGGACATCAGCAGGAAGGGTACGGCGATCAGGACGGCCCCGACGATGGCCGCCCCGGCCAGCATCGGCTTCTTCGGACGTCCGGTGTGGGCCGTGTGGGTGTCGCTCTCGGGCGGTGTCCCACCCGCCGCCGCAGCGGCCATGGCGGCGGGCATGGCCCCCTCGGGGTCCTGGCTCTGGGTGCCCGTCGCGGCGGCAGCGCTCCCGGTGGCCTCGGCTTCGGCCTTGGTCTCGGCCTCCGGTTGCGCGGCGGTGGCTGGGGCCGGGACCGCGGTCGGCTCCGAGGCTGTGGAGGCGGTGGCGGCCGTTGTGGACTCCGGGGCGGCGGACGTGGTCCGCTGCTCCGGAGTGGTGGGTCGGCCGCCCGGGGTCAGCGCGCCCTCAGGGGCTTCCGCGGAGGCCGACAGGGCGACCGCCACCCGTACACGCGGCAATCCGTTCGCGGTTCCGGGTGCCGTCCCGTCACCCTCTTTTCGTGCGCCCATCCAGTCGTTCCTCTCATCAGGACAAGTTGTCCGTCCATCAGGTCCCCAGCTTTGCCTCGGAGGTTCCGAAGATTCTCTCCGGGGCAACTCGGGTTTAGTTGTTGGGTAGTTGGCGGGTCCGGCCGGGGGTCAGTGCTCGCCGGCCGGACCCGAGCACCGTTCGGGCCACTCGCCCTCGGTCGGTGACGTGCGGTCCGTCAGGGCGTGCTGGAGTCGTTCCAGAGCCGTGTGGTCGGCGTCCTCCAGCACTCCGGTCGTCGTGGTCATGTCGGGGAGCTGGCGGAGCAGGACCAGCGGGGTGGCGCCCTCGGTCCGTACGTCGAGGACTCTGAACGGGGTGCCGGGCGTGAAGACGATCTCCTCGCCGGAGTCCAGCAGTTGGCGTACCCGGCGGCCCGTGATCGACCAGATCGCGTAGCCCACGCCCGCCACCTGGTCCTTCCCGGCCGGGTCCAACGGCAGCCCGCTCAACGGCGCCGGATCCCGCAGTACCGTCCCCGGCCGCAGTTCCCCGTGCCCCGGCGCGCCGCCGGGACCGCGCAGCACCGCGCCCCGGTACGAGGGCAGCCGCCCAAGTCCGGAGGCCAGGCAGGCGGCGTACGACAGCAGCCGAGGATCCCCGTCCCGTAGTGACCGTGTCAACTCCCTGTGGTTCAGAGGCCCTTCGCCGTTCTGGAGGTACATCCGCACGGCGATCAGATCGGCACGGGCAGCTTCCTGGGCGGCCCCGCGCAACGTCGGCATCCCGGCAAGGGCCCTGTTCACCGCCGCGCTGTGCCGCTCCCACGCGACGTCCGCCAGCACGCGGAACGAACGCCGTTCCTCCTCCGTGCTCTGGTGCCGTGGCGACACCGGCGCCGCAGGGAGCGGCCGGCTGGCCGCCGGAGGCGGTGGGGGGCTGGGAGG
>NZ_LGDW01000449.1 GCF_001280005.1 Streptomyces sp. NRRL WC-3618 | reverse complement strand
GGTGGCGCCGGTGGGCGGGGCGGTGAGGGTGAGGGCCGGCCGGGTGGCGGGGGTGGGGGGCTTGCCGGTGGCCTTGAGGACGATCGCGGTGCCGGGCGGGACGGTGACGGTGATCTTCTTGTCGGTGCCGCTCGTCACCTTGGCGTGGGTGCCGTAGATGCCCATGAAGTCCATGGCGCCGCCCGAGCCGGTGGCGAAGGTCGCCGTATTCGGCTCGCTCGCGTTGTTGACGGCCACGACGTACTCGGTGCCGAATGTGGCGTCGGTGCGGGAGAAGGCGTAGACGCCGGCGCCGTCGGTCGCGTACCGCTCGGTCTGGACGCCGTCGGTGAGGGCGGGGTTGGCCTTGCGGAGCTTGGCGAGAGCCCTGATCTGCTGGTAGAGCGGTGCTCTCGTGTCGTACGAGTCGCTCGCGTGCGTGCGGTCCGTGCCGAGTTCGTCGTCGTCGAGGTAGTCGGAGACCCGCGAGGCGAACATCGTCTGGCGGGCGTCCTTGTCGCCGCCCGCGCCCGTGAAGCCCTGCTCGTCGCCGTAGTAGACGACCGGGTTGCCACGGCTGAGGAACATCAGCTCGTTGGCGAGCCGGTCCTTGGCGAGGAGTTCGGTATCGGTGGCCGTCGGGTCGTCCTGCCGCAGGAAGGTCCCGATCCGGCCCATGTCGTGGTTGCCGAGGAAGGTGACCTGCTCGTACGCGTTCGCCTTGTCGGTCGTGTACTTGTAGTCGTCGCCGAACACCGAGGCGAGCTTCCGGGCACTGCCGCCCTGGGAGGCGTACGAGCGCGCCGCGTCCTGGAAGGGGAAGTCGAGCGTGGCGTCCAGGCGGCCCTGGGTGACGTACGGGGAGGTCACGGACGTGTCGGCCGAGTACACCTCGCCGAACATGAAGAAGTCGTCGCGGCCGTGCCGGGCCGCGTACTGGTCGAGTGCCGTGGCCCACTGGGTCCAGAACTCCGTGTTGACGTGCTTCACAGTGTCGATCCGGAACCCGTCGATGTCGAAGTCCCTGACCCAGCGCTCGTAGATCTTCTCCATCCCGGAGACGACCTCGGGACGCTCGGTCCACAGGTCGTCGAGCCCGACGAAGTCGCCGTAGGTGGCGGACTCGCCGGCCCAGGTGGAGTCGCCCCGGTTGTGGTACATCGTCGGGTCGTTGAGCCAGGACGGGACCTTGGCGTGCTTCTTCGCGGCGGGGACAACCGGCGTGCGCGGGAAGGAGTCGGCGTCGACGGACGGGAAGCCCTTCCTCCCGTCCGAGTAGTCGGCGTCGTCGAAAGGCTCACCGTCCTTGGTGAGGTACGGGAAGGCACCCTTGGAGAGGTAGTCGTAGGACTTCTGCTCGTAGTCGACGACGTCGGCGGTGTGGTTGGTGATGACGTCGAAGAAGACCTTCATGCCCTTGGTGTGGGCCTTGGAGATGAGGGTTTCGAGGTCCTGGTTGGTGCCGAAGTGCGGGTCGACCCGGGTGAAGTCGGTGATCCAGTAGCCGTGGTAACCGGCGGAGGCGTCCGACCCGGTCCCCTGGACGGGCGCGTTCTTGAAGATCGGGGCCAGCCAGATGGCGGTGGTGCCGAGGCCCTTGATGTAGTCGAGCTTGCTGGTGAGGCCCTTGAGGTCACCGCCCTGGTAGAAGCCCCTGTCGGTGGGGTCGTACCCGGTGGAGAGGCGTGAACCGGTGAGTCCGCCCTTGTCGTTGGCCTTGTCGCCGTTGGCGAAGCGGTCCGGGAGAACGAAGTAGAACTGCTCGCGGGTGGCGTCGTGCCGGGCCGGTTCGGCGGCGAGCTTCCGGTCGGACGGCGGCGGAGGCGGGGTGTCCGCCCCCGCCGCCAGGGGCTGGACGAGCGCTGCGGCCAACGCGGTCACGGTGACTGCGGCGACCCGGCCTGCACGGGTAGTACGGCGCCTCGGCGGCGCCGGCCATCTCGGTATCACGGACGTGGGCTCCTTGCGATCGCGGCTCTTGCGGGTCCGACCCCGCGCGACCGTATCGCCGAGGAAACGCTTGCAGCAAGAGTCCTGAAACCACTAGAAAGAAATTTCAGCAGCTGGACTTGCCCGCGTAGATCGCCAGAGCCGTGTTCGCGCCCAGCGTCGCGGTGAACCGGCCGTTCGCATTCACGGCCACCGACGTGTTGCTCTGCACGTCGCAGTACGTTCCGGCGGGCAGCGAGGTCTGGTACGTCCGACTCGGACCGCTCGACTCGTGGTTGATGGCGACGAAGCCCTTGGCGCCCCGCCCGAAAGCGATCGCGTCACCCCCGTTGTCCCACCAGTTGGTGACGGCCTCACCGCGTACGGCGTTGCGGAAGGCGACCATGCGCAGGATCTCCGGCCAGGTGTGCTGACACTTCCAGCCGTCCCGCCAACAGGCGTTGACGGTACCGCCGTTGGGCGGCCCGGCGTCCGTGTCGGAGAACTCGTAGCCGGAGTTGATGTCCGGGGCGCCGTACGGGTGGGCGAGCATGAAGACGTTGGCGAGCGTGTAGTTGGCGTTGTCCTTGTAGCTGAGGGTGGAGCCGTTGCGCTCGGTGTCGTGGTTGTCGACGAAGACACCCGCGACCGAGCTGTTCATGTAGCCCCAGCCCTCGCCGTAGTTCTTCAGGTAGGCGAGGTTCTCGTTGTTGAAGACCCGCTTGAGGTCGAAGGCGTAACGGAACTCCTGCACATCGCCGTTGCCCGTGTACTCGGTGGGCTGGACGGCCTCGCCGCTGCCGTAGATGGCCTCCTGCTTCCAGTACACCGACGGGTTGCTGAGCCGGGACTTGATGTCGGCGAGGTCAGCTGCGGCCATGTGCTTCGCCGCGTCGATACGGAAGCCGTCGACGCCGTAGCCGAGAAGTGTGTTCATGTACCCGGCGATGGCGGAACGGACGTACTCCTCGCCCGTGTCCAGGTCGGCGAGCTCGACGAGTTCGCAGTGCTGGACGTTCCAGCGGTCCTGGTAGTTGCTGATCGTCGAGGTGCAGTCGTCGAAGTCGGACGAGGAGTACAGGCCGGGGTAGTTGTACTTGCCGTACGACGAACCGCCGGTGCCGGTGCCGCTGCCCGCCGACATGTGGTTGACGACGGTGTCGACGACGACCTTGACGCCGGCGGCATGACACGTATCGACCATGCCCTTGAAGGCAGTTGCGTCACCGAGACGGCCCGCGATCCGGTAACTCACCGGCTGGTACGACGTCCACCACTGCGAGCCCTGTATGTGCTCGGCGGGCGGGGAGACCTGCACGAAGCCGTAGCCGGCGGGACCCAGGGTGTTGGTGCACTCCTTGGCCACCGAGGCGAACTTCCACTCGAACAGGACGGCGGTGACGTCCTTGGCACCGGGCGGGGAGGCGTGGGCGGCGCCCGTGGGGACGGCGAGCGCGATGGACGCGCCCGCTACGAGGGCGAGCGCGCCGGAGAGGGTTCTGCTGGGTGCCATATGGGGTCCTTCTCCGTTGAAGGTCCGGGCAAGATCCCTTGCTGGTTCTTGCTGCAAAATGGCTGAAATATTTCAGCCGACCAGAAGGTACGAGTCCGCCTGTCAGGTGGTCAACCCTTGAGACCCACCCTCTTCAGGTGCGGGAGATCCCTTTCATGGCAGGGCCACTCCCTCAGCCGCAGCCGGTCATTGGCCACGGGACGCACGCGGCAGACGCAACGCCGAGACGAGGAAGAAGATCCCTCCGAGCACCGCGTATCCGGCGAGAGGGACCAGGGCAGCAGCTAGTGCGGTCGGGGCCGCCCCAGAACGCGGAAGGCGCCGGGGAAAGCCCCCGGCGCCTCGCCTTACGGTCTCGCGTGTCGTTCTACCGTTTGTCTCGCTCAGTCGCGCTTGGGCATCGGGGCGTCCTGTGCTTGCTCCATCCGCTCAGGCGTCCAGTAGTCCTGGGCCTTCTCCGGGGCCTGCCGTACGTCGTGGGCCGTGGTCCCCGATTCCGGCTGCGACTCGGATTCCGCGGCAGAGGCCGAGGCCCGCCAGGCGACCATCGCGGCCACCGCGGCGACGAGGGCCACGACTGCTGTCCACCGGACCGGACTGCTGCGACGCATAGGACTGTCTCCTTGTCGGGTGTGCGACCTGTCAGGTGACGCCGCCCTGGGCGTCGAACATCCCCTTGACCGCGTCATCGAAGTAGGCGGCCTCGTTCCAGCCGGCCGAAGTGACGGTGCTCATCACCCCGTTGACGGATCCGAGACCGTTGGAGTCGTTGAACTCACGCAGCCACGGCCCACCGCTGGAGCCGCCACCGAAGTTGCACTGAAGCTCGAGGCCGTTGTCACTGGCCGCGCGCGTCGTGCCCGTACACACCCACTGGCTTTCCCCGTTGTTGAAATTCCCGGGGTAGCCGAAAATGGTGATGGGCTGCGTACGCGAGAAGTTCCAGCTCATTCCGTGACCGCCAGTGACATTGACGATCTTGTTTCCGTTGAGCGGCCACGTGGTCACCATGGCCACGTCCCGCTTGAGGTCGCTGCTGCTGATCCAGGAGTTGAACGTGCGCATCTGCTTGGCGGCGAAGGTGCCGAATGGACGGGCTCCGGAGCGGTAACGCGGCACATACACCCAGTTTGTCATCCACGTGCCGCCGCTGCCGCCGTGTACGCAGTGCCCCGCGGTGACCACCATCTGTTTTGAGTCACTGTTGAGAGCACTCGCCGAACACGCGTAGGAGCCGCCGTTACTGGGGTTGGTGAAGAACACCCTGCCCACTGCCGCGGATTCGTTGATGCGCAGCCCAGCGGTGCCGGAGCGCGCGCGGGCGGCCGGAGTCGTGCCCGGCTTTCCGGTGGGCGCGAGTGCCTTGGCGGCGTCGGGCCGCGTGGAGGTGGCCACTTTGTCGAGCGAGACGGCATGCGCCATCCGCTCCGGCGTCCAGAAGCGCGCCAGGGCGCCGGCGTCGCTCGCCGAGTCGACGGGAGCCCCGCCCGACAGCCGTGCGGTGTGGCCGACGCTGGTCGCGCCGTTCGCGCCGGCGGCGACAACACCGGTGGCGAGGGCTTCAGTCGGGGCGGGTGCCGCCTCGGCGGTTCCCACCCCGATCAGTGCCAGTACCGTGGCCGCGGCCAGCGGGATTATCGCGTGTCTGAGACTGCGCACGAACGTCTCCTTCAATTGTCGTTGGAGTGCGTACTTCTGACGGCATGATCCGTATTTCCGACGCCATGACCGATCAGCGGGCTGAGCACGGCGAATCTAGGTGGGCCGGGTGTGTGCGAAACAGCCTCAGATCAGCCGCTCTGTTCTTTGCTTTGCGGGAACTTTGTTTTCGGCCGGTCCGGAATACCGCTTTTGTTTCGCGGGCCTCTCTGTCATGGACACCACCCCGGTGTCGGTCGCGCTCTCCGCGACGAGTGGGCAGGCGAAAGGGCCCGCTCCGGGTCTCGGCCGACCCCGGTGACGACGCTGCCGTGGCATGCCGGACTACCGTGCACCGGCCGGAAAAAGCGGTGCTCCAGGCAGATATGGCAGGCATTTCTGGCTGGTCCAGGCCTTGCACGAAGGGAGCGGGCTGCCGGGAGTACCGGGGGTGTTCACGGTGACAGGGCGGGAATGCGGGCCGGAGTGGGGGGAGAGGCGTTCGGTCGGCCATCCTGCAAATTCGGCAACCGATCCGCTGTTCCTGCTGGTCAGGGGCCTGTTTCTGGGCTTGTCGAGTGACCACACGTCAGATCTGGGATTACTGTGACCCGTGGGGTGCGGGCTCGGCGTAACTGATCGCAATGGCCGGCAACGGCCTGATGCCGACGTCGTCTCCCCGGCAGACCGCCCGTCCGTGGCGCACGTCCGAGCCGCACTCCGGCGTCAGCGCTCCCACCCGCGTACGTTTTTGGCCATACGCGGACGGCGCAGCATGGCCCACCAGCCCCAGGGGCACCGTTGCCCTCGTGCAGACAACAGACGAGACGGCCGACTTCACGGCACTCTCCCAGGAGTTGACCGGGTTCGACGAGGCGACGCTGCGGGGCACGGGACTCACCGGGACCTACCTGGCCGTGGCCGCCGAGCAACTGGGCCCGGACCGATTACGGCGGCTGCTGGAGGCGACCGGAGGCCCGCTCGGCGAGCTGGACGACGACCTGCGTGACGCCGCCCGCGCTCTCACCCACCTGTGGTACACGGGCAGTTGGCCGGGACCGTCACCCTTCGTGGTGTCGGCGCGCGCCTACGCCGAGGGGCTGGTCTGGAAGGCGGCCGGGCTCACCGCTCCCGCCACCGCACCGGGCGGGTACGGGAGTTGGGCCGACTCCCCGTCGACTTCCCACTCCCGGAAGGGCTCCCGGTGAGCCACTACGACGTGATCGTCGTGGGCGCCGGAATCGCGGGCTCACTCGTGGCGAAGGAGCTGAGCCGTCAGGGTCGCCGCGTCCTGGTCCTGGAGGCCGGGGAGCGCGCCACCGACCCCGCGCGGGGCCACCGTGAGGCCCTCGACCGGTACGCCACGGCATCCGCGAAGGTGCCGGGCTCCACCCACCGGCCCCACCCCGCCGTCGGCTGGCCCGAGGTCACCGACCTGACGGGCACGGACGGCGTCCCGGGATTCCGGGCGGCCGGCCATATGCTGCAGGACGGCCCGCTCCCGTACGCCAGCGGCTACGTCCGGGCCAACGGCGGCACCGGCAACGTCTGGACCGGCCTCGCCCCGCGCATGCTGCCGGAGGACTTCGACACCGAAGCCTTCGGGTACGGGCGCCGCTGGCCGCTCACCTATGCCGACCTGGAGCCTGACTACCGCGCGGCGGAAGGGGAGTTGGGGGTGGCCGCCGACGCCGACGAGCAGCGCGCGCACGTCGGGCTCGGTTTCCCCGACGGCTACACCTTCCCCATGCGCGCCCTGCCCGCCAGTCACCTGGACCGCCTCCTCGCGGAGAGCCTCGACGCACGACGCGTCAAGGACCCGGTGACCCTGGACGAGGTCGAACTGCGGGTCGTCGGCACCCCGCAGGCCCGTAACAGCGTGCCGAACCCGGACTACGACGGCGGGCGCGGCTACGTTCCGCGCGGCGCCCAGGGGCGACCCGACCCGGCCAGCCGGTGCGTGGGCAACGCGACGTGCATCCCGCACTGCCCCTCGTACGCGAAGTACACCCCGCTCAAGACGCAGGGACAGTGGGGAAGTTCGGTCAGGCTGGTGGACCGGGCCGTGGTCAGCCGGGTGCTCGTCGACGGGAACGGTCGCGCCACGGGCGTGGAGTACCTCTCGTATCAAGGGGAGGCCACCCGGGTGCACGCCGATGTGGTCGTGCTCGCCGCACACGCCGTCGAGAACGCCCGCCTGCTCCTGCTGTCCCGGCTCGCCAACCGCAGCGGCCAGGTCGGCCGCAATCTGATGGACCACCCGGTGCTGCTCACCTGGGGCCTCATGCCGGACGCGGTCGGCCCCTACCGGGGACCCGGGTCCACCTCTGGCTTCGAGGGTTTCCGTGGCGGGCCGCAGCGGCGCGCGCGGGCACCCTTCCGTATCGAGGTCGGCAACTGGGGGTGGGTGTGGGCCACGGGGGCGGTCGACGGCGATGTCGCCCAACTCCTGCACGACAAGGGCCTGTTCGGAGCCGAGCTGCGACACGCGGTCGGTGACCGGGTGCGCCGCCAGTTCGCCTTGCAGTTCGAGATGGAGCAGGGCGCCGACCCCGCCAACCGCGTCACCCTCCACCCGGACGCCCGCGACCAGCTCGGCCTGCCCACGCCCCTGGTCACCTACGACCTGTCGGACCACGTCAAGGAGGGCATGGCCGCCGCCAAGCGCGTGTCCGACCAGATCTTCGCCCTGGTCGGCGCCGAGGACCACACCGACTACGAGCCGGCGGCGGCGTGGCCCGGCCGCTTCGAGCACCAGGGCCGCCTCTACGGCTACCGCGGGGCCGGCCATGCCGCCGGCACCCACATCATGGGCGACTCGCCGGACGCGTCGGTGGTCGACTCGTGGCAGCGATGCTGGGACCATCCCGGCCTGTACGCGGTGGGCTGCGGCAGCATGCCCTCCGTCGCCACCTCCAACCCGACCCTGACCATGGCCGCCCTCGCCCTGCGCAGCGCCCGGCGCATCGAGGCCGACCTGGCCGAACGGGACCGCCCCGTCACCCTCACCTCAGAAGATCCCGCATGAGTACGCGTACCAGGACCCCAGGAGTGCCCGCATGAGCCCGCTGTCCCTGCCGCCCGTCGCCGAGCCCTTCCAACTCCCCTTCCACTACGGCGCGTTGCACAACGTCGGCGTCGACTGGCTCACCGACGCGGAACCGGTCCGGGATCTGCTCGCCAAGCACCACCCCGCCCTGACGGCCGCCACTTTCGACGGCCGGGCCCTGGTCTCGTTCAACTACCAGCTCTACTTCGCGCAGTACGCGTTCGGCGGGGGCGTCACCCAGGAGATCGAGTACAACGTCGTCGCCTTCCCCACCGCCCAGGCGGACCGGATCCCCGAGCTGACGTACGCGCAGTACGCGCAGGGCTGGGACCAGACGAAGCTGCTCGGCATCGCCCGCATCCACGTCGTGTGCGACAACCCGTACGCCATCACGGCCGGACGCGAGCTGTACGCCGAGCCGAAGTTCCCGGGCTGGTTCGAGGTCGACCTGCCCTCCCTGAACGGTCCGGCGGGCGAGACCTGGACTGTGCACTGCAAGGCGGCCGAGGTGGGGCGAGGCGACGCCCTGGTACGTGAGGACAGCCAACTGGTCTCCCTCCGAGCCGAGTTGGACGGCCTGACGGCCACTCCCGCCAACAACACCCCCATCACCGGCTACGGCACCGACGCCACCGGCCGGGCCCTCGCGGGCCCCATGAACGTCTACCAGCCCTACCGCTGGTACGACCTCGACGCCCCGCAGCACGCCGACCGCGTACGGCTGACCGTCCACGCCCCCGACAGCGACCTCGGCCGCGACATCCACCAACTGCTCGGCGACACCCCCGCCGCCGGCGCCTGGACGTACCAGTCACCCCCGGTGGCCGCCCACAACCGGCCCTACTACCTGGGCCCCCAGCGCTGACGAAGCCTCTCTGCGAGGATCAAGGGATGGAAGGGCTACGGAGGAGAATTTCGAGCACATGACATCCCGATTCGGCTTTCACCCAGTCGCTCTCGGCGTGCGGTTCATCCTGGAGTTGATGGCCCTGGTGTGCTTCGGGATCTGGGCTTGGCATGTGTCGCCCGCCGCTCTGCGGTACGTCGCCGCGGTCGCCGTTCCGCTGGCCGTTGCCGCGCTGTGGGGGGTGTTCGCCACCCCGGGTGACGCGTCCCGGTCCGGAGAGACAGTGATCGCGACCCCCGGGCCGCTGCGGTTCCTGCTGGAGCTGGCCGTCTTCTTCGGCGGTGCGGCGGCGCTTTACGCGGCTGGAGTACGCGTCCCTGCGGCTGTGCTGGCCGGGGTACTGGTGGTGTACCACGTTCTGTCGTGGGACCGGGTGTTGTGGTTGCTCAAGCACTGAGACCGCGCACCGCGCCCCTGAACACGCTCGGGCCCACCGTCCGCACGGTGGGCCCGAGTCGCTCACATCAGACCGTCGTCCACCACACCGTCGTGTCCGCCGGCAGCTTCGCCTCGTCCTCCGCGACCGTCACCTCGGCGCTGGCGACCAGGATCTCGCCGTACGCCGGGATCGTGACCGCCTCGCCGCCGGTGTTCGCGACGCACACGAAGTCGCCGCGCCGGAAGGCCAGGACGCCCTGCGGCGCCCTCAGCCACTCGACACAGTCGCCCGCACCGAGGCCGGGGTGTTCGCGCCGGGCCGTGAGCGCGGCGCGGTACAGCTCCAGGGTCGAGCCAGGTGTCCCGGTCTGCGCCTCCACACTCAGCTCGGCCCACTCCCCCGGCTGCGGAAGCCAGGAGCCGCCCGCGCCGAACCCGTACGAGGCGCCCTCGCGGGTCCACGGGATCGGCACCCGGCAGCCGTCGCGGAAGCCGTCCTGGCCGGCGCCACGGAAGTACGCGGGGTCCTGGCGGACCTCGTCCGGGAGGTCGACGACGTCCGGGAGGCCCAGCTCCTCGCCCTGGTAGACGTACGCCGAACCGGGCAGCGCCAGCATGAGGAGGGTGGCCGCGCGGGCCCTGCGCAGGCCCAGCGCGCGGTCTCCGGCGAGGCGGATCTGTGTGCCGAGTCCGGGCTCGTTGGCGAAGCGGGTGGCGTGGCGGGTGACGTCGTGGTTGGAGAGGACCCAGGTGGCGGGGGCGCCGACCGGGCGCATGGCGTCCAGGGTGCGGTCGATGACGGCCTTCAGCTCGGCCGCGTCCCAATAGGTGGCCAGGTACTGGAAGTTGAAGGCCTGGTGGAGTTCGTCCGGGCGGACGTAGTTCGCCGTGCGCTCGATGGTGGGGGTCCACGCCTCCGCGACGAAGATCCTCTCCCCCGCGTACTCGTCGAGGATCACGCGCCACTGCCGGTAGATCGCGTGGACGCCGTCCTGGTCGAAGAACGGCATGACATCGTTGCCCAGCAGCTTGACCTGGTCGTGGGTTCCCAGGTCCGGGAGGCCCTCCGCCTTCACCAGGCCGTGTGCGACGTCGATACGGAATCCGTCGACGCCCATGTCGAGCCAGAACCGCAGGACCGAGCGGAACTCGTCCCCGACGGCCGGGTGTTCCCAGTTGAAGTCGGGCTGCTCCGGCGCGAAGAGGTGCAGGTACCAGTCACCGGGCGTGCCGTCGGGTTCCGTGATCCGCGTCCACGCCGGGCCGCCGAAGACGGACTCCCAGTCGTTGGGCGGGAGTTCGCCGCGCTCGCCCTTGCCGGGGTGGAAGTGGTAGCGGTCCCGCAGGGGTGAGCCGGGGCCTTCCTCGACCGCCCGCTTGAACCACTCGTGCTGGTCGGAGGAGTGGTTGGGGACCAGGTCGACGATGATCCTCAGGTTCAGTCCGTGGGCGTACCGGATCAGCGCGTCGGCGTCCAGGAGGGTGCCGAACATGGGGTCCACGGCCCGGTAGTCGGCGACGTCGTAGCCGGCGTCGGCCTGCGGGGAGGCGTAGAACGGGCTGAGCCAGACGGCGTCGACGCCCAGGTCGCGCAGGTAGGGCAGCCGGGATCGTACGCCTTCCAGATCGCCCATGCCGTCGCCGTTGCTGTCGGCGAAGCTGCGGGGGTACACCTGGTAGATCACGGCGTCGCGCCACCAGTCGGGGGTGGCGGCGACGGGGGTGGAAGTCGGGGCCGGAGCGGTGGAGTGCTGGCTCATAGCGTCCTTGATGTGTAACGGAGTTCGGGGCATCGGGCGTTTCTGCGGTGTGTGCGCTGCGGGTGCGCTGTGGCTGGTCGCGCCCCGCGGCGGAGCCGCAGATCGACACAGCCCCCGCGCCCCTTCGGGGCTCGGGAGTTTTACGCGGGACGGGGGGTCAGCCCTTGGTGCCGCCCGCCGTGAGGCCTGCCACCAGGTTTTTCTGGACCAGGTAGAAGAAGGCCGAGACGGGTATCGCGACCAGTACCGCGGTGGCGGCCATCAGGTTGCGCTGGGCGTCGTGCTCACTCACGAAGCTCTGCAGGCCGACCGCGAAGGTGTACTTCGTGTCCGACAGCATGAACGTCGAGGCGAACGCGACCTCGCCGAAAGCGGTGATGAAGCTGTAGAACGCGGCGACCGCCAGGCCCGGTTTGGCCAGCGGCAGGATCAGCCGCGCGAAGGTGCCGAAGGGGGTCAGCCCGTCGACGCGTCCCGCCTCGTCGATCTCGAAGGGGATCGTGTCGAAGTATCCCTTGAGCAGCCACGCGCAGTAGGGCACGGCCGTCGAGCAGTAGACGAGGACCAGACCGAGATAGCTGTCGATGAGTCGGAGGTCCGAGAGGATCTCGTACATCGGCACGATGAGTACGGCGATCGGGAACATCTGGGTGACCAGCAGCACCCACATGAACTTGCGGTAGCCGGGGAAGCGCATCCGCGAGACCGCGTATCCAGTGGTCGCCGCGACCATCACCCCGATGACCGTCGTCCCGAGCGAGACGATCAGCGAACTCTTCATCCAGTCGAAGAAGTTGGTGTGCTGGAGGACGAACGCGTAGTTGTCGAACGTCCTCTTGTCCCAGATGCGCCCGGGGTGGAGGTAGTCGTCCTTGTCCGGGCCGAGGGACAGGAAGAGCAGCCAGGCGATCGGGAAGAGCGCGATCAGGCTTGCGACGGTCAGGATGCCGTGGGAGGCGAGGGTTGCGGCGAGGCCGCGCCGGCCGCGTCGTACGAGCTGCGGAGCGGCGACCGGATCGGCCGGGTCTGCCGGGTCCGGCTGCGCGGACTTCTGAACTGTCGTGGCACTCATGGGGGTTGGCACTCCTGCCTCAGAACGCGAGCTGCTGCTCATCGCGGTTCAGCCAGCGGCGGTAGAAGGAGGTGAAGACGATCAGGATGGCCAGCAGCAGCATGCCGTAGGCCGCCGACTGGGCGAAGTCGCGCGGCTGTTGGCCGAAGCCGAGGTAGTAGGCCCAGGTGACGAGGATCTGCGCGTCCGGGGCGGTGCTGCCGAACAGCAGGAAGATGACGGCGAACTGGTTGAACGTCCAGATGACGCCGAGGAGTACGACGGTGGAGCTGACCGAGCGCAGGCCCGGCAGGGTGACGTACCAGAACCGCTGCCAGGCGTTCGCACCGTCCATGTCCGCCGCCTCGTACAGCGTGGCGTCGATGGACTGGAGGCCGCCGAGCAGCGAGACCATCATGAACGGCACCCCGCACCATGTGTTGACCATGATCGCGGCGAACCGCTGCCAGAAGGTGTCCTCCAGCCACAGCGGCGCGGGCAGGTGCGCGGCGTCGAGCATCGTGTTGATGATGCCGCCGTCGGCGAGCATGAACCGCCAGCCGAAGACGGTGACGAAGGTGGGTACGGCCCACGGCAGGACCAGGATCAGCCGGTAGAAGGTGCGCCCGCGCAGCTTCTGGTTGAGCAGGAGCGCCAGACCGAGGCCGATCGTGTAGTGCAGGGCCACGCAGAGCGCGGTCCAGGCGATCGTCCAGATGAAGTGCGACCAGAAGCGGTCGTACGCGGTGTCGCCCCACAGGATGTCGGCGTAGTTGTCGAAACCGATGAACTTGTAGGTGGCGTCGATGTGGTTGACGCCGATCGTGCGGGCCGAGTTGAGGCTGTTGGCGTCCGTGAGCGTCAGATAGAGGCCGCGCACGAGCGGGTAGAGCACGAGTCCGCCGAGCACGACGACCACGGGCGCGATCATCGCGTACGCGTACCAGTACTTCTGGTAGGCGTGCTTGAGGCGATCGAGCCGTCCGGGACGCTGCCCGGGCTCGCCCCGGCGCTTGCCGGTCGCGCGGTCGATGGCGACTGTCATGGTTCGACACCTTCTGGAAGGTCCTGGAAGACCAGGGAGTACGGCGGACGGGCCGACGACCGCCGGAACTGTCCCCCGGATGCGACTGGGCAGTTCCGACGGCCGGTCGGGGTCATTTGCTGAAGTCCGGGACCAGCTTGGCGATCGCGGTCTCCGCGTTGCCGAGGCCCTTGTCGAGGGACTCCTTGCCGCCCGCGATCTGCGCCAGCTCGGTGTCGAGCGGAGCCCACAGGGAGCTGTACTCGGGCAGCGCCGGGCGCGGCTGGGCGGCGGGGAGGACGCTCTGGTAGCCGGCGAGGCCCGGGTCGGCCTTGATCTCGGCGGTGTAGGCGTCGTCGCGGGTGGGCAGCGTGGAGTTCTTCAGGGCGATCTGCGTCTGGGACTTCGCGGAGGTCATGAAGTTGACGAACTTCAGGGCCGCCTTCTGGTGCGCGGCGTCCGAGCCCGCGTACACGGAGAGGTTGTGGCCGCCGGTCGGGGCGCCCGCCTTGCCGCTGGAACCGGCCGGCACGGGGGCGACACCGAGGTTGGCCTTGTCCTTGAACGCGGTGCCCTTGTAGAAGTTGGTGATCTCCCACGGGCCCTGGACGATCGCGGCGACCTTGCCGGTGACGAACGCGTCCTGGATGTGGGCGTAGGCGTCGGCGGTGGTGTCCGCCTTGTGCAGGCCCTTGCCGTCGAAGAGGCCGAGCCAGGTGCCGTAGGCCTTCTCGGCGGGGGCCGAGTCGACGGTGATCTTCTTGGCGGCGGCGTCGACGGTGTCGGTGCCCTCGCCGTAGAGGAAGCTCTGCGCGTAGTAGGCCTGGGTGGAGCCCCAGTAGCCATCGACGCCGGTCTTCGCCTTGATGGTGGCGGCGGCCGTCTTCAGGTCGGCCCAGGTCTTCGGCGCCCCGGTGAGGCCGGCCTTCGCGAAGAGCGCCTTGTTGTAGACGAGCGCGAGGGTGTCGGTGACGATCGGGACGCCGTACGTCTTGCCTTCGTACGTGGCCTGTTCGATCAGGCTGGGCTGGAACTTGGCCTTGTCGGTCAGGGCGTCGGTGCCGTCGAGCGGCAGCAGGAAGCCCTTCTTGGCGAAGGCGGGGGTCCAGCCGACCTCGGAGCGCAGGACGTCCGGGGCGCCGGAGGCTCCGGCGGCGGTGTCGAACTTGTTCTGCGCCTGGTCGAAGGGCACGTTGACGTACGTGACCTTGACGTCCTTGTTGGCGGCCTCGAACTCCTTGACCAGGGCCTGGTAGGTCGGCGCCTCGTTGGTGGCGTTGGAGGTGTCCCACCAGGTGATGGTGACCGGACCGTCGGCCTTGTCACTGCCGCTGTCGTCTCCGCCGCAGGCCGTCGCCGCGAGGGCGAATGACGCCACCAGCGCGGTGGCCGCTATGCCACGCCGCATGAGTTCTCCTTGAGGGTGAAAGCCCGTGTACGGGCGGAAACGGGCCCGTCCACCGTTTCCGCCGAGTTGTCGGCCGCTCCGTTGCCGCCGCCGGGCGACGTGAACGTAACAGCGATGTAAGCGCGACGAAAGACCTTGCAGCAAAAAAATGCAAGAACCAACGCCGGTTACCGTCCCGTGACCCGCCGAATCCTGCCCGACGTTCACTCGATCCCCTGTTCCGCCACTCCCCAGCGGGATCGGGGGCACTTGTGCAAGACTCTGCAAGTCCTTGCCAGACACGCCCGTTCAGGCGCCCGCCTGGGGTACATCAGGCGCCCGCCAGACCCACGTCGGACCTAGAGGTCAGACCCACGCCAGACCCACGAGGGAGCGCGATGACGCAGCAACCCGCAGCGGCGAGCGGCCGTCCCGGCCGGTCGGCGGGCCGTTCGACGGCCCGTCCCCGGCGCCCGTTCGGTGGGCAAGGCGAGGGCCGGCCGGTACAGTCCAGCCCTGTGACCACACGGCTTGCGGACATCGCCGCCCAGGCGGGGGTGAGCGAAGCGACAGTCAGCCGGGTCCTGAACGGGAAGCCGGGCGTCGCCGCCACCACCCGCCAGACCGTCCTCGCCGCCCTCGACGTACTGGGCTACGAGCGCCCGGTCAGGCTGCGCCAGCGCAGCGAGGGCCTGGTGGGCCTCATCACCCCGGAGCTGGAGAACCCGATCTTCCCGGCGCTGGCGCAGGTCATCGGCCAGGCCCTGACCCGGCAGGGCTACACCCCGGTCCTGGCCACCCAGACGCCCGGCGGCTCCACGGAGGACGAGCTGACGGAGATGCTCGTCGACCGGGGCGTGGCCGGCATCATCTTCGTCTCCGGTCTGCACGCCGACACCTCCGCCGACATGCAGCGCTACGAGCAACTGCGCGCCCAGGGCGTGCCGTTCGTCCTCGTGGACGGCTTCTCGCCCAAGGTGCAGGCGCCGTTCATCTCCCCCGACGACCGCGCGGCGATGCATCTCGCGGTCACCCACCTCGTCTCCCTCGGCCACACCCGTATCGGCCTGGCCCTCGGCCCGAAGCGTTTCGTGCCGGTGCAACGCAAGATCGAGGGCTTCACGCGGACGATGCAGGATCTGCTGGGCCTGACGGCACAGGACGTCGAGACGCGGTTCGTGCAGCACTCGCTGTACACCCTGGAGGGCGGTCAGGCGGCGGCCACGGCGCTCATCGACCGTGACTGTACGGCGGTGGTGTGCGCGAGCGACATGATGGCGCTGGGCGCGATACGGGCGGCCCGCCAGCGCGGCCTGGAGGTCCCCCGGGACGTCTCGGTCGTGGGCTTCGACGACTCCCCCCTCATCGCCTTCACCGACCCGCCCCTCACCACGGTCCGCAAGCCGGTCCCGGCGATGGGCCAGGCCGCCGTACGCACCCTGCTCGAGGAGATCGGCGGTACGCCTGCCCCGCACAGCGAGTTCGTGTTCATGCCGGAACTGGTGGTCCGGGGTTCGACGGCCTCGGCGCCCGGGGACCGTACCCGCCCCTGAGGCCCCCCTGCATCTCCCGTATCTCCTGTATCTCCGCTCATCCCCAGGGCGGAGAATGCCCCCGGTTCGGCCAGTGCCCTGGTAGCACTCCGGGCCGCCTCCCCCTACGTAGGACGTGCGGGCCGGACAGGACCAGGGGATGATCTGGGAGGGGACCGTATCTGGCAGACTCTGTGTCCATGGGTGAGACGACCGTGACAACCAGGGCAGGCCACGACCGGGCCGCTCCACATTCCGTCACGGACGAAACGGCGGAGGGGAACGACCGCGTGGTCAAGGGACTCCTGCGCCGGGCGCGTACGCCACGTCGGCCGCGACTCTGGTTCGAAATCCTTTTGATCGCGATCAGTTACTGGACGTACTCGCTGATCCGCAACGCCGTGCCGGAGCAGAAGGCGGAGGCGCTGCGCAACGCGGACTGGCTCTGGAAGCTCGAGCACACCCTGGGCATCGCCGTCGAGGAATCGGTCAACCACACGGTCAATTCGGTGACATGGCTGATCGTGGGCATGAACTACTACTACGCCACACTGCACTTCATCGTCACTCTCTGTGTCCTGGTGTGGCTGTACCGTAGTCACCCGGGCCGCTACGCGGCGACACGTCTGACCCTTTTCGCGACTACGGCGGTGGCCCTGGTCGGTTACTACCTGTACCCGCTGGCTCCACCCCGCCTGATGAACGGCGGCGACTTCGTCGACACGGTGCTGGTCCACCACACCTGGGGTTCGATGGCCTCCGGTGACCTCAAGCACATGTCGAACCAGTACGCGGCGATGCCGTCGATGCACATCGGCTGGTCGACCTGGTGCGGTCTGACGATCTTCGCCCTGGCGAGCGTCCCCTGGGTGCGTGTGCTGGGGCTGCTCTACCCGGTGGCCACCCTCGTGGTGATCGTCGCCACCGCCAACCACTTCTGGCTGGACGCGGTGGGCGGCCTCATGTGCCTGGCCTTCGGCTTCCTGGTCGCCCGCCTCTGGTACGGCACGCTCCCGTACGCCCTCCCGAAACTGGTCCCGGCGCGGGGACGGGGCGGCCCGCTGCTCCCGCTCAAGCCATAAGGGGACTGGGCCCGGCTTCCTACACCGAGGCCGCCCCGTAGAACAGCGTCTCCACGACGCCACGAGCCCGCCGTGTGGTCCGCCGGTACGCGTCGATCATGTCGCCGACATGACCCGGCCCGTACCCCAGGTACCGTCCCACCGCGCCCAGCTCACGCCCGTCCGAGGGGAAGGTGTCCCCGGCCCGGCCGCGCACCAGCATCACGGCGTTGCGCACCCGGGTGGCCAGGACCCACGCCTCGTCGAGTATCGCCGCGTCCTCGACCGAGATCAGTTCGGCGGCGCAGGCGGCGGCGAGGGCCTCGCGGGTACGGGTCGTCCGCAGCCCCGGTTCGGCCCACCCGTGCTGGAGCTGCAGCAACTGGACGGTCCACTCCACGTCCGAGAGGCCGCCCCGCCCGAGCTTGGTGTGCAGGGTGGGATCGGCGCCGCGAGGCATCCGCTCCGACTCCATACGCGCCTTCAGGCGCCGGATCTCCCGTACCGCCTCGTCGCCCAGCCCCTCCGCCGGGTAGCGCAGCGGAGCGATCAGGTCGATGAAGCGGCTGCCCAACTCAGGGTCTCCGGCGACGACTTCGGCCCGCAGCAGCGCCTGGGACTCCCAGCCGAGGGACCAGCGGCGGTAGTACGCCTCGTACGACGTCAGGGTCCGGACCATCGGCCCCGACTTGCCCTCCGGGCGCAGATCCGCGTCGATGAGCAACGGCGGGTCGGAGCTGGGCATTTGGAGCAGCCGCCGCATCTCGGACACCACGGCGTTCGCGGCCTTGGCGGCCTCGTGCTCGTCGACGCCCTCCCGGGGTTCGTGCACGAACAGGACGTCGGCGTCGGAGCCGTAGCCCAGCTCGTGTCCGCCGAAGCGGCCCATGCCGATCACCGTGAACCGGGTGGGCAGGGTGTCCCCCCAGCCGTCCCGCACGACCGCTCGGAGCGTCCCGGACAGGGTCGCCGCCGTGAGGTCGGAGATCGCACCGCCGACCTGGTCCACCAGGGCGCCCTGGTCGGCCTCGGCGGGCGACTGTTCGGTGCCGTAGGAGCCGACGATGTCGGCGGCGGCCGTACGGAACAGCTCGCGCCGCCGGACCCCGCGCGCCGCGTACACGCCCTGTTCGCCGGTTTCGGCGCGGCCGACGGCGGCCAGTATCTCCTGCTCCAGGTGGGCGCGTTCGCGTGGCTCCAGCCCACCCGCCCCGTCGCCGTCGCCGAGCAGTGAGACGGCCTCCGGGGCCCGCATCAGCAGGTCGGGGGCGAGGCGCCCGGCGGACAGGACACGGGCCAGGTTCTCGGCGGCGGCCCCTTCGTCCCTCAACAGCCGTAGATACCAAGGGGTTCGGCCCAGCGCGTCCGACACCTTGCGGAAGTTGAGCAGTCCGGCGTCCGGGTCGGCGGAGTCGGCGAACCAGCCCAACAGGACGGGCAGCAACGTCCGTTGGATGGCCGCCTTCCGGCTCACCCCGCTGGCCAGCGCCTCCAGGTGCCTGAGTGCGGCGGCCGGATCGGCGTACCCGAGGGCGACGAGCCGTTCCCGCGCGGCGACGGTGCTCAACCTGGTCTCGCCGGGGGCGAGTTGGGCGACGGCGTCGAGCAGCGGCCGGTAGAAGAGCTTCTCGTGCAGCCGTCGTACGACGGACGCGTGCCGTTTCCACTCCCGGTTCAGCTCGGCCACCGGATCGGTGCGCAGGCCGAGGGAGCGCCCGATGCGTCGTAGATCTGCCTGGTCCTCGGGGACGAGGTGGGTGCGCCGCAGCCGGAACAGCTGGATCCGGTGCTCCATGGAGCGCAGGAACCGGTAGGCGTCGTCGAGTTGCACGGCGTCCGAGCGCCCGACGTATCCGCCGGCGGCGAGGGCGCCCAGCGCGTCCAGGGTGGTGCCGCTGCGCAGGGAGGTGTCGGCGCGCCCGTGCACCAACTGGAGGAGCTGCACGGCGAATTCGACGTCGCGCAGGCCGCCCGGCCCGAGTTTCAGTTCCCTCTCCACCTCGGCGAGGGGGATGTTCTCGACGACGCGGCGGCGCATCTTCTGCACGTCGACGACGAAGTTGTCGCGCTCGGCGGCGTGCCACACGAGCGGGGCGAGCGCGGCGACGTACGCCTCCCCCAGTTCGACGTCACCGGCGACCGGGCGGGCCTTCAGCAGCGCCTGGAACTCCCAGGTCTTGGCCCAGCGCTGGTAATAGGCGAGGTGGCTGCTGAGGGTGCGCACCAGTGGCCCGTTGCGGCCCTCGGGGCGCAGATTGGCGTCGACGGGCCAGATGCTCCCCTCGATCGTGGTCTCGGAGCAGATCCGCATGAGGTGCGAGGCGAGGCGGGTGGCGGCCTGCAGCGCCTTGCCCTCGTCGGCCCCGTCGGCGGCCTCACCGACGAAGATGACATCGACGTCGGACACGTAGTTGAGCTCGTGGCCACCGCACTTGCCCATGGCGATGACGGCCAGCCGGCACAGTGCGGCGTCGTCGGGCGCGGCGGCCCTGGCGAGGGCGAGGGCGGCGCGCAGGGTCGCGGTGGCGAGGTCGGCGAGTTCGGCGGCGGTCTGGGCGAGGTCGGTGGTGCCGCACACGTCGCGGGCGGCGATGGACAGCAGGCAGCGCCGGTAGGCGACGCGCAGTGACACGGGGTCGGTGGCCTCGGCGAGCCCGCGCTCGAACTCCTCCACCCCGGGGTGGAGATCCCGGGGCTCGTACATGGCGAGCGCCTGCCAGTCGCGTGGATGCCGGATCAGGTGGTCGCCGAGGGCGGCGGAGGCGCCGAGCACGCCGAGCAGCCGGTCGCGCAGGGGTTTGGCGGCTATCAGCGTGTCGAGCAGCTCGTGCCGGGCGGTGCGGCCGTCCTGCGCCTCGACGAGCCGGACGAGCCCGTGCAGCGCGAGATCCGGATCGGCGGTCGCGCCCAGCGCGTCGAGCAGGACCGGGTCGTCCCGCAGGGGCGCGAGCTCGGCGCTGTCGAGGAGCCGCTCGGCGGCGGAGGGATCGGTGAAGCCGTGCCGCAGCAGCCGCGTGAAGGTACTGCTCCTGCGCCCCGGCGCCATCATCCTGGGCCTTTCCGTCGGACCATCGGATCAAGGTCGTACGTCCACGAGCGTAACCGGAGAGGCCGTGGGAAGCGCCGGACGGACCGGAGCGATGTCCTCGCTGGTCGGAATGGTGGCTTCCGCCGTCACCATGGCCGTTTCGGTGGCGGCGGGCACGGTTTTCGGCTTCGGTAAGGGGGGACCGGCGGCCGGACGCGCCGGCGGTTCGTCTGACGTCCCCGTCAAGGGGTTGTGATGGCGATCTGGAGGACCAGCGATGCAGTACACGTTCGAAGTCGTCCCGCTGCCCGTGAGTGACATCGACCGGGCCCGGGACTTCTACCGTGACAAGGCCGGTTTCCACGTCGACATCGACCAGGAGGTGATGCCGGGGATGCGGATCGTCCAGCTCACGCCGCCGGGCTCGGGCTGTTCGATCGCCCTCGGCGACAGGATCTGGGAGATGGTGGACGGACCGACGCCCGCACCGGGCTCCTACCAGGGCCTCCAGCTGTGCGTCGCCGACATCAAGGCGGCCCGCGCCGAGCTGGTCGAACGCGGCCTGGAGGTGTCGGAGCCGATGCAGTTCTCACCGGACGACGGCGCCACGTTCATGTACTTCAAGGACCCGGACGGCAACGGCTGGGCGATCCAGGAGTACCGCCGGCGGGCCACGCAGCCACTGCACGCGCTGCTGAGCGACCTGGCGGCCGACGCGGGATAGCTTTCCCCGTGTTCCGCTGTTCCCGGGGCCGCGCCCGCGGCCCCGGGACGTCCCGGGGCCGGACGGGCCAGACCCCGCCCCTTGCCCGCCATCGTTTCTCTCCCCGTGCGGCACACCGTAGGGCCGACGGTCCACGACCGTCGGCCCTACGTGATGTTGTCTCGAAAAAGCCCTCTGACCTGCGCCTACAGCACCGGTCCTACAGCACCGGCAGGCTCTTGCGCAGCTCGAACGCCGTGACCTCGGAGCGGTACTCCTCCCACTCCTGGCGCTTGTTGCGCAGGAAGAAGTCGAAGACGTGCTCGCCGAGGGTCTCGGCGACCAGTTCGCTGCGCTCCATGAGGGTGAGCGCCTCGCCCAGGTTCTGCGGAAGCGGCTCGATGCCCATCGCGCGGCGCTCCGCGTCGGAGAGGGCCCAGACGTCGTCGTCGGCGCCCGGCGGGAGCTCGTAGCCCTCCTCGATGCCCTTGAGGCCGGCGGCCAGCAGGAGGGCGTACGCCAGGTAGGGGTTCACGCCCGAGTCCAGGGAGCGGACCTCGACGCGCGCCGAGCCCGTCTTGCCGGGCTTGTACATCGGGACGCGGACGAGGGCCGAGCGGTTGTTGTGGCCCCAGCAGATGTACGAGGGGGCCTCGCCGCCGGCGCCCGCGGTGCGTTCCGAGCCGCCCCAGATGCGCTTGTAGGAGTTCACCCACTGGTTGGTGACCGCCGCGATCTCCGCGGCGTGCTTCAGCAGGCCCGCGATGAAGGAGCGGCCGACCTTGGAGAGCTGGTACTCCGAGCCCGACTCGTAGAACGCGTTGCGGTCGCCCTCGAAGAGCGAGAGGTGGGTGTGCATGCCGCTGCCGGGGTGCTCGCTGAACGGCTTCGGCATGAACGTCGCGTGGACGCCCTGCTCCAGCGCCACCTGCTTCATGACCAGGCGGAACGTCATGATGTTGTCGGCCGTGGAGAGCGCGTCCGCGTACCGCAGGTCGATCTCCTGCTGGCCTGGGGCGCCCTCGTGGTGCGAGAACTCGACCGAGATGCCCATGGACTCCAGCATGGTGATCGCCTGGCGGCGGAAGTCCTGGCCGACGTGGGTCGGGGTGTGGTCGAAGTAGCCGGAGTTGTCGGCCGGGGTCGGGCGGCTGCCGTCCAGCGGCTTGTCCTTCAGGAGGAAGAACTCGATCTCCGGGTGGGTGTAGAAGGTGAAGCCCAGGTCGGAGCCGCGGGTGAGGGCGCGCTTGAGGACGTAGCGCGGGTCCGCGAAGGACGGCGAGCCGTCCGGCATGAGGATGTCGCAGAACATCCGGGCGGTGCCGGGGGCCTCCGCGCGCCACGGGAGGATCTGGAACGTCGACGGGTCCGGCTTGGCGATCATGTCGGACTCGTATACGCGAGCGAATCCCTCGATCGCGGAGCCGTCGAATCCGATGCCCTCGTCGAAGGCCTGCTCCAGCTCCGCCGGGGCCACGGCCACGGACTTGAGGAAGCCCAGCACGTCCGTGAACCACAGCCGGACGAACCGGATGTCACGCTCCTCCAACGTCCGGAGCACGAACTCCTGCTGCTTGTCCATCTTCCGCTTCCCCATCCTTGCTGGTCAGGCCGCCTGTCTCCCGCACCACGGAAGGCGGTCGGGCACCTGAGCATGACACCACAAAAGCATTTCGCGCGCGTTGCGCACCTTGATCGTCCGGCCGAAGCCGGAGTGAACGCCCCGCGTACGGCAGGTATCCCGTCCTGCACCTCATCTTGCCTGTTCGCGGCGACATCCGTAATGGGTGATTCCTGACCGGAACCGTTGCGGACCGTCGCGGATTACGATCAGTGGCCACGGATTACGATCAGGGACCGGTACGACTGACCGGCCGACCGACCGCCCCTTTCCCCAGAAGGATCGATCCCATGGGTTCCGCCAAGAAGAGCGCCAACGACACTGGCAGCGCGGCGCGCAAGGCGCGCATAGAGGAGATGCGGCGCGCCGAGCGCTCGCGTGAGCTCCGGAACCGGATCCTCACCATCAGTGTGAGTGTCGTCATAGTGGCCGGCCTGGTCGTCGGCGCGACCCTCCTCGTGCGCAAGCAGTCCGACGACAAGGACACCGCGGCGACCGACATCAAGGGCGCGGGCAAGTTCGTCACGGGCGCGGACGGTGTGAAGACCTGGAACAAGAAGCTCACCCAGAACCACGTCACGAAGACCGTGCGCTACCCGATGGAGCCCCCGGTCGGCGGTGACCACAACCAGGTCTGGATGAACTGCAACGGCGACGTCTACACCAAGGCGATCAACCCCATGAACGCCGTGCACTCGCTGGAGCACGGCGCCGTGTGGGTGACGTACAACAGCAAGGCGTCGAAGAGCGACATCGACGCCCTCGCGGCCAAGGTGAAGAAGACGCCGTACTCGCTGATGAGCCCGGACGACAAGCAGGCGGACCCGATCATGCTGTCCGCCTGGGGCAAGCAGCGCACGGTGAGCAGTGCCACCGACCCGAACGTGGACAAGTTCTTCGAGGAGTTCGTCCAGGGCAAGCAGACCCCGGAGCCGGGTGCCGCCTGCACGAACGGACTGGCCCAGTGAGGCGGGCGCCCTGGATCGCCGCTGCCGCCGCGACGGCGCTCGTCGCGACCGGCGCGATCACCTACGCGTTCGCCGACAGCGACGACAACGGGACGACGGTGCCCGCCGCCGACTCTGCGGACGCGGGCTTCGCCCGGGACATGGCGGTCCACCATCAGCAGGCCGTCGAGATGTCGTACATCGTGCGCGACCGGACGGGCAACGAGGAGATCCGGCGGCTCGCGTACGACATCTCGCAGACGCAGGCCAACCAGCGCGGCATGCTGCTGGGCTGGCTCGACCTGTGGGAGCTGCCGAAGGTGTCCTCGGCCGCGCCCATGAGCTGGATGGACATGGCGGGCATGGCCGACGGCAAGGACGGCGCGCTGATGCCGGGCATGGCCACCAACACCGAGATGACGAAGCTCGGCAAGCTGAGCGGCAAGCAGGCCGAGGTCTTCTATCTCCAGCTGATGACCAGGCACCACCAGGGCGGTGTCCACATGGCGCAGGGGTGTGTGGAGCGGTGCGAGGTCGGGGTGGAGAAGCGGCTCGCGCAGGGCATGGTCAACGCGCAGGAGTCGGAGATCTCCCTGATGGCGGGGATGCTGAAGGAGCGGGGCGCGACGGCGAGTTCGTAGGGGCGGCGGCTCGGCAGGGCCGGTTCTTGGCCGAGCCGCGCGGGGTTCATCGGACGTAAGCCGCAAATCGCTTGCGCATACGTTCCCTTGGGGGCTTCTTGGTAAACCCATTCCCCTCGGATTCCCCTGGCATGAACAGTTCATCGCGAGAGTTGCGAACGGCGAGTGATCACTCGTCTTGCTCGCGTTGAACCGCATCAGGGGGTTCCATGAGATCCACTCGCGCCATCGCGCGCGCCGGTGTGAGCCTGGCAGCGACACTGCCTCTGCTCGCCGGCGCGCTGGCGCTCGGCATTCCCGCGGCCCATGCCGCGGACGCCCCGAGCCGGGACACGCTCGCCGGCACCAGGCCCGCGTGGGCCACCGCCAAGGCGGACAAGGGAGCCACGTCCGACAGCTCCAAGGTCTCCGCCCGGGTCTACCTGGCCGGCCGGAACGCGGCCGGGCTGACCGCGTACGCGAACGCGGTCTCCGACCCCAGGTCCGCCTCGTACGGCAAGTACCTCACCGCCGCGCAGGTCCAGCGGCGTTTCGGGGCCTCCCCGGCCCAGGTCGCCGCCGTCAAGGCGTGGCTGAAGTCGGCGGGCCTCGAGGTCACCGGCGTCACGGCCCACTACGTCACGGTCACCGGTGACGTGGCCGCCGCCGAGAAGGCCTTCAGCACGCAACTGCACAACTACGCCAAGGGCACGAGGACGTACCGGGCGCCCGCGAAGGCCGCGTCCGCGCCGGAGAGCCTGAACGGTGCCGTCCTGACCGTCACGGGTCTGGACAACGCCCCGCACACGGCGACCCACGACGACACGCTGCCGGCGCCGGACGCGGTGTTCCGCAACTCGGGGCCGTTCTCCACGTACTTCGGCTCGAACACCGCCGCCACGCTGCCCACGGCGTACGGCGTCCAGATCCCGTACGCCGTCGAGGGCTACACCGGCAAGCAGTTGCGGGCCGCGTACGGCGCGGGCAGCTGGACCGGCAAGAAGGTGCGCGTCGCCATCACCGACGCCTACGCCTCGCCGTACATCGCCGGTGACGCCGCCACCTACGCGGCCAAGCACGGCGACGCCGCCTACCGCAGCGGCCAGTTCAAGCAGGTCCTGCCGAAGAACTACACGCACACCGAGGACTGCGGCGCCGCCGGCTGGTACGGCGAGGAGACCCTCGACGTCGAGGCCGTGCACGCGGTCGCGCCGGGCGCCGACATCACGTATGTCGGCTCCACGTCCTGCAACGACGACGACCTGCTCGACGCGCTGAGCAAGGTCGTCGACAACCACCTCGCCGACATCGTCTCCAACTCGTGGGGCGGCACCGAGGCCACGCAGACGCCCGCTCTCGCGGCCGCCTACGACCAGGTGTTCAAGCTCGGCGCGGTCCAGGGCATCGGCTACTACTTCTCCTCCGGCGACGACGGCGACGAGGTCGCCAACACCGGAAAGAAGCAGGTCGACAGCCCGGCCAACTCGGCGTGGGTGACCGCGGTCGGCGGTACCTCGCTGGCGGTGGGCAAGAACGACAAGTACCTGTGGGAGACCGGCTGGGGCACCCAGAAGGCCACGCTGGCGGCCGACGGCAAGAGCTGGACGAACTTCCCGGGCACCTTCAACTCGGGTGCGGGCGGCGGCACCAGCGCGACGGTCGCCGAGCCGTTCTACCAGCGGGCTGTCGTCCCGAAGTCGCTGGCCACGGCCAACAGCGCGGCCGGCAACCGTGTCGTCCCCGACATCGCGGCGATCGCCGACCCGAACACCGGCTTCAAGGTCGGCCAGACGCAGACCTTCCCGGACGGATCGTTGCAGTACAGCGAGTACCGCATCGGCGGCACCTCACTGGCCGCGCCGGTCATCGCGGCTGTCCAGGCGCTGGCCCAGGAGGCGCGCGGCGGCACGCCGATCGGCTTCGCCAACCCGGCGATCTACGCCAAGTGCCTCTCGGAGGCCTACCACGACGTCACCGACCACCCGACCGGCTCCGACCTGGCCGTGGCCCGCGTCGACTTCGTCAACGGCTTCGACGCCGCCGAGGGCCTGACCACCTCGGTGCGCAGCCTCGGCAAGGACAGCTCACTGTCCGCGGTCCGGGGCTACGACGACGTCACCGGCGTGGGCAGTCCCAAGAGTGGCTATATCGAGTCGTACCGGCGTCGCTGAGTCAGCGACGCGCTCCCGCCCGCCCCCGGACCGTCAACGTCCGGGGGTGGGCTTTTTCGTGGTCCGAAGTCGGGGCGGGTAAGTAATCCGCAAGAGAACGTGAAGTCCTTTTTACCATATTCAAGGTATGCGAACTTGATCTTCACAGTTGATCAAACGTACCGTTTCACTGAAATCCTTCTCCCAGGAAACCGAAAAAGGAATCAAGTGACACGACTGAGATCGCGCGCCGCCATGTTCGCATTCACCTTGCCTATCGCCACGCTCACCATTTCTGGCAGCACCATCGGAAATGCGCAGGCGGCATGCACCGCGGCCACGCACGACACCGTGAGCCCCGGTTGCGGCGGTCCGAGCCCGACGCCCACCCCGGCCGCCTCGCCTTCGCCGAGCCCCTCGTCGACGGGCGTTTCCGGGGTGAGCATGGGAAGCGACGGGTGGATCACCTACTCGGACTCGGAGACGTCCCGGTTGGGCGTGACGGGCACCGTCACCACGATCAACGGCACCGTGCAGAGCGACGGCACCTGCCAGTTCGACTACGACTTCACCGGTTCGTCGAGCTCCCCCGTCTACCAGCAGGAGCTCGGCTACAACCCGTCCACCTGTCAGGAGCGGGTCCTCACCGGCTCCATCTCCGCTGCCGACGAAGCCTCGCTGACCTCTCCCACGGACACCAACGACGTGGCGGAGACGCCTCAGGCGTCCACCTTCAGCGGAGACGCGAGCGCGGCCGTCAGCCCGGTGGCGCAGCCCTACAACAACACCGGGGCGGCCCAGTCGGGGGCGGCGACCCCGGACAGCGCCTCCTACAGCAACGCGCACACCAAGACGGCCTGGATCGATCCCGTCAACATCACCATCACTTCGCTGACCAGCAATCTTCGCTGGCCTCTGTACGGTGCCGGCGGCAGCCTCAACGCCCGCAACAACGCCTACAAGTTCAAGTACGACGGATGGTCCACCTCCGGCACGCCCACCCCGAGGATCGGCACCGTGAGCGGCGGTTGGGGTACCGGCGGCTCCGAGACCTTCAGGAACAACGACTTCGAGCAGTACGTGATCGGGATATTCGGCCCGTCCGGCTATGCCGCCTGCGGCTTCAGCACCGCCACGGCCGTGTTCAAGCACAACGTGCACATCAACGGCTACCGCAACGGCAGCTACAAGTCCACGTGGAGCGACAGCAAGGCGGGCGGCTGCTCGAACCTGGTGCACCACCGCACCTCCAACGGCTTCGGATGGACGTCCTGACCCATGCGCCCGACAACCGGCTCGTCCCGCACACCGCGTCGCAGGCGCGTCGGCACCTGGAGCGTCGCCTCAGCCGTCCTCGTCCTCGCGGCAACCGGGTGCAGCTCGCCCGGGACGTCCGCCACCCCTGACCCCTCCGGGCCGGCCACCGGCATGACGGCCACGTCCCCGGGACCGGTGGCACAGGCATACTCGACGGCCCTCTTCTCGGGACACTTCGACCAGGCGGCGACCTTCGTACGCCCGACGGACCGGGGAATTCTCAAGGTTCTGTTCGCCGGCATGTCCCAGTCCTCCGTCCGGGCCGACGGGTTGGGCATCGGGGCGGTGCACACGAAATCAACCTCCGGGACGGTGGTCCTCACCGGGAGGATGTGCAGCTCCGGAACGGTGCCGAAAGGGGCAACAGTAAGCCCCCACCAGAACGAGAAATGCGTGGAGAACAAAAAGCCGAACAGCACCGATCCGGCTTTCAATGTGTCCGTGTGCAAGACCTCAGGAAAGTGGTACGTATGCTTCCCTGGGTTTGACAAAGCCGCACACCCTGGTTCCACCCCGAAGTAAGAAAGAAAATAACTGCTGCTGATTTCCGGACCGCATGAGCGCGGTCCGGAAATCAGGAGTACAACGGGCCAAGGCTTGGCTACACGCGGGGCGGACGGGCTCCTCGACCCCTTCGCTCGATCATGAGGAAGATCACGAAACCCGCGAAGAACACGAGCGCGCCGCCGATGAGGAACGGCAGGGGGGTGTACTCGTCGGTGCAGGTCTGCCCGCCCGACGACGAACGGCAGACTGTTCCCGGGCCACCCCGGTTCAGGTAGGCGAGATAGAAAAGTGGCAGCGCCAGACCGGTGAGAGCCCCGACGACGGCGTTCCGCGGCCCCTTCCACAGCAGGAGCCCCGCGGCCCCGGCGGCCAGGACGAGGAAGACCAGCCCCACCGACAGGATGGCCGCGAGTCCGGCGGCCACGCACACGCCCACCGCGAGCCACGCCAGGAACCATCCCCAGTCCGACCTGCGGCCCGCACGGTCCACCTGTGCCCTGTTGTACGCCATATCCCTCATTGAAGACGCAGCCATCACATCCGGGCAACGCACTTCAAAATCCCATTGCCATACCTTCGCGGAGAGATAACCCCAAGCGCCTTACGACGAGCCCGACTTGTGTCATGTGACCGGAAAATCACCACTCGATTCCCCGGGCCGGCGTGGGGCGGCCCACACCCCACCCCACCCCATCGCGTCGCATTGACGATTACACTTGGCGGCGTGCCTCAACTACGTCTCGCCCTGAACCAGATCGACTCGCGCGTCGGCGACCTCGCCACGAACGCCGACTCGGTCCTCCGCTGGACCCGGCACTCCGCCGAGCAGGGAGCGCACCTGGTGGCGTTCCCGGAGATGGTGCTGACCGGGTATCCCGTCGAGGACCTCGCCCTGCGCTCCTCCTTCGTGGAGGCGTCCCGCGCGGCCCTGCGCTCTCTCGCCGCGCGCCTCGCCGACGAGGGCTTCGGCGAGCTGCCGGTGGTCCTCGGCTACCTCGACCGGTCCGAGACCGACCTGCCGAAGTTCGGCCGCCCGGCCGGCTCCCCGCGCAACGCGGGCGCGGTCCTGTACGGCGGCGAGGTGCTCCTGACGTACGCCAAGCACCACCTCCCGAACTACGGCGTCTTCGACGAGTTCCGCTACTTCGTGCCGGGCGACACCATGCCCGTACTGCGCGTGCACGGCGTCGACGTGGCGCTCGCGATCTGCGAGGACCTCTGGCAGGACGGCGGCCGGGTCCCGGCGGCGCGCTCCGCGAGGGCGGGCCTGCTGCTCTCGATCAACGCCTCCCCGTACGAGCGCGACAAGGACGACACCCGGCTGGAACTGGTCCGCAAGCGCGCCCAGGAGGCGGGCTGCACGACCGCCTACCTGGCGATGGTCGGAGGCCAGGACGAGCTGGTGTTCGACGGGGACTCGATCGTCGTCGACAAGGACGGCGAGGTGATCGCACGGGCCCCGCAGTTCACCGAGGGCTGCGTGGTCCTGGACCTGGAGCTGCCGGCCGCCCTGGCCGACGCCCCGACGGGCGTGGTCGACGACGGCCTGCGCATCGACCGCGTGGTCCTGTCCGAGGAAGCGCTTCCGGCGTACGAGCCCGAGCTGACGGGCGCGTACGCGGAGCGTCTGGACGACGACGAGGAGATGTACTCGGCGCTGGTGGTGGGCCTGCGCGCGTACGCCACGAAGAACGGCTTCAGGTCGGTGCTGATCGGCCTGTCCGGCGGCATCGACTCGGCGCTGGTCGCGGCGCTCGCGTGCGACGCGGTGGGCGCGGAGAACGTGTACGGCGTGGCGATGCCGTCGAAGTACTCCTCCGACCACTCGATCGGCGACGCGGAGGAACTGGCCCGGCGCACGGGCCTCAACTTCCGTACGGTGTCGATCGAGCCGATGTTCGACGCGTACATGGGCTCGCTGGGCCTCACCGGCCTGGCCGAGGAGAACCTCCAGTCCCGCCTGCGAGGCACGATGCTGATGGCGATCTCCAACGAGGAGGGGCACATCGTGCTGGCGCCGGGCAACAAGTCGGAACTGGCGGTGGGTTACTCGACTCTGTACGGCGACTCGGTGGGCGCGTACGGCCCGATCAAGGACGTGTACAAGACGTCGATCTTCCGCCTCGCCGAGTGGCGCAACCGCGCGGCCGTGGAACGGGGGCAGACTCCGCCGATCCCGGAGAACTCGATCACGAAGCCGCCGAGCGCGGAGCTGCGCCCGGGGCAGATCGACACGGATTCCCTCCCGGACTATCCGGTACTGGACGGGATCCTGGAGCTCTACGTGGACCGCGACTCGGGTGCCGACGCGATCGTGGCGGCCGGGTACGACGCGGAGTTGGTGACTCGGGTGCTGCGGATGGTGGACACGGCGGAGTACAAGCGGCGCCAGTACCCGCCGGGCACGAAGATCTCGGCGAAGGGCTTCGGGAAGGACCGGCGGCTGCCTATCACGAATGGGTGGCGGGAGTCGGTGTAGGGGCTGCGCCGGGCGCGACGGTCACGCCCGCGCTACAGGGGGGCGGATCTTCCCCGCCTCCCTGACTGGCGAGCAGACCTCGGCTCTGCCAGTCGTTGCGGACCACGTACGCGATCTTGAGGACCACGAGCAGCCCATGGCAGGCTCATTCCGCATGATCGACGAATTCGCGAAAGACAACCTGCACGGGAGACTGCGGCGGGACCGCCAGGCGCTGCTCTGGAAGCTCGACGGCTTGTCCGATTACGACGCCCGTCGGCCGTTGACAGCGACCGGGACCAACCTCCTCGGCCTGGTCAAACACGTGGCCACCGTCGAGGCCAGGTACTTCGGCGAGGTCTTCGACCGACCTTCCCCGGAACCGCTGCCCCGGTGGCAGGACTCCGACGGCAGCGATCTGTGGGCAGCCGAGGACGAGACCCGCGATCAGATCATCGGGTTCTACCGGCGCACATGGGAACACTCGGACGCGACGATCAACGAGCTTCCCCTCGACGCCCCCGGCCACGTGCCGTGGTGGCCGGAGCCGTATCCCAACACGAACCTGTTCGCCATCATGGTCCATGTCCTCGGCGAGTCCATCCGGCATGCCGGGCACGCCGACATCCTGCGCGAGGGCCTCGACGGCCGGACCGGGGTGCGCGCCGAACACGAGCAGCAGATCGACGAGGAAGCCCGTGCGGCCTACCGCGCGAAGATCGAACAGGCCGCCAGATCGGCCGCGCCGGCCAAGACTCAGAGGCCCTGACAGAACTTGTCGACCACCCGCTCCCCTGCTCGTTCGGAATATCGAGCAATTCATTCGGTTCGGCATGTCGACCACAACCCGTTCGACATCTCGACCGAATTTCCCCACACCCCTTTTCGGCGCGGAAATTTGACGACCTATTGGTCCGCGCTTGACGAGTTGTTAGCGCTCGCATACGACTCACGCCGGAAACGTTGACGCAACTTCACGCCGGAGCCATACTGGCGACCACCTGACCTCCAGATATGCCCGGCTCGCCCTGAAGTCCCGTACCACAGCCTCCTTCTGAGCTTCACAACTGTTATCGCCCACAATCCTGATCCACCGTCAGGCAGAGGTGCATTCCCCCCGCCCTCGCCGAAGTTTCCACCCCCTTCAGATCATTCGGGCAGCGGCATCTTCGGTTATTTGCCTTGCCCTTGAGAAACGGAGATCAACGATGATTTCTCTTTCACGTCGTCAGCGCCTGAGAGGAATACTTCTCTCGGTCGGCGCGACCGTCGCGGTGCTCGCCGGCCTTCTGGTCGGCGGCGCCGGTCCGTCGCAGGCCGCCACCTCGCTCCCGTGCGACATCTACGCCGCCGCCGGCACCCCCTGCGTCGCCGCGCACAGCACCACGCGCGCCCTCTACGCCTCGTACAGCGGCGCCCTCTACCAGGTCAAGCGGGCCTCGGACTCCGCGACGACCAACATCGGCACCCTCTCCGCGGGCGGCTACGCCAACGCGGCGGCGCAGGACTCCTTCTGTTCCGGGACCACCTGCGTCATCACGCAGCTCTACGACCAGAGCCCCCAGCACAACAACCTCACCGTCGAGGGCCCCGGCGGCAACGGCGGGCAGGACGTCGGCGCCATCGCCAACGCGCTGCCGGTGACAGTGGGCGGGCACGCGGCCTACGGGATCTTCGTGTCGGCCGGCGTCGGCTACCGCGACAACAGCACGACGGGCGTCGCCACCGGGAGCAAGCCTGAGGGCATGTACATGGTGACCAGCGGCCACCATGTGAACAACCGGTGCTGCTTCGACTACGGCAACGCCGAGACGTCGGGCAACGACACCGGCAACGGTCACATGGACGCGCTCAACTTCGGTACGGAGTGCTGGTTCTCGTGTTCCGGCGCCGGATCGGGCCCCTGGGTCGAGGCCGACCTCGAGAACGGGCTCTTCTTCGGGGCGAACGGGTCCCACCCGAGCAACACCGGCAACAGCAGTGAGTTCGTCACGGCGCTGCTCAAGAACAACGGCACGACGACCTATGCGATCAAGGGCGGCAACGCGCAGTCAGGGGCGCTGACCACCTGGTACGACGGTGCGCTGCCCAACCTGGGCGGATACACGCCGATGCAGAAAGAGGGCGCCATCGTCCTCGGCACCGGCGGTGACAACAGCAACGGCTCCGACGGCTCCTTCTTCGAGGGCGTCATGACCGCCGGCTACCCGACCGACGCCGCCGACAACGCCGTACAGGCCAACATCACCTCCGTCGGCTACACCACCCCGGCCGCCGGCTTCCCCGTCGCCGGCACCGCCTACCGGCTGACCAACACCAACTCGGGCAAGGTCCTGGACGCGGTGAACTGCGGTACCGCCAACGGGACGTCGATCGACATCTGGTCCTCGCTCGGCAACACCTGCCAGCAGTGGAAGTTCGCCGGTGCGGGCAACGGCCACTACACCATCACCAACGTCAACAGCGGCACGGTCCTGGACGACAAGAACTGCGGTCAGTCCAACGGCACGGCCGTCCAGCTGTGGGCGTCGCTCGACAACCGCTGCCAGCAGTGGGACGTCACCCACGTGGGCAGCCACTACACGATCACCAACGTCAACACCGGCATGACGCTGGACGTGGCGAACTGCGGACAGGCCAACGGCACCGCGGTCCGCCAGTGGCAGCAGCTCGACAACACCTGCCAGCAGTGGGACATCGCCCCCTGAGGCGCGATCGGCTCCACGTCGAAGGCCTGCCGGGCATCCACAGCCCCGGCAGGCCTTCGGCCGCGCTCGGTACGCTCACGGCATGACTGCCGACGAACGCATAGAGCAAGCGGAACTCCTCTACGAGCGTGCCGTGTTCGGCGGCGAGAGTAGTGCCCTGACGTCCGCCGACCGGAACCTCGACGCGGCCGAGGCGGACCTCGCACTGGCCCGCGGCAAGGTGATCCACGCGCGCTTCCTGGAGGAACGGGCGGAGGACGCGCGGGAGTTGGAGCTCTTCGAGCGCGCGGCGGAGCTGTACGGGCGGCTCGGGGATGTACGGGGCGAGGGTGAGGCGGTGTTCTGGGTCGGCACCTTCCACCAGGTGGTCCGCGACGACAACGAGGCCGCCGTCCCCCACTTCGAACGGGCTCTCGGCCTCGCCACCCGGGCCGGCGACCGGCTGACGACGTCCTATGCCCTGCGGCACCTCGGTTTCGTCGATCACATGGGCGGCCGGCTGGACGAGGCCCGCGCCCGCTTCGAGGAGTCCACCCGCCTGCGCAGGGAACTGGGATTCCTGCCGGGGGTGGCGGCGAACCTGATCGGGCTTGCCTACCTGGCCGCCCAGCAGGAGCGGCGGGACGACGCGGCGGCGCTGCTCAAGGAAGCGATGGAAGTCGCCGAGAGCACCGGCTCCCACGGTGTGCTGCGGTGGGTGGCGGGAGCACGCGAGGAGCTCGACCTGCCGTGAGGTCCGAGGGCGCTCCGTAACCGAACGGGCAGGGGGCGGACAGGGGGCCAGGGGCTCGCCCCCTCAGTGGTGCACCGGCTCCGCCCGCGCGGGCACATGCGACGCCACCACACGCTCCCGCCCGGCCGACGGAGTCGCCCGGCGCCGGTCGACCACGTACGCGACCACCGCGACGCCCAGCCCCAGGGCCGCCAGACCCGCGCCCACGAGGGCCGGGGACGTCGTGCCGAAGCCGGCCGCCAGGGCGAGGCCGCCGATCCACGCTCCGCCCGCGTTGGCCATGTTGAAGGCCGCCTGGTTCGCCGAGGACGCCAGGGACGGGGCCGCCGAGGCCCTCTCCATCACCATCAGGTTGAGGGGCGAGCCCGTGACGAACGCCGCCACGCCGAGCAGTGTGACCGCCAGGGCCGCGCTCCACGCCGTACTCATCAGCAGCGGGAACGCGCCCAGGACCACGATCAGCGACACCAGGCCGCCGAACAGGGTGCCCCGCATCGCGTGGTCCGCGAGCCGGCCGCCCACCAGGTTGCCGATCGTCGCGCCGACCCCGAACAGGGCCAGCAGCAGGGTCACGCTGGAGTCGGCGTACCCGGCGGAGTCGGTGAGCATCGGAGTGATGTAGCTGTACGCGGAGAAGAGGGCGCCGAAGCCCGCCACCGTCGTACCGAGGGCCAGCCAGACCGGCAGGGAACGCAGGGCGGCCAGCTCGCCGCGCAGGCCCGCCACCGGCGCCGCCGCGCGGTCGTGCGGTATCAGCAGTGCCAGGGCCGCTATCGCCGCCACGCCGATCACGCTCACGCCGAGGAAGGTCGCCCGCCAGCCCAGCTGCTGGCCCATCGCCGTCGCCACCGGGACGCCGAGCACGTTCGCGACCGTCAGGCCCAGGAACATCAGCGACACCGAGCGGGCCTTGCGCTCCGGGGCGGCCATGTTCGTGGCCACCACCGCGCCCACCCCGAAGAAGGCGCCGTGCGGCAGTCCGCTCAGGAAGCGGGCGGCCAGGAGATAGTCGTAGTCCGGTGCGAACGCGGAGAGCGCGTTGCCCGCCACGAAGAGGGCCATCAGGCCGATCAGGACCTTGCGACGCGGCAGCCGGGCCGTGAGGGCGGCGAGGAGCGGGGCGCCGATGACGACGCCCAGCGCGTACGCCGAGACCAGGTGCCCGGCGGACGGGATCGAGACGCCCAGGTCGTCCGCGACGTCGGGCAGCAGGCCCATCATCACGAACTCGGTCGTGCCGATGCCGAAAGCACCCACGGCGAGGGCGAGCAGGGCCAGGGGCGTGGCCCTGCGCGCGGGGGCGGACAGGGAGGTCGGCGTGGGCCGGGACATCAGAGCGGGGCCTCTCGAAGGGTGCGGCGGGGCGTAGGTCCGTACAGTTTATGTTCAAGTACGGAACAAAGTGTGCCCAGCCCCCTATTCCCCCGGGTTACGAACCCGTTGCCGATGCGCTCACGCGGCCGGAATCCTCACCCGCGCCGCGATCGGCAGGTGGTCGCTCGCCGTGCGCGGCAGTGACCAGGAGCTGACCGGTTCCACGCCCTGCACCATGATCTGGTCGATCCGCGCCAGCGGGAACGACGCCGGCCAGCTGAACCCGAACCCGCTGCCCGAGGCGCCCTGCGTGGAACGCATCTGGGCGGTGACGGCGTTGAGCGCGCGGTCGTTCATCGTGCCGTTGAGATCGCCGAGGAGGATCTTGCGGGTCAGCTTCTCGTCGTCGAGCGCCTCGCCCAGCGCGTTCGCGCTCTTGTCGCGCTGGCGGGCCGTGAACCCGGCCTCCATCTTCACGCGCACCGACGGAAGGTGGGCGACGTACACCGCGACCGGTCCCTCCGGGGTCGCCACGGTGGCGCGCATCGCGCGGATCCAGCCCAGCTTGATGTCCACCGGGTGGGAGGCACTGATCGGATACTTGCTCCACAGGCCGACCGTGCCCTGCACCGAGTGGTACTTGTACGTCGACGCGAGCGCCTTCTCGTAGATCGGGACCGCCGTGAGCGTCAGTTCCTCCAGGGCGACGACATCGGCGCCCGAGCCCGCCACATCGCGCGCGGTGCCGGACGGGTCCGGGTTCTCCGCGTTGACGTTGTGGGTGGCCACCATCAGGTCACCGCCGGCCCCGGCGGTGCTGCCGAGGAGCCCGCCGAAGAGGTTGAACCAGACCACCGTGGGCAGCGTCACCGCGATCAGCGCGGTCGCCGAGCGCCGGACCAGCGCGACGATCAGCAGCAGCGGTACGGCGACGATGCCGAACCACGGCAGGAACGTCTCACTGAGGCTGCCGAGGTTGCCGATCCGGTTGGGGATCTGCGCGTGCAGCGCCATCACCAGGGCGAGGAGTATGGCCAGCGCCGCCGTGATCAGGCCTCGCCGCCAGATTCTCGGATCACCCCGCCAGCCCGCGGCCAGTCGGTTCGTCAGGCGCCGGAGCCGGGGTCCCCGGCGCTCGGGTCCCGAGCCTCCGTTGTCCGAATCCGTCATGTACGCCTGCTGGGCCATACCGCCGCCTCACAACCTGCCGTGCTCACCGTCCGTCCCCCGCGCCTAAGACCCTAGGGGATGATCGGTTCCGATCTCGCCGTCCCATGACGGCCGTACGGGGACGATGACGAACAAGTCGGCGCGACCAGTTCCGGTTGTTCTCCGCAGACGGTCCTCTGTGACGAAACACGCACAGTCGCGCGCCAATCGACCAGACAGGCGTACGAATTCCCGCTTATGGGGCGAGTGGCCGCAGACCTTGCAGCAGCGTGTCGACGATCTGCTCCGCGAGGCCCTCCGGCAGATCCGCGTCGGTGCGCAGTACGGCGCGCAGGAGCATGGGGCCGAGGAAGAGGTCGTACATCATCGTGACGTCGATGTCCGGGCGCACCTCGCCGTTGCGCTGGCCGCGCCGCAGGATCTCCGCGCCGAGCAGCCGGCGCGGCTCGATGACGGTGGCGTGGTAGGCGGCCCAGAGCCTGGGGCTGCTCTTCATCTGGGCCTGGACGTTGTGCAGGAACGCCGAGGATCGGTGGGCCAGCCCGCGCCGGCGCAGCGCCTCCAGCAGGACGACCAGGTCGTCGCGGACCGAGGTGCCGGGCAGCTCGGGGTCGGCGGGCTCCATGACGCGCATGACGTCGACGAAGAGCTCCTCCTTGCCCGGCCACCGGCGGTAGATGGTGGCCTTGCCGACACCGGCGGTACGGGCCACCCGCTCGATGGAGACGTCCGCGAACGGCACGCCCTCCTCGAGGAGTTGCATCACGCCCTCGATGATGGAGCGCTCCACGGCTTCGCTCCGGGGGCGGCCACGGGCGCTGCCGCGATCGGTGGCGGGCCGATCGACGGCGGTCCCGTCGGCCAGGTCGTCCGCGAGGTTCACGCGACCTGCTCCTCTCGTGTCCTACGTACGGCGTACTACGTACCACGCGTCGGGTACTTCGTACTGCGTACTACGCGCTGCTCGACGCTTACTGCCTACTGCCTCGATTCTCCCCTTCGTTCAGCGGTCGGCCGACGCCAACTGCGGCTTCTCCTCGCCCTCCTGGGGTGCGGGCGGGCGGCCCGGGAGGCACAGGGCGACGACCAGGGCGCCCACGACGGCGACGCCCGCGCCGCACAGCGCGGTGAGGTGCATCGCGTGCAGGAACGCGTCGTTGGCCGGGGCGACCAGGGCGTCGCCCCGGGGGCCGAGCCTGGCGGCGACACCGAGCGTGGCCTCGATGGACTCGCCCGCCGTGTGCCGTACGTCGGCGGGCAGCGCGCCGAGCTTGTCCTCGATGTCGCTGCGGTAGGCCGCCGAGAGGACCGAGCCGAGTACGGCGATGCCGAGCGCGCCGCCGACCTGGCGGAAGGTGTTGCTGAGCGCGGAGGCGGAGCCGGCCTTCTCGCGGGGCAGGGCCTGCATGATGACGACGCTGGTCGGCGTCATGATGTGCGCCATGCCGGTGCCCATGAGGAAGAAGACGACTTCCAGCAGCCAGATCGGGGTGTCGGTCTCGAACGAGGCGAACGAGGCGAGCGTCGCGGCGATCAGGAGCATGGCGGCGGTGGTCGTGGCCCGGTTGCCGAAACGGTCGACGGCCAGCCGGGCGCGCGGCGCGAAGATCAGCTGGGCGGCGGCCAGCGGCAGCATCAGCAGACCGGTCTGGAGGGGCGAGTAGCCGCGCACGCTCTGGGTGTAGAAGACCGAGAAGAAGGTCACGCCCATCAGCGCGAAGAAGACGAGCGCGATGACGGACATCGCCGCCGAGAAGGTCTTGTCGCGGAAGTACGTCACGTCGATCGACGGATGGTCGCTGCGCTTCTCGAACAGCACGAAGCCGACGAGTACGGCGAGACCGGCGCCGATGGTCCCCAGCACCTGCGGGTCGGTGAAGTCGGCGAGCTGGCCGCCCCTGATGATGCCGTAGACCAGCAGCACGAGCCCGACGACGGACAGCAGGACCCCCACGGGGTCGATACGGCCGGGCCTCGGGTCGCGGGAGTCGGGCACCAGGACCGTCATCAGCACGAGCGCGATGATCACGATCGGGACGTTGATGAGGAAGACGGAGCCCCACCAGAAGTGGGCGAGGAGGACGCCTCCGGTGATCGGTCCGATGGCGATGGCCAGGCCGACACCGCCGGCCCAGATGCCGATGGCCTTGGGCTGCTCCTCGCGCTCGAAGACGTTCATGAGGACGGCGAGGGTGGCGGGCATCACGAAGGCGGAGCCGAGGCCCATCAGCGCCCGGAAGACGATGAGCTCGGTGGGCGAACCGGCGGAGGCGGCGAGGGCGGAGCCGATGCCGAACACGGCGAGGCCGCCGAGCAGCACCTTCTTGCGGCCGAGCCGGTCGCCGAGGATGCCGGCGGTGAACAGCAGGCCGGCGAAGACCAGGGTGTAGGCGTTGATCGCCCACTCCAGCTCGCTCTGGGTGGCGCCCAGGCCGGTCGGGGCGGGGGTGGAGATGGTCTTGATGGCGACGTTGAGGATGGAGTTGTCGAGCACCACGATCAGCAGGCTGAGCATGAGCACACCGAGGATCGCCCAGCGGCGCCGATGCACGGCCTCGGGGATCCGGGGGCCGGGGGTGGATGGGCCGGCAGGAGTAGTCATGCCGGCAAGCCTAAGCCTATTTCGATACGAGACCGTCTCGTATCGAATCTCTTTACCCAGACCTTACGGTCGGGAGATCTTCAGCACACAGGGAGCCCTCCACGGCCGTCCACTAGCCGTCCCCGGACGAGAGGTGCCACCATGGACGTGATCCGGGGACGCCGTCAGGGTGCCTCGAGATGACGTGAAGGAGCAGTTGCGATGACGCAGCTTCAGCCTGCCCAGCAGACCTCCGCCGGCAGCACCCACGCGACGAACGCGCTGTACGGAGGCAAGGGCACACGCCGCATCACCGTCCGGGACATCACCGCCGCCAAGGAACGCGGCGAGAAGTGGCCCATGCTCACCGCGTACGACGCGATGACCGCGTCCGTCTTCGACGAGGCCGGTATCCCGGTCATGCTGGTCGGCGACTCGGCGGGCAACTGCCACCTGGGCTACGAGTCGACCGTACCCGTCACCCTCGACGAGATGACCATGCTGTCGGCGGCGGTCGTCCGGGGTACGAGCCGGGCGCTGATCGTCGGCGACCTGCCCTTCGGTTCCTACCAGGAGGGTCCGGTGCAGGCGTTGCGCTCCGCGACGCGGCTGGTGAAGGAGGCCGGGGTCGGGGCCGTCAAGTTGGAGGGCGGGGAGCGTTCGCACCGCCAGATCGAGCTGCTGGTCGAGTCCGGCATCCCCGTGATGGCCCACATCGGGCTGACCCCCCAGTCCGTGAACGCCATGGGCTACCGCGTGCAGGGGCGCGGCGAGGAGGCCGCCCAGCAGTTGCTGCGGGACGCGAAGGCCGTGCAGGACGCGGGGGCGTTCGCGGTGGTGCTGGAGCTGGTTCCGGCGGAGCTGGCAGCCGAGGTCACGCGGACGCTGCAGATTCCCACGGTGGGGATCGGGGCGGGGGCGTCGACGGACGCGCAGGTGTTGGTGTGGACGGACATGATGGGGCTCACCGGGGGGCGGGTGCCGAAGTTCGTCAAGCAGTACGTGGATCTGCGTGAGGTCATGGGGAACGCGGCGAAGGCGTTCGCGGAGGATGTGACCAGCGGGGCGTTCCCGCTGGAGGAGCACTCGGTGCACTGACGTTCCACTGGGTTTACGGAGCCCACTGAGCCACTGCGGCACGAGAGCAGCCCGTCGACTCCCCCATCGGCGGGCTGCGGCCTTTGTTTCTCGCCCCCGCCGCCCCTACCCGTCCCATCCTGTTTCTGGGGGCTGTGCCCCCAGACCCCCCTTCGCGCCGAAAGCGCTCGTCCTCAAACGCCAGACGGGCTGGGGGTGCCGGTGTAGGTGGGCTGTCGGTGGTTTGTCGGTGGGGGGTGTCAGGGTCGGGGCATGACGCGAATCGACAACCACCCCGTACCCGGGGCCACGAGTGCCGTTTCCGTGCGGGGGCTGGTCAAGCACTACGGCGAGACCAAGGCGCTGGACGGCGTCGACCTGGACGTCCGGGAAGGCACCGTACTCGGGGTGCTCGGGCCCAATGGCGCCGGCAAGACCACCCTCGTACGCATCCTGTCCACCCTGATCCAGCCCACCTCGGGGCAGGCGACCGTCGCCGGGTACGACGTACTGCGCCAGCCCCGGCAGCTGCGCCGGGTGATCGGTCTCACCGGTCAGTACGCCTCCGTGGACGAGAAGCTCCCGGGCTGGGAGAACCTGTACATGATCGGGCGGCTCCTCGACCTGCCCCGTAAGGACGCCCGCGCCCGGGCCGACGAGCTGCTGGAGCGCTTCTCGCTCACCGACGCGGCCAAGCGGCCGGCGAGCACGTACTCCGGCGGTATGCGGCGGCGGCTGGACCTGGCGGCCTCGATGATCGGCCGGCCCCTCGTCCTCTTTCTCGACGAGCCCACCACCGGTCTCGACCCCCGCACCCGCAACGAGGTGTGGAGCGAGGTCAAGCGCATGGTCGGCGACGGCGTGACGGTGCTGCTCACCACCCAGTACATGGAGGAGGCCGAGCAACTCGCCTCCGAGCTGGCCGTGATCGACCGGGGGAAGGTCGTCGCCGGCGGCGCGATCGACGAGCTGAAGGCGAGGGTCGGCGGCCGTACCCTGCGGATCCGCCCGGCCGATCCGCTGCAACTGCGTCCGCTGGCCCGGGACTTGGACGACCTCGGCATCACCGGTCTCGCCACCACGGCCGTGGACGCCGAGACGGGCAGCGTCCTGGTGCCGATCCTGAGCGACGAGCAGCTCACCGCCGTGACCGGCGCGGTCATCGCGCGCGGAATCACGATCGCCTCGATCTCCACCGAACTGCCCAGCCTGGACGAGGTGTTCCTGTCCCTCACCGGCCACCGCGCCAGTGCCCCGCAGGAAGACACCGCGCCCACCGACACCCGAGAGGAGGTCGCCGTATGAGCGCCGCGACCGTGACCGCGCCCGTGAAGGACATCCAGGACGACGGACGTATCCCGCTGCGCGGGCATCTGCGCCACACCGGCGCCCTCGTCCGCCGCAACCTGCTGTGGATCAGGCAGGACCCGGAGTCGATGGCCGACGCCCTGCTGATGCCGATCATCTTCACCCTGCTGTTCGTGTTCGTCTTCGGCGGCTCGATCGGGCAGGCTCTGGGCGGCGGGCAGGACGGGTATGTGCAGTACGTGATCCCCGGCATGATCGCGATGATGAGCATGACGCTGTCCCAGGGCGTCGGCACCGGGTTCTGCCAGGACTTCAACTCCGGTGTCATGGACCGTTTCCGGTCCCTGCCGATCGGGCGCGGCTCGGTGCTGTTCGCGAAGATCTCGGTCGAGCTGATCCGGATGCTGCTGGCGACCACCGTGCTGATGATCGTCGCCGTGCTGGTCGGCTTCGAGATCCATCACTGGGTCGGCCTGTTCGCGGCCGTGGGCCTGTCCACGCTGTTCGCCTCGTCGATCATGTGGGTGTTCCTCACCCTGGGCGTGATCATGAAGAGCGCGCAGTCCGTGCAGGCGATGGGCTTCCTGGTGCTGTTCCCGCTCCAGTTCGGTTCGTCGATCTTCGCCCCGCCGCAGTCGATGCCGGGCTGGCTCCAGACCTTCACCGACTACAACCCGCTGTCCACGCTCGCGGACGCGGCGCGCGGACTGATGGTGGGCGGTCCGGTGGCGCACGCCCTGTGGGTGACCATCGGCTGGTCGGTGGCCATCACGGCGGTGATGGCGCCGGTCGCCATCCACAAGTTCCGTACGAAGAGCTGACGGTGGGTTGTCAGATGAGGGCGGTCGCCTCCCCGGGGGAGAGGCGACCGCCCTCGGCGTACGCGGCCTCGTACGCCTCGTCGCCGAGCACCGCACGGACCGCGCGGACGGCACGCGTGCGGACCTCGCGCTCCACGCGTCCGGAGACATGGCCGGGCGGCAGCAGCCCGTCGGCGGCGCCCAGGCAGCGGGCGGCGTCGAGGGCACGGACGGGGTCGAAGCCGACGATGGCGGCGGCGCCGGTGGTCAGCAGGGTGGAGTGCAGATGGGGGGCGATGGCGCGGGACAGCTCGTCGTCCGCGCGGGCCACCGCCTGTCGCGTCGTGCCGAGGGCGTCCTCGTACCGTCCTTCCGCGACGTCCAGCCAGGACTGCGCGCCGAGGATGAAGGCGTCGAAGACGACGAACGAGGCGGCTCTGAACTCCGCGCGCAGCAGCCGGAGTTGCTCGCGCGCCTCGGGGACCCGGTCGGTGATGCCGAGCCAGGCCGAGAGGAAGAGCCGGGCGGCGGGCATGGCTTCGTTGACCATCCCGGCGGCCTTCTCGATCACGTCGCGCAGCATCTGTTCGCCCTCGTCGACGCGGCCCGCCTCCAGGAACACGTTGCCGAGGCGGGCGGCGAGGACGGTCTTCTGGGCGCGGGCGCCGAGTTGGTCGGCCAGTTCCATCGCGTCCCGGAAGTCGGCGGCGGCGCTGTCGTACTCGGCCCTGCGTTCATGGGCCTCGCCGCGTGCGGAGAGCGCCTCGGCGGCGCCCCAGGCGTCCCCGAGGCGGCGGAAGATCTCCAGCGCCTCGTCGGCGTCGCGGGTCGCGTCGCCGGCCCAGTCACTGCGGTTGGCGAGGACGTTGGCGCGCATCTGGAGACAGGCGGCGAGCTCCCACTCGTAGGCGGGTTGCGCCTCGCGGCAGGTGCGCACGGACTCACCGACGATGACGCTGAGCCGCTCCATGTCGCGGGTGAGCATGACGGCGTAGAACCAGAGGAGGCCGGGGTAGCGGCAGGTCTGCGGGGCGCCGGGTTCGTAGACCTCGGTGATGGCGCGCAGCTTCTGCCGGGCCTCGGGTGTCTGCCAGGCCTCCAACTCCATGTCCATGGAGGCGAGATGGATGAGGTGGACGCCACGCCGGGCCTCTTCGAGGAGCTCTCCGCTCCAGGGCGGCGGGGTGTCCGTGCAGCGCTCCCACACAGGCTGGGCGGGGCGGATCGGGAGGGCGAAGGGGTCGGGGCCGAGGTTCATGACCTCGCGGGCCCAGTTGCGGCCGGCGAGCCGCAGATCGCGCATCTGCCAGTACCAGGAGCTCGACAGGACGAGGCAGAGCGCTTCCTGTTCCTGGCGTGCGGTGACGGCGTGCCGGAGTGCGGCCCGGATGTTCTCGCTCTCCCGCTGGAACACGTCGAGCGCGGCGAGTTGGCCGGGGCCGCGCAGCAACGGGTCGGTGGTCCGGGCGAGTTCACGGAAGTACGTGAGGTGCGCGCGCTCGGCTTCGGGGCGGACGCCCGCCTCGTCGAGGCGCTCACCGGCGTACTCGGCGACGGTCTCCAGGAGGCGGTAGCGCATCGCACCGTTCTCGTCGTCCGAAGGGGCCGCCACGACAAGGGACTTGTCGACGAGGGAGCCGAGCACTTCGAGCGCGAGGGGGCCGCACACCGCTTCGGCGGCGGCGAGGTCGCAGCCGCCCGCGAAGACGGACAGCCGCCGCAGGACGTCCCGTTCGTCCGCGTCGAGCAGGTCCCAGGACCAGTCGACGACGGCTCGAAGGGTCTGCTGGCGGGGCAGGACGGTACGGCTGCCGGAGGTGAGCAGCCGGAACCGGTCGTCGAGCCGGTCGGCGATCTGCCGCAGCGACAGCATCCGCAGCCGGGCGGCGGCCAGTTCGATGCCGAGCGGCAGCCCGTCGAGCCGCCGGCAGATCTCGGCGGCGGCCTCCGGATCGTCCTCGACCCGGAACCCGGGCCGGGCGGCGGCCCCCCGGTCGGCGAGCAGGCGTAGCGCGACGGGCTCGGGCAGCGGTTCGACGGGACGGACCAACTCCCCCGGTACGCCCAGGGGTTCACGGCTGGTGGCGAGCACGGTGACTCCCGGGCAGCGCACCAGCAGCTCCGCGACGAGATGCGCGGCGGCGTCGACGACGTGCTCGCAGTTGTCGAGGAGGATCAGCATCCGCCGGTTCGCGCAGTGCTCGGCGAGGCGTACGAGGGGGTCGTCGTGGCGGTCGGCGGAGGCGACGCGCATCTCCTCGGCGCCCGCCCCGCGCAGCACGGTCTCGCGCGCGCCGACGGCGGTGAGCACGGCCTCCGGTACGGCGTCCGGGTCGACGACGGGCGCGAGTTCGGCCAGCCACACCCCGTCCGGTGCCACGCCCCTCGTCCCGTCCCGTACGGCTTCGGCGGCCTCCTGGGACAGGCGCGTCTTCCCGGCCCCGCCGGGCCCGAGCAGCGTCACGAGCCGGGCCGTCGCGAGGTCACCCCGGATGGCCTCGATGTCCGCCTCCCGGCCGACGAAGGAGGTGAGGCGGGCCCGCAGGTTGCCCGGGGGCGGAGGTGGAGACGGAGTCTGGGGTGGGGTGCGGGACGTGCTGGAGGCCGCGACGGGCCGGTGCGCACGGAGCGCCGGGCCACCCCGTGCGGAAGCCACGCCCGCAGCGCCGGCGGCCGTGCTCCGCGCGCCTTCGGGTATGCCGTCCGGTCTCAGCAACTCCGCGTGCAGTGCCCGCAGTTCGGGTCCCGGGTCCACGCCGAGCCGGTCCGCCAGCAGCAGCCGTACGTCCTCGTACGCGGCCAGCGCCTGGGCCGGGCGGCCCGTGTCGCGCAGGGCGCGCAGCCGGAGGGCCTGGAGGGGTTCGTCCAGGGGGTGGCTGTCGCACAGGGCGGTCAGTTCGGGCAGCGACTGTTCCGCGGCGCCCAGGGCCAGGGCGGCGGTGAGGCGGGTGCGGCGCGCGTCCAGCCGGCGGGTCTCCCAGCGGGCGGCCTCCGCCGTGCGGTCGGGGAGGTCGGCGAGGGCCGGGCCGTGCCAGAGGGCCAGGGCGTCGTCGAGGACGGCGGCGGCCTTGGCGGGGTCACCGTCGGCCAGCGCGCGCGTGCCCTCGCCGGCCAGCCGCTCGAAACGGTGCAGGTCGACGTCGTCGGGCACGGCGCACAGCCGGTAGCCGCCGTCGGCGGAGGCGATGGCGTCGGGGCCGAGCGCCCGGCGCAAACGGCCGACCAGCGCCTGGAGCGCGGCCGGCGCGTCGGCGGGCGCGTCACCGTTCCACACCTCCTCCACCAGGACGCCCGTGGGCACGCTCCGGCCGGGTCGCTGGGCGAACACGGTCAACAGGGCGCGCAGCCGCGCCCCGCCGACCGGGACGGAGGTGCCGTCGGGACGGAGTGCCTGGGTGGTGCCGAGGATGCGGTAGCGCACGGGTCCATTCTCTCCGGCGAGGGTCGCCGAGCGCGCGCGGGTTTACATGCGTGTGAACTGGAAGAAGTCCAGGATCTCCGGGAACCTCCAGGAACCTCCGGACCTCGATGGGACGTTCTTTCCGGAGCACGGGTAGCGTCGACCCGCCCGCGCAGTCGCATACGGCACTGTCCGCCGAGTCCTCAGGAGCCCTGCCCCATGACCACCGCCACCACCCGCAACAGCGACCGGCGGATCAGCCCCGTCTTCGTCGGGATCCTGGCCGTCACGGCGGTCACGGGCTGGGCCACCTGGACCGGGTTCGCCGCGCAACCCGGTGTCGCCGTGTTCCTGTTCGTGACGGCCGCGTGGATCGTGTCGCTGTGTCTGCACGAGTACGCGCACGCGCGCACGGCGTTGCACGGGGGCGACATCACGGTGGGGGCCAAGGGGTATCTGAGCCTCAACCCGCTCGCCTACACGCACGCGCTGCTCAGCATCGTGCTGCCGGTGATCTTCGTGATCATGGGCGGGATCGGGCTTCCCGGCGGTGCCGTCTTCATCGAGCGGGACCGGATCCGGGGGCGCTGGAAGCACAGTCTGGTCTCGGCCGCCGGTCCGTTGACGAACGTCCTGTTCGCGGCGGTGTGCACGGCGCCGTTCTGGCTGGACGCGCTGGACGGCGTACCCAGCGATTTCCGGTTCGCGCTCGCTTTCCTGGCCCTGCTCCAGGTCACGGCGGCGATCCTGAACTTCCTGCCGGTGCCCGGCCTCGACGGTTACGGGGTCATCGAGCCCTGGCTGTCGTACAAGATCAAGCGTCAGGTGGAGCCGTTCGCGCCGTTCGGGCTGCTGTTCGTGTTCGCGCTGCTGTGGCTCGGGCCGGTGAACAGTGTGTTCTTCGACGTGATCGACACGATTCTGCGCGGTCTGGGGATCGGTTCGTTCGACACGTACTGCGGTCAGGAGCTGTTCCGCTTCTGGCAGGGGTCGAACGAGTTCTGCTCCATCAGCCGGTGACGGAGTTCCGGGCCCCGTCCCGCTCGTCCCGTTTGGCCTGCTTGCCCCGCTTGAGGTAGTACCAGGCCATGTTGGACGCCAGGCCCGCCAGCAGTACCCACACGATCCCCAGCCAGTTGCCCTGGACGAAGGACACGACGGCTGCGGCCACGGCGAGTACGCAGACGATCAGGGCATAGACGGCAAGGCGGGGCATGGGGTGGGCTCCTGTCGGGGGACACTGCCGGAAACCCGTTCAGTGTCCCCCATCCGCTCAGATGTCGGTGACGCGCAGGCCCGCGTGGGCCTTGTAGCGGCGGTTCACGGAGATCAGGTTGGCGACCAGCGACTCGACCTGGTGGGCGTTGCGCAGCCGGCCCGAGAAGACGCCGCGCATGCCGGGGATGCGGCCGGCGAGGGCCTGCACGATCTCCACGTCCGCGCGCTCCTCGCCGAGGACCATCACGTCCGTGTCGATCTCCTCGATCGCCGGGTCCTGGAGCAGTACGGCCGACAGGTGGTGGAAGGCGGCCGTGACCCGGGAGTCCGGCAGCAGGGCGGCGGCCTGTTCGGCGGCGCTGCCCTCCTCCGGCTTCAGCGCGTACGCGCCCTTCTTGTCGAAGCCGAGCGGGTTCACGCAGTCGACGACGAGCTTGCCGGCCAGTTCCTCGCGCAGCGATTCGAGGGTCTTGCCGTGTCCGTCCCAGGGCACGGCGACGATCACGATGTCGCTGCGGCGCGCGGTCTCGGCGTTGTCGGCGCCCTCGACACCGTGGCCGAGTTCGTCGGCGGCGGCCTGGGCGCGGTCGGCGGCGCGCGACCCGATGATCACCTTCTGTCCGGCCCTGGCGAGCCGGTAGGCGAGGCCCTTGCCCTGCGGCCCGGTCCCGCCGAGCACGCCGACGACGAGCCCGGAGACGTCGGGAAGGTCCCAGGGGTCCTTGGCGGGAGCCTTCGCGGGTGTCTCGGCGGGGGTCTGTGCACTGTCGGTAGAGGTCATGGGCCGACTTTACGTCCGTGCCCGGGCACCCATGGGCTCAGGTGAGGTCCGTCACGGGCACCCGCCGGAAGCTGATCGTCTCGTAGGCACTGAAGTCGCCGGTCTCGTACAGGAGTCCGACGGTGTCGGCGTCGACGCGGACCAGGTCGGAGTAGGCGGCGGGCAGGCCGTTCACCGTGTGCGCCGGGCGCCAGGTGGTGCCGGCGTCGGTGGAGACGCGGATGGTCATCAGGGCGCGGAATTCCGGGTCGGCGGGGCCGGAGTAGAGGAGCACGTCGGGGTCGCGGAGCTGGAGCACGCTGCCCTGGCAGATGGGGGCGGTCAGGCCGGCCTGGGGGCGGAAGGGCTTGGTGAGGGTCTGGCCGCCGTCCGTGGAGTGGGCGTCGGCGCGGTTGCCGGGGGACGGGGAGTCGTTGCGGGTGTTGAAGTAGACGCGCCCGTCGGGGAGTTCGGCGGCGGTGGTCTCGTTGACGTTGATGTAGCCGTTGGTGTTCTCGTCGATGTACCCGATGCGCCAGGTCTTGCCGCGGTCGTCGCTGAGCAGGCAGTGGCCGCTGTTGTACTGGCCCTCGTTGCCCAGGTCTTTCCCGGTGGGCGGGATCGTGTGGTTGGCGGCGACGACGACCCGGCCGGTGCTCAGCTGGACGGCGTGGCCGGGGGTGGTGGCGTACCAGCGCCAGTTCGGTTTCTTCACCTGCCCGGTGATCTCCACGAGGGACGACCAGGTGAGGCCGTCGTCGTCGCTGTGGCTGACCCAGACGCGGCGCCCCTTGGCCGCCGGCACCTTGCCCAACAGGATGTCCTTCTCGGTGGCGGTGGCCGCGGCGCGGATGTGCACGAGGAGGATGCGGCCGGTGTCGAGGACGACCGGGGCGGGGTTGCCGGCGAGATTGACGCCGTTGTCGGCGGCGACGATGAGCGGGCCCCAGGTGCGGCCGCCGTCCGTGGACCGTTTCAGCACGATGTCGATGTGCCCGTGGTCCGAGGCCGACGCGCGCCGGCCCTCGCAGAGGGCGAGCAGGGTGCCGGTGCGGGTGGCGACGACGGCCGGGATGCGGTAGCTGGCGTAGCCCTCTTTGCCGGACCTGAAGGGGATGCTTGTCTCTGCCATGAACGGCTCCTTGGCGAGAACGGTGAGTGGGGGGACTGCACGTACGGGCAGTGGTTCGTGTCCTTACCCATGTTGGGCGAAAACATGGTGAAGGGAGCGCCCTGAGTTGCCGGTTGCGGCAGGATGCGCGGTCATGGACGCCGTACGGGTCGCGTTGTTGCGCGAAGTGCTCGCAGGGACCGAGTGGTTGGGGGCGACCCGGAGGTTCGCGGGGGCGTTACGGGGGTCCGTGGTGTCGTACGGGGGCGGCTTGCTGTTGGTCGGTACGCCGGCGTACGAGCCGTGGCACCTGGCGGCGCATCTGGTGGACGAGGCGGCGTGGTCGGGGACGCCGGAACTGGCCCCAACTCTCGTACGGCATGACACGCGGGCGTCCGGTCCCGGGCGGCTGCCGGTCGGTCTCGGCCGGCTCGAGGCGGCGCGCCGGGGTGAGACGTTGCTGGTGGTGACGCCGGAGGAGGTGAGCGGGCCACTGCTGGAGCGGGTTCATGACGCTCGGCGGGGTGGGGCGAAGGTGCTGCTGCTGGGGTCGGGTGAGGGGGAGTTGGTGTCGATGGCGCATGAGTCGCTGGCGGTGCCGGAGGGGTTGGAGCTGGACCTGGACACCGTCCAGCACTTGGTCAGCGCGGCGGCCGGCGAGAACGGGGTCCCTGTTGCCCGGGGGCGCCGGCGTTTCCGTGACCGTCTGGCCAGGCTGGCGGACGTTCTGACGGCGCCGCCCCCTTCCCGCTGGTAGAAACATTTCCCACCAACCCACCCGTCTCGGCATCTCCGCCGCCTCCGGCGGAACCCCCCGACACAGGGCACCCCGCGAAAACCGGTTGCCCC
>NZ_LGDW01000448.1 GCF_001280005.1 Streptomyces sp. NRRL WC-3618 | reverse complement strand
GCTGGAGCGTGCCCTCGCCGCGCACGTCCCGCAGATGACCGCTGACCTGATGGAACCGCTCACCGTCATCGAGCGGCTGATCCTGCGCGAGCTGGTGACGAAGCTGCTCGCCCACTCGACGCGCGGTACGGTCGCCACTCCTGCCCGGCCGTGACCGGCCCTTCGCCGAGAAGCCGCCGGAACGAAGGGGGCACCTACGTGACGTTCCTCCTGCTCTGTGCCAACGGCACGATCGGCTCCCGCATCACCGTTGATGTCAAGGACCGGACCGGTCTCGGTGCCCGGCCGCTGTCCGGGGCGATGACGTACACGCGGACCTGCCCGCTGCCGTAGCCGGAGACCTCGACCGGGATCCGGTAGGTACGGGTGCCCGAGTCGCCCTCCTTGACGATCGTGCGGCCCACGTCGACACGCGGCAGTGCGGCCGCCTCCACCGCCGAAGTGCCGGGCCCCCAGCCCCAGGCGTCCATCAGCCAGGGCCGCCCGGACTGCGAACGGGGCGTCAGCTCAAGGGACTTGACATGTCTGAGATCGAGCCCGGCCCGGGTCGCGGCCGACAGCGGGACGCGTAGCTCCAGCCGGGGCACCTTCGGCTCTTTCGCAGAACCGCCAGTTACGAGTATCCGGTGGACGGGCTGAGATGCCTGGGCCTGGGCTGCAGAAGCGGTGCGGGCGGGTGCGGGTGGGTGGGAAAGAAGGTAGGCCCTCGCTGGGAGGGACGGCCCCTCACCGCTCCGTCAGGCCCGCCACCAGTTCGTCCGCCGCCCCATAGGGGTCCAGTTCACCCGCCACGATGCGCTCCGCGAGGGCGTCCAGGCGCCGGTCGCCGTGCAGGTCGCCGATGCGTTCGCGCAGGGCCGTGACGGCGATCGTCTCGACCTCGTGGGACGCGCGGGCCCTGCGGCGTTCCGCGAGCACCCCGCGCTCCTCCATCCACGCGCGGTGCTTCTCCAGGGCTTCCACCAGCTCGTCGACGCCCTCCCCCCGCGACGCGACCGTCTTGACGATCGGGGGGCGCCAGTCGCCGGCGGATCGGGACTGGCCCAGACCCAGCATGTGGTTCAGTTCGCGGGCCGTGGAGTCCGCGCCGTCCCGGTCCGCCTTGTTGACGACGTACACGTCACCGATCTCCAGGATGCCCGCCTTGGCCGCCTGGATGCCGTCGCCCATCCCGGGCGCGAGGAGCACCACGCTGGTGTCGGCCTGCGCGGCGATCTCCACCTCCGACTGGCCCACACCGACCGTCTCGACGAGGATCACGTCGCAGCCCGCCGCGTCCAGGACACGGATCGCCTGCGGGGCCGCCCAGGCCAGGCCGCCGAGGTGGCCGCGGGTCGCCATGGAGCGGATGAAGACGCCGGGGTCCGACGCGTGGTCCGACATCCGCACCCGGTCGCCGAGCAGCGCGCCACCGGAGAACGGCGACGACGGGTCGACCGCGAGTACGCCCACTCGCCTGCCCTGCTGCCGGTACGCCGTCACCAGCGCCGAGGTCGACGTCGACTTGCCCACCCCCGGCGATCCCGTCAGGCCGACCACGTACGCGTTGCCCGCCAGCGGGGCCAGCGCGGCCATGACCTCGCGGAGTTGTTCGGACGCCCCCTCCACCAGGGAGATCAGCCGGGCCACGGCCCGCGGCCGGCCCTCCCTGGCCTGGGCCACCAGTGTGGGGACGTCCTGCATCACGACTCCGTTCCGATCACAGCCGTACGGCCGGCCCGCTCGCGACCGCTTACGCCTTGGGTACCCGCACGATCAGCGCGTCACCCTGGCCGCCGCCCCCGCACAGGGCCGCCGCGCCGACGCCGCCGCCGCGCCGCTTCAGTTCCAGGGCCAGGTGCAGGACGAGCCGTGCGCCGGACATACCGATCGGATGGCCCAGGGCGATCGCGCCGCCATTGACGTTCACCCGTTCGGTCGACACGCCGAGGTCCTTCATTGACTGGACCGCGACCGCCGCGAAGGCCTCGTTGATCTCGATCAGATCAAGATCCTCGATGGCCAGGCCCTCCTTCGCGAGGGCGTGCAGGATGGCGTTGGACGGCTGGGACTGGAGGGAGTTGTCCGGACCCGCCACATTGCCGTGGGCGCCGATCTCCGCGATCCACTCCAGACCGAGTTCCTCGGCCTTCGCCCTGCTCATCACGACCACGGCCGCCGCACCGTCCGAGATCTGTGACGACGTGCCCGCCGTGATCGTGCCGTCCTTCGTGAACGCCGGGCGCAGCCTGCCCAGGGACTCCGCCGTCGTCTCCGCCCGGATGCCCTCGTCCTGGCTGAAAACGACCGGTTCGCCCTTGCGCTGCGGGATCTCGACCGGAGTGATCTCCGCTTCGAAGACACCGTTCTTCTGGGCCGCCGCCGCGCGCTGATGGGAGGCGGCGGCGATCTCGTCCTGCTCGGGGCGCAGGATGCCCAGGCGCGTGTTGTGCTTCTCCGTCGACTCGCCCATGGCGATGTTCTCGAAGGCGTCGGTCAGACCGTCGTACGCCATCGCGTCGAGCATCTCGATCGCGCCGTACTTGTAGCCCTCGCGGGACTTGGGGAGCAGGTGGGGGGCGTTCGTCATCGATTCCTGGCCACCGGCCACGATCACGTCGAACTCGCCGGCGCGGATCAGCTGGTCCGCCAGCGCGATCGCGTCCAGGCCCGACAGACACACCTTGTTGATGGTCAGCGCCGGGACGCTCATCGGGATGCCGGCCTTGACCGCGGCCTGACGGGCCGGGATCTGGCCCGCGCCGGCCTGGAGGACCTGGCCCATGATCACGTACTGCACCTGGTCGCCCCCGATACCCGCACGGTCGAGGGCGGCCTTGATCGCGAAGCCGCCGAGGTCGGCTCCGGAGAAGGTCTTCAGCGAGCCCAGCAACCGTCCCATGGGCGTACGCGCGCCCGCGACGATCACCGAGGTGGTGCTGTTCGTTCCTGACATGAGGTGCGATCCCCTTTCAGCTGGGGAGCTGAGGAGTGTGAACGAGGGTTTACTTGAATGTACTGAGCGGTAGTCCCGCCGTCATCCGGCTGTCAGTGTGATCGCGCGCACGTTGCGTAACCACCTCCCAAGCGGTGCACTGACACCATGCTGACGCGAATCGACCACATCGGGATCGCCTGTTTCGACCTCGACACGACTGTCGAGTTCTATCGGGCCACGTACGGCTTCGAGGTGTTCCACTCCGAGGTCAACGAGGAGCAGGGCGTGCGCGAGGCCATGCTGAAGATCAACAACACGGACGACGGCGGCGCCTCCTACCTCCAGCTCCTGGAGCCGACCCGCGAGGACTCCGCCGTGGGCAAGTGGCTCGCCAAGAACGGGGAGGGCGTGCACCACATCGCTTTCGGTACGGCGGATGTGGATACGGACGCCGCGGACATCCGCGAGAAGGGCGTACGCGTTCTGTACGAGGAGCCACGGATCGGCTCCATGGGGTCGCGGATCACCTTCCTGCACCCCAAGGATTGCCACGGAGTACTGACAGAACTGGTCACTTCGGCCGCTGTTGAGTCACCTGAGCACTGACCCTCGTACATATGGGCCGGTAGGGTTGGGGACGGCCGCTGCCGTGTTGTCGGGGAGCGGCCCGGGTCCCAGTGCGTTGAGGTGCGGGATTCGAGGGCCGGGGACGGGTTTCGGGGGCTGAGGGCGAGGGCGGGAGACCGTGCTCCGCCGTTGATCTGACACCATTCCCCGGGGGCCCCGTTCGGTGGACGGACGTGGCTCGTTCGGAGAAGGTTGCGACCAGGGACGGATGGGACCGCGCAGTGCGGGGCTACGAACGCCAGGAGCGAGAGCCGGCGGCTGACGTCGACCACCTCTCTCGGTTCGAGGCCGAGATGGAGCGGCTGAAGACCGAGCGGGAAAAGGCGATTCAGCACGCCGAGGACCTCGGCTACCAGGTCGAGGTGCTGCGCGCCAAGCTTCACGAGGCGCGCCGCACTCTCATGTCCCGGCCCGCCTATGACGGCGGTGACCTCGGCTATCAGGCCGAGCAGTTGCTGCGCAACGCGCAGATCCAGGCGGACCAGCTCCGCCAGGACGCCGAGCGGGAGATGTCCCAGGCGCGCGCCCAGACGCAGCGCATCCTTCAGGAGCACGCCGAGCAGGCGGCCCGGTTGCAGGCCGAGCTGCACCAGGAGGCGGTGACCCGTCGCCAGCAGCTCGATCAGGAGCTGGCCGAGCGACGCCAGACCGTCGAGTCGCACGTCAACGAGAACGTGGCGTGGGCCGAGCAGCTGCGGGCCCGCAGCGAGTCCCAGGCCCGTCGGCTGGTCGACGAGTCGCGCGCCGAGGCCGAGAAGGCGCTGGCCGCCGCGCGCGCCGAGGCCGAGCGCGTCGCGAACGAGGCCAGGCAGCGCCTGCAGAGCGAGGGCGAGTCCGCCCGCGCGGAGGCCGACCAGCTGCTGCGCAGGGCCCGCGCCGAGGCCGAGCGCCTCCTGAACAGCGCGACCTCCGAGGCCCGCGAGGCCGCCGACCACGCCGAGCAGCTGCGCAGCTCCACGGCGACCGAGTCGGACAGCGCCCGCCGTCAGGCCACCGAGCTGAGCCGCGCCGCCGAGCAGCGGATGCAGGAGGCCGAGGCCGCCCTGCGGGAGGCACGCGCCGAGGCGGAGAAGGTCGTCGCCGAGGCGAAGGAGGCCGCCGCCAAGACGACCTCCAGCGCCGAGTCGGCCAACGAGCAGCGCACCCGTACGGCGAAGGAGCAGGTCGCCCGGCTGGTCACCGAGGCCAACCAGGAGGCCGAGGCCACCAAGGCGACCGCCGAGGAGATCGTCGCCGACGCCAAGGCCAAGGCCGAGAAGATCGTCACGGAGGCCGAGGAGACCGCCCGCAGTCTCACCGCCGAGGAGACCGCCTCCCAGCTCGCGAAAGCTGCCCGTACCGCCGAGGACGTCCTGAACAAGGCGTCCGAGGAGGCGAAGTCGACCACCAGGGCGGCCACCGAGGAGGCCGAGCGCATCCGCGCGGAGGCCGAGGCGGAGGCGGACCGGCTGCGCGCCGAGGCACACGACATCGCCGAGCAGCTCAAGGGCACGGCGAAGGACGACACCAAGGAGTACCGCGCCAAGACGGTCGAGCTCCAGGAGGAGGCCCGGCGGCTGCGCGGCGAAGCCGAGCAGCTGCGCGCCGACGCGGTCGCCGAGGGCGAGCGCATCCGCGCGGAGGCCCGCCGTGAGGCCGTCCAGCAGATCGAGGAGGCGGCCAGGACCGCCGAGGAGCTCCTCGGCAAGGCGAAGGCGGACGCGGACGAGCTGCGCCAGACCGCCCAGACGGACAGCGAGAAGGTCCGTACGGAGGCCATCGAGCGCGCGACGGCGCTGCGCCGGCAGGCCGAGGAAACCCTGGAGCGCACCCGCAAGGAGGCCGAGCGGCACCGCGCGGAGGCCGTCGAGCAGGCCGAGGGCATCACGGCGGACGCCGAGCGGGGCGCGCGTGAGCTGCGCGAGGAAACCGAGCGGGCCATAGAGGCACGCCGTGACGAGGCCGGCGCCGAACTGGCCCGGCTGCAGTCCGAGGCCGAGGGCCGGCTCACCGCCGCCGAGCAGGCGCTCACCGACGCCCGCGCGGAGGCCGAGCGGATCCGCCGCGAGGGTTCCGAGGAGTCGGAGCGGCTGCGTTCCGAGGCCGCCGAGCGCGTCCGGAGCCTGCAGGCGCAGGCGGACGCGGAGATCCAGCGGCTGCGCGACGAGGCGGCGGCGGACGCGTCCGCGTCCCGGGCGGAGGGCGAGGCCATCGCCGTACGCCTGCGGTCCGAGGCCGCGGCCGAGGCCGAGCGGCTGAAGACGGAGGCCCAGGACACCGCCGACCGGGTACGGGCGGAGGCACAGGCCGCTGCCGAGCGACTGGCCGCGGAGGCGTCGGAGACGCTGGCCGCCGCTCAGGAGGAGGCCGCCCGGCGTCGGCGCGAGGCCGAGGAGACCCTCGGTTCCGCCCGCCAGGAGGCCGACCAGGAGCGTGAGCGGGCCCGCGAGCAGAGCGAGGAGCTGCTGGCGTCGGCGCGCAGGCGCGTGGAGGACGCCCAGGCCGAGGCCGTACGGCTGGTCGCGGAGGCGGACCGGCGGGCGAGCGAGATGGTGTCGGCGGCCGAGCTCCACGCCCAGCAGGTGCGGGAGTCGGTGTCCGGGCTGCACGAGCAGGCCCAGGAGGAGATCCAGGGGCTGCGCTCCGCCGCCGAGCATGTCGCCGACCGGATGCGGCGCGAGGCCCAGGAGGAGTCGGACCGGGTTCGCGCGGACGCCTACGCGGAGCGGGAGCGGGCCTCGGAGGACGCGAGCCGGGTGCGGCGGGAGGCCGCGGAGGCGTCGGAGCACGCCAAGGCGCTCGCCGAGCGCACGGTGGGCGACGCGATCGCCGACGCGGAACGGATGCGTCAGGACGCCTCCGCGCACGCCCAGCGGGTGCGTACCGAGGCGTCGGACACCATCGCGGGCGCCGAGCAGGACGCGGCGCGCAGCCGTGCGGAGGCCCGTGAGGACGCGAACCGGATCCGTTCGGACGCGGCGACGCAGGCCGACACGCTGATCACCGAGGTGACGGCGGAGGCCGAGCGGCTCACCGAGGAGACCAACGCCGAGGCGGAGCGGGTCCGGGCCGAGTCCACGGCCAAGGCCGACCAGCTGATCGCGGAGGCGAGCGGGGAGGCGGAGCGGCTGCGGGCCGAGGCCGCGGAGACGGTCGGTTCGGCGCAGCAGCACGCGGAGCGGGTCCGGGCCGAGGCGGAGCGGTTCAAGGCGGAGGCGGCGGCGGAGGCCGACCGGCTCATGTCGACGGCGCGCGACGAGGCCGACACCACGCTGGACGAGGCCCGCAAGGAGGCCAACAAGCGGCGCTCCGAGGCGGCCGAGCAGGTCGACACGCTCATCACGGAGACGGCCGCCGAGGTCGACAAGCTCCTGACGGAGTCGCAGCAGGCCGCGCAGAAGACGACCGCGGAGGCGGAGGCGCAGGCCGACTCGATGGTGGGCGCGGCCCGCACCGAGGCGGACCGGCTGGTGGAACAGGCGACGGCGCAGGGCAACGCGGCGGTGGAGAAGGCCCGCGCGGACGCGGACGGGCTGCTGGTCGGCGCGCGCCGGGACGCGACCGCCATAAGGGAGCGCGCGGAGGAGCTGCGGGACCGCATCACGGCCGAGATCGAGAGCCTGCACGAGCGGGCCCGCCGGGAGGCCGCCGAGACGATGAGGACGACCGGCGACCGCTGTGACGCGCTGATCACGGCCGCCGAGGAGCAGCTCGCCAAGGCGGAGGCGAAGGCCAAGGACCTGGTCTCGGAGGCCAACTCCGAGGCGGGCAAGGTCCGGATCGCCGCCGTCAAGAAGGCCGAGGGGCTCCTGAAGGAGGCCGAGCAGAAGAAGTCCTCGCTGATCAGGGAGGCCGAGGAGCTTCGGGCCGAGGCGATCCGCGAGGCGAAGGCCACCGTCGAGGAGGGCAAGCGGGAGCTCGAGATCCTCGTGCGGCGCCGGGAGGACATTCAGGCCGAGATTTCCCGTGTCCAGGACGTGCTGGAAGCGTTGGAGTCTTTTGAGGCCCCGACGGCGAGCAAGGACGGCGGGGTCAAGGCGGGCGCTGCGGCAGGCGTGACTCGTTCGGGTGGCAAGTCGTCAGAGGGCTAGCCGGGAGGGCACGTTGCGTGCATCCTGTGCGGCTTTCGGGGCTCTTTGACCAACTTTTGGGCAAGCAGTCCGCCGGTTAGCCACTCAAAAGGGGTCTCATTCTCCATATCAATCGGGTGACTGCACGATGACACGCCGCTTGGCCCCCTAGGATTCCCCTATCACCTCACCGGTCTCATTCGACAGGAACCCCATGAGCGACACTTCCCCCTACGGCTTCGAGCTTGTGCGGCGTGGGTACGACCGCGCTCAGGTGGACGAACGCATCTCGAAGCTCGTCTCCGACCGTGACAGCGCTCTGGCCCGAATCACTGCTCTGGAAAAGCGCATCGAGGAGCTCCACCTCGAGACGCAGAACGCCCAGGCCCAGGTCAGCGACGCAGAACCGTCGTACGCCGGTCTCGGCGCGCGCGTCGAGAAGATCCTCCGTCTTGCCGAGGAGGAGGCGAAGGACCTGCGCGAGGAGGCCCGTCGCGCGGCCGAGCAGCACCGTGAGCTCGCCGAGTCGGCGGCCCAGCAGGTGCGCAACGACGCAGAATCGTTCGCTGCGGACCGTAAGTCCAAGGCGGAGGACGAGGGCGTCCGGATCGTCGAGAAGGCCAAGAGCGACGCCTCCCAGCTGCGCCAGGAGGCGCAGAAGGACGCGCAGTCCAAGCGTGAGGAGGCGGACGCCCTCTTCGAGGAGACCCGCGCCAAGGCCGCCCAGGCCGCCGCGGACTTCGAGACGAACCTCGCCAAGCGCCGTGAGCAGTCGGAGCGCGACCTCGCGTCCCGTCAGGCCAAGGCCGAGAAGCGCCTCGCGGAGATCGAGCACCGCGCGGAGCAGCTCCGCCTGGAGGCCGAGAAGCTGCGCACGGACGCCGAGCGCCGCGCCCGCCAGACCGTCGAGACGGCGCAGCGCCAGGCCGAGGACATCGTGGCCGACGCGAACGCCAAGGCCGACCGGATCCGTTCGGAATCGGAGCGCGAGCTGGCGGCTCTCACCAACCGCCGCGACTCGATCAACGCCCAGCTGACGAACGTCCGCGAGATGCTCGCCACCCTGACGGGAGCCGCGGTCGCCGCCGCCGGCGCTCCGGTCACGGACGACGAGCCGATCACCCGCGGCGTCCCGGCCCAGCAGTCCCGCTGATCAAGTAACGGTCGCCTAACGGCTCCCGAGGCCCGTACCCCCTTGGACAGGGGGCACGGGCGTCGGCTTTTTTCGGGATGCATGTCGTGTCATGGGCCGACGCGGAGGTTCGGGGAGGCTGGGGCGGCCTCGCGATCATGGTGACGTGGGTCGCCGCGGCCCTGCTCGGCGGGTATCTGCTGCTCAGGACGCGGGATGCCTGAGCCCCGATCTCGCGCATCCCCCTCGTGCGGTCACGGTCCAGACCTTTTTTGCTGCTTTTTGAAGGGAACCGTCAGCATCCGGATAAGCTCCTAACCCTTACGGGGGCGTGTGCCCTGCTGACCTGAATTTTTCGGTGGGTGCGGAGCAATGATCGAGGCAGTCGGCCTGACGAAGCGCTACGGCGACAAGACGGCCGTGTACAACCTTTCCTTCCAGGTGCGGCCGGGAGCCGTCACCGGCTTCCTGGGCCCCAACGGGTCGGGCAAGTCGACGACGATGAGGATGATCCTCGGCCTGGACCAGCCGACATCGGGCCAGGTGACGATCGGTGGCTTCCCCTACCGCAAGCTGCCCAACGCTCCCCGCCAGGTGGGCGCGCTGCTCGACGCAAAGGCCGTGCACGGCGGCCGGTCCGCCCGGAGTCACCTGCTGTGCCTGGCGCAGTTGTCGGGCATCCCGGCGCGGCGCGTGGACGAGGTGCTGGGCGTCGTCGGGCTCCAGGACGTGGCTCGAAAGCGCTCCAAGGGGTTCTCGCTCGGTATGGGCCAGCGGCTCGGCATCGCCGCCGCACTGCTCGGCGACCCCCAGGTGCTGCTCTTCGACGAGCCGGTCAACGGCCTCGACCCCGAGGGCATCCTCTGGGTGCGCAACCTGATGAAGGCGCTCGCGGCGGAGGGGCGGACCGTGTTCGTCTCCTCCCACCTGATGAGCGAGATGGCGCTGACCGCCGACCACCTGATCGTGATCGGGCGCGGACAGCTGCTGTCCGACATGAGCGTCAAGGACTTCATCTCCACCAACTCGGCCGACTTCGCGCGCGTACGCACCCCGGAGACCGAGCCCCAGCAGCGCGAGAAGCTGACGGCCGCGCTGACCGAGGCGGGCGGCCAGGTGCTGCCCGAGCAGGACGGCGCGCTGCGCGTCATGGGCCTGCCGCTGCCCCGGATCAGCGAGCTCGCGCACACCGCCGACGTACGCCTGTGGGAGCTGTCGCCGCACCAGGCGTCCCTGGAGGAGGCGTACATGCGGATGACGCAGGGCGCCGTCGACTACCGCTCGACCGTCGACCAGAAGGCCGGACTCCAGCAGCCGCTGCCGCCGGGCACGCAGCCGCCGGTGCAGATGCCGGTGCCGGGACTGGGCCAGCCGGGCTGGTACGCCCCGCCGCCGCCCCAGCCGGGCGGTCAGCCGCCGTTCGCGGCGCCCGGACAGCCCGGACAGCCGGCCGGCCCGTACGGCGCGCCCGGCGGTCCCGGCGCCTCCGCCGACGGCCACCCGAACCCGTACGCGCAGCCCGCCGCCCCTCAGCAGGCGCCTGCCGCCGCCCCCGCCCTGACCAAGCCCGAGGACGCCCGATGAGCACGCCCCAGCAGCCCCCGACGCAAGCGCTGCAGCCGCCGGTCGCGCCCGACTGGCAGGCGGCGCCCGGCACTTCGTTCGCCCCTTACACCTCGCCGATCCCGGTCACGCGCACGCACCTCGGGCATGCCCTCGCCTCCGAGTGGACGAAGATCAAGTCGGTGCGCTCGACGCTGTGGACGCTCGGGGTCTTCCTGGTCCTCGTCATCGGCATCGGCCTGCTGGTCGCCGGGCAGACGACCGACGAGAACTTCGGGAACGTGCCGTACACCATCCCCGCGTTCTTCGGGCTGGTCCTCGGGCAGATCTGCCTGATCACGCTGGGCGTGCTGGTCATCTCGTCGGAGTACGGCACGGGCATGATCCGTACGACGTTCACCGCCTCGCCGCAGCGCCACCGGGTGCTCGCCGCCAAGCTGATCATCTTCTTCGCGGTCGCGTTCGTCGTGTCCGCGTTCGCGATCGGTTTCGTCGGACTGGTGACCGAGTCGATGCACAACGCCGGTGAGGGCAAGGCGTGGGGCGGCACGGTCGTCAAGGGCGCGCTGTACGTGTCGCTGCTCGGGGTGCTCGCCCTCGCGGTCGGCTCGATGCTGCGTCACTCGGCGGGTGCGATCACCGCGATGCTGGGGCTCGTCCTGGTACCGGCGATCCTGCCCGCGTTCCTGCTGCTGTCCGAGAGCATGCAGTGGATCGGCCAGAAGATGCTGGAGTACAACGCCCCCAATTCCCTCGCCAGGATCTTCGGGCTGGGCGACGGGAACAACATCGGCGGCGGCGCCCAGCTCGGTCTGCTCGCCGGGGTGACCGCCGCGGCGATCGCCGGCGCCTTCGTGCTGCTCGACCGCCGGGACGTGTGAATCACCCGGATGCGTGAACTCCCCTGACCAGGGGCACGTTCGCGAACCTGGTCAGAACCTCGGCGCGTTACGGGACCGCTGCACCCGCGTGGTGCGGCGGTCCTTCGCGTTCCAGCAGGCCTTGTGCCAGTGCCGGCGGTCGTCCACGCCCGCGTGCTCGGCCCACGCGACGACGTGCGGGACGCCGGAGGGGATCAGCTGGTCGCAGCCGGGGCAGCGGTACGTCTTGCCCTGGGCGCTGGCCCCCGCCACGTGCCGGACGTTCCAGTTCTCGCCCTGCCAGCTCTCCGAGGACTGGAAGCCGCCGTAACGGCCGGAGTCGTCCCCGTCGGCGCTCCGGCCGGACGAGCCGCCGGGGCCTTGGGGGCGGTTGCGACGCGGGGACACAGGACACCTCACGGAGCGGTTCAGGGGGCAGGGGGCCCGACCAGCCTACGCGGCGCCATCCGGGGTAGAGGTAAATCACCACCTCCGCACTACATCTCTCGAATTCTCTCGAACTCCTTCTCGAATCCCCTCCTCTCTTCCCGTCGGCTCCCGGGCCGCTCTCAGGCAGGCCCCAGGAAGCTCTCCGCCCGGCTGCCCGATTCTGCAGACAATCCGCCAATCTCTCCGCCAAGCCGTGACTTCGGCACGTGTCGTGCGGTTATGCCGTGCGGGGGAGCTCCGTGTCGGGGCCTAGGAAGCAGGAAAGAGCGATGCGCGTAGGAAGTTTTGTGCTGGCGGCCCAGTTCCCGGGCCAGGGCCAGGGGGAGGCACTGCACCGAGCGGTCCGGTCCGCCGAGGTCGCCGACGAGGCGGGACTCGACACGGTCTGGCTGGCGGAGCACCACTTCGTCCCGTACGGCGCCTGCCCGTCCGCGACGACCCTGGCCGCGCTGCTGCTGGGCCGCACCCGGCGCATCCGGGTCGGCACGGCGGTGAGCGTACTGCCCACCACCCACCCCGTGGCGCTCGGCGAACAGGCCGCGCTGCTGCACCTGACGTCCGGCGGGCGGTTCACGCTGGGCGTGGGGCGCGGCGGGCCGTGGGTCGACCTGGAGGTGTTCGGGACGGGCCTCGAAGCGTACGAGAAGGCGTTCCCGGAATCACTCGATCTGCTGGTCCGCTGGCTGCGCGAACCGTCGGTGTCGGCCGACGGCGACCGGTTCAGGTTTCGTGAGGTGCCCGTCGTACCCAGCCCGTCGGAGGCGCTCACGGACACCCCGGGACCAGAGGTCGTCGTCGCGTGCACCTCGCCGTCGAGCGTACGGCTGGCCGCCGAGCGCGGGCTGCCGATGCTCCTCGGGATGCACGTCGGGGACGAGGAGAAGGCCGAGATGGTCGCCCTGTGGCGGCAGCTCGCGCACGCGGCGGGCCGTTCCGGGGACGAGATCCGGGGAGCCGCCCATGTGTCGGCCGGCGTCTGCCAGATCGCGGACCGGCGCACGGACGCGGTCGAGACGCTGACGAAGGCGATGCCGGGCTGGCTGCGACAGGGACTGGAAGCGCATGTCACGGTGGACGGCCGGCAGCGTTCGATGCGGGACCCGGTGGCCTACACCGAACTCCTCTGCGGACTGCACCCGGTGGGCACCCCCCGACTGTGCGCGGACCGCCTCGCGGCGACCTCGGAACGCACGGGCATCTCGCGCTTCGCCCTGCTCGTCGAAGGCTCCGGCGACCTGGCGGCCACCGAGGACAACGTACGGCGACTGGGCACCGAGGTGCTCACGCAGCTTCGCTGAACACCCGGCCGGCCCAGGGAGCTTGCCGCCCCGTACAGAAACACCTCCCGCGTACGGAGCGGCAAGCGATGCCCCAAGCCGCGTCAGCAGTCCCGGAATTCCGGAGACTGGTTCAGCAACTGACTGCGTGCCGAGGTGAAGCGGGCCAGCTTGACGTCCACCGAGGAGTCCAGCGGGAAAACCGCCACCCGGTGACAGTTCTGGAAGGCCAGCCGCACACCGAAGTGCCGCTGCAGCGCGCCGCGTATCGCGTCACTCGCCAGCGCACGCAGCAGCTGGCCACGTGCCTGCTCGTCCGGCGGGGGCGTCTGGTTGTCGGCGAAGTCTCCGCCGTCCACCTTCAGCTGTGCCACCAGGGAGCTGATCATCTCCCATGCATAGGGCAGGGAGGTCCGGACGCAGTCGACGAATTCCGCTTCGTCGACCTCGCCTCGCTCGGCCTGTTCGAGTAGGGCCGGTGAGACGTCGAGCGACATGAGTTCTCCTCTCGCACCCCCGGATCACGGGGGTTGCCGGACGGGGAAAGGGAGCCCGCGACCCGAGCACGCTCCGTACACGCGTCGCGACCTCCCGTTTACCACCGTAAGCAACGGACCGTGACCGCACCAGGAAAACGCGAATACAAGGCCGGTCAGAACCATCCTCATAGGCACACAATCAGCCAACAACGAACAGTTGCCACTGGCATGTTCCGTCGGCCCACCAGAGTCCACTTCACCACTGTGAGGTGGGCGAATCGCGTGGACCACCGCGCGTCGAGTAGCGTTGCCGACCATGCGTCTCGTCATTGCGCGCTGTTCCGTGGACTACGCGGGCCGGCTCACCGCTCATCTCCCGTCGGCCCCCCGCCTCATCCTGGTCAAGGCTGACGGCAGCGTCTCGATCCACGCGGACGACCGCGCCTACAAGCCTCTCAACTGGATGTCTCCGCCCTGCACGTTGAAGGAGGGGTCCGGAGACGACGAGGGGATCTGGACCGTCATCAACAAGGCGGGCGAGAAACTCATCATCACGATGGAGGAGATTCTCCACGACTCCTCGCACGAACTGGGCGTGGATCCCGGCCTGATCAAGGACGGCGTGGAAGCGCACCTCCAGGAACTCCTCGCCGACCGCATCGAGACCCTCGGCGACGGCTACACCCTCATCCGCCGCGAGTACATGACGGCCATCGGCCCGGTCGACATCCTGTGCCGGGACGCCGACGGCGCGACGGTCGCGGTGGAGATCAAGCGGCGGGGCGAGATCGACGGCGTGGAGCAACTCACACGCTATCTGGAACTGTTGAACCGCGACCCGCACCTCGCTCCGGTGCGCGGCATCTTCGCCGCGCAGGAGATCAAGCCCCAGGCCCGCGTCCTCGCCACGGACCGGGGCATCGGCTGCGCGGTACTGGACTACAACGCGATGCGCGGCATCGAGGACGACAAACTCCGGCTGTTCTGAGGCCGGTTCACGGCTTGTAGGCGACTTGCGGGTCGGCTGTACGGGGAAGGGGGCGGGTCCGTTGTCACGGGCCCGCCCCCTTCCTCGTGTCGTCGTGCCGTCAGATCACCGGCGTCGGAGTGTCGGTGTCGACGGGGGCGCTCGCCGGCTCACTCGCGGTCTGGACCGGGCTGGAGGCCGGTCCGCTGGCCGTGGTCGTGGTCGCCGGGGTCGAAGGCGCCGGCGTCGTCGGATCGGGCGTCGGCTCCGGGCTGGCCGGGGCCGAGGTGGTCGGATCGGACGACGGCGTCGGGGGCGTCGGGTCAGGCGTCGTCGGGTCGTCGGTGGGACCGGTCGGCGTCGGATGGCCCGACGGACGCGGGCTCTCCGTACCGCCGCCACCGTCTCCCCCGGTGCTCCCCCCGCCACCCGGCGTCTTCGTCCCCGTAGGCTCGTCCGACGGCTCGTCGCCGCCCGTCGGAGGCGGCGTCGGGTCGTCCGAGGTGCCCATCGTCCCGTCGGGACCCGGGTCGGTCGGGCGGCTGGTGGCCGTACCGGTGTCGCCGTTGCTGTCGTTGCCGGCGCTGCCGTCGTCGGCCTTGTCGGCGCCCAGACTGTCGTCGTCGCCGCCCGCACTGGCCGACGGGTTGACGCCGACCCGGTCGGACGGCGCGTCGCCCGGGTTCGAGGTCGCGCCCAGCGTCACCACCGTGCCGAGCACGGCCGCGAGCAGGGCGCCCGCGCCGACCGCCACAATGTTGCGCCGCGCGCCGCCCACGAGACGCTGGATGCCCGAGACCTTGTGTGCGCCGCCCCCGGACCGGGACGAGATCAGGGTCGCCGGGAACTCACCGGCCCCGTAACCGGAAGCCGAAGCGGAACCGGCGGGCGACGGCTGCGGCGGCGTATGGCCGGCGGCACCGAAGACCGCCGGGACACCGCCGGGCGGCGACGCCGACTCCTCGTACCGTGCGTCCGGCACCTCCTCGCCCGCCGCGCTGACCGGGCCGGAGCCGAGGCCGGGGGTGTCGCCGGCGCGGTCGGCGACCAGGGTGAGGGCGCGGCGGCCCGCGACCATGCCGCGCTTGTCGGCGAGGGCACCGCGCAGGCCGATGGCGGCCTCCAGCTCGGTACGGGCCAGGTCGAGCTCGTCGCCGCAGAGGGCGAGGATGCCCAACTCGTGCTGGAAATAGGCCTGTTCCGAGACCTCCCCGGAGAGCCGGGCGGCCTCGGCGCCGGCGAGCAGGACGCGTTCCCAGGCGCTCCAGTACAGGCCGGCCGCGAAGGCGGGCGCCGCGGTGCGGGCCAGCCGTACGGCCGTGGTCTCCTCGTCGTCGGCCGGCGGTGTGTTCTCGGGGACCAGGACGGCGAGGGCGGCGAGCAGGGCGTCGGACTCGGCGCAGACCCGCTCGGGGGTCACGGACGGGTGTCCGGCCCACCAGGCGTAGTGCTGGGCGGCGGTGAGCGCCCGGTCCTGGGCGTCTTCGCCGTATCCGGCGGCCTCCAGCTGGGTCCGTACCCCGGCCGCGAGCCGGTAGTGGGAGCCGACCGGGGAGACCAGCGCACAGCCGAGCAGCTCACCGAGGGCGGCGTCCGCGTGGGTGTCGCCGACCAGCGCGGGCAGATGGGCCTGGTGAGGCACCTCACCGCCGAGCGCGACGGCGAAGCGCAGGGTGTCCCGGGCGGACGCGCTGAGCCGGGACGCGAGCAGCGGCGCGGGCGCGGCACCCTCGGCGAGCGAGGGCAGCGGTACGACGTCGTCCTCGGCGCCGGTGTCGGTGTCGGAAGGCTGCGCGTCGGCCGGAATGTCCCCGAAGACGCCGAACGCGTCGACGGCGTCAGTGCGGGCGCGCAGTCCGTCGCGCTGCCTGAGCAGGGCGCCGGCCTGGACGAACCGCAGGGGCAGGCCCTCGGACTCGAACCAGAGGTCGCCTGCCCAGTTGGCCTCCTCCTCGGTGAGGACGCGGCCGACGGAGCGCTCGAGGAGTTCCAGGCCGCCGGCCCGGTCGAGGCCGTCGAGGAACAGTTCCTCGATCATCGAGTCGGCGGACGGGGCGGGTACGTCGGGGGTGGCGCTGATCAGGAAGGCGCACTCGGGGGTCGCGTCGAGGAGTTCGTCGAGCGCGGCGCCGCCGAACTCCACGTCGTCGAGGACGACGACCGCGCCGGCCTCGCGGACGAGGGCGCGCAGTTCGTCCGGTTCCGGCCGGTACAGAGGTGCGCTGTAGACGGCGTAGAAGAGGTCGTAGAGGAGGTCGGTCTGGGTGCGGTGGAAGCCGGTGAGGCGGACCACGCCGTCGGGCGCGAGGTCCGCGCAGTCCGCGGCGACGGCGTCGAGGAGTGTGGTGCGGCCGGAGCCGGCCGGGCCGATGAGGCGTACGGAACGGCCGCGGGCCAGCAGCCGGACCAGCCGTTCGCGCTCGCCGTCACGCTCCAGGAGCGGCAGTTCGGGCCGTGCGGGCCCGGGCGGTACGTGCGGCTTTGCGGCGCGGGTGATCTCGGCGCGCTCGGCCGCCGTGAGCTTCACGGGCCGGCCGGGCCGTTCGCCGGGTGGACAGACCTCTATCTCGCTGCCGTCGACCGGGTTGACGGTGAGCAGGTAGTCGCCCGAGACGAGCTGCACCGTGCGGGCGAGCGCGGGCGTGTGCTGTCCGAAGTCGGATGTGAGGGCGTCGCGAGGCGGGCGCTGACGCGGCGTACTGCCGTCGGCGTCATGGCCGTACTCCTCGGAGCCCTGGTTGTTCGGGTCCATAAGGTTCAAGCCCCCAAAAGCGTCATGTGCGGGTCGACGGGACCCTGGCCCCTCCCGGCCTTGCTGCACACTGAGCTGTCGCTTCTGGTCCGGGCCCGCTCGTGGGATATCTGGCAGCGGGCGACCGAACCCTAAACCTTCGCACAGTATCTACGACAGGCCGGGGTACCGCGCCGTCCGAGACGTCACAGTCTCGTGAGGATTGTGCGGGAAGTGCGGTTTCACACCCTGGGCAGTGACTCCACCCCGATACCACCCTCGATCGCGAGGATCCGGTGCAGCCGGGTGGCCACCAGCAGGCGCTGCATCTGCGGTGGTACGTCGCGCAGCACGAGCCGTCTGCCGCACCGCCCGCACCGCCGGTGGGCTCCCATGATCACCCCGAGCCCGGTGGCGTCCCAGGACTCCAGCTCGGACAGGTCCAGCACGAGGTCGCCGACGCCTGTGTCGACGGCCGTGTGCAGGACCGTACGGGCGTCCGCCGCGCTGCGTACGTCGAGGCGGCCCCCGACGACCAGCTCGGCGTGGTCGCCCCTGATGTACATATGCGCTCCCGTGAGTGCGTGTCGTGCTCCGCGTCGGTAGGTGATGCAACCTCTGACTGCCTGAGGGGCTGTCAGGTTGCCGTCTGTGAGCGAACCGATACCCAATTCACCCCACGGGGTGACACCCCAGGGGTTCGTGCGGTTTCCGTACCTGTTGACTCCGTGCGGCACTGCTCAGTACTTGTAGAAGCCCTGCCCGCTCTTACGGCCGATGTCACCGGCGTCAACCATCCGGCGCATCAGCTCCGGAGGAGCGAACTTCTCGTCCTGGGACTCGGTGTAGATGTTGTCGGCGGCGTGCAGCAGGATGTCGACCCCGGTGAGGTCGGCGGTGGCCAGCGGGCCCATCGTGTGCCCGAAGCCGAGCTTGCAGGCGAGGTCGATGTCCTCGGCGGTGGCGACACCGGACTCGTACAGCTTGGCCGCCTCGACGACGAGCGCCGAGATCAGCCGGGTCGTCACGAAGCCGGCGACATCCCGGTTGACGACGATGCAGGTCTTGCCGACGGACTCGGCGAACTCCCGTGCGGTGGCGAGGGTTTCGTCGCTCGTCTTGTAGCCGCGGACCAGCTCGCAGAGCTGCATCATCGGCACCGGCGAGAAGAAGTGCGCGCCGACGACCCGCTCGGGGTGGTCGGTGACGGCGGCGATCTTGGTGATCGGGATGGCGGAGGTGTTGGAGGCGAGCACGGCGTCGGGGCGCGTGATCTTGTCGAGCGCGCGGAAGATCTCGTGCTTGATCTCGAGCTTCTCGAAGACGGCCTCGACGACGATGTCCGCGTCGGCGACCGCGTCGAGGTCGGTCGTCGCGGTGATGCGTCCGAGGGCGGCCTCGGCGTCGGCCGCGGCGAGTTTGCCCTTGCCGACGAACTTGTCGTACGAGGACTTGATGCCGTCGGTGCCACGAGTGAGTGCTTCGTCGGTGACATCGCGCAGTACGACGTCCCAGCCCGCCTGTGCGGACACCTGGGCGATGCCGGAACCCATCAGGCCGGCTCCGATGACGGCAAGCTTCCGTGCCACTGTGCGACTCCCCTGACGCGCTGTTTACGTGTGCCTCGTGTATTGGGCCTCTTCGGCGGACCCTAGCGGTCGTGAGGGTGCTGTGTGACCGGTAAGTAATGCGCGTCACGTCTCATCTGGCGGACATCACACCGACGTGGCTCATTCGGCCCCTCGCACGCATTGGTTGAGCGGCTGTCGGAGGTCCTCACTACGCTGGCGCCATGGTCAATCTGACGCGCATCTACACCAGGACCGGCGACCAGGGCACCACCGCCCTCGGCGACATGAGCAGGGTCGCCAAGACCGATCTGCGGATCTCGGCGTACGCCGACGCCAACGAGGCGAACGCGGTGATCGGGACCGCCGTCGCGCTGGGCGGGCTGGAGGTGGCGGTCGTCAAGGTGCTGACCCGGGTGCAGAACGACCTGTTCGACGTGGGGGCGGACCTGTCGACTCCGGTGGCCGAGAACCCGGAGTTTCCGCCGCTGCGGGTCGAGCAGTCGTACATCGACAAGCTGGAGGCGGACTGCGACCGGTTCCTCGAAGACCTGGAGAAGCTACGCTCGTTCATCCTGCCCGGCGGCACCCCCGGCGCGGCCCTCCTGCACCAGGCGTGCACGGTCGTACGCCGGGCCGAGCGCTCCACGTGGGCGGCGCTGGAGGTTCACGGGGACGTCATGAACCCGCTCACCGCGACCTACCTCAACCGCCTGTCGGACCTGCTGTTCATCCTGGCGCGGACCGCGAACAAGGAGGTCGGGGACGTGCTCTGGGTCCCGGGCGGAGAGCGCTGACGTCTCCGCGTACCCGGCCGGCGCCTTCTTCGGCCAGATCGCGTAGGTCAGCGCGATCAGGCCGTGGACGCCGGCCACCCGGAGCGCCGTCAACTGGGCGGACCGCAGGGACGAGATGTCCCCGTCGCCGACGTACCAGGCCGCCGCCTGGAGCAGCGCGCACGCGACCGCCGCCATGACGACGGTACGCAGCCACAGGCCACCCTCGTGGCGGGCGCGGGCCATGCCGTAGCGCGGCGGTTTCGGCGGGGGCGGGCCCCCGGCCAGGCGGTGGGCGGCGTGGCCGTCGAGCAGGCGGATCGTGTAGTGGCCGTATCCCACCGTGAAGCCGATGTAGAGCGCGGCCAGGCCGTGTTGCCAGGCGGGTTCGGCACCGTTCTTCAAGTCGATCGCCGTCGCGACGAACAACACCAGTTCCAGCAGCGGTTCGCACAGCAGCAGCACCACGCTCGTGCGGCGCCACTTGAGCAGGTAGCGGACGGCCAGGCCGAGCGCCAGCAGCACCCAGAAGCCCACCTCGCAGGCGATGATCAACGCGACGATCACGACTCGCTCCTCACAGCGGAATCCGTTCTCCTTCCAGGCTCCCGGCCAGGCGGGCCGGATGCGTCGTCGGCGGTGAGGAAGTCCCGGTACATCGAAGGATGCAGTGGGAGACCCTTCCCGGGGATCAGGCGGGCGGCGTTCGGGCCGTGTTGGATGGGGACGTGTCCCAAGGAGAAGACGCATGACGCAACCAGGGCCGGCCGCCCCCGCGATCCGGGTGGTCGTCGCCGAGGACCAGTCGGCCGTGCGGGCCGGGATCGTCCTCATCCTGGGCAGCGCGCCGGACGTCGAGGTGGTCGGGGAGGCGGCGGACGGTGAGCAGGCGGTGGCGCTGGCCCGTGAACTGCGGCCGGACCTGGTGCTGATGGACGTTCAGATGCCGCGCCTGGACGGGGTGTCGGCGACCCGGCAGGTGGTGGCGAACAGCTCGCAGACGTCTTGGTGTTGACCACCTTCGACCTCGACGCGTACGTCTTCGGGGCGCTGCGCGCGGGAGCTTCCGGTTTCCTCCTGAAGAGCGCGGAGGCCAAGGACCTGATCGAGGCGGTGCGGACGGTGGCGCGCGGCGAGGGCCTGATCGCCCCGGCGGTCACCCGGCGCCTGATCGCCGAGTTCGCGTCCGGCCCGGCGCGGGAGCCGAGGGCCGATCCCGCCGTTCTGGACGCCCTGACCCGCCGTGAGCGCGAGGTGCTGTCGTGTCTCGGCGAGGGACTGTCGAACGCGGACATCGCGGCCCGCCTCGACATGGCCGAAGCAACGGTGAAGACCCACGTCAGCCGGTTGCTGAGCAAGTTGGAGCTGCGCAGCCGCGTCCAAGCGGCTGTACTGGCACAGGAGTTGGGGGTTTAGCGAAATCGAGTGAGCCTGCACCGGGAATGGTCCAGACCTATTGACCCGTGGTCCAGACCTTCCTATTCTCGCGGCACTGCGGGTGCGAAGGCTCAGTCGCGCCCCTCACACCTCCAAGGAGGCGCCGCATGCGCTTCGGACACAGATGTACGGCAGGCTTTACGGCCCTGCTGCTCCCCCTCGCCGCCCTGGTGGGCCTGGCGAGCCCGGCACAGGGAGCCGCCGCGTCGTCATCGGCGACCGCGACCTACGCGAAGACCCAGGACTGGGGCACCGGCTTCGAGGGCAAGTGGACGGTCACCAACACCGGTACCACATCGATCGGTTCATGGACGGTCGAGTGGGACTTCCCCTCCGGTACGTCCGTCACCTCGGCCTGGGACGCCGACGTCACCTCCAGCGGCGCCCACTGGACCGCCAGGAACAAGTCCTGGAACGGCACCCTCGCCCCCGGCGCCACCGTCTCCTTCGGCTTCAACGGCGCCGGTACCGGCTCCCCCGCCAACTGCAGGCTTAACGGCGGCAGTTGCAGCGGCGGCACCGTGCCCGGCGACAACGCCCCCTCCGCGCCCGGCACTCCGACGGCCTCCGGTGTCACCAACACCTCGGTCAAGCTGAGTTGGGGCGCGGCCACCGACGACAAGGGCATCAAGAACTACGACGTCCTGCGCGACGGCACCAAGGTCGCGACGGTGACGGCCACCTCGTACACGGACACCGGTCTGACCGCCGGTACGGACTACTCGTACACCGTCCGGGCCCGCGACACCGCCGACCAGACCGGACCGGCGAGCGGCGCGGTCGCCGTGCGCACCACCGGCGGCACCACCGACCCGCCCACCGGGAACAAGGTCAAGCTCGGCTACTTCACCGAGTGGGGCGTCTACGGCCGCAACTACCACGTCAAGAACCTGGTGACCTCGGGCACGGCGTCGAAGATCACGCACATCAACTACGCGTTCGGCAACGTCAAGGACGGCAAGTGCGTCGTCGACGACACCTACGCCGCCTACGACAAGGCCTACACCGCCGACCAGTCCGTGTCGGGCGTGGCCGACACCTGGGACCAGCCACTGCGCGGCAACTTCAACCAGCTGCGCCAGCTGAAGGCCAAGTACCCGAACATCAAGGTGCTGTACTCCTTCGGGGGCTGGACCTACTCCGGCGGCTTCACCCAGGCCGCCGCCAACCCGGCCGCCTTCGCCGCCTCCTGCAAGGCGGTCGTCGAGGACCCGCGCTGGGCGGACGTCTTCGACGGCATCGACATCGACTGGGAGTACCCGAACGCCTGCGGTCTGACCTGTGACGCGTCGGGTGCGGCGGCCTTCAAGAACCTGATGTCGGCGCTGCGTTCGCAGTTCGGGGCGCATTACCTCATCACCGCGGCCATCACCGCCGACGGCTCCTCCGGCGGCAAGCTCGACGCGGCCGACTACGGCGGCGCGTCCGCCTACGCCGACTGGTACAACGTGATGACGTACGACTACTTCGGCGCCTTCGACGCGGACGGCCCGACCGCCCCGCACTCGCCGCTCACCTCGTACGCCGGTATCCCGGCCGCCGGCTTCAACTCCGCCGACGCCATCGCCAAGCTGAAGGCGAAGGGCGTCCCGGCGGCGAAGCTCCTGCTGGGCATCGGCTTCTACGGGCGTGGCTGGACCGGCGTCACCCAGTCCGCCCCCGGCGGCGCGGCGACCGGCGCGGCACCGGGCACGTACGAGGCCGGCATCGAGGACTACAAGATCCTCAAAGCGTCCTGCCCGGCCACCGGCACGATCGCCGGCACCGCGTACGCGTACTGCGGCAACAACTGGTGGTCGTACGACACCCCCGCGACGATCGCAGGAAAGATGGCCTGGGCCAAGAACCAGTCCCTGGGCGGCGCATTCTTCTGGGAGTTCAGCGGCGACACGAGCAACGGGGAGCTGGTGAACGCGATCAGCGGCGGCCTGGCCTAGTCACCGGCACGGCAGAGCAGAAAAGGCTGCGGGGCGGGTCCGTATCGTACGGATCCGCCCCGCAGCCCTCTATGTGAAGGTCAGGCCACGTTCACCTGTTGCCCGGGAGGCGCCGCCTCCAGCCAGGCGAGGAAACCGGTCAGCGCGTCGTCGCTCATCGCCAGCTCCAGTCTCGTCCCCCGGTGAAGACACGCCAGCACGACCGCGTCCGAGAGCAGGGCCAGCTCCTCCTCGCCGTCGGGGGCGCGGCGGCCGGCCACCTCGATCGCCGAGCGTTCCAGGACGCGGCGCGGACGGGGAGAGTACGAGAAGACGCGGTACCACTCGATGCGGTCGCCGTTGTAGCGGGCGACACCGTAGCCCCAGCCCTTGCCGCTGGGGTCGGGTTTCTCCGGTACGTCCCAGCGCAGGCTGCAGTCGAACGTACCGCCGGAGCGTTGGATGAGCCGGCGGCGCAGGCCGAAGACGAACAGGCCGACCACCGCGACCGCCACGACCACGCCGCACACAGTCAGAGCGAGGATCATCGACACCGACCTCCTCGTCTCCTAGGTAACGGAAAAGAAAAAACACCCGGATTCGCCTCAGCCGCGGCCAGGACCGGAAGTAACCGGTCCCAGCCGCGGCTGAGGCAAAGCATCACACTGTGCGCTGTGGTCAGCGCGCCGCCACGGCCCGCAGTCGGACGTCCGCACGCCGCTCGGCGGAGGCATCGCCCTCCGCCTTCGCGGTCTCGAGCTCCCGCTCCACGCGCTGGACGTCGATCTCGTCCGCCAGCTCGGCGATCTCCGCCAGCAGCGACAGCTTGTTGTCCGCGAACGAGATGAAACCGCCGTGCGCCGCGGCGACGACCGTTCCACCATCACTCGTACGGATGGTCACCGGGCCCGACTCCAGCACACCGAGCAGCGGCTGGTGACCGGGCATGACGCCGATGTCGCCGGACGTGGTGCGCGCGACGACCAGGGTGGCCTCGCCGGACCAGACCTGGCGGTCGGCAGCGACCAGCTCGACGTGCAGCTCAGCAGCCAAGGTTGGCTCCTCGGGTCACCACCCGGCGGTTGTGCCGGGTGTTGGGATCAATTCTAGGGGAAGTGCGGAGAGGGGCAGGACGCACCCCGCGAAGGGTGACCCCCTGCCCCTCTCCCAAGAGCGCGGGGGTCAGGAGACGCCCAGCTCCTTGGCGTTGGCCTTGAGGTCCTCAATGCCACCGCAGAGGAAGAACGCCTGCTCCGGGAAGTGGTCGTAGTCGCCGTCGATGATCGCGTTGAACGCGACGATCGACTCGTCCAGCGGCACATCCGAACCGTCGACGCCGGTGAACTGCTTGGCGACGTGGGTGTTCTGGGACAGGAAGCGCTCCACGCGACGGGCACGGTGGACGACGAGCTTGTCTTCCTCGCCCAGCTCGTCGATACCGAGGATCGCGATGATGTCCTGAAGGTCCTTGTACTTCTGGAGGACCGTCTTGACGCGCATCGCGGTGCTGTAGTGGTCCGCCGCGATGTAGCGGGGGTCCAGGATGCGGGACGTGGAGTCCAGCGGGTCCACGGCCGGGTAGATGCCCTTCTCGGAGATCGGACGGGAGAGAACCGTCGTCGCGTCGAGGTGGGCGAACGTGGTGGCCGGGGCCGGGTCGGTCAGGTCGTCCGCGGGGACGTAGATCGCCTGCATCGAGGTGATCGAGTGACCACGGGTCGAGGTGATGCGCTCCTGGAGGAGACCCATCTCGTCGGCCAGGTTCGGCTGGTAGCCCACCGCGGAGGGCATACGGCCGAGCAGGGTCGAGACCTCGGAACCGGCCTGCGTGAAGCGGAAGATGTTGTCGATGAAGAACAGCACGTCCTGCTTCTGCACATCGCGGAAGTACTCCGCCATGGTCAGACCGGCCAGGGCCACGCGCAGACGGGTGCCCGGGGGCTCGTCCATCTGGCCGAAGACCAGCGCGGTCTTGTCGATGACGCCCGAGTCGGCCATCTCCTCGATGAGGTCGTTGCCCTCACGGGTGCGCTCACCGACACCGGCGAACACGGAGACACCGTCGTGGTTGTTGGCGACGCGGTAGATCATCTCCTGGATGAGCACCGTCTTGCCGACGCCGGCACCGCCGAACAGGCCGATCTTTCCACCCTTGACGTACGGGGTGAGAAGGTCGATGACCTTGACGCCGGTCTCGAACATCTCGGTCTTCGACTCGAGCTCGTCGAAGCGCGGGGCCTTGCGGTGGATGGACCAGCGCTCGCCCTCGTACTTCTCCTCGGAGTTCAGCACCTCACCGAGCGTGTTGAACACCTTGCCCTTGGTGAAGTCGCCGACGGGGACGGTGATGCCCGTACCCGTGTTGGTGACCACGGCCTGGCGGACCAGACCGTCGGTGGGCTGCATGGAGATGGTGCGGACCAGGCCGTCACCCAGGTGCTGGGCGACCTCCAGGGTCAGCGTCTTCTTCGCGCCGTCGAGGGCCGGGTCGGCCACCTCGACGTGAAGGGCGTTGTAGATCTCCGGCATGGCGTCGACGGGGAATTCCACGTCGACGACCGGGCCGATGACCCGGGCGACGCGGCCCGTGGCAACGGCCGTCTCAACTGTCGTCGTCATTACCTGTCACTCCCCGCGGTCGCGTCGGCCAGGGCTGCGGTGCCACCGACGATCTCGCTGATTTCCTGGGTGATTTCGGCCTGTCGGGCCGCGTTGGCAAGTCGGGAGAGCGTGGTGATGAGCTCTCCCGCGTTGTCGGTCGCCGACTTCATCGCGCGGCGCGTGGCGGCGTGCTTGGAGGCAGCCGACTGGAGCATCGCGTTGTAGATACGGCTCTCGACGTACCGCGGCAGCAGGGCGTCGAGGACGTCCTCCGCCGACGGCTCGAAGTCGTACAGCGGAAGGATCTCGCCCTTGCCCGCCGACTCCGCGGCAACCTCGTCGAGGCTGAGCGGCAGCAGACGGCCGTCGACCGCGTTCTGCGTCATCATCGAGACGAACTCGGTGTAGACGATGTGGAGTTCGTCCACGCCGCCGTCCGCCGTCTCCTTCTCGATGGCCTCGATGAGCGGAGCCGCGACCTTCTTGGCGTCCGCGTACGTGGGCTCGTCGGTGAAGCCCGACCACGACTCCACGACCTTGCGCTCGCGGAAGTTGTAGTGAGCCAGGCCACGGCGGCCGACGATGTACGTGTCGACCTCCCTGCCTGCCGCCTCAAGTCGCGCCGTCAGCTTCTCGGCGGCCTTGATCGCGTTGGAGTTGAAGGCGCCGGCCAGACCGCGGTCGCTCGTGAGGAGCAGAACCGCGGCACGGGTGGGCGTCTCGGCCTCGGTGGTCAGCGGGTGCCTGGTGTTAGAGCCGGTGCCGACCGCCGTGACCGCGCGGGTGAGCTCGGTCGCGTACGGCGCGGAGGCCGCCACCTTGCGCTGCGCCTTGACGACACGCGAGGCGGCGATCATCTCCATCGCCTTGGTGATCTTCTTGGTCGCGGTGACGGATTTGATGCGACGCTTGTAGACCCGGAGCTGGGCTCCCATGAGTCAGGTCCCTTCCGTCGTCACTTGCCCGCAGCGGCAGGGGTGTCCTCGCCGAGCAGCTTGCCGTCCGACGTCTCGAACTGCTTCTTGAACTCCGCGACAGCGTCGCCGATGGCGGTGATGGTGTCGTCCGACATCTTGGCGCCCTCCTTGATGGAGGTCATGAGGCCCTGCTCCTTGCGGTGCAGGTACTCCAGGAGCTCCTTCTCGAAGCGACGGATGTCGGCGACCGGTACCTCGTCCATACGGCCGGTGGTGCCGGTCCAGATGGAGACGACCTGGTCCTCGGTGGCCATCGGCTCGTACTGAGCCTGCTTGAGCAGCTCGACCAGTCGCTGACCGCGCTCCAGCTGCGACTTCGACGCGGCGTCCAGGTCGGAACCGAAGGCGGCGAACGCCTCCAGCTCACGGTACTGGGCAAGGTCGAGGCGGAGACGGCCGGACACCTGGCGCATGGCCTTGTGCTGAGCCGAACCACCGACGCGGGAGACGGAGATACCGACGTTCAGCGCGGGGCGCTGACCGGCGTTGAACAGGTCCGACTCCAGGAAGCACTGGCCGTCGGTGATGGAGATGACGTTGGTCGGGATGAACGCCGAGACGTCGTTGGCCTTGGTCTCGACGATCGGCAGACCGGTCATCGAGCCCGCGCCCAGCTCGTCGGAGAGCTTCGCGCAGCGCTCCAGGAGACGGGAGTGCAAGTAGAAGACGTCACCGGGGTAGGCCTCGCGCCCCGGCGGGCGGCGCAGCAGCAGGGACACGGCGCGGTAGGCGTCGGCCTGCTTCGAGAGGTCGTCGAAGATGATGAGGACGTGCTTGCCCTCGTACATCCACTGCTGACCGATGGCCGAACCGGTGTACGGCGCCAGGTACTTGAAGCCGGCCGGGTCGGACGCCGGGGCGGCGACGATGGTCGTGTACTCCAGCGCGCCGGCCTCTTCGAGGGCGCCACGCACAGAGGCGATGGTCGAGCCCTTCTGGCCGATGGCGACGTAGACGCAGCGGACCTGCTTCTTCACGTCGCCGGAGCGCCAGTTGTCACGCTGGTTGATGATCGTGTCGACGGCCAGCGCGGTCTTGCCCGTCTGACGGTCGCCGATGACCAGCTGACGCTGGCCGCGGCCGATCGGGGTCATCGCGTCGACGGCCTTGTAGCCCGTCTCCATCGGCTCGTGCACCGACTTGCGCGCCATGACGCCCGGAGCCTGCAGCTCGAGGGCGCGGCGACCGCTGGTCTCGATCTCGCCGAGGCCGTCGATCGGGTTGCCGAGCGGGTCGACGACGCGGCCGAGGTAGCCCTCGCCGACGGCCACCGACAGGACCTCGCCGGTACGGGTGACCGGCTGTCCCTCCTCGATGCCGCTGAACTCGCCGAGGATGACGGTTCCGATCTCGCGCTCTTCGAGGTTGAGCGCGAGACCGAGGGTGCCGTCCTCGAACTTCAGCAGTTCGTTGGCCATGGCCGAGGGCAGGCCCTCGACCTTCGCGATGCCGTCACCCGCGAGGGTGACCGTGCCGACCTCCTCGCGCGAGGCCGCGTCCGGCTTGTACGACTGGACAAAGGTCTCCAGCGCATCCCGGATCTCCTCCGGCCGGATCGTGAGCTCCGCCATCTGGGTTCCCTGCTCTCCTTGTTGGGCCCGAAGTTTCACTTGGGGGGATGGGGACTCCCCCCAATAAGAGGTGAATCCTCTGCACGGCCCAACCAGGGCCGTATTCAAGTACGTACTACGAGTGTTGAGTTGCTGCGTTCTGGGTGGCTGCCGGGCGAACTAGCTCGCCATACGGCGGCCGGCGTCCTCGATGCGGTCCGCGATGCTGCCGTTGATGACCTCGTCGCCGACCAGCACCCGGATCCCGCCGAGGACCTCGGGGTCCACGTCCAGGTTCAGGTGCATCTGGCGGCCGTAGAGCTTCGCGAGGGCGGCGCCGAGGCGCTGCTTCTGCGGGTCGCTCAGCGGTACCGCCGAGGTGACGACGGCGACCATGCGGTCCCGGCGCTCGGCGGCGAGCTTGGACAGGGACTCGAGTCCCGCTTCCAGGCTACGTCCCCGCGGCGCGGTCACCAGGCGCGTCACCATACGTTCGGTCGTCGCCGCGGCCCGGCCCCCGAGCAGGCTGCTCAGCAGCTCGCCCTTGGCTCCGGTGGTCGCGGCCCGGTCGGTCAGCGCGGCACGCAGCTCGGTGTTGGAGGAGACGATCCGGCTGAACCGGAACAGCTCGTCCTCGACGTTGTCGAGCGCGCCCGCCTGCTGGGCGGCCGTGAGGTCGGCGATGTCCGCCAGCTCCTCCAGCGCGTCCACCAGGTCGCGTGAACGCGACCAGCGGGAGCGGACCATGCCGGCCACCAGGTCGGTGGTGGGCCCGCCGACCTGGCTGCCGAGGAGGCGCTGGGCCAGCTCGGCCTTGGCCTCTCCGGCCTGCGCCGGGTCGGTGAGGACCCGGCGCAGGGACACCTCGCGGTGCAGCAGCGCGGTGACCGCGGCCAGCTCGTCGGACAGCTTCTTCGCGTCGGCGGACGTGGAGTCCGTCAGCGCGTCGAGGCGCTCACGTGCGGCGGCGGCAGCCTCGCGGCTGGCTCCGTGCACGCTCATCGAGTCGCCTCAGCCGTCGCGGCGGCCTCGTCGAGGCCGTCGAGGAAGCGGTCGATGACGCGGCTCTGCCGGGCGTGGTCCTCGAGGGACTCACCGACGAGCTTGCCGGCCAGTTCGGTGGCGAGCTTGCCGACGTCCTGGCGAAGCGCGGACGAGGCGGCCTTACGGTCGGCGTCGAGCTGGGCGTGACCGGCGGCGACGATCTCCTCGCGCTGCCGCTGGCCTTCCGCGCGCATCTCGGCGATGAGCGTGGCACCCTGCTCCTGCGCCTCCTGGCGCAGCCGCGCGGCCTCGTGCCGAGCCTCGGCGAGCTGTGCCTTGTACTGCTCAAGGACGCTCTGGGCCTCGACCTTCATGGCGTCGGCCTCTTCGATGCCGCCTTCGATCGCCGCGCGACGCGCCTCCAGAACCTTGTTGATGTTCGGAAGCAGCTTCTTCCAGAAGAAGAAGAACACGATGGCGAAGGCGATGGTGCCGACGAGCAGCTCGGGGCCGGGCGGAACGAGCGGGTTCTGCTCTTCCTCGGCCGCCAGCTGAATCAGGTTGGCGATCACATCAGTGCCTTTCGTCGATGCGTGTCAGTAAGGAGGAATTACTTACCGAACACGAACGGCATAACGATGCCGATGAGGGCGAGCGCCTCGCAGAAGGCGAAGCCGAGGATCTGGTTGGCACGGATCAGACCGGCAGCTTCGGGCTGACGGGCGAGGGCCTGGGTGCCGTTACCGAAGATGATGCCGACGCCGACGCCGGGGCCGATGGCGGCGAGGCCGTAGCCGATGGAACCGAGCGAACCGGAGACAGCGGCAAGGGTCTCAGTGGCAGCCATGCTGAATCTTCCTTCTGTTTCATGGACCGGCGGGGGTTGGCCACCGGACGCTTAAGGGCTTGCGGGAGGGATGCTCAGTGGTGCTCGGCGAGAGCGCCCTGAATGTACGAGCAGGCGAGGAGCACGAAGACGTACGCCTGGACCGCCTGCACGAAAAGCTCAAAGAGGATCATGACGACGGTCATCACGAAGGAGACGCCGGCCGCCGGCACCATCGCGCCGTTCAGCAGATACCAGGAGGCGACGGTGAACATGACCAGCATCAGGTGCCCGGCGAACATGTTGGCGAACAGTCGCACCGCGTGCGTGAACGGCCGGACGATCAGGTTCGAGAAGAACTCGATGACCATCACGAGCGGCAGTACCGCGCCGAGCGACTTGTCGTAGCCGGTGACGTTCTTGAAGAAGCCGACAAAGCCGTGCTTCTTGAAGGTCAGCGAAACCCAGACCACGTAGACGATGGCGGCCAGCACCATCGGGAACGCGATCACCGACGACACCGGGAACTGGGCCAGCGGAATCACGGACCAGATGTTCATGATCCAGATGAAGAAGAAGAGCGAGACCATCAGGGGGACGTACTTCTCGCCCTCCTTCTTACCGAGCGTCTCGTAGACGATGCCGCGGCGTACGAAGTCGTAACCGGCCTCGCCCACCATCTGCAGCTTGCCCGGGACCACCTTGGCCTTGCCGAAAGCAAGTGTGAAGAAGGTGATGACCAAGAGAGTGGTGATGATCGCGAGCAGCATCACCTTGTTGAACTCGAACCCTCCGACCGTGGCGATCGGCTGGAAGAGGAACGAGTGCAGGCCCGGTGCCGGGAAGCCGCAGCCGTTGTCGGACATGATCCGACAGTTCCACTCAAAGGCGAGCTGGGTCTGGTCAGCACTCACCACGGGCTCCTTCGGCGTGACGCATGGGTACGGCAACCTCGTTGTGTCGGCGCGGCACACAGCCGCTGGTCGGCACTGGACTGGTGAAACGAATGTGGGGGCGGCTTTGGGGCATCAAGCCTCGCGATTGAGCAGGCGTCAGCTCAGATGCCCGCGCCCGCGATGCCGCAGTTGGCACCGGACGATAGCAGGAGAACCCAACTGCCTTTATCCCGGCCCTACCCCTCACGACGGCGACCCGGACTTCTCGGACTTCCCAGTCGTCGACGTCTCCGGATCGATGTAGAAGATCTTGGCCTTCATGTGCGCACGAGCCTGCGCCGCCATCCATACGACAGTCGACACGACAAGACCGACCGCGAAGGCCCTCGGATTGAAGGCGGTGGTGTCTTTGAACAGGCCCGCGAAGATCAGCAACAGCAACAGCTGGGCGACATAGAGCATCAGCCCCATGGCCTGGAACAAGTGCGGGAGCGTTTTTGCCGTCCACTGCAACACGTACAGCCCGATACCCATGAAGAGAATCGCGAGGACCGTGCCGACCGCGGCGCCGACAGCACCCTTGCCACCGGCGACCCCGGCGCTGACGGCGATGACAATCGCGCCGACAGCGGCTGTGGGGACAGCGGTCTGCAAGAGGTTCCGGACGTCATTGGACGGCATGGCGGCAACTCCGCTTTCGCAGGGGGCGTGGGGTGTCGTCATGGACGAGCGTAGTCCTGGACAGAGAGTGGATTCCTCACACCAATGAACCGTCGCACTACGGTCCTTCGGCTCTGTCCTGGGTTCTCGTGAACCGTATCACAAACTATTTGATGAGGTCTTTACCTCGAAGGTGTGCTCGGTGTCACACATGAGAATGAACCTGCACGTCTGTGCAGAATCAGCGCCCACTTGTCTGGTATTAGGGCGCTTTACCCCCTATACACTCTCTCTCTTTCAAGCAAAGCGTTAGTCAGATTCTTACCTTGCGGTCAGCGCGACGACCCGGCCTTACGCCGGTCCAGGCGCCGCGAACGGGCGCTGAGCGCGGTCGCCCCGTTGACACCCGCGACCCCGGCCCGCACCGGAGCGCGGTGGTCCGCCGGCACCGACGGCACGGACGCGGCCGGCGCCGTCGCCTCCGCCGTCCGGCTCCGCCGATAGCGCGGCGGCACGAAGTTCTCGGCCCAGCGCGGGATACGCGGCGTGAAGCGCGGCAGCAGCAGGAGCACGAGTCCGATAGCGCTCAGCGCCACCACGCTCAGGACGATCCACATGGACGCGTTGTTGACCGAGTACGACAGGGCACCGAACCCGATGAGCGCCGACCAGAAGTACATGATCAGGACGGCCCTGCTGTGCGAGTGCCCGACCTCCAGCAACCGGTGGTGCAGATGCCCACGGTCGGCCGCGAACGGCGACTGTCCGCGCCAGGTGCGCCGCACGATGGCCAGCACCAGGTCGGCGGCCGGGATCGCGATGATGGTGAGCGGCATCAGCAGCGGGATGTAGACCGGCACCATCTGGTGCACGGTGTTGCGCTCGGACCCGGAGAACAGGTTCATCGCGTCCGGGTCCATCTGCCCGGTGATGGAGATCGCGCCGGCGGCCAGCACCAGCCCGATGAGCATCGACCCGGAGTCACCCATGAAGATGCGGGCGGGGTGCATGTTGTGCGGCAGGAAACCGAGGCACATGCCCATCAGGATCACGGCGAACAGGGTGGCCGGGGCGGCGGCCTCGATGCCGTACGAGACCCAGATCCGGTAGGCGTAGAGGAAGAACGCCGCCGACGCGATGCACACCATGCCGGCCGCGAGGCCGTCCAGGCCGTCGACGAAGTTCACCGCGTTGATGGTGATCACGACCAGCGCCACCGTCAGCAGGGTGCCCTGCCACTGGGTCAGCGCGACGTTGCCCACGGACGGGATCGGCAGCCACAGGATCGTCAGACCCTGCATGACCATGACGCCGGCGGCGATCATCTGCCCGCCGAGCTTGATCAGGGCGTCGATCTCGAACTTGTCGTCCAGCACGCCGATCAGCCAGATCAGGGCGGCACCGGAAAGCAGCGCCCTGGGCTCGTTCGACTTGCTGAACACCTCGTGCAGGTTGGTGAGATGGTCGGCGACCAGCAGTCCGGCGCACAGCCCGAAGAACATCGCGATCCCGCCGAGCCGCGGAGTGGGTTCCCGGTGCACGTCACGGGCCCTGATCTCCGGCATGGCTCCGGCCACGATCGCGAACTTCCGTACCGGCCCTGTCAGCAGATACGTCACCGCGGCCGTGATGCAGAGCGTCAGCAGGTATTCACGCACGGGCTTCCCCACAGGTCTCGCTGGTCATCCAGGCCCCACACCCTAGCGAGGGACGCATAAGGATGGGGACTTCCGGGTAGCGACGATGGTTGCACGTGCGGCGGTGCACGAGTTGACGACTACCCCTCACCGGCCGGGATACGGCGGAAATCTACCGGCGAGCTCCCGCACTTCTTCACGCGCCCCACCGCTCTCGACAGTCCCACGGAGCACACTCGCGAACAGCACGGCGATCCGCGCCATCTCGGCCTCGCCCATCCCCTGGGTGGTCAGCGCCGCCGTCCCGAGTCGCAGCCCGCGCGCCTGTCCGTGGGGCAGCGCACAGCAGTCCAGCACCATTCCCGCCGCGGAAAGCAGCCCTCGCGCGCTGCGTCCGTCCACTCCGAGCGGCGCCGGATCGGCGGTGATGAGATGGGTGTCGGTGCCGCCCGTGGTGACGGCCAGCCCCTCGGCGGCCAGGCCCGCCGCCAGCACCCGGGCGTTGGCGACCACCTGATGGGCGTACGCCGTGAAGGCCGGTGTCGCCGCCTCGCCGAAGGCGACGGCCTTGGCGGCGATCGTGTGCATCTGCGCGCCCCCTTGCGTGAACGGGAAAACCGCCCGGTCGACCCGTTCCGCGAGCTCCGCCCCGCACAGCAGCATCCCGCCGCGCGGTCCGCGCAGCACCTTGTGGGTGGTGGCGCAGACGACGTCGGCGTACGGCACGGGACTGGGCGCCGCTCCCCCGGCGACGAGCCCGATGGGATGGGCGGCGCCCGCGATCAGGTAGGCGCCCGACTCGTCGGCGATCTCGCGGAAGGCGGCGTAGTCGATGTGCCGGGGATAGGCGATGGACCCGCAGACGATGGCCTTGGGGCGATGCGTACGGGCGAGGGCGCGCACCTGCTCGTAGTCGATGAGCCCGCTCTCCGCGTCCACCCCGTAGGGGACGAACTCGAACCAGCGCCCGGAGAAGTTGGCGGGCGACCCGTGGGTGAGATGGCCGCCGTAAGGCAGGCCGAGGGCGAGGACGGTGTCACCGGGGCGCAGGAGGGCGGCGTAGGCGGCCAGTACGGCCGAAGACCCCGAGTGGGACTGGACGTTGGCGTGGTCGGCGCCGAACAGCGCCCTGGCCCGATCCACCGCGATCCGCTCGGCGACGTCGACGATCTCGCAGCCGCCGTGGTGGCGGGCGCCGGGATATCCCTCGGCGTACTTGTTGGCGAGCGGTGAGCCGAGCGCGGCCAGCACGGCGGGCGAGGTGAAGTTCTCGGCGGCGATCAGCTGGAGCGTCGTCGACTGCCGTTGGGTCTCCCCGAGCAGCACCTCGGCGAGCTCGGGGTCCTGCCGGCGCAGGACGTCGACGGCGGCATCGCTCTCGAGGGCAGGTACGACCGACATGGCGAACTCCGGACGTCGACGATGACGTACGTCCAATGTATGCCGCGGCACCCTGATGGGGCGCGTCAGCGCCCATCAGGGGCGCGGGGAACTGCGCGACCAGCCACGACGCGCCCGCAGTCGCGCGACGACACATCGAGGCAGGACAGTGGGCGCGGCGCTCAGGCCTTCGCGGGCACTCCGGTCAGCGCCGTCACCACCGGATCCAGCGCGAGCTGTATCTCGTCCCCGATCGACCGGAAGAACGTCAGGGGCGCCCCGTACGGGTCGTACACCTCGTCCGCCTCCGCCGTGGGCGCGAGAAGCCACCCGCGTAGAGCCGCCGCGGCGCGGACCAGGGCACGGGCCCGTTCGATCATGCCGTCGTCCAGCGGGGGCAGGGTCGCCGGGTCGATCGCCTTCACCAGGCGGGTGAACTCCTTCAGGGTGAAGGTGCGCAGGCCCGCCGAGTGGCCCATGGAGATGACCTGCGCGCGGTGGTCCCGCGTGGCCGTCAGCACCAGGTCCGCCCGGATGACGTGCTCGTCGAGCAGTTCCCGCCCCGTGAAACCGGAGGGGTCCGCGCCGAACTCCGCGAGGACGGCCTCCGCGTTGGCCTCCATGGGCGCGCCCTCGTGGCCCCACGTCCCGGCGCTCTCCACGATCAGGCCGCCCCACAGCGGGTCGCCGAGCCGGTCCGCGAGGGCATGCCGGGTCAGCCGCTCGGTGATCGGTGAGCGGCAGACGTTGCCGGTGCTGACATAGAGGATGCGGAAGGCGTCCCGCGAGGCCCCGTTCCAGTGCTGAGCCCCCGTGACCCCCGTGCGCGGGCCTATGCCACGCCCCGCGTCAGGGGCTGTCAATTCGCCACCTCGAGGTCGGGGACCACCTTGCGCAGCTCGTCGGCCGAGAGCGCGCCCGCGCGCAGCAGGACCGGCACCTTGCCCGTGACGTCGACGATCGACGAGGGGACGATTCCGGGCGTGGGGCCGCCGTCCAGGTAGACGGAGACGGAGTCGCCGAGCATCTCCTGGGCGGCGTCGCAGTCCTCGGGGGCCGGGTGGCCGGTCAGGTTGGCGGAGGAGACCGCCATGGGGCCGACCTCGGTCAGCAGCTCGATGGCGACCGGGTGCAGCGGCATGCGCACGGCGACCGTGCCACGGGTGTCCCCGAGGTCCCACTGGAGGGACGGCTGGTGCTTGGCGACGAGGGTGAGGGCGCCGGGCCAGAAGGCGTCGACGAGCTCCCAGGCCATCTCGGAGAAGTCCGTGACGAGGCCGTGCAGGGTGTTCGGGGAACCGATCAGGACGGGCGTGGGCATGCCACGGCCGCGGCCCTTCGCCTCCAGCAGGTCGTTGACGGCCTCGGAGGAGAACGCGTCGGCGCCGATGCCGTAGACCGTGTCGGTCGGGAGGACCACCAGCTCGCCGCGTCGGACGGCGGACGCGGCCTCGCGCAGACCGGTCGTGCGGTCGGTCGCGTCGTTGGTGTCGTATCGCCGAGCCATTTAGCGGGCCTCCTCGTACACGTACTGCTGGGGGTAGAGAGTCTGGGTGTCGCTCACGGCGTGGCCCTGCGGGCGGTCGCGAAGCGCGGGCGGTTGTTGAGGTCCGGGTGGTCGGCCGCGTCGGCCCAGCCCCGTTCCTCGGTGAAGATCCACGGCACCTGGCCGCCCTGGGTGTCCGCGTGCTCGACGACGACGACGCCGCCGGGGCGCAGCAGACGGTGGGCGGTGCGTTCCAGGCCCCGGATGAGGTCGAGGCCGTCCTCGCCCGAGAACAGGGCGAGTTCGGGATCGTGGTCCCGGGCCTCGGGGGCGACGTACTCCCACTCGGTGAGCGGGATGTACGGCGGGTTGGAGATGACCAGGTCGACCTGGCCGTCGAGGTCCGGGAAGGCGTCCAGGGCGTTGCCCTGCCGCAGGTCGACCCTGGACCCCTCCATGTTCTTGCGGGTCCACGCCAGGGCGTCCTCGGACAGTTCCACGGCGTGCACCCGGGAGCGCGGGACCTCCTGGGCGAGGGCGAGCGCGATCGCGCCGGATCCGGTGCACAGGTCGACGATCAGCGGCTCGACGACGTCCATCGCGCGGACGGCGTCTATGGCCCAGCCGACGACCGACTCGGTCTCGGGCCGGGGCACGAACACGCCTGGCCCGACCTGGAGTTCCAGGTAGCGGAAGAAGGCGCGCCCGGTGATGTGCTGGAGCGGCTCGCGGGCCTCACGGCGGGCGATGACCTCCCAGTACCGGGCGTCGAAGTCCACGTCCTTGACGGTGTGCAGCGTGCCGCGCTTCACGCCGTGCACGAACGCGGCGAGTTCCTCCGCGTCGTTGCGCGGCGAGGGCACGCCCGCGTCGGCGAGCCGCTGGGTGGCCTGGGCCACCTCCGCGAGCAGCAAGCTGCGGGGGCTCGGGGGCCGTCCCCCAATGTTCTGCTGCACGCTGATCCTCCGGTACTCGTGACTCGTACGGGGCTCGACTGGGCTCGTACGGGGGTTACGCCGCCGCGAGCTTCGCCGCGGAGTCCGCGTCGACACAGGCCTGGATGACGGCGTCGAGGTCGCCGTCCAGCACCTGGTCGAGGTTGTAGGCCTTGAAGCCGACGCGGTGGTCCGAGAGGCGATTCTCCGGGAAGTTGTACGTACGGATCTTCTCGGAGCGGTCGACGGTGCGGACCTGGCTGCGGCGGGCGTCGGCGGCCTCCCTCTCCGCTTCCTCCACGGCTGCCGCGAGGAGCCTGGAGCGCAGGATACGCATCGCCTGCTCCTTGTTCTGCAGCTGGCTCTTCTCGTTCTGGCAGGAGGCGACGACTCCGGTGGGAACGTGGGTGATACGCACCGCGGAGTCGGTCGTGTTGACGGACTGGCCGCCGGGACCGGACGAGCGGTACACGTCGATGCGCAGGTCGTTCGGGTTGATCTCCACGTCGACCTCCTCGGCCTCGGGGGTGACCAGGACACCGGCCGCGGAGGTGTGGATACGGCCCTGGGACTCGGTCGCGGGCACGCGCTGTACACGGTGCACCCCGCCCTCGTACTTCAGACGGGCCCAGACGCCCTGGCCGGGCTCGGTGGCACCGTTCCCGCCCTTGGTCTTCACGGCGACCTGGACGTCCTTGTAGCCGCCCAGCTCGGACTCGGTGGCGTCGATGATCTCGGTCTTCCAGCCGACGCGCTCGGCGTACCGGAGGTACATGCGCAGGAGGTCACCGGCGAACAGGGCGGACTCGTCGCCGCCGGCGCCGGCCTTGACCTCCAGGATGACGTCCTTGTCGTCGTTGGGGTCACGCGGAACGAGCAGCAGGCGCAGCTTGTCGGTGAGCTCCTCGCGCTGCTTCTCCAGTTCCTTGACCTCGGCGGCGAAGTCGGGGTCGTCGAGGGCGAACTCCTTCGCCGTGCCGATGTCGTCCCCGGTCTGCTTCCAGGAGCGGTAGGTCCCGACGATCGGGGTCAGCTCGGCGTAGCGCTTGTTGAGCTTGCGCGCGTTGGCCTGGTCGGCGTGCACCGACGGGTCGGCGAGCTTCTTCTCCAGGTCGGCGTGCTCGGTGAGCAGGTCCTCGACGGCCTCGAACATGGGGGCTCCTGAAAACGTCTGTACGTTCTGTACGTGGGGGAAGCAGGACGACCAAAAACGCCGGTCCAGGTACGCCCCGGAGGGCGACCGTGGACCGGCGCTGGTGCCTCGCTACTTCTTGGAGCCGGCAGCGGCCTTGCCGAAGCGGGCCTCGAAGCGGGCCACGCGGCCACCGGTGTCGAGGATCTTCTGCTTGCCCGTGTAGAACGGGTGGCACTCGGAGCAGACCTCGGCGCGGATGTTGCCGCTCGTGATCGTGCTGCGGGTGGTGAACGACGCGCCACAGGTGCAGCTGACCTGCGTCTCGACGTACTCGGGGTGGACTTCGCGCTTCAAGGGATTCTCCTAGTTTCGGGAGGGCGCCGGGTCGCTGCCGCAGGGTGCGGTGGCGTGAACCGGGGCCGACGTACCAGTCTGCCAGCACTGGACGCATCCCCCAAAACCGGGGGCGGGGGTTGGATATTCCCGGAGGGGTGGTGGGGGGTGTTCGGGGGCGGGTGCGGGTGCGTGGGGGCCGTTCGCGCAGTTCCCCGCGCCCCTGAAAAAAAGCAGGGGGCTTCGCCCCTGCTTTTTTCAGCCCACCACGCCTGCGGCGTCGCCCCTTGCCATGCCCTGCGTCGCTGCTGCCGGGATGGAGTGGTCCGCCTTCAGGGCGTTCCAGGCCAGGCGCGCCCTGGGCTTGTCGATCACCACTCTGTTGTGGTTGGCCGGGTCGTACTCGACCGGCATGGTGATCATGGTCATGTGGTCGGAGCTGATGCTCTTGAGGCCGGTCGCGAAGGACGTCAGGGAGGGGACCGAGCCGAGGTCGGAGTCGGTCGTGACGGCCTTGGTGGCCGTGTCCGCCAGGTCGAAGAGCTTCTTGGGGTTCGTCAGGACGCCCACGTGCTTGACCTGGTCGACCAGGGCCCTGACGAACGCCTGCTGGAGCTGGATGCGGCCCAGGTCGGAGCCGTCGCCGACGCCGTGGCGGGTGCGGACCAGGCCGAGGGCCTGCGCGCCGTTGAGGCGGTGGGTGCCTGCCTTCAGGTTCAGATGGCTGCGGGAGTCCCTGATGTCCTTCGTCGTGGTGATCTCGACGCCACCGAGCTCGTCGACGAGTTTGCGGAAGCCGGTGAAGTCGACCTCGAGGTAGTGGTCCATCCGGATCCCGGTGAGCGACTCGACGGTCTTCACCGCGCAGACGGCGCCCCCCATGGCGTACGCGGAGTTGAACATCACGCCGGAGGCCGCTTCGTGCGTGACGCCCTTCGCGTCGGTGCACCGGGGAAGGTCGACGAGGGTGTCCCGGGGGATGGAGACCACGCTGGCCTTCTTGTGGCCCTCGTACACGTGGACGATCATCGCGGTGTCCGAGCGGGCGCTGCCGTCGTCCGTACCGCCGCCGAGCTTCCTGTTGGCGCCGGAGCGGGTGTCGGAGCCCAGCACGAGGATGTCCTCGGAGCCGTTGTCGACGTCGGTGGGGCGGTCGGTGCCGAGGACCCGGTTGAGGTCGACGCTCCTGATGTTGCCGTTGAGCTTGAAGTAGACGTAGGTGAGGCCGGTGCCGCCGAGCACGACGATGCCCGCGGCGATCCAGGCCGCGACGAGGAACGCCCTGGAGTGCCTGCCGCGGGGCGTGCGGGGGCTGCGCCTCTTCGCTGGATCAAGCGGATTGCTCTCGGCGGACATCTGCTTCCCTCGGTCTCGTCCGGTACGGAAAAAGGGTTGCACAACGCACTGTGCCCTTCGCGGGGAGCGAAGGGCACAGTGCGTGACCGAACGAGCGGGATATTCTTTGACATTCTTCCAAAAAACGCTCGGAAAATGTCTTGAGAGCCCCGTTCACCTGCGGCGAGTTCAGCTGATGATGTCGAACTGCTGGTAGTCGGTTCCGACGACCTTCGGCGTGCCGAAGATCTCACTCGTGCCCTTGCCGGTTCCCGGGTAGAGGTACAGCTTCCCGGCGGCCGTACGGGCCAGGAAGTCGGCCTTTCCGTCGCCGGTCACGTCTCCGGGGGTGATCAGGGTGTTGTAGGCGTCCCAGGTGCGCACCTTGACCCGGGCCGCGAAAGCCTGGGTGCCGGACCTGCCGTTGCCCTTGATGAGATAGCCGGCCGAGCCGGTCCTGGCGCGGGCGAGCAGGTCGGCCCTGCCGTCGCCGTCGAAGTCGCCGTGGCCGACGATCGCGTTGTACTGGTTCCAGCCGGTGGAGACCTTGGCAGGCGACCCGAAGGTGCCGTCGCCGTTGCCGGGGTAGATCCAGAGGGCGCCTCCGGAGTCGACCGAGAGGATGTCGGGCTTGTAGTCGCCGGTGACGTCGCCGGGGGTGATGATCCGGGTGCGGGTCTTCCAGTTGGCGAAGATCTGCTTCGTGGCCCAGTCTCCGGGGCTGCCGTCGGGTTTGGGCACGTAGTGCATCCAGTAGACGGCGCCCGAGGCGCTGTCGCGGATCACCAGGTCCTGGTAGTCGTCCCGGTTCAGGTCGGTCTGCAGGACGGCGTTGACGCCGTCCCAGTCGCCCCAGGACACGCTCGGTGCGAAGCTGGTCCCCTTGGAGTCCCTCTCGTAGCCGACCTTGGTGGAGGCGCGGCGCAGCCACAGGTCGGCGAGCTGGTCACCACTGAGGTTGGCGTCCTCGACGCGCGGGTACACGGCGCCGACGTATGAGGTGACCTTGGAGAAGACGCTGTAGGCACCCTTCTTCACGCAGTCCGACACACCCCACGAGACAACGCCCACGACCTTGCCGCTGACCACCAGCGGGCCGCCGGAGTCACCCTGGCAGGTCGCGGTGGTACCGGTGTCGCTGCCGGTGGCGGGGTTGCCCGCGCACACCATGTGTCCCCTGACGAAGCCGCTGCCGTACGCGGTCGTGCAGGTGGCGTCGGACTGGATGGGCAGCGTGGCCGTCTTCAGCGTCTGGGAGACGGCCTGGCTGGTGGAACTGGTGCGCCCCCAGCCGTAGACCCTGGCGTTGGTGAGCGCCTTGTAGGAGGTGGTGTCACCCGACGTCGTCATCCGGATCGGCGCGGCCTTGACCGGCTGATCGAGCGTCAGGACGGCGATGTCGTTGTCGAACGTCGCCGCGTTGTACGACGGGTTGTTCCACTGGCGCCAGACGGCGGTCTTGGTGCCGTCCGTCGTCCCGCCGGCGTCCGGCAGCGCCGCCGTGCCGGTGACCACGGTGCCGTTGGCCTTCCAGTTGTAGCCCTTGACGCAGTGCGCGGCGGTGAGGATCTTCGTCGGCGCGATGACGCTGCCGCCGCAGAAGAAGCTGACGTCGTCACCGGTCGCGGCGGTGCCCTTGCCGTCGTGGTACCAGAGTTGAGCCATGAACGGAGCCGAGGAGGTGGTGGTCGTCGAACCACCGATGATCTTCGCTTGCTTGGTTCCGCCCGTGGTGCCCGCAGTGACCGCCGGCTCCCTGGCGGCAGGACCGCTGTCACCGGTGGCCGCGTCCGCGACGCGCTTGTCCAACTCGGCGGCGCTCGGGCCGCTGCGGCTCGGGGTGACGGCGGGTTTCGGCAGGACGGTGGCGGCGCTCGCGGAGGACATCATCAGCGCGCCCGTGACCGCGGTGGCGAGCCCGACGGCGACCACGGGACCGGCGATCCGCACACGACGTCTGTGGCGGCCCTCACCGGACATGGATATACCCACTCAAGTCCCCCCTAGGGATTGTCAGTTCGGGCACACCGTAGGAATCAGCCCGAAGAGCGCGATCGTACACTTGCCCCAATCACCGCAAAGGGCCACCCCCTGACCGGGGATGGCCCTTTGCGGACTGTCTGTCGACGCCTGTCGACGTCTGTCGACCGTCAGTCGTTGTTGCTGTTGTTGCCCGGCGTCGTCTTCTGGATCTGGAGCAGGAACTCGGCGTTCGACTTCGTCTGCTTCATTTTGTCGAGGAGCAGCTCGATCGCCTGCTGCTGGTCGAGCGCGTGCAGCACCCGGCGCAGCTTCCAGGTGACGGCGAGCTCGTCGCTGCCGAGCAGGATCTCTTCCTTACGGGTACCGGACGCGTCGACGTCCACCGCCGGGAAGATGCGCTTGTCCGCGAGCTTGCGGTCGAGCTTGAGCTCGGCGTTGCCGGTGCCCTTGAACTCCTCGAAGATGACCTCGTCCATGCGGGACCCGGTGTCCACCAGCGCGGTGGCGAGGATGGTCAGCGAGCCGCCGTCCTCGATGTTGCGGGCCGCACCGAAGAAGCGCTTCGGCGGGTACAGGGCGGTCGAGTCGACACCACCGGACAGGATGCGGCCGGAGGCCGGGGCGGCGAGGTTGTACGCACGGCCCAGACGCGTGATCGAGTCCAGGAGTACGACGACGTCGTGACCCAGTTCCACCAGGCGCTTGGCGCGCTCGATGGCCAGCTCGGCGACCGTGGTGTGGTCCTCGGCCGGGCGGTCGAAGGTCGAGGAGATGACCTCGCCCTTCACCGACCGCTGCATGTCGGTGACCTCTTCCGGACGCTCGTCGACCAGGACGACCATCAGGTGGCACTCGGGGTTGTTGTGCGTGATCGCGTTGGCGATCGCCTGCATGATCATGGTCTTGCCGGTCTTCGGCGGGGCCACGATCAAGCCGCGCTGACCCTTACCGATCGGCGCGACGAGGTCGATGATGCGGGTGGTGAGGACGCCCGGGTCCGTCTCCAGACGGAGGCGGTCCTGCGGGTAGAGCGGGGTCAGCTTGTTGAACTCGGGGCGCCCGCGGCCGGAGTCGGGGGCCATGCCGTTGGTCGAGTCCAGACGGACCAGCGCGTTGAACTTCTCGCGGCGCTCGCCGTCCTTCGGCTGACGGACCGCGCCGGTGACGTGGTCACCCTTGCGCAGGCCGTTCTTGCGGACCTGGGCGAGGGAGACGTACACGTCGTTGGGGCCCGGCAGGTAGCCCGACGTACGGATGAAGGCGTAGTTGTCGAGGATGTCCAGGATGCCCGCGACGGGGATGAGGACGTCGTCGTCGGCGACCTGCGGCTCGTTCGGGCCGAACTCCTCGCGCCCGCGACGGCCACGGCGGTCCCGGTAGCGCCCGCGACGGCCACGGCGTCCGCCGTCGAAGTCGTCGTCATCCTGCGGCCCGTTGTCCCGCGGCGCGTTGTCGCGCGGACCGGTGTCCCGCTGCTGGCGGTCCTGACGGTCCTGGCGCTCGGGACGGTCCTGGCGGTCCTGTCGGCCGCCGCCCTGCTGCTGGCCCTGCTGGGGGCCGCGCTGCGGGGTGCCGCCCTGCTGCTCGTCGGTCTTGTTGCCCCGGCGGTCGCGGTCCCGGCCGCGGTCGCTGCGCTCCCGGCGGTCCCGGCGGCCCTGGCGGCCGTCCGCGTCACCGGTGTCGGTCTGCGTCTGCGCGACCGACGCCTCGGCCTTCGGCTCGCTCTTCGCCTCGGCGGCAATCGTCTCCGGGGCGCCGGCCTCGGCGGTGGCGCGGCGCCGGCGGCGCTCGGCCGGGGCGTCGTCTCCCCCACGCTCGGCTTCGCTCGCGCGGGAGGGGCCGCCAGCGGGCTGACCGGGGATCTCGATCTGCTGCTGGGCCACGGCCTTCTCGGCGGGCGCCTCGGCGACCTGTACGGCAGCCTTCTTCTCGGCGGCGGGCGCGGTGTCCTCACCCGTACGGGCCTTGGAGGTGGCGCGGCGCCGGGGCTTGGTCTCGGCGGCCTCCCCGGCGGGGGCGGCGGACGCGGCCTTGGGGGTTCCTCCCCCGGCCTGCGCCTCCTTGATGACCTCGATCAGCTGGCTCTTGCGCATCCGCGCAGTGCCCTTGATGCCGAGGCCGGATGCGACCTGCTGCAGCTCGGCCAGCACCATGCCGTCGAGGCCGGTACCGCGGCGCCGCCGGGAGCCGGCACCCGTGGCAGGCGCGGAGGCGTCCGTGGAGGGCGCGGCAGCGGTCTCCTCGACACGTGCGCCCATCAGATCGGTGGTGTCGCTCACGAAGGGTCCTTCCCTGGAGCGGACGTCGGCCTGTCTGGCACGGCGACCGGTTGTGCTGTCCGACTTCGGTCCTTCATGAGTGGACCGTGCCGGGGCGGTGGTCCGCCGAAAGTGGCGGAAGAGGTTTCTGGTGATGGCGCTTCCCAAAGCCATGACACTGAATGTCCGTGTCAGGCGGCTTGGTCACACCGGTTCCGGAGCGTGCCCTGAATGCCGCTCAGCGCCTGCACACGACAAATGGATCGCCGCATGAAACACAGAGTGGCTTGGGAGGCTCCCGGAAGAATGTCTGTCCCGGACGGGGACACAAAGCACCTCGCCATGGTGGGGTCGGGTGCAGACTTGAGGTTAACACTACCGGATCCAACAAACATTCCCCCTCTCCAAATCCGGCAACCGTATGTAGTTGAAAGTCACAGCGCCGCATGTCACAGCGTTTGGCCTCGCCCCGTTGATGTCGTCGCCCAGTGCCGGGGCAGGCAACGTTCGCCCCTCGAGGAGCGGCGTCCGGTGCGTCCGCTCGGCGTGCCGGCCGGAAGCCCTCGTACTGGACGTACTTGGGCTTTCGGCCGGTGCGGCGAGCGGGCGTGCCGGGCGTCGCGACGGGGCGAACGTTGCCTGCCCCGGCACTAGCTCTCTCCGGGCGCCGCGAGCGGCAGCACACTCGCCCCCCTGGCGTCGAGGCCGAGCCGGTTGGCGGCCCAGCCCTCGCCCGCCAGCCGGGACACCTTGTCGGCCGTCGCCTCGTCGGCCAGCGCGAGGACCGTGGGCCCGGCGCCGGAGATCACCGCGGGGATGCCGTCGGCCCGCAGCCGCTCCACCAGCGCCGTGCTCTCCGGCATGGCGGGGGCGCGGTACTCCTGGTGCAGCCGGTCCTCGGTGGCCGGCAGCAGCAGCTCGGGACGCCTGGTCAGGGCCTCCACGAGCAGTGCGGCGCGCCCCGCGTTGGTCGCGGCGTCGACGTGCGGGACAGTGCGCGGCAGGAGCCCACGCGCCGTCTCGGTGAGCACCGGCCTTCCGGGGACGAAAACCACCGGAACGACGGAACGGGCGGGCTCCATCCTGATCGCCCGGGCGGCGCCGGACTCCATCCAGGAAAGCGTGAACCCGCCGAGCAGACAGGCGGCGACATTGTCGGGGTGGCCCTCGATCTCGGTGGCCAGTTCGAGCAGCGCCTCGTCGTCGAGACGGCTGTCGCCGCCTATGGTGACGGCCCGCGCGGCGACGATGCCGGCGCAGATGGCGGCCGACGAGGACCCGAGTCCCCGCCCGTGCGGAATGCGGTTGGCGCACACGATCTCGAGGCCGCGCGGCTGCCCGCCCATCAGGTCGAAGGCGGTGCGCAGGGACCGTACGAGGAGGTGGTTCTCGTCGCGCGGGAGGGTCTCGCTGCCCTCGCCCGCGATGTCGATGTGCAACCCGGAGTCGGCCACCCGGACAACTACGTCGTCGTACAACCCCAGCGACAGGCCCAGGGCGTCGAAGCCCGGACCGAGATTGGCGCTGGTGGCGGGGACGCGCACCCGGACGGCGGCGGCTCGGAACGCTGGACCGGCCATCGCTCGATGACTCTCCTTGAGCTGCGATTCGTCGAAGACATTCGATGAAGGACGACATTCGACACGACACTGAAAACGGCTGAGGTCCTACGGGGGGACGCTCAGGCCGCTGAGGCAACGCGGCGCCGTGCCATATGCGGGGGCATATGCGGCGAGCGGGTTCCCCACAGCTTATCGAAGGAAGGTTCTGTGGCGACATAGGGCGCACAGGAGGCGCACGATGCGTGTCGTAAGCCCCCTGTGCACCCGTCGTAGGGAGTGGGTGGGGAGTACCCCGGTTCGGGTGCTCAGTACCCGGTCTACGCGAGTCCGAGTCGCTCGGCGGCGGTCGCGGCGTCCACGGGGACGACGACCGGCTTCGGTGCGCCCTCAGTGGCCCAGCCCGGGTCCTTCAGGCCGTTGCCGGTGACCGTGCAGACGATGGTCTGGCCCGGATCGACCTTGCCCTGCTCGGCCAGCTTCAGCAGACCGGCGACGGACGCGGCGGACGCCGGCTCGACGAAAACACCCTCCTGAGCGGCCAACAGCCGGTAGGCGCGCAGGATCTCACGGTCCGTCACCTCGTCGATGAGGCCGCCCGAGTCGTCGCGCGCGGCCAGCGCCTGCTTCCAGGAGGCCGGGTTGCCGATCCGGATCGCGGTGGCGAGCGTCGAGGGGTCCTTGACGATCTCGCCGCGCACGATGGGGGCACTGCCGGCCGCCTGGAACCCCCACATGCGCGGGGTGCGCCGGGCGATGCCGTCGGCGGCGTACTCGGTGTAGCCCTTCCAGTACGCGGTGATGTTGCCCGCGTTGCCGACCGGCAGGACGTGGATGTCGGGCGCGTCGCCGAGCATGTCGACGATCTCGAAGGCGGCCGTCTTCTGTCCCTCGATGCGCACCGGGTTGACCGAATTCACCAGCGCCACAGGGTAGTTGTCGCTCAGCGAGCGGGCGAGGGTGAGACAGTCGTCGAAGTTGCCGTCGACCTGGAGGATCTTGGCGCCGTGGACCAGCGCCTGTCCCATCTTGCCGAGGGCGATCTTGCCCTGCGGCACGAGAACGGCCGAGACCATACCCGCGCGCACGGCGTACGCGGCGGCGGAGGCGGACGTGTTGCCCGTGGAGGCACAGATGACCGCCTTCGCGCCCTCCTCCTTGGCCCGGGTGATGGCCATGGTCATTCCGCGGTCCTTGAAGGATCCGGTCGGGTTGGCGCCCTCCACCTTGAGGTGGACCTCGCAGCCCGTGCGCTCGGAGAGCACCTGCGCGGGGACGAGGGGCGTGCCGCCCTCGCGGAGCGTCACGACCGGCGTGCTGTCGGAGACGGGCAGCCGGTCCCGGTACTCCTCGATGATTCCGCGCCACTGGTGGGTCATTGCTGGTTACTCTCCTTCAACCCGCATGATGCTTGCGACACCCCGCACGGTGTCGAGCTTGCGCAACGCCTCGACGGTTCCGCCCAGGGCGGCGTCGGACGCACGATGGGTGACGACGACAAGGGAGGCTTCGCCGTCCTTGCCCGTCTGCCGAACCGTATCGATGGATACGCCGTGCTCGGCGAACACGGTGGCCACCTGGGCGAGAACGCCCGGTTTGTCGGCGACGTCGAGGCTGATGTGATAGCGAGTGACCACATCACCCATGCCCGAAACGGGCAGTGCGGCATACGCGGACTCGCCGGGACCGGTCGTCCCGCTGAGCCGGTTGCGGCATACGGCGACGAGGTCACCGAGCACGGCGGAGGCCGTCGGCGCACCGCCCGCTCCGGGCCCGTAGAACATCAGCTGACCGGAGGCGTCGGACTCGACGAACACGGCGTTGTAGGCGCCGCGCACGGAGGCGAGCGGGTGCGTCAGCGGAATCATGGCCGGATGCACACGCGCGGTGACGGACTGCCCGTCCTCGGCCCGCTCGCAGATGGCGAGCAGCTTGATGGTGCAGCCCATGTTCCTGGCGGAGGCGAAGTCGGAGGCGGTGACCTCGGTCATGCCCTCGCGGTAGACGTCGTCGAGACGCACGCGCGTGTGGAAGGCGATTCCGGCGAGGATGGCGGCCTTGGCGGCGGCGTCGAACGCCTCGACGTCGGCGGTGGGGTCGGCCTCGGCGTACCCCAGGGCGGTGGCCTCGTCGAGGGCCTCCTGATACCCGGCGCCGGTGGAGTCCATCTTGTCGAGGATGAAGTTGGTGGTGCCGTTCACGATCCCGAGCACGCGGTTCACCTTGTCGCCGGCGAGGGACTCGCGCAGCGGCCGGATCAGCGGGATGGCGCCGGCGACGGCGGCCTCGTAGTAGAGGTCCGCGTCGTGCTCCTCGGCGGCGGCGTGCAGGGCGGCGCCGTCCTGGGCGAGGAGCGCCTTGTTGGCGGAGACGACGGACGCCCCGTGCTCGAAGGCGGCGGTGATGAGGGAACGCGCCGGCTCGATACCGCCGATGACCTCGACGACCACGTCGATGTCGCCGCGTTTGACGAGGGCGGTGGCGTCCGTGGTGACGAGGGCGGGGTCGATGCCGTCACGCACCTTGGAGGGCCGCCGCACGGCGACCCCGGCGAGCTCGACGGGAGCGCCGATCCTGGCGGCGAGGTCGTCGGCGTGCGTCGTCATGATGCGCGCCACCTCTGAGCCGACAACCCCGCAGCCCAGCAGCGCCACCTTCAGCGGACGCGTACGCATCATCCGACCTCGTTTCCTCATACGTCTGGATTCGACAAGTCTCACTCACCGGACTGAAGTTTCTACCCATCGTCCGGATCGTGAGATGTTTATTTCGTTTTCCGGGCGGCGGAAGACAGGAGATCTTCCGCCGCCTTTCAGGATTCCGCCGTCATCCCACGTCAAGGCGGAGAAGATCCTCCTCGGTCTCTCGCCGGACAATCACCCGGGCCTCCCCGTCGCGCACGGCGACGACGGGCGGGCGCAGGGCGTGGTTGTAGTTGCTGGCCATGGACCGGCAGTACGCACCGGTCGCCGGCACCGCGATGAGGTCACCCGGCGCCAGGTCGGCGGGCAGGAAGGCGTCCTTGACGACGATGTCCCCGCTCTCGCAGTGCTTGCCGACGACACGGACCAGCATGGGCGCGGCCTCGGAGGTCCGGGAGACGAGAGCGACGCTGTACTCGGCGTCGTACAGCGCGGTCCGGATGTTGTCGGACATTCCCCCGTCGACAGACACGTACGTCCGCAGCCCGTCGAGGGGCTTGATCGTGCCGACCTCGTAGAGGGTGAAGGCGGTCGGCCCGACGATGGCGCGCCCGGGCTCGACGGAGATACGAGGAGTGCGCAGCTTCGCGCCCTCGCACTCACGGCTGACGATCTCGGTGAGCGCCTTGGCGATCTCGTGAGGCTCGCGGGGATCGTCGGTGCTGGTGTAGGCGATACCGAGCCCTCCCCCGAGGTCGATCTCGGGCAGCTCGACCCCGTGCTCGTCACGAATGTCCTTGAGCAGGCCGACCACGCGATGCGCGGCGACCTCGAAGCCCGACATGTCGAAGATCTGCGACCCGATGTGCGAGTGAATTCCGATGAGCTCGAGCCCGTCGAGCTGCAACGCCCGCCGCACGGCTTCGGCGGCCTGCCCGCCGGCAAGCGGAATACCGAACTTCTGGTCCTCGTGCGCGGTCGCGATGAACTCGTGCGTATGAGCCTCGACCCCGACGGTGATGCGGATCTGCACGCGCTGGCGCTTACCGAGCGACTGCGCGATGTGGGCGACGCGCACGATCTCCTGGAAGGAGTCGAGAACGATCCGCCCGACACCGGCGCGAATAGCGCTCTCGATCTCGTCGACGGACTTGTTGTTGCCGTGGAACGCGATGCGATCGGCGGGCATTCCGGCGGAAAGGGCGGTGGTGAGTTCCCCGCCTGAGCAGACATCGAGGTTGAGCCCCTCGTCGTGCAGCCACCGGACAACGGCCCGCGACAGGAACGCCTTGCCGGCGTAGAAGACATCGGCGTCGGGCCCGAAGGCGGTGCGCCAGGCACGGGCGCGCTCGCGGAAGTCGGTTTCGTCGAGGAGGTAGGCGGGGGTCCCGAACTCCTCTGCGAGCCGGGTGACCTCGACCCCTCCGACACTGACGACACCGTCGGGCGTACGGGTGACGGTCGACGCCCAGACCTTCCGGTCCAGGTGGTTGAGGTCGGCGGGCGGAGCGGAGGGGTGCCCCTCGGGCAGTACATCGGCGTGACGGGGCCCGGCGGGGTGTGCGGAACGGCTCATGACGTGCGGCTTCCTCAGTGGTCAAAGGTGTTCGGGTGCGTCGATACCGAGCAGGGACAGGCCGCCGGCCAGCACCGTCCCGGCAGCTTCGACGAGCGCGAGCCGGGCCCGGTGGGCGGCCGAGGGTTTCTCGTCGCCGAGCGGCAGCACGGTGGGAACAAAGGCGAGCGTGGCATCGGCAAGGGTGACGAGATGCCGGGCGAGCCGGTCCGGGGCGCGATGGGTGGCGGCACCGAGGAGAAGGCGGGGGTGGTCGGCGAGGGAAGCGAGAAGGGCGGCCGGTACGCCGACCTCGACGTCACCGGCGTACGCGGTGAAGCCGAGGTCGACGGCGTTGCGACCGAGGGCCCGGGTACGGGCGTAGGCGTAACGCACCCGGAACAGAGGGTTGCTCTCCCGCTGCGCCAGATGCTCGGCGCCGATACGGGGCCGGTCGTGCGGGGCGGGATGAAGCAGGGCCCAGCGGGCGGCATCGGGGCCGAGGGGGGCGGGGGGGGGG
>NZ_LGDW01000447.1 GCF_001280005.1 Streptomyces sp. NRRL WC-3618 | reverse complement strand
GCTGACAGCCGAGAACCCGATCCCCGCCACCGCCCCGGCCCAGCCGACCGGAAGGTCGAGCAGGCCCGCCGTCACGGCGAGCATCACGGCCATGACCAGCAGTCCCAACCCGTCTGCCGCCACCGCCCATCGGCGGCGAGCCGATCAACGCTGCCCAGAGCCACCGAAAACCAACGTAAATACCCCCTTGACATACTCAGCCCCTTCAGGAACGGCAATTGCTCTCTGGTCGGCTCGACCGCGACTGTGCCACACTGCTGGCGCCGCGGTGGTCCCGCTGTGGGCCTCAGTCGTGGCCTGCGACGAGGGAGGTGATCCGGTGTGCGGTGCCTCGGTTCCCGACCGCTGAAGAGCCCGCGCCCCAGCCGGATGTCGCGCGGTCGGCCACCTCGCACCCACCCCGCACCGACGATCCCGGTGCCGCTGGTGGTGCCCGCGTTGGGCGATGTCGAAGCACAGCCCGCACTGAACCGGTAGCGGAAGCTGCGGACCTGACGCTGCCATCACGGTTCCACGGACTCACGGGAGACGATGATGATAGACCCGCAGGACCAGGGACGATCCATCCGCCGGCGCACGGTTCTCGGCGGGGGGCTCGCCGCTCTGGGGGTCGTGGCCCTGCCGGGCGGGATCGCGTCGGGCGCGCCCGGCGCGGCACCCGAAGTCGCGGCCGCGTGGGTGGACCCGCCCAACGGTTACCCCGAGTGGAACAACAATATCGGGATCTTCGAGGTCAACTCGGAGCCGCCGCACGCGACCTTCATGCCGTACGCCGACCTCCAGCAGGCGCTGGACGCCGACCGCACCACGTCGCCGTACCGGCTCGACCTCACCGGGACGTGGCGGTTCAAGCACGTCGCCAAGCCCGCCGACCGTGACCTGAACTTCCACCGCACCGACGTCGACGACACCGCCTGGCCGACCATCGCGGTGCCCGCCAACTGGCAGCAGCACGGCTACGACTTCCCGATCTACACCAACTTCACCTACCCCTGGTGGGGTGCCAACGGGCAGAACGAGAACGCCCAGCCGCCGTTCGCGCCGACGCGGTTCAACCCGGTCGGCCAGTACCGCCGGCGGTTCGACCTCCCGGCCGCCTGGCAGGGACGGCGGGTCCACCTGCATTTCGAGGGCGTCAAGTCCGGGTTCTACCTGTGGGTCAACGGAGCGAAGGTCGGGTACCGCGAGGGCTCGTACACGCCGGCCGAGTTCGACGTCACCGACTACGTCCGGGCCGGCTCCAACCTGGTCGCGGTCGAGGTCTACCGGTTCCCGGACGGGGACTGGATGGAGGACCAGGACATGATCCGGCTGTCCGGGATCTTCCGGCCGGTCTTCCTGTACTCGGTGCCCGCGGTGCACCTGCGCGACTTCACGCTCACCACCCCGTTGCGGGACAACTACACCAACGCCGACCTGGCGGTGAAGGTCGCGGTGCGCAGCCGCGGCGCGCAGCAGTCGGGGACGTACTCGGTGGCGGTCCAGCTCTACGACGCCAACCGGCAGGCCGTCTGGCCGTCGCCCCTGCGGGTACCGGTGAACGTGGGCGCGGTGCCGGTCGGGCAGGACGCGACGGCGCAGGGTTCCCAGGCCGTCCAGGGCCCGAAGCTCTGGTCGGCCGAGCACCCGAACCTCTACACCGCCGTGCTGCAACTGCGCGACCCGTCCGGCGCGGTGACCCAGACCGCGTCGGCACGGGTCGGCTTCCGCGAGTTCGCGCTCTCGGGCGGCCTGATGCGGATCAACGGTCAGCCCGTGTCGTTGCGCGGCACCAACCGGCACGAGACGAACCCCGACCGCGGGCAGGCGTTGACCCGCGAGGACATGGTCACCGACATCAAGCTGATGAAGCGGCTCAACATCAACGCCGTCCGGACCTCGCACTACCCCAACAACGCGGTGTGGTACGACCTCGCCGACGAGTACGGCATCTACGTCATGGACGAGGCCAACCTGGAGACCCACGGCGTGCGGGACAACTACCCCGACTCCAACTCCGCCTGGACCGCGGCCGTCGTGGACCGGGCCGTCCAGATGGTGCACCGCGACAAGAACCACCCGTCGGTCGTCATCTGGTCGCTCGGCAACGAGGCGGGCGGCGGCAGCAACTTCGTGACGATGCGCAACGCGATCCGCTCGGCCGACCCGACTAGGATCGTCCACTACGAGGGCGACAACCGGCCCGAGGTCAGCGACATCCGGTCCCGGATGTACGAGAGCCCGTCCACGGTCGAGGGCCGCGCCAGGGACACCTCCGACACCCGCCCGTACGTGATGATCGAGTACTCGCACTCGATGGGCAACTCCAACGGCAACTTCAAGGAGTACTGGGACATCGTCCGGCGGTATCCGGTCCTGCAAGGCGGGTACATCTGGGACTTCGTCGACCAGGGCCTGCGCCGGCCGATCCCGTCGGGCAGCAGCGGGACCTACCTCGCGTACGGCGGCGACTGGGGCGACAACCCCAACGACGGCAACTTCTGTGCCAACGGCATCGTCACCGCGGACCGGCGGCCGGCCGGCAAGGCGGCCGAGGTCAAGCGGGTCTACCAGGCGATCACCGTCTCGGCGGGCGCGGACGTCACCAGCGGGGTCGTCAAGATCACCAACGAGAACCTGTTCACCAACGTCAACGAGTTCACCGGCCGGTGGGCGCTGGTCGCCGACGGCACAGCCGTCCAAAGTGGAGCGCTCACCGCCGCGCAGCTCGACATCGCGCCGTTGACGAGCAAGACCGTGCAGCTGCCCGTGCAGCGGCCGACCGCCCCGGCGCCGGGGGAGGAACACTTCCTCGAACTGTCGTTCACCCTTGCGACCACCACGGCCTGGGCCGACGCGGGGTACGAGGTGGCGCGACAACAGCTCCCGGTGAACTTCTCCAGCCCGCCCGTCGTGCCGACGCCGGTGGCGGACGTGCCGGCGTTGACGGTCACCGAGGCCAGTGACCGCGTCACCGTCGCGGGCACGGACTTCACCGTCGTCTTCGCCAAGGCGACCGGCACGATCAGCTCATTCGACGCGATGGGCGTGCGGCTGGTCAACTCCGGCCCGGTGCCGAACTTCTGGCGCGCGCCCACGGACAACGACCGGGGCAACGGCCAGCCCAGCCGCAACGGCACCTGGCGGCGTGCCGGCCTGGACCGGACCGTGACCGGGTTCTCCGTCAGCAAGCCGTCGGACCGCGCCGTCCGGATCGCGGTCACCGGCACCCTGCCGACCAGCACCACGTCGACGTACACCACGACGTACACGGTGTACGGCAACGGGGAGATCAAGGTGGACAACACCCTGCACCCCGGGGCGACCAGCCTGCCGTACATCCCGGAGGTGGGCACGATCCTGTTCCTGCCCGCGGACCTGGAGCAGGTGCGCTACTACGGCCGTGGGCCGGAGGAGAACCACTGGGACCGCAACAGCGGGTCCGACGTCGGTGTGTACTCCTCGACCGTCTCGGGGCAGTGGACCGGTTACATCCGGCCGCAGGAGAACGGCAACAAGACCGACGTGCGCTGGGTAGCGCTGGTCAACGGCAGCGGCCGTGGCCTGCTCGCGTTCGGCGAACCGCTGCTGGAGGTGAACGCGTCGCAGTACACCCCGGAGGACCTGTCGACCGGTGCCCGGCACGACTACGAGTTGACGCGGCGGTCGGAGGTCGTGCTGCGGCTCAACCACCGCCAGATGGGTGTCGGCGGCAACGACAGTTGGGGCGCGCAGACTCTGGACCAGTACAAGCTGTTCGCCAACCGGGACTACTCCTACACCTACCGGCTGCGGCCCCTGCCGGATGTCGGTCAGGCCCTGGCGCTGTCCCGGCGACCGGTGGAGGCGGCGGGCGGCGGCAGCGGTCCGCAGAACGGCGTGTACTACCGGCTGGTGGCCCAGCACAGCGGCAAGGCCGCGGACATCAACGGCGCGTCCACCGCGGCCGGCGCGCTGCTGATCCAGTGGTCGGTGTCCAGCGGGCTCAACCAGCAGTTCGACTTCGTCGACTCGGGTAGCGGCTACTACCGGATTCGGGCGCGGCACAGCGGCCTGGTGCTGCAGGTCGCGAGTTCGAGCACCGGCGCCGACATCAGCCAGCAACCCGATTCCAACGCCGCGAGCCAGCAGTGGCGCGTGGTGGACCAGGGCGGCGGCACGGTGAGCCTGGTCAACCGCCAGAGCGGCCTGGCGATGGACGTGTTCAACGGGTCGACCGCCGACGGCGCCCGCATCTCGCAGTGGACCCCGGGCGGCGGTGCCAACCAGCGCTTCGCCCTCCAGCGCGTGTGAGCCGGTAGTCCGGGTGCGGACCGACCTGGCGCAGGTACCGAGGTACCTGCGCCAGGTCGGTCCCCGTTGACCCACCACCCTGTTCCGAACAATCGCTCAACCCGCTTCGTCCGGTGAGGGCTTGAAGCCCTTGGCGATCAGCCACACGCCCAGTGAGAGCTCCCCCAGTGCGGTCGGAAGTGCCGCGAGCCCCGACTGCGCGGAGGTTCGTCCCCAGACGTCGAACAGCACGGCGGTGAAGGAGGCGACGAGCAGGGCGCTCCGATGAATCCGAGCAGCGGGAGAACTCGTGGGACCAGGCGCGATCTGTACAGCAGGGAGCCCAGCAGCAGGGCGTTGACGGCAGGGAGAAGGCTTTGTCCGAGCAGGAAGGTCCGGTCGCAGCCTGATCAAAGATTTTTCATCCACAAGTCTTGATGATTGCTCCTATGGCGACAAACGCCTCATAGCCTGTGCTGTACCAAAGTGCCAACTATTTCGCTGATTCTGCGACTCCGGCCACTGAAGCTACTTGGCATCAGTGCAGGTCGTGAACGTGGCCTGGTGCCAACTAGCGAGCCCGGTCACAGACCTGTGACGAGGATTTTCAGTTGGCACAAAAGAGGGATGGTTGGCACTGGTGATGGCGGCTCGGTCTGAATCGGCGCCGAGTCTCTCAGTGTGCGCCGACCGACTCTGACCAGCTGGTTTCGGTGGACTGAACCGCCCCGGCTCGAATGGAGACTCGATTTCATGAAGGGATCGAGTCATGGCACGACCTTCCCGTTACCCGCTTGAGCTCCGCCGTCGTGCGGTGCGCATGGTCGCCGAGGTGCGCGAGGACTATCGGCCCCGGCGCGACAGCGCCAGCAGCCCTTGGTGCATACACCCGGCGTGGATGGTCACGGCCGCCCGCTCGCCTGGTGTGGCTTACTGCGTCGACGGTGGCCGATCCGACTGGCTCAGAGCACCAGGATGACCTCAAGGGTGCACCGCGTCGATGTCGCTCGCGGTGGCGTCCCGGAACGCCTCGCGCCGGGCCGGTGGCGTACGGAGGGGGGAGAAGCGGATTGCCGAGCCGAAGAAGCTGCGCTACCGGCTGCTGCACGTCGCGGCCCGCATACCCGCACCGCCGGACGCACCCGGCTGCGCATTGCCGAGGGCCGGCCCTGGGCCGGCGACCTGGTCACGCGTTCACCCGGCTGACCGCGCTACCGCGACCGATCACCTGAACACCGGCCCACGTCCCGACGAGCAGTCGGCGGAGGACTCCGGCCACCGCGCCGGGCCATCGGCGCGCCCGTGGACTCCGGCGGACCTCCCCGAGATCGTCGGCCCGGATCGCGGCTTTGATCAACGGTTGGCGAAAGGCTGCGGTCGGCTTGACGGCCGTCGAGCCTCGGCAAGGCCCGCGTCTCATAAGGGACTTGTTCCGCAAACCTTCCCGTTACATCTTGACGCGGCCGATGTTGTCGATCACAGTGCACGTGGTGCGTTCAGCCGCACCGCTGGTTGGCTACTCAACACCTACACCCCACATGTTCCTGCACGGCTCGTCCCCGGGAAATGTTAGCGCTAACAAGTCACTTCCTGGCAGGAGTCCGTGCGCGGGTGTCGTCGGCGTCCGCGCCGATGCGGCCCGTCTCATGCCGGCGATCTCCATGACGGAAGGAAGACGCTATGTCGGTTGGGTTTGCGCGCGCCGCGAGGTGGCGTCGTCGGTGGCGGCCGGGGGTGGCCGCCGCGGCAGCCATGGCGATTGTGGGCGTGTTGCTCACGGTGGCCACGGCGCCGGCGTCGGCCGCCACGGTGGACACCACCGCCTGGTACGTACTGGTGAACCACAACAGCGGCAAGGCCCTCGACGTCTACAACTCCTCCACCGCCGACGGCGCCAACGTCGTCCAGTGGACCCGCACCAACGCCACCAACCAGCAGTTCCAGTTCGTGGACTCCGGCGGCGGCTACTACCGGATCAAGGCACGGCACTCGGGCAAAATGATCGACGTGTCCAGCTGGTCGACAGCCGACGGTGCCGCCATCCACCAGTGGACCGACCACGGCGGCGCCAACCAGCAGTTCCGGTTGGCCGACTCCGACAGCGGCTACGTCCGGCTGATCAACCGCAACAGCAACAAGGCGGTCGAGGTCCAGAACGCGGCGACCAACGACGGCGCCAGCGTCGTGCAGTACAGCGACTGGGGCGGCACCAACCAGCAGTGGCAACTCGTCCAGGTGGATGCGGGCACCGGCTCCGGCCCGTGCGACATCTACGGCGCAGGTGGTACGCCCTGCGTGGCGGCGCACAGCACAACGCGCGCCCTCTACAGCGCCTACAACGGAGACCTGTATCAGGTCAGACGCTCCTCGGACAACACAACCCGCAACATCGGCGTACTGACCCCTGGCGGCGTCGCCAACGCGGCGGCCCAGGACTCCTTCTGCGTAAACACCACGTGTGTCATCACGGTCCTGTTCGACCAGTCCGGGCGTGGCAACGACCTGTGGTACCAGGGTTCCAGCGTGGTCCCGGGCTCACCACAGACCCGGCCGGCCGTAGCGACCACCGAATCGCTGACGGTCGGTGGCAGCAAGGCCTACTCGCTGTACATCAACCCCGGGACCAGCTACTGGCGCGACGGCCACCTGACGGGTGTCCCGACGGGCAGCGCACCCGAGGGCATGTACATGGTCACCAGCGGTACGCACGTCAACAGCGGCTGCTGCTTCGACTACGGCAACAGCGAAACCACCCGCAAGGCCGACGGGCCAGGTGCCATGGACGCCATCTACTTCGGGACGAGCTGCTGGTTCGGCAGCTGCTCCGGAACCGGACCCTGGGTGCAGGCCGACCTCGAATGGGGCCTGTTCCCAGGTGGCGGCAGCACGTGGAACCCGAACCAGCAGGCGTTCACCAGCAAGTTCGTCACGGCGACACTCAAGAACAACGGGACGTCGCGATTCGCGATCAAGGGCAGCAACGCCCAGGCCGGAAGCCTCAACACCCTATGGGACGGCGCGCTTCCCAACGAGCCCAACGTATACAGCCCGATGAAGAAGCAAGGCGCCATCGTCCTGGGCAGCGGCGGCGACTGCTGCTCACCCGAGGTAGGCAACATCAACGACAGCGCCGGCACGTTCTACGAGGGTGCCATGGTCTCGGGCTACCCGTCGGATGCGACCGAAAACGCGGTCCAGGCGAACATCGCCGCCGCCGGCTACCGATGAACCAGACCCGGCCGCCGGCCTGACGGGTACAAGCGGTGCCGCCGCTCCAAGGCTGCGGCACCGCTTCGCCCAGATGTGCTGATAAACCCGGCGCAGGTTGAACCACGTGGAAGGGGTCGGGCGCGGACGTGCCTGACCCCTTCCACGTGGAGGGTCTTGGGGCGGCATCCTTCCGCACAGCAGGTGCCGGCGGATGCCAGTGGCCGCGAGCTGTCCGGCCTGGGCGCGGGCGCCCCCTCGGCGAGCTCGTCGATGCTCCTGGCACCGGAAACGGCCGCGCGGGCGCACACCAGCAACGCGCGGCCACACCAGTCAGGCCCAGGTGACTGAAGGTGCCGACGGGATGGGCGCCGGGGCGCAGATCACCCCGGGTTCTGTATGAGTCGCTTCCGCAGCGTCTCGGCCTCCGGGTGCGCGATGTTCTCCAGGATCTCGAGCGCCTGTCGCCAGGATGCGTCTGCCCGAGCCATGTCGCCCAGGGCTTCGAGGCTGTCGCCGATGTGCACGAGGGTGTCGGCTTCCAGGTAGGTGTCGTGCAGCCGGCGGTAGAGGAGGAGCGCGCGCTGGTAGCAGCCGATCGCCTCGCGGTGCCTGCCCAGGTGGTGATGCGCGTAACCGAGGCTGTCCCAGGCGGCGGCTTCGCCGTTCTGGTCATCGAGGTGCTGATGAAGGCCGATCGCTTCCTGGCAGTCGAGTCGCGCCTGGGCGTGGTCACCCCGGAGGATGTGGGTCCAGCCCACCTCGTTGGACACCTGCGCCTGACCGACGAGATGTCCAGCCTCGCGGTACAGGGCGTGTGCGGCGGCATAGTGGGTGAGGGCCTCGTCATGCCGGTCGCCCTTGTTGGCCTGAAAGGCGAGGTAGCGGTGGGTGCGAGCCCGGCCCGCCGGGTCGCCGGCGGCGGCAAAGACTTCCAGGGCGGATTCCAGGTGCCGTACCGCTTCCGCGGGATTCTCCAGGCGGCCGTGGACGAACCCGAGGGCGCGGTGCGCATGGGCTCGCCCGGAAAGGTCTGCGGCCTTTTGGGCCGCATCCAACGCGGCGGACTGCAAAGCGAGTTGTTCCTGCCAACGGCCGTGCCGGTCGAGATGGAGCTCTACAGTGATGGCCAACTGCCAGCACTGCGAGGCGCAGTGGGTCTGTGCTCCGTCGTCCCGGACCGCCGCCAGGATCACAGCGCGGTCGGTCTCCAGCCAGTTCGCGGCCTCTTCCCGGCCGGTGAACGCGACCGGATCGGCTCCGGCCACCGGTGGTGCGAGGGTGATGCGTTCGCGGTGCGGGGCGAGCAGGCCGTCCGCCCGATGGGCGCTGTGGAGAAGGTGCTCCAGGAGTCGTTGTCGCGCGGCGGTCTGCTCCGCGGCGTCGTCCTGCTCGCCGAGCAGCTCACCGGCGTAGACACGCAGAAGGTCGTGGCACACGAACCGGCCGGGGAAACGTTCGGTGACCAGGTGTGCGGTGGTCAGCTCGGACAGCACGGGGCGGGCCCGCGCCCGATCCACGCCCAGCAGGCAGGCCGCGGCTGCGGCGGACACATCGGGTCCCGGATGCAGGGCAAGCAGGCGGAACAGCCGGGCGGCCATGTCGGTGAGGACTCGGTAGGACCAGGAGAAGACCGTCTGGATGTCGGTGGCCGGATCGCCCGCTGACAGCGCCGTCAGGTGGCTGTCCCCTTCGCGTAGCTCCGTCGCGATGGCGGCGAGATTCCATTCCGGGTGGACAGCGGTCCGGGCGCTGACGATGGCCAGCGCCAGCGGCAGCCCACCGCACAGCGCGACGATGTCCTCCACGGACTGAGGTTCCGCGGCAAGCCGGTCCTCGCCCAGGCGGCGGGCGAGGAAGCCGTGCGACTCGGCCGCGTCGAGGACGCCGAGAGCGAGAGGACGCGCTCCCTCCGCGACCAGACCGGACAGGTAATTGCGGCTGGTGACGACGGCCAGGCACCCCGCCGCGCCAGGAAGGAGGAGCCGGACGTGTTCGGTGTCTCTCGCGTTGTCCAGGACCACCAGAACCCGCTTGCCCGCCAACAGACTGCGATACAGGGCGGCCTGGGCATCGACGCTCACCGGTATCCGGTGTTGGGGTACGCCCAGAGCGTCGAGGAAGGCCCGCAGGACCTGCGCCGGGCTCGCCGTCCCCCCGCCCGGGTCGAAGCCGCGCAGGTCGGTGTACAGCTGACCGTCGGGATAGCGATGGGCCACCTTGTGGGCCCAGTGGACGGCCAGAGTGGTCTTGCCCACGCCGGCCATGCCACTGATCGTGGTGATCACGACGGGTGGCGCGGCAGTGTCGTCGGCGGGAAGGACGGCGTGCGCAAGGGCGAGTTCCGTATGCCGGCCGCTGAAGACGCCGAGATCAGGCGGAAGCTGCGCCGGACGCGTCCACGCGGTCCCCATGTCTGCCGTATCAGGCGTCTCGACGCCTAAAACATCCGGCTTCACCGCAGCCGAGGCCGGGTTGTCCGGCAGGGAAGCCCGGAATGCCTCGGGAACAGCTCGCCGGCCTGGGCCTGTTGCGGCTGACGTCAGGTTCCGTCCCGTTTGCGTCAGCTCCGGGCCGGGGTCGAGTCCGAGTTCTTCCCGGAGGCGACTGCTCACGGCCTCGTACGCGTGCCTCGCCTCGGTCTGATGTCCGGTGGCGGCCAGGGCCATGATGAGCCGGGCGTGCAGGGATTCGTCCAGCGGGTGCTCGGCCGCGGCCCGGCGCAGCACGAGCAGCGTCCGGTCGACCCGGTCCGGGCCGGCCTCGATGGCTGCGGCGGCAGCGTCCTTGACCGCTTCCAGATACTCACGATCGATGCGTGCGAACAGCGGATGCGCGCGGATGTGGGAGGGGATTCCGGAGGCAACAGGGCCACGCCACAGTCCGATTGCGTCCAACAGAAGGTCAACGCCCGCAGCTCGGTCCCCCGCCTCACGATGTCGCCGCGCTTGCGCGCGGAGGGCCTTGAACTGCAGCAGATCGAGCTGTGCCGTACCGAGTTCGAGACGGTAACCACCGGATCCGCGTATCAGAGCGGTGGTGTTCGCATCAGCCTTCGACGCGTCCAGGAGTCTGCGCAAGACCCCGACATGTCGGTGTACGACGTTCACCGCGCTGTCCGGTGCGCCCTCGCCCCACAGGACGTCCACGATCGCGGACACGGGAACGGGGTGATTGACCTGAGCAAGCAGCAGCGCCAGCAACGCCCTCCGCATGGGCGGCCCGAGACTCAGCTCCGTCCCGTCTCGCCAGGCTCTGACCGGCCCGAGAACTGTCAACCGCACAAGGCCCGAGTCTAGAGCGATTTTGACCCTGCGCGGCAGCGGCAGAACGGAGGCGCGGAAGAGAGACAGCCGCCGCCTGACAGGCCGCCGCCTGCTGGATCGGTGTGCGCCAAGCCCGCCATGGCGTTCACTGATCGGTCACTTTTTGTGAACCGCCCGAGCCGTAGCGTTCTGCACACGGGAGCACTTGAATCCGGTACGACTCGAGGAGAGCCACATGAATCAACGACGACTGAAGCGCACGATGACCGCAGCGGTATTGACCATCGCGGCTGCCAGCAGCGTGGTCCTCGGCACCGCCGGATCGTCCTCCGCGGCTCCGTCCTCGGCCCAGGGCGTCCAATTCGTCAGGTCGTTTCCCACCATCGATGTGTGCAGGGCAGTCGCACAGATCTCCACCGCGATCGAGGGCCGTACCTACTGGTGCGACGGCGTGTACCTCTTCCGACTCGTCTGAGCCAGGCCGCCGAGAATCCCGGTGAGAGGCATTCCCAGCTCGCCGACTCACCGGGATACGGACGTCACAACCGTATGCGGGCGAAGGAGTTGGGTGAGTTCTGGAACTTGGCCCGTATCTCGGCCGCCCAGGAGGGATCGATCTCCGTGAGGATGTCCCCTGCTTGTGCCCACATGGCACGGGCAGCCGCATGGTCGCCGGTCGCCGCGCAGGTGTCACCGAGTCGGTCGAGGCTGCCCGCCTCGTTGTAGCGGTCGCCGTTCCTGCGGAGCATGGCGATGGCCCGGAGATAGCAGGTGCGGGCCCGCCGGAAGCGACCCAGATGGTGGTGGGCGTAGGCAAGAGTGTCCCAGGTGTTGGCCTCGGCCGCGCCGCCGCGCTCGCTCGTTCGCCGGTAGAGGGAGAGCGACCGTACGGCGTTGGCCACTGCCTTCTCGTATGAGCCGAGTACCGCTTCGTACCAGGCGATCGCGTTCATGGCGTCCGCCTGGCCGCTGAGATGTCCGGCGATGCGGTACAGGTCCAGGGCGTGCCGGGTCTGCCGTATGGCCTCGCGATTCCTTTCGGTACGGGTCATCACCCAGCCGAGAGCGCGTCGCGTGTGTGCCTGGCTGAGGTCGTCGCCCAGGGTTTCGAACAGAGACAGGGCATGGCGCAGGTGCTCTTCGGCCTCGCGGTAGTGGCGCAACAGGGAATAGGCGCGGCCGAGGCCGCTGTGGGCATGGGCGACGCCCGCGGAATCGGCGAACTGCTGGGCCGCGGAGAGAGCGATGCGCTGGAGGTCCGCCCAGTCGTGCCAGTGGCCTGACCGTTCGTGCACCGGGTCCAGGAGTCGGGCCAGTTGCCAGGCGTGGCTGCCGAGTCCGTGGTCAACCGCTTGCCGCGCCACCTCCAGGAAGACGAGCCGTTCCGTGCTGAACCAGATGAGTGCGGCCTCGGTGTCATCGAGCGGCGCGGGGGCGCCCGACACCTCCGGCGGCAGGGGCGGCGAGGGGAAGACACCGGCCGGGTCGAGCAGGGAGGCGCTGGACCGCGCGGTGACCAGGTAGTGGTCGAGCATGCGGCGTATCGCGGTGCGACGTTCGTCGTCGCTGTCCTCGGCACGGACGAGTTCGTTCGCATACGCGCGCACGAGGTCGTGGAAGCGGTAGCGGCCCGGGGCCTCCTCGGTGAGGAGGTGCATGCGCGTCAGTTCGGCCAGCAGGGAACGGGCCCGGCCTGTCGGACGGTCCGCGAGCGCCGCGGCCGCGTGCGTACCGATGTCGGGTCCGGGATGCAGGGACAGGAGCCGGAACAGCCGCGCCGCTTCGGCGGTCAACGTGCGGTACGACCAGCCGAACACCGTCCGCACATTTGTCGTCGCGTCAAGGCCGTCGAACGCGTCGAGGCTTCCGTTCGCCTCCACGAGTTCCGCGGCGATGCCGGACAGCGGGAAGGTCGGGTTCATCAGGGCGCGGGCGGTGATGATGGCCAGCGCCAGCGGCAGCCCGCCGCACAGGGAGATGATCGTGTCGACAGCATCCGGCTCGACAGCCACCCGGTCGGCTCCCAGACGTCGTACCAATGACTCCCTGGCGTTCTTCGGAGACAGCAGGTCGAGGGTGAGGGGGTGGGCGCCGCTCACGGCCACCAGACTCGTCAGCTGATTGCGGCTGGTGATCAGGACCAGACAGCCGGCCGCGCCGGGCAGCAGCGGACGTACATGATCGGCGTCGCGCGCGTTGTCCAGCAGGACCAGGACGCGCCGGTTCGCGAGGAGGCTTCGATACAGTGCGGCCTGGGCTTCGAGACCGTCCGGCATCTGTCGGGGACTCATTCCGAGAGCCTCGAGGAAACCGCGTACGGCTTCCGTCGGATCCATGGCAGAGCCGTGGAGGTCGAACCCGCGCAGGTTGACGTACAGCTGGCCGTCCGGGAAACGGTCCGACACTCGATGAGCCACCTGGACGGCCAAAGTCGTCTTGCCCACCCCGGCCATACCGCCAATAGCGTTGATCACCATGGTGGTTCCGGGTCCGAGGTCGCCCGAGGTGGCCCGAAGGTGACGCAGCATGTGGTCGATCTCGGCTTCACGGCCGGTGAAGTGTTCGTATGCGGCGGGCAGTTGAGCGGGCCGGGGCAGCGGCACGAGCAGGTCGCCGGCATCCGGGGCGGCCGTCCCAGGGCCGGTGGACGGACCCGTCGGGCCGTCGCCGGCCGCGGCTACGAGAGGCGTCGTGGAAGTGGCTGGGACGCGCGCGCCGAGCGCTTCACGGTGGGCGGCCAGCAGGCCGGAGGAGGGCTCGACGCCCAACTCCTCGGCCAGTCGCACCCGCATCCTCTGATACGTCTCCAGGGCTTCGGCCTGATGACCGGTCAGCGACAACGACCGGATCAGGCGGATGTGCAGTGGCTCGTCGAGGGGATGGTCGTCGGCCGTGCGCTGGAGTTGAGCCAGCATCTGTTCCGCACGGCCGCAGCGCAGGGACGCGTCTGCGGCCTCCTTGACCACGGCCAGGCGCTCGTCGTCCAGCACCGAGAACACAGGGTGGCTGCGGGACTCCGCCGCTATGCCGAGCGCGGCGTGGCCGCGCCACAGCGCCAGCGCTTGCCCGTACAGTTCGACGGCGCGTTCGGGACGGTCCGCCCGGTCGGCCGTACGCCCACGGGTGCAGAGGTCGCGGAAGCGCAGCAGGTCCAGTGTGCTGACGCGGACGTCCAGCCGGTATCCGCCGCCCTCGCGGAGCAGCCACTTCCCTGGCGCCATTCGGGGCAGCCCCGGCTCCAGCACGCGGCGCAGAGCTCCCACGTAGCGGCGTATGACATTCACCGCGCTCGGCGGCGGATCCTGCCCCCACAGGATGTCGACGGCTTCCGTCAAAGTGACGGGCCGACCGGCGTTCGCCAGCAGCAGCGCGACGAATGCCTGCTGCTGCGGGGGCCCCAGGTGCAGCTCGACACCGTCCTGCCAGGCCCGTACGGGGCCCAGCACGGCGAAGTGCACCTTTTCCTCCGGAAGCTGGTGCTCCTGTTCGCCGGGGAGATCGGTCGTGAGTCCGGCGTGTGGTTCCTGTGGTTCCTGCGATTCGGTCGTGTGTGTCATGCCGCGGTCGGCTGAGCACGGCGACCGGCGAAGCGCGAGCCGGTACCCGGCCATGCCCTTGCCCACTTGCACGCGAAGAGCGCCATGGTCGTGATTCTCCCCATTCCGAGACCCTGACCCGCACTCACTGCCCGCGACCGATTGAGCGTCCCATGTGAGTCGTCAGGGGTCTTCCCCCAGCTCACAGTATCCCGGTCCGTAGAGCGAAGGCGACGGTCTGTGCCCGGGGGCGTAGGCCCCACCAGGCCGTGAGGGCTTCCGCGCTCCGTCGGCTTCGACCGACGCGGCCCGATCACCGGCGAGTGAGACTTCGCTGGGACTCCCTGGGAGGCGGGAGATGTGGTTCTTGACGGTCTTCTCGGACAGGTGGAGCTTGGTGCCGATCTCCCGGTGACAGTCTCTCCAGCTCGGACGGCACGGACGGGGCCTGAGCCGGGACGGCTTCACCAGGGCCGATCTGCCCTACTTCTGCGCGGGCGGCATCCGTGTGAGGTCGAATGCCACATCCACGACCCCTTCCACCGCGCGCACCAGCCGTGCCGCCACCGGCACCAAGGAGGTGTCCCGGACCTGGCCGGCGAGCTTCACGACGCCGTCCAGAACTTCCACGCGCACCTGTGAGTCCGGGGTGGGGAACAGGTGGGACACGACCTCGCGCCGAACCTCCTCGGCGATCTCCTCGTCGGTGCGGAGGAAGACCTTGAGGAGGTCGGCCCGGCTGACGACGCCTTGCAGCAGGCCCACGGCGTCGACCACGGGAAGCCGCTTGACCTTCTCGCGGGCCATGGTCCGGGCGGCCTGGGCGAGCGTCGTGTCCGGGTGCACGGTGAGGGCGGGGGAGGTCATGAGCTCGCCCGCGGTCACGGCCCCGGCCTTCGCCAGGTCGGACAGACGGCGCAGCTGCGTGTACCGGTCGGGGTCACTGTCGCGGAACTCCTCCTTGGGCAGGAGATCCGCCTCGGAGACGACACCGACGACCCGGCCCTCGCCCTCGATGACGGGCAGGGCGCTGACCTTCCAGTCCTGCATCAGCTGCACGATCTCCTTGAAGGCCGCTCCACGGCCGATCGCGGCGACCGTGGGGGTCATGACATCGCTGACGATGTACGGAGTGCCGTGCATGGCCTCTCCTTCGGTAACTGTTCGGGACCGGCCGGGTCGGATTCAGATGAGGCTGCCGGAGCCGTGAGGGGCGTACAGGTCGAGGAGGCGGGTCCTGGCGGAGCGCAGACGGTGGGCGAGGACCTCGCCCACCCACTGGCTCACCTCATGACCGAGGGCCGGGTCGTCCTGGCACATGGACCGGACGGCCGTGGCGTCGAACTCGTAGGCCCGCACCGGTGTCGTCGCCTCGGCGCCCATCTGCCAGGCGTGCGGGGGGACAGCCAGGACCAGCCGACCAGTTCGTTGTGGCCGAGGCTCTCGATGACGGCCGACCGACGGCCCGGCACGTGCATGTCGAGATCGACCCTGCCGGTGCGGATGATCCAGAAGCGGTCGGCGTGTCCGCCCTCCTCGAACAGACGTGTCCCCTGGGGGACGGAGACCTCGCGGGCGAAGCGCATGAGCCGCTCGCGGTGTTCGACGGACAGCGAGCGCACCATGTCGGGGGTGGGGTTGGCGAGCATGACGGGCCTCCCTGGCGGGGTTTCGAACGTGTAAGGCCAGCGTCCGCTCGGCCCGGGACGGGGACCATGGGCCATATGGTCCAGCTATCGGGTCTTTTGGTCCCGATGGGTCGGTCGTGCACGGTCGGTCTAGCACCCTGATCCGTCCGGATCTCGCGGCCGGCCGACACCTGGGCCCGGGGCGCAGCCGGGCCGTCCGGCTCTCGGGCCGGGGCCGGACGGCCCGCCCGCGGGCGCTGTCCGGCCCTCCCCGTGACGATCACGAACGACGAGCATCGAAGGGCAGGACACGAACCGAGGAGAGGAACGGCGATGACCGCAACCGTGACAGTCGGCGACCGGGCCACCGAGGCCTGGCGCGGCTTCGCCGGGGCCCGCTGGCCTGAGCTGATCGACGTGCGCGACTTCATCCAGGCCAACTACACCCCGTACGAGGGTGACGCCTCCTTCCTCACCGGTGCGACGGCCCGCACCCGGGCGGTCTGGGAGAGGGTCGGTGCGTTGTTCCCCGAGGAGCGGGCGCGCGGCATCCTCGACGTGGACACCGCGACGCCGTCGACGATCACCTCGCACGAGCCCGGCTGGATCGACCGGGACCGCGAGCTGGTCGTCGGTCTCCAGACGGACGCCCCCCTGAAGCGGGCGATCATGCCCAACGGCGGTCTGCGGATGGTGGAGAACAGTCTGAAGGCGTACGGCTATGAGGCCGACCCGTTTGTGACCAAGGTCTTCGGGACCTACCGCAAGACCCACAACGACGGTGTCTTCGACGCCTACACGCCCACCATGCGCACCGCGCGCAAGGTCGGCATCATCACCGGGCTGCCGGACGCCTACGGCCGCGGCCGGATCATCGGTGACTACCGGCGTGTCGCCCTCTACGGCACCGACCGGCTGATCGAGGCCAAGAGGGCGGAGAAGGCTCTGCTGGACGGCCGGCCATCCAGCGAGCACGTCATCCGTGACCGGGAAGAACTCGCCGAGCAGGTAAAGGCGTTGGGTGAGTTGACCCGGATGGCGGCGACCTACGGCTGTGACGTGTCCCGTCCCGCGGTCACCGCGCACGAGGCCGTGCAGTGGCTCTACCTCGGCTACCTCGCCGCGGTGAAGGAGCAGAACGGCGCCGCGATGTCGCTGGGCCGCACGTCGACCTTCCTCGACGTCTACCTCCAGCGGGACCTGGACGCGGGAACCATCGACGAGTCCCGCGCCCAGGAACTGATCGACGACTTCGTGATCAAGCTGCGGATCGTCCGGTTCCTGCGCACCCCCGAGTACGACGCCCTGTTCTCCGGCGACCCGACCTGGGTGACCGAGTCGATCGGTGGTGGCGGAGACGACGGCCGCACACTGGTCACCCGCACCTCCTTCCGTTTCCTCCAGACCCTCTACAACCTCGGCCCCGCCCCCGAACCCAACCTGACCGTGCTGTGGTCGCCGCGGCTGCCCGCCGGCTTCAAGGAGTTCTGCGCCCAGGTCTCCATCGACACCAGCGCCGTCCAGTACGAGTCCGACGAGCTCATCCGCCCCCGCAACGGCGACGACACCGCCATCGCCTGCTGTGTCTCCGCCATGGCGGTCGGCAAGGAGATGCAGTTCTTCGGCGCCCGCGTCAACCTGGCCAAGGCACTGCTCTACGCCGTCAACGGCGGCCGTGACGAGATGACGGGCGACCAGGTCACCCCCGAGATGCCCGCGCTGACGGGCGAGTACCTGGACTTCGAGGAGCTGTCGGCGGCGTACGACCGTGTCCTGGACTGGCTGGCGCGGACGTACGTCAACACCCTCAACGTCATCCACTACATGCACGACAAGTACGCCTACGAGCGCCTGGAGATGGCGCTGCACGACCATCCCGTGCACCGGTTCATGGCCTGCGGCGTCGCCGGGCTCTCCGTCGCCGCCGACAGCCTGTCCGCCGTCAGGTACGCCCGGGTCAAGGTCATCCGGGACGCCACAGGCCTGGCCGTCGACTTCGTGACCGAGGGCGAGTTCCCGGCGTACGGCAACAACGACGACCGCGCCGACTCCCTGGCCGTCGGCCTGGTGGAGTCCTTCATGGCCAAGGTCCGCCGACACCCCACCTACCGGGACGCCGAACACACCCAGTCGGTGCTGACCATCACCTCCAACGTCGTCTACGGCAAGCACACCGGCAACACCCCCGACGGGCGCCGGGCCGGCCAGCCCTTCGCCCCGGGTGCCAACCCGATGAACGGCCGTGACCGGCACGGCGTGGCCGCCTCCGCGCTCTCCGTCGCCAAGCTTCCGTACGAGCAGGCCCGCGACGGCATCTCACTGACCACCACCATCACCCCGGAAGGGCTCGGACACGCCCCACAGGAGCGTGCCGGACACCTGGTGGGCATCCTCGACGCCTACATGTCCTCCGGCGGTTTCCACATGAACGTCAATGTGCTGAACCGGGAGGTGCTGGAGGACGCCATGGAACACCCCGAGAAGTACCCGGAGCTGACCATCCGGGTCTCCGGATACGCGGTCAACTTCGTCCGCCTGACGCGGGAGCAGCAGCTCGACGTGATCAGCCGTACCTTCCACGGAACGCTGTGACGGCCGTGACGACCGGCCGGATCCACTCCTGGGACCTGTCCACGGGCGTGGACGGTCCCGGGACCCGGTTCGTCCTCTTCGTGAGCGGCTGCCCCCTGCGCTGCCTGTACTGCGCCAACCCCGACACCTGGCACATGCGGGACGGCCGGGAGACGACGGTGGACGAGGTGATGGCGGAGATCGAGAAGTACCGGGCCTTCATCACCAGCGCCGGTGGCGGCGTGACGATCACCGGAGGAGAGCCGCTGCTCCAGCCGGCCTTCACCGGAGAGGTGCTGCGCCGCTGTGGGGAAGCCGGTCTGCACACCGCCCTGGACACCTCCGGCTTCCTCGGCGCCCGCGCCACCGACGAGCTCCTCGCCGCCACCGACCTGGTCCTGCTGGACATCAAGGCCTTCGACGTGGGCACTTACCGGAAGCTGACCGGCGGCAGCCTTGCCCCCACCCTCAACTTCGCCACGCGTCTCGACCGTCTCGGCGTCCCGATGTGGATCCGCCACGTACTCGTTCCGGGTTGGACCGATGATCCGTCGGCCATAGACGCACTGGCCGGCTTCGTCGCGGGGCTCGAAGCGGTGGAGCGGGTGGACGTGCTGCCGTTCCACAAACTCGGGGCCGCGAAGTACGGGGCCCTCGAGCTCCCCTTCCCGCTGAAGGACACGCCCACTCCGGAGCTCGAACTGGTCGAGCGCGTGCGGGATCAGTTCCGTGGACAGGGGCTGAAGGTCTACTGAGGCCGTGTGTCCGGCGTGCCGTTCTTGGCCCAACGGCCCCTGGGATCAGGGCCGTTCGGCTCCGTGGTCGTGGACCTTCGGCATCCGTCGCCGGCCGGTGCGGGCGGGCCACAGTGAGTGGTGTCAGGCACCGCCCCCACCTTGAAAGGAACTCACCGCCATGACCGTACGCGTGGGCATCAACGGCTTCGGCCGCATCGGCCGCACCTATCTGCGAGCCGCCCTCGACCGCGCCGAGGAGGGCGTCCAGGACGTCGAAGTGGTCGCCATCAACGACATCACATCACCCGCCATCCTGGCCCACCTGCTGGAGTACGACTCCACCTTCGGCCGCATCGGACGCGACGTCGAGCACGACGACAGCTCGATCACGGTCGACGGCCGACGCATCGCCGTCACCGCCGAACGTGATCCGGCCGCCCTGCACTGGTCCGACTACGGGGCCGACATCGTGATCGAGTCCACCGGCCGCTTCCGGGACAGGGACTCCGCCGCTCTGCATCTCAAGGGCGGAGCGCACACCGTGCTGTTGTCGGCGCCCGGCAAGGACGTGGATGCCACCATCGTGTTGGGTGTCAACGACCGCGCCTACGACCGGCACCGCGACCGGATCATCTCCGCCGCTTCCTGCACCACCAACTGCGTCGCCCCCATGGTGAAGGTGCTCGACGACGCCTTCGGCGTCGAACGCGGTGTCATGACCACGATCCACGGCTACACCAACGACCAGTCCCTGCTCGACAGCCCGCACAAGGACCTGCGCAGGGCCCGCTCGGCAGCTCTGAGCATCATTCCCACGAGCACCGGCGCCGCCCGCGCGGTGGGCCTGGTGGTGCCGGAGCTGGCCGGCGCACTGGACGGGATCGCCGTCCGGGTCCCGGTGGAGGACGGCTCGCTCACCGACCTTGCGGTGGTCCTTGCCCGGGAGGCGAGCGCGGACGAGGTCAACGCCGCGTTCCAGGCCGCCGCGGACGGCCCGCTGAACGGGATCCTGCGTGTCTCGAAGGCCCCGATCGTCTCCCGCGACGTCATCGGCGACCCCTCGTCCTGCGTCTTCGACCCCGCGCTGACCCAGGCCAACGGAACCCTGGTCAAGGTCTTCGGCTGGTACGACAACGAGTGGGGCTACACCAACCGCCTCCTGGACCTCACGGCCCTCGTGGCGGACGACTGACGCGGGGCCGACAGCTCCCGGTGACGGCGCAGGCGGGGGCCGACCGGCCCCTGGGTGGCTCCCATACAGCCAATGGGCTCCGTCCCTGCTCGGCCGGACGATCGAGGTATGGAAGCCAAGGAGGCGACCTGCGATGACGGACGACCTGCCCGCCTGGCCCACGGTCCACGCCCTGCTCGCGGACGGCCCCACGGGGTGCGTCCGGTCGGCTCTGTCGGACGACCCCGACCAGCTTCAGGGGTTCTACGAGGAGCTGTCGCCGGACAACCTCCGCCCGCGGTTCGCCGACGTCAACCCCGCCCTGGCGAGGACCGAGGGCGTGACCGTGCCCGACGCGCGGCCACGTCTGCTGCCGCGCCGCCCCCAGGACCCCTACCCGCGCCGACTGCGCTGAGGAGGAAACGACCATGAGACACGACAAGGTCGGCACCGTGATGGCCACGGACGTCGTCCGCGCCGAGTACGGCACCCCGTTCAAGGAAGTGGCCCTGCTGCTCGCGACCCACCGGATCAGCGGAGTACCGGTGGTCGACGAGGACGACAAGGTCATCGGGGTCCTCTCCGAAACGGACCTGATCATGCACCAGGCGACCACTCCCGACCCGTACGAGACCAAGCACCGGGCGAGTCTCGCCGAACTGACGCCCGGCGCCAGACGACAGGCCGCGAAGGGCAGGGCGCGCACCGCTGGTGAACTGATGACACGGCCGCCCGTCACCGTGCACGCCGACGACACCATCGTCCAGGCCGCCCGCACCATGGCCCAGCGGCATGTGGAACGGCTCCCCGTCCTCGACGAGGAGGACCGGCTCGTCGGCATCGTCACCCGGCGCGACCTCCTTCAGGTCTTCCTGCGGCCCGACCAGGAGATCCGCACCGAGGTGATCCAAGAAGTCCTGCTGCACGCGCTGTGGCTGCCGCCGGGCAGCGTCGAGGTCTCCGTGACGGAGGGCGTGGTGACGCTCACCGGCCACATGGAACGCAAGAGCGAGACGGAGATCGCCGTGGCCATGACCCGCCGGATCGACGGCGTGGTCGACGTGGTCGGCCATCTCACCTACCGGCTGGACGACGCTCGCCTGCGTACCGAGGAAGCGGCGCGGCAGATGCACGGCGTGGCCGACGACTGGCTGCGCCGACTGTGAGAGGAGGCGGAACGCCATGGCCGACACCGTGTTGGTCACCTACGGAACGACGAACGGATCGACGGCCCGGACAGCCGAAGCCGTCGCCGACGTCCTGCGCAAGGCCGGACTGACGGTCGACGTTCTCCCGGCGCGGGCTGTCACCGGTGTGGCGCCGTACGAGGCGGTCGTGGTCGGCGGTGCCCTGTACGCCGGCCGCTGGCACAAGGACGCGCGGCGCTTCGTTCGTCGCCACCGTCATGTGCTGGCGGAGCGCCCGGTGTGGTTCTTCAGCAGCGGACCGCTCGACGCCTCGGCCTCAGAGCAGAACATCCCGCCGGTGCGCGGCGTGCGGCGGGCCATGACCCGACTGGGGGTCCGCGACCACATCACCTTCGGAGGATGCCTGGAAGAAGGCTCCCAGGGACGAGTGGCGGGGATGATCCTCCGCTCCGGAAAAGGAGGTGACTTCCGGGACTTCGGCGCGATCGAGACGTGGACGGAACGTGTGGCCGATGCCCTGACACAGGGCTAGCAGACGGAAGGCGCGCCCGTCGCCGCGGCCCCGGTACCCGGTTCGAACCGGGTACCGGGGCCGGCCCCATCGCATCGGTCACGTCCGCGCCCCGGTCGGCACCACGGCCACGGGGCGCGTGGCCCCGCGCAGGAGGGCCGGCACGACCTCGCCCCACTCGGTACCGGGCTTGGCGCCCACCACGACGAGCGCGGCGTGTTCGCCATGGTGGAGCAAGGCCTGAGCCGGTTCGAGGAGGAGGACGTCTTCCTGGACCGCCACTTCCGGGTACTTCTCGCGCCACGGACGCAGCACGTCGGCCAGCAGCTGGACCTCGTGGTCCTCCCAGGTCGCGCGTTCCTCCTCCGGAACGCCGAACGGCCATGCGGCGGCATCGGAAGGCAGGGCCCAGGCGTGGACGACGTGCAGGCGTACCCCGCGGATCCGGGCACTGTCGAAGGCGAAGAGGACGGCGCTGTCCGAAGGGTGGCGGGCGTCCACGCCGAGGAGGACGTGCTCCGAACGACAGGAGGACGCGGGGGCGTCGGCAACCACCACCAGCGGACGGTCCGGGGCCCCGCCCGCCGGCGCACGGCCCGAGTCGAGCGGCCGACCGTCGGCGGCCTCCTCCCCGGGCATGGCGCACACGACGATGTCCGTCACGCCGGCCTCCGGTGGTGGCCAGGGAACGACACGCATCGGCAGACGCCGCAGCCGCGCCTCCTCCCGCGCCCACTCGACGACGGCCGAGTGGGCGCGTGCCGACGGGCCGGCACAGGCAAGGATCATTCGGTCCATCACAGTCTGCCTTTCCGGCGCGGAGCGACCCACGCCTCGGACACGCGGCGAAAACTCCGGGCGGTGTCTCTCGGCCCGGAGCTCGCATTCCACGGCGCGGTCAGCCGGTCTTGTGGCCCCACTGCGGTCCCACCAGCTCCCATTCCAGGCCCCACTGGTCGATACGGCGCCGTTCGAGCCGCCACCGGACGACCGCTCCGGTGCCGAAAGCCAGGCCGGCGAAGGACGCCGCGGCCGCGATGCCGAGGGAGCCCGACTCGATCGTCGCCTCCTCGGTGGTCGGCGGCGCGGCGGTGAGACGGCCTTGGCCGTCCTGCCAGACCGGGACGTGTGCTCCGGCTTTGAGGCCGTTGTCCACCAGCGTTCGGCCGGTACGGGTCGCGCCCTCGGGCGTCATCCAGCTCACGGACGTCATCCTGCGGTCGGTGCTGCCGCCCCGGGCGACGGTGGCGCGCCGCACGTCGTCCAGGAGGACGGCTCGGACCGTCTGCCGGTCGGCTCGTTGATGTGCGAACACGTCAAGTGCGGCATGGGCCGTCATCAGTCCCGAGACCGTGCCACCCACGGCGACGACGGCCCACACCGCCAGCACGATCCACGCCTCGACGATGTCGTCGCGCCGCCGTAGCGGGTTGTTCCGCCACCGCCACAGCCATTTCCTCTTCCTCGCGTTCTCGCTCGTGGTCATCGGTCCGCACCTCCTCGTCGCCGTGGTGACGCTCTCGCAGCGTGACAGCCGCGCGCCTGCCGCGACATGGGCCGACCAGGTGCCCCCGCGGGGCCGCTCGGGTCCCACCCCGAGGGCGGGCCGGGCCGTTCAGCCCAAGGGGCCGTGAGGCCCGACCGACCCCCGGTACAGGACGTACGGCCCCTGCCGACGGAGCGGCGAGGCAACCATGCTCGTGCCCACGGCACCTGCCGTCCGAGGCCTGGTACGGGGAGAGCACAGTGTTCGACGCCGCGCTGGTGGAGACCTGCGTCTCCGCCGCGGTCGGCGCGCCCTCGATCCACAACATCCAGCCGTGGCGTTTCGGGCTGGACTCCGACACGCTCACGTTCCAGGTGCGGGCCGCTCCCGGCCGGGGCGTGCGGCACGTCGACCCGACGGGCCGTGCCGCGCTCCTTTCGGTGGGGGCCTGCGTGTTCAACCTGCGGGTCGCCCTGGCCCACTTCGGCTGGTCACCCGTCACCCGGCTGCTGCCCCGCCATGACGACCCCGGCCTGCTCGCCACCGTGCGGCTCGCCGAGCTCGTGGCCGACCAGGAGGGGGAGCGCGGCGCCGACCTCTTCGAGGCGATCTGGCGCAGGCACAGCAGCCGCTTCCCGTTCTCGGACCGGACGCTCCCTGTGGCCGTGCGCGACGACCTCAGCACGGTGGCTCGTGCGGAAGGTGCGGCACTGCGCTTCTGCGGAGCGGCCGAGACGACTCGTCTCCTGCACCTGACGACGGAGGCCGAACGGCGCAACCGCCTTGACGCCGACCGGGCGGCCGAGGGCCGTCAACGGGTGCACCGCGATCTGGAGCCGATGCCCGACACAGGTCTGCCGCGCACGGCGCTGGGCCCGCAGGACGCCCGGGAGCGGATCCCACTGCGAGACTTCACCGCGCAGCGGCATCCGGAACGACTCACCGCACGGCCCTTCGAACCGGACCCGTCCATTGCCCTGCTGACGACCGAACACGATCGCCGAGTCGACCGGCTGCGCGCCGGCCAGGCCCTCGAGCGCCTCTGGCTCGTCGCGACGGCGTACGGCCTGCGCGCTTCCGTGCTGGATCAGGCGGCGGAGTGGGACGACCTGCGGGACCGCCTGGTCGACGCCTGTGACGGCGGCACGCATCCGCAGCTGCTCATACGCCTCGGTTACGGTCCGGACGGTCCGGCCACACCTCGCCGCGCAGTCGCGCGGGTGCTGCGGGAGGTCGCCGGGGCGCCGGACGCCCACCCGCGAGGGCTCGGCTGACGGCAGGGGACGGGGTTCGCGATCCCTGCGCCGGCCGGAACCCCGGAGGGCGGGGAGGCGGCGTTGCCGTCGACTGCAGTCGACGTGCCCCCTCCGTGCCACCGGCCGCCGCGCCCGGCGGGGGGAAGGACCGTCCGGCGGGCGAGGAGGGCCGGACGGCCCAAGCGGACCAGGCGAGTACCGGACAGGCTGGATATATAGGGCAACTCGGCTCAGCGTGCGAAGCGAGGGACGGTGCGGAGCGAGATGAATGACTTCTGCCCGCCGACACCGGCGCGCTCAAGGTGGTCCTCGGAGAGCAGTCGCACGAAGAGGTCGCTGTCCGGGCGACCCGACGAAAGGACGTGAAGGGCATGGCCGAACCGAAGCAGCCCATGGTGACGGAGGGACGACCCTCGGGCGACCTGGGGCGTCGACTCGCCGCACGCCGGGCCCAGTTGGGGCTGACCCGCGAGGAGACGGCCACCCGTGCGGGCATGGACCCCGGCTATCTGCAGCACCTTGAGGAGCATGCTGTCACCGGGCCGGGTCAAGGCGCGCTGCTCCGGCTGGCGGGAGTCCTGGAGACCACGCTCGCGTCGCTCACCGGAGGGGACGCCGATCGGCCACCGGGCCCCGGACGGGCCGGGCGCACTCCCGCATTCACCGAGCTGAGCCGGACCGAGTGCGGCGACCTGCTCTCGAAGCACGGCGTCGGAAGGCTCGCGGTGTCCACCGCCCAGGGCCCGGTGATCGTCCCTGTCAACTACAGCGTCATCGACGGCACGATCGTCTTCAGGACCGCGCGCGGCGCGACGCCGTCGCTCGGGGCCGGCAACAAGGTCGCCTTCGAGATCGATCGCATCGACGACGCGTTCAGCCAGGGCTGGAGCGTGCTGGTACGGGGCCACGCACGCATCGTGACGGATCTCGAAGAGGCGGAACGGCTCGCGCGGCAGGCCTACAGCACGCCGTGGGCCGGCGGTCGCCGTGACGTGTGGATGCGCGTCGAACCGTACGCCGTCACGGGACGCCGCATCACGGTCTGAACCGGGTCCTTCCCGGGCCGGCCAGGGACCGATGGCTCCCTGGCCGGCGGCCATCGGTCCCCACGGTTTGACGATGGCGTGACGACGGACCGGCGCGCCCCCGACTCATCAGGTGAGAGACGAGAAGGCACATGGATGCCAACGACGGATTCCGCGAACTCGACCGGCAGGAGTGCCTGCGCCTGCTGGCCAAGGTGCCCGTGGGACGGATCGTGTACACACGGCACGCCCTGCCGGCGGTCCTGCCGGTCAACTTCGCTCTGGACAGCGACGGCGCGGTGCTGGTGCGCACCTCGGCCGCCTCGGACCTGGTGCGCGCGGTCGACGGAGCGGTGGTCGCCTTCGAGGCCGACCAGGTCGACGCGGCCACGAACTCCGGTTGGAGCGTCGTGGTCACCGGAGCAGCCGGCCTGATCACCGACCTCGCCGAGCACGAACGGCTGCTGCGCACCGGTCCGCGTTCCTGGGTGCCGGCCGGCGCCCAAGCAGATCTTCGTGCGTATCGACCCGGACCTGGTCACCGGTCGCGAACTCGCCGCCGGACGGACCCTGTACGGCGGCGTTCCCCTTGCCTTCTGAACGGCCCGTGCCACAAGGGCCGTTCGGCGCTCGGTCGGGCCCGCTCGGCGTCTGACGCAGGCGTCGGAGCCCGAGGAGCATCGTCCATGGAGGCCGTGACCGCGGCACGCGAAGCCTCCATCGGACAGTCACGCACAGATAGGGGAGGGACGGCCATGACCTCGCGTCACATAGTCGTGGGAGTGAACGGCTCCTTGAACTCGGTACGGGCGTCGGACTGGGCCGCGGCGGAGGCCGAACGGCACGGTGCCGCCCTGCGCGTGCTGTACGCGGTCCCCGACCGTGACGAGGCGGCACCGGTCCTTTGTTCCGCGGCGTCGCGGATACGGCGGCGGCATCCGGGGCTGCTGGTGGAAACCGTCGCCGTGGAAGGCGGCGTGGTGCACGCGCTGGCGCGGGAGAGCGCGACCGCGGACCTGACGGTTGTCGGAACACGCGACGGGGGCGGGTTGACCGGCGCGGCGTTCGGATCGGTGGGGATGAGGCTGGCCGTGCTCACGCGGGGACCGCTGCTGGTCGTACGCGGGGATCACCCGTGCGACGACGGGCGGGGCGTACTGCTCGGGCTGGAGGACGACCTCGACGCCGAGGCGGCTGCCTACGCCTTTCAGGAGGCCGAGCGCCGTAGCGCGACGCTCCGCGTCGTGCACTCCTGGAGCCATCGGCACGTCATCCCCGAACTGCCCTCCCTCGTACCGGCGCGCAGTCCGGGCCAGGAACGCCTGATCCGCGAGGTCCGGGCGGAGGAGGCCGTGCCGCGGTATGCCCTCACCCGCCTGCGGGACCGGCACCCGGACGTCGTGGTCGACACCCGCACGGTCCGCACGGCCCCTGCGGACGCCCTGCTGGAGGCCACCCGGGAGGCCGCCGTGGCTGTCATCGGCGCCCACCGCCGGACGAGCGTGTTCGGTCCGCGCCTGGGACCGGTCGCCCACACGCTCCTGCACCGGGCGCACTGCCCGGTGGTCCTGGTGCCCCACGGATGACGGGCGGCCCGGGGCTCGGCCGTTGGGGGACCGGCCGGCCCGCACCGGCGGACCGGCCGGTCCCTCGCCTCGTCGGCGCGGAGGAGCAACGGATCTACGACCACGTGCCGTTCGCGTGCGAGTCGACCTCTCTGCCGGGCCCTGTGACGGGCTCTCTGCCGGGAGCGGACCGGTCGGCTCGTCCGCTGACGGGGGTGGGGACTCTGCCGGCTCACCGCCGCCGCAGCGTGCGGGTGATCGCCGATCAGGGTGCGGATCGCGCTGCTGATGCCCGGCCCGGTGAAGCGCGCCGTTCTGCGGTATGCCGTCGCGCCGGTGCCGCACGAATGCCGGTGGGCGGCCGGACAAGGGCGGATGCGGGTGCTCAGTCAGGTGCCATCAGACGGAGGCCGGTGACCAGATCGGGGCGGATACGGACGGCGTGATCCATGCTCTGCGTGCTCCAGGGGCGCAGCAGGGCCTGATAGCGGGCCAGCTCCCGCAGATCGGTGACCAGCCGCGCATAGCCCGTCACGACCACGCTCCAGCCGAGATGGGTGAGCGGGTCTATGTCGTCGGCCTCGTAGGCGACGACGGCGCCGTCACCCCCCGCGTGCCCGGTGTACCGGGTCAGCGCGGCGTCACCGTGGGTGCGGATGACGATGTGGCCGTCGACCAGGAGATGGTTGACCGGGCGGATGGTCGGCAGCGCCTGCCGGGTGAAGACGACGCGTCCCAAGGACACGCCGCCCAGGAGCCGCAGCGCCTCCGCGCTCTCCAGTTCGACACTCCGTATCGTCGGGTCGCTCACAGTTCTCCGTCCCCGCCGCCAAGTGCGGCCTGACCATGTGGACGGAGCGACGCCACGGGGGATCGGCGCCGCTCCTGAGGCCACTCTCCCTCGGGCCACAGCGTTCCCGCTGGTGCCGAAGGTCCCCGGCGACGGGGCCGGATGTCCCTCCCCTTCTCGGGCGGGCTACCGGCGGTGCATGGTCTCCAGCGCGGCGGCCAGGACGTGGGGATGGTGGTGGCCCTTGTAGACCTCCGGCGGGTGCCTGTCCAGCTTCAGAAGCTGTGCCACCGCGGTCCAGGCCGTGCGCACGGAGTACTCGACGGTGAAGACGACGTCGTCCGGTACCTCCGCGAACTGCCCGACGAAGGCGAGGTTGACCGATCCCTTCGGGACCACCTCGGGCCGGTCTTCGCGGCGACGGGCCAGGAACTGGCTGGTGATGTACGGCATCACGCAGGGCACGACGGTGGAGGTCTCCAGGACCTGGGCCGTCGTCCGCTCGTCGAAGGGGAGGTGGTGCAGGACCTCTTCGAGGATCTCCCGGCCGGAGCACATCGTCATCGGCTTCGGTACGTGGCTGCCCGCACGGTCGGGGAACAGGCCGTAGCCCCACCAGACGCCGACGTTCTCGGGCTGGTCCCGGTAGACGGGCTGGCGGTTGGCGACGAGGGTCAGCAGCCAGGGGGAGCCGGTCAGGGTCATGAGGCCGCCCTTGCCGGCCGGACGGCCGCTGAACTCCTCCAGGGCCCTGAGGAAGGCGGGGTCCTTCGAGGTGACCGTGAACGACTCCCAGCGGGACTCCTTACGGTGGTGGTCGAAGGCGGCCGGGTTGCCGAAGTCCTCGCGTCCGCGGGCGAGCCGGTGCCACAGCAGCCAGGCGTCCGAGCGGTGCGGGGCCGGCGCGGGCGCGGCGGTGTGGGAGCCGAGGCTGGACGCGTCCGTCATGGACCCGTTGGTGACGATGACCAGGTCTTCGGGCGCGACGGGCATCTTCTCGTCGTGGCCGTTCCGGCTCAGGTGGAGGGTGTCGACCGTGCCGCTTCGGACGCCCGGGGCGAAGCCGAGGTCGGTGACTCGGCAGCGCGTGTGCAGGGTGACGCCGCGCTCACGGAGCCAGGCCGTCAGGGGCCGAACGATGGAGTCGTACTGGTTGTAGCGGGTGCGGTGGATGCCCGACATGGTGGCGAAGCCGGGGAAGAGATGGATGAAACGCCTCAGGTAGCGACGGAACTCGATCGCGCTGTGCCAGGGCTGGAAGGCGAACGTGGTGCACCACATGAACCAGAAGTTGGTGGTGAAGAAGTGCTCGCCGAAGCAGTCGGTGATCCGTTTGCCGTCCAGGCGCCCCTCGGGTGTGGCCAGGCAGCGGACCAGTTCCAGCCGGTCGCGCTCGGAGAATCCCATCGCGGTCGTGTCGATGATCTTGCCGTTCCCGTCGACGAGCCGGGCGATGTCGTCCCAGGCGAAGTCCTCGTGCCCGGCCAGGATCTCCTCGGTCACGGAGACGGCGGGGTCGTCGAGGGTGGGGATCGCGGACAGCAGGTCGTAGGTGCAGCGGAACTCGGCCTCGAACATCCGTCCGCCGCGCATGCTGTATCCGGCGTCCGGCGTGCCGCCCGCGTCCAGGCTGCCGCCGATGGTCCGGCCTTCCTCGAACAGGTGGATGTCGGATCCCTCGAAGCCGCCGTCGCGGATCAGGAACGTGGCCGCGGCCAGTGCCGCTATGCCGCTACCCACCAGATATGCCTTCGCCATCACGCAACTCCTCGTTCCGGCCTGCAGATCGGGAACCGGGGGGGTCCCGCGGTTCCCGACCGGCAGGACTCTCGTCAGTGGGCCGATGGGCACCGGACAGGTCCGGACGGCCCTCGAAGGGGGTGGCCCGGCCGGCGCACGTCACCGGCCGGGCCGCTGTCCGGCGGGATTCACGCCGCGCCCGGGGCTCCCGCTGCAGAGGGCAGGTCTCCGCCGCGCCACGGCGGGGCCGCCGGGCGATGTCCGTGGTCCCAGGCATGGGCGGCCTTGTCCGTCTGGCGCCGCAGCCGGTCCTGGAGCCGGTCGACGAGCGCCGTGCCGGTGGCCTCCTCCACCATCACGACCACCGGGTGTCCGCCGACGCGCAGATCGGCCGTGGCCGACCACGGGCGGTCGACGTGGTGTGCGGCCGCCCGCACGAGGCGCACCTCGCCGGAGACGGCGGGCAGGCCGGTCCTGCCCACCACGGCGTCGATCTTCGTACGGGCGTACGCCAGGGTCTCCTCCTCCACCGCGCCGACGGAGCGCAGCCGAACCGCGGGTTTCGCCTGGGTGTTGTCGCTGTTCATCAGGGGTTCCTCCTTGGGGATGTCGGGACGTTCGGGCGCGACTCAGACCGCGCTGCCGGGCAGCCACAGGTCGGGACCGAAGACCTCGTAACGGATGCGCCGCGCGGGGACCCCGGCGCTCAGCAGCCTGCCGCGCACGTCCCGCATGAAGGGCAGCGGCCCGCAAAGGAACACGGAGGCACCGTCCGGGAGTCCGACGCCGCTCGGGTCCATCAGGCCGGTGCGGGCGTCGGGTTCCTGCGCTCCAGGGTGCTCGTACCAGAAGACGGCGCGGGCGCCCGGCAGTTGAGCGACCAGGTCGTGTGTCTCGGCGCGCAGGGCGTGGTCGGCGGGGGAGCGGTCGGCGTGCAGGACCAGTACCTGTCGGGTCGAGCCGAGGGCCGCGAGGTGGGCCAGGATTCCCGTCATAGGGGTGCAGCCGATGCCCGCCGACACCAGGACGAGCGGGGTGGTGGCGTCGGCCCCGTCGTCGAGGAAGACGTCGCCGAACGGCGCGGACAGCAGCAGTTCGTCTCCCTCGCGAACGGTGCCGTGCAGCAGGGTGGAGACCTCGCCGTCCGGACCGTCGGCGTCGCCCGTGACCCGCTTCACGGTGATCCGCCGCAGCTCTCCGCCCGGTGCCGAGGAAAGGCTGTACTGGCGCAGTTGGTGCGTTCCGTCGGCCATGGCCACGCGGACGCTCACGTACTGGCCCGCCCGGGCCCGTGGCGCCGGTTCGCCATCGGCGGGGCGGAGCAGGAAGGAGACCACGTCGGCGGTCTCGGTACGGCGTTCGACGACCGTCCAGGGCCGCCAGATCCCGCCGGGCTGGACTCCCGCGTCCTGGTAGAGGAGGGTCTCGCGGCTGATCAGCGCGCCGGCCATCAGCCAGTAGACCTCGTCCCAGGCGGCCGCCACCTCCGGCGTGACCGCGGCGCCGAGGACCTCGGCGATCGCGCCGAACAGGTACTTGTGCACGATCGTGTACTGGTCGTCGGTGACGCCCACGGCGGCGTGCTTGTGGGCGATCCGGGACAGCAGGGCGTCCGGCCGCACTCCGGGGTTCTCCAGCAGCGCGCCGGCGAAACCGGCGATCGAGGCGGCCAGAGCCTGGCGTTGGGCGCCGCTGGCCTGGTTGCCGCGGTTGAACATCCCGTCGAGCAGCTCCGGCCGGTCGTGGAACATCGTGGCGTAGAAGCGGGCGGTGATCTCGTCGAGCGCTCCGGCCACGGCGGGCAGGGTGGCCCGGACAAGGGCGGCGGATTCTGCGGACAGCATGGAATCTCCCGGAAGGGGTGGATGAAAGGGAAGGGCGGCCGCGTCGCCTCGGGCGGTGGCGTCTTCTGTGTAGCAGGCGCGGGGCCGCGTTCCGGCGCCGTTCGGGGCCTACGGGCCGAAGCAGGGCCGAAGGGCCCCATCACTCGGGCGCATCGGCCCTGTGGGATCTGCTCGATCCGGGCCGGACGGCCGTGCGGCGACGGCCGGGTGCCCCCTGGCACCGCTGTCGCCGGCCCATGGTCGCGGCGGCGGCGGCGCGTGGACTACGGCTGTGTTGCCCGCTCGGCGTCGGGACGGGCCTGCGTTCGCCCGTAGTAGGCCGTACGCATCAGTTCGCGCATGTCGTCGAGCATGGGCATCCTCGGGTTGGCGGGCGCGCACTGGTCCTCGTAGGCGTTGAGGGCCTGCTGGGGAAGGGCGGCCAGGAAGGACCGCTCGTCGACGCCCAGGGCCTGGAACGTCGGCTCGATGCCCAGCGTGTCGCGGAGCCGCTCCACCGCGGAGGCGAGCGACTCGACGCCCTCCGCAGGGGTGGCGGCGGGCAGGCCGAGGGTGCGGGCGATGTCCTGGAAGCGTTCGGGGGCCAGGTAGCTCTCGTACTTGGGCCAGCCGGTCAGCTTCGTGGGGACCGTGCCGTTGTAGCGGATGACGTGCGGCAGGAGCACGGCGTTGGTGCGGCCGTGCGCGATGTGGAAGGTGGCGCCGAGGGTGTGGGACATGGCGTGGACGATGCCGAGGAAGGCGTTGCCGAAGGCCATGCCCGCGAGGGTGCCCGCGTTGTGCATCTTCTCCTGGGCCCGGGGCCGGGCCGCCCGGTCGTTCACGGCGGACTCGATGTTGTCGAAGATCAGCCTGATCGCGTGCAGGGCGAGGCCGTCCGTGAAGTCGTTGGCGTACACCGACACATACGCCTCGATGGCGTGGGTGAGGGCGTCGAAGCCGCTGTCCGCGGCCAGCGCGCGGGGCAGCGCGGCGGTGAGCAGCGGGTCGATGATGGCCACGCTGGGGGTGAGCGCGTAGTCGGCCAGCGGGTATTTCTTGCCGGTGGCGGGGTCGGAGATGACGGCGAACGGGGTCACCTCGGCGCCGGTTCCGGAAGTCGTCGGTATGCACACCAGGCGGGCCAGCCTGCCCAGGGTCGGGAAGCGGAAGGCTCGCTTACGGATGTCGGAGAACTTGTGCCGCATGTCGGCGAAGTCGACGTCCTTGCCCTCGGCCTGCTGCTCGTACAGCAGCCACATCACCTTGGCCGCGTCCATGGGTGAGCCACCGCCGAGGGCGATGATGGTGTCCGGGCGGAAGTCGCCCATGAGACGGGCGCCGCGCCGGACGGAGTCGATGCTGGGTTCGGGCTCCACGTTGTCGATGACCTGGACGGTGACCGGTTCCCGGCGCCGTCGCAGCACGCGCTCGACCCGGTCGACGAGACCGAGGCGGGTCATCGTCGCGTCGGTGACGACGGTGACGCGGTGGACGTCCGGCATCGAGGCCAGGTAGCGGATGGACTGCTGCTCGAAGTAGATCTTCGGCGGGACCTTGAACCACTGGAGGTTGTTGCGGCGCGCCGTGACACGCTTGACGTTCAGCAGCTGGGCGACGGAGACGTTGTTGGACACCGACGTGCTGCCCCAGGATCCGCAGCCCAGCGTCAGCGACGGCAGCAAGCTGTTGTAGATGCCGCCGATCGCACCCTGCGACGACGGGGCGTTGACGATGACGCGCACGGTCTTCATCCGCTTGCCGTACGCCTCGGCCAGTGCCGTGTCCTCGGTGTGGATGACGGAGCTGTGGCCCTGTCCGTGGAAGGCGACCATGTCGGCGGCCAGGTCGAAGCCCTGCTCCTCGGAGTGGGCGCGCAGGACGGCGAGGACCGGGCAGAGCTTCTCGCGGGTGAGCGGCTCGTCCGGGCCGACCCGGTCGGCCTCGACGAGGATGAGCGAGGTCCCGTCGGGCACGGTGAAGCCCGCCTGCTGCGCGATCCAGGCCGGGCTCTGGCCGACGGCCGCCGAGTTGACCTTGGGTTCGCAGCCCGCGCCCCCGGAGTCGGCCCGGGCCGCGGGGAACAGGAACGTCTCGAGCTGCGACTTCTCCTCGGCGGTGGTCAAGTGGGCGTGCAGGGTGCGGAATTCGGCCAGGGCGGCGTCGTAGATCTCGTCGTCCAGGATGACGGCCTGTTCGGAGGCGCAGATCATGCCGTTGTCGAACGCCTTGGACAGCACCAGGTCGTTGACGGCCCGGCGCAGCTCGGCGCTGCGATGGACATAGGCGGGCACGTTGCCGGCGCCCACGCCCAGGGCGGGCTTGCCGGCCGAATAGGCAGCCTTGACCATGGCGTTGCCGCCGGTGGCGAGGATCAGCGAGACGCCGGGGTGTCGCATCAGGGTGTCGGTGGCCGCCACGGACGGGGTCTCGATCCACTGCACACAGTGTTCGGGCGCACCCGCGGCGACGGCCGCGTCGCGCACGATGCGGGCCGCCTGCGCGGAGCAGCGCTGGGCGGACGGGTGGAAGGCGAACACGACCGGGTTGCGGGTTTTCAGCGCCATCAGCGCCTTGAAGACGGTGGTGGAGGTCGGGTTGGTGACGGGTGTGATCGCGCACACCACTCCCACGGGCTCGGCCACCTCGATCAGGTCGTCCAGGTCGTCGCGGGCGATGACGCCGACCGTCTTCATCGGGCCCATGCCGTGCGTGACGTGCTCGCAGGCGAACATGTTCTTGGCGGCCTTGTCCTCGAAGACGCCTCGTCCGGTCTCCTCCACCGCGAGGGCCGCGAGCGCGGTGTGCTGGTCGAGGGCGGCGACCGATGCCTTCTTCACGATGTGGTCGACCTGATCCTGGTCGAGCGACTCGTAGTCGGCGAGTGCCTTGAGCCCGTTCGTCACCAGCCGGTCCACCGCGATGGCGAGGTCGGACGGCGCGGCGGCGTGGCCGGTGGTCGCGCCGGGTTCGTCGTGGCGGGTCATGGGGGCGAGCCTCCGTCGTCGAGAGGGTGCCGCCGCAGGCGGCGCGGGAGGGAGCGGGAACACGAGGCGTGGGTACCGCTCCCACCAGCAGCGTCTCCCGTCAGGGGTTCTCCCTCCCAGGTCCCGTTGGGCCCTTCGAAGGGCTGAACGGCCCCGCTTGACACGGACGTTCAGCCTGTTGACCACGCCGATCACCCCGTCGATCCGACACGTCAGCCAGATCGCCGGCGTGGCATCGGGGGCAGGGGCTGCCGGTCCCTTCCGCCGGGCTGATCGGCCCAGGCGGGAAACACCGGGCACTCGGCCCGATTCGCTGTCGCCCGCTCCGGCCGAGCACTAACGTGGCACATGATCGGACCGGTGGGCGTCCGGCCGTTGAGGGGACCTGGAGGAGTACACGTGGGAACCCCGGAGGAAGCCCGCGTACGGCTGCCTCAGCTGCGACTTGACGAGCTGCTGGAGGAGCTGCAGGCGCGGCTGGACGCGGCCCGCGGCACCCGCGACCGGGTGCACAGCCTGCTGGAGGCGGTACTGGCCGTCGGCCGGGAGCTGGACCTGGAACAGGCCCTGCGCAGCATCGTGGAGGCCGCGGCGGTGCTCGTCGACGCCGAGTACGCGGCGCTCGGCGTGATCGGTCCGGACGGAAAGCGACTGTCCGCGTTTCATACGGTCGGGGTCAGCGAGGACCAGATCGCCGAGATCGGCTCCTACCCGGAGGGCCACGGCATTCTGGGGGAGCTCATCAGTCACCCGGAGCCACTGTGCCTCGCGAAGATCTCCGACCACCCCGCCTCGTACGGCTTCCCGGCGCACCACCCGCCGATGAACACCTTCCTGGGTGTCCCGATCCGGGTGCGCGAGCAGGCCTTCGGCAACCTGTACCTGACCGAGAAACGGGGCGGAGCCCAGTTCGACGAGGACGACATCTCCGTCACGCTCACCCTCGCCGTGGCGGCCGGCGTCGCCATCGACAACGCCCGGCTGTACGCCGAGTCCCGGCAGCGCGAGCGCTGGCTGCGAGCGAACGCGGAGATCACCCACAGCCTCATGTCCGGCGGTGCGCGTACCGATGTCCTCGGGCTGATCGCCGATCGGGCCGGCGAGATCACCCAGTCGGCACTGGCCGCGGTGGCGCTGCCCATGGAGGACACCGGGGCGCTCGCTGTGGAGATCGCCGTCGGGACGAACGCGGAGGCGCATCGAGGGCTCGTACTGTCCATGGACAAGAGCCTGATGGGCCTGGCTTTCGCCGGCGCGGCTCCGGTCACCAGCGCCGACGTCGGCCATGACGAACGGATCTCCCTCGAGCCTCCCCGGTTCGATGGACTCGGATCCGCCGTGGCCGTGCCCATCGGCACGGGCGAGGGGGGTGCGCGAGGCGTGGTGCTGCTGGCACGCGAGGCCGGCGGGCCGGCGTTCACGGCGACGGAGACCGAGACGCTGCAGGCCTTCGCCGCTCAGGCCGCCATCGCCATGGAACTGGCGGAACGCCGCGAGGACGCCGAGCAGATCGCGGTGCTGGAGGACCGCGACCGGATCGCCCGCGACCTGCACGACCTGGCGATCCAGCGGCTGTTCGCCACCGGCATGACCCTGCAGAGCGCGGGCCGTTTCATCGAGCACGAAGGGGCCTCCGAGCGCGTGGTGCGCGCGGTGGACGACCTCGACGAGACGATCAAGATCATCAGGTCGACGATCTTCGGGCTGCGGACCCGTGACGGCGCCGGGGAGGCCGGTCTGCGGGCCCGGGCCGTACGGGTCGTGGGGCAGGCCGCGCCGGTCCTGAGCTTCGCCCCGAGTGTGCGGATGGAAGGCCTGCTGGACACCGACGTTCCGAAGGAGACCGCCGACCACGTGGTGGCCGTCCTCTCCGAGGCCCTGACCAACATCGCCCGGCACGCCCGTGCGAGCCGTGCCGACGTGGTGCTGGCCACGGACGGCCGGGAGATACGGCTGTCGGTCACCGACAACGGTGTGGGCATCCCCGCCGACGGCCGCCGCAGCGGGCTGCGCAACATGGCGGAGCGGGCCGAGCAGCTGGGCGGCCGACTGGAGCTCGGGAATCCCGAGGACGGCGGGACCACGCTGATGTGGCGGGTGCCGTTGCGGAAGGCGTAGGGCGCGCACGGCGACTCCGGCCGCTTCCGGCGGAACACTCAGGTCCGCGTGGTGGCCGCCGTGCGGTGTGCCACGGCGGGCCGCGCGGGAGAAGCGGGTGGCGTCCTTCCCGCCGCTTCCAGCCGCCGGGACCCGCATCATCACGCCTGCCGCCCCTCCGGCCGATGCGACCCCGTGTACAGGGCCTTTCCGGACCCCTCTCCGACCTCTTCGGCCCAAGTGCTCTGCCGCGCAGTGGAGTTGGCTGGAAGCACGGAGAATGACGCAGGCCAGGGAGGGCGAGGACAGTGGGTACCAGTCTGACACCGGAGTTCTGGGAACGGTTCGCGGTGCTGCTCGTGCTGGCAGCAGGCGTGGCGTGTGTCCTCACTGCCGCCGTCGACGGTCTCGCCGTCCGGCTGCTGCGGCGTCGGACACACGGGGCCGCTCGCGGACGGCGAGGCCGGCGGTCACCTGCTCCGGGTCGAGGGAGACCGGTGCCACCCTCTGGCGCGCCGGCTGTGGAGGGTGCAGTGGGTACGGGCCGTCCCGCACTGCGCTCCGCACCCGGACGACCGGTGTGGTCAGAGCTCGCTCACCATCCGTAGCCACCGAGGCCACATGATTTCCGCCTCCCGACGCCAGGGCCGGTCGGGCCCCTGACAGGGACCTCAGGCCCCTGCTGTCGCCCGTGTCCGCCTCGGAAGACTGACGGCATCCCTGAAGGAGGTCCGCATGTCCGCCATCACCGTCGGTCTCGACGGCTCGCCCGAGAGTCTCGCCGCCGCAGACTGGGCCGCTCGCGAAGCGGCGCAACGAGACGTTCCTCTGCATCTCCTCCATGCGGAGGAGCCGTTGCGCTCGGCGTACCCGTCTTTCGTGGGAGATCCTGCGTCGGTCGTGATCGACGCGCAGCGTCAGTGGGCCGCTGACCTGCTGCGCGAGGCGGAGTCCCGGGTCGCGCGGCTCCATCCCGGCCTCCGTGTCACGACCGGGCAGGTGGCAGAGGGGGCCGTTTTGGCCCTGCTGGCCACCACCGAGGAAGCCGGATTGCTGGTCCTGGGATCCAGGGGTCTCGGCGCGGTGGCCGGGTTCCTGGTCGGCTCCGTCGCGCTGGCCGTGGTGGCGCGTACCGAGCGGCCCGTCGTTCTCGTGCGTGCGGGCGGGCACGCGGAGGACGAGCATCTGCCGGATGCCACAGGTACGGGGGCGACGAGTACTCCGTACCGCGACGTGGTTCTCGGGCTGGACATCGAGGACCCGGGCGACGCCGTCATCGAGTTCGCGTTCGAGGCCGCCCGGCGTCGCGCGGCCGGTCTGCGGGTGATCCATGGCTGGAACCCGGGACTGACTGACCTCCTGCGGCCCTGGAAGGACAAGTTCCCCGACGTGGAGGTGACAGCGCAAGCAGTCGTCGGCGGGGCCGGCCGTCATCTCGTGCACGCTTCACGGGACGCGGCGCTGGTCGTCGTCGGACGGAAGAGGCGCCACGCCCCGGTCGGCAGCCGCATCGGCCCGGTCACTGACGCCGTGCTTCAGCACGCCTGCGCACCGGTCGCGGTTGTGCCCCACGCCTGACGAGCGGCGGAACGTCGGGCCCGACGGCGCCGACGACGGCGGGGCACCGAGGCAGGTGGGCCGAACAGTGGATACGGCCGTCCGGACGGCCCGGAGAGAAGCACGAAGCACCGCACCGAGTTCCGCTACGGCACCTTCGCCCGTTCCGTCCGCCTGCCGGCCGGGGCCACGGGCCAGGAGGCGACCGCGGAGTACAAGGACGGTGTCCTGACCATCAGGGTCCCGGTCCCGCAGGAGAAGGCGGGGACCAGGACCATCCGGGTGCGGCGCGACGGAGGCAGGGGGCGTCGAGCCGTACCAAGTGTGCGCGGCCGGTGGTTCGCCGGCCGCGCACACTGTCGCGCTCGACAGGCGCCGGAGGTGTGGTGTCGCTCCGCTCGGACTCGCGGACGGCGGCTCGAAGCACCGCACAGCGGGTCACGCTGACCGTGAATCACCGCGCCGAGGGCGGCGGCCCGGACGGCGTGGTGGGCGTCGCTATCGGCCCAGAACGGCGCGCGCTGCCTCGCGTACGGCGGCGATGGTGGGTTCGTCGCGGCGCTCGGCAAGCCAGGCCAGGGCGGCACTGCAGGGGGTGAGATCGGTGACGTCGACGTAGCGGATGCCGGGGCGGGGGAACAAGTCGCGGGCGGCTGACGGGAGGAAACACATCGCCTCGCCCTCGGCCACGGCGTGCAGCAGGGCCTCCATGTCGGTGGCTACCGGCCCGTACCGCACGGTGCTGCCGTCGGGGCGCGGGTCCACCGCCCAGAAGTCCCACCACACCCGCGGCACCTCCGCGGGCATGGCGACCACGGGCCGGCCGGCCAACTGCGCCAGGGAGACGCTGGGCAGGGCGGCCAGCGGATCGTCGGCGGAAAGGCAGGCCACGCGAGGCTCGGTGGCGAGATGGCGCACCTCTATGCCGGCCGGGACGGGGGGCCGTAGGAACATCACATCGACCTCCTGCCGGACGAGAGCGGCGAGATGATCGGCGAAGTTGAGGCTGACCACCCGCAGCGTCATCCGGGGACGCTGGTCCAGCAGCTGGCGCAGGACGGCGCGGGTGTGCGGCATGGCGGCCTCGGCCCCGATGGTTCCCGCGACGAGCTGGTCCGAAAGCTGGCGCGCCTGGGCGTCGGCCATCCTCCGCACCCGCGTCACGGCGTCGACGGCTGCTCGCGCATCGGGGAGCAGGGCCCGTCCGGCGGCGGTGAGGGCGACCGCACGGCTCGTGCGCTCGAACAGCTTTACCCCCAGACGCTGTTCCAGGTCCCTGATCTGCTGGCTGAGCGCGGACTGCGTGATGAACAGACGTGTGGCGGCGCGCCTGAAATGGAGCTCTTCACTGAGCACCACGAATAGACGCAACTGGTGGACGGACGGTTCCGTCGCCTTCTCAAAACGCTTATCGGCTATGGCAGTTGCCCATCTCCTCATCCATGAGGATTATCTTATCGGCGCGATGAGATTCCGCATGCCTGAAAGCCATGACAACGAGGGTGCTGGCGTGTGAATGTTCTGAACGCTGCCCTGGTCGCCGGACTGACCCTCCTGCCTTGAGGCCGGGCACTGCCGCACTCGCTCGTTGCAGGGAATCAGACGGGGGAACCGAACGTGAGCGTGATCAGCATGCCGTCGCCGGAGCACTGCCGATGTCGCAGGCTCCCGCCTGCTCGCGCGGCGGGCCGGCGAATCCGCACAACGGCCCCTCCTGGGAAGCGGGTTCACCCCTCCGGGCCCAATCCGACCGGGAGCGCCCACGACAAGCCGGTGAGCATCCGGCTCGACCCGAGGGACGTCGCCCGCTTCGGCCGCGGCTCCGCGTCCGTTTCCGTCGATCTGCGCCTCCTGCCGCCGAGAAGAGCGTCGCTTCAGCGGACGGGGGTGGCGGGAGGATGAACAGCGGATCCGTGGAGATGATCCCGCGCGGCTACCGGGTCGGCGAGTGGGAGGTCACCGACCTGATCGGGGCCGGTGGATGGGGGACGGTGTACGCGGCCAGGCGCGCCGACAATCCGGACGTCGGCGAGGACGGGAACGCTGGCGGGAGCGGGAGCGGGAGCGGGAGCGGGAGCGGGAGCGGTACCGGGTCGGCCGGGCGCGGGGAGACAGCCCCGACGGAGGTCGCGCTCAAGTTCCTGCCCACGGCCGGGCTCGCGCCGCGTCAGGCGCGCGGACTGGTGGAGACCGGCCGGCGCGAGACCGAGATCAGCCGGCGTACCCGGCATCCCCGGCTTATTCGGCTGTTCGACTCCATCACGCTGGGCGAGTCCGCCGGTTCGGCCTTCGACGGGGCCGTGGTGCTCGTGATGGAGCGGGCCGAACGAAGCCTGCGCGAACGGCTGGAGGCTTCGTCGGCCGACGCGCGATCCGCCGCCCCGTCCGAAGAAGAGCCGCTGTCGGAGGAAGAGGGCGCGCGGCTGCTCACCGAGATCTGCGAAGGGCTGGCGCACCTGCACGGACTGGGCTGGGTGCACGGAGATCTCAAGCCCGACAACGTCCTGATCATGGCGGACGGATCGGTACGGCTGGCGGACTTCGGCCTCTCCGTGGAGCTGACCGGCACCCACGCCTACATACCGCCCCTGGGCACCCCTGACTACCTGCCGCCGGAACGCTGGCAGGCGTCGCTGGGTGAGCGAGGCGTGCAGGTGCGCCAGAGCACCGACATCTGGGCGCTGGGCGTGATGATCCACCAGGTCTTCACCCAGGGCGCCTCGCCGTTTCCCGGTGCCACCCCGGCGGCCCGCGGAGCCGCCGCCCAGGAGTACGCCGACGGACGGGCACCGCTGCGCATGGATCTGCGCGTGCCGCCCTTCTGGCGTGAGCTGGCGGCGGACTGCCTCAGCCCGGCGCACACCGACCGTGCCGCGCACACCGCCGAGAGCGTGCTGGGCCGTATCCGGGCCGAGCAGGAGCGAGCTGCGCCGCCGCCCGGAGCACGGCGCGGACGCAAGGTCCTGGCAGCCGCCGCGCTGGCGGTGGCCGTCGGCGGGGTGGGCGCCTTCGGATGGCTCCAGTTCGGCAACGACGACGACCGTTCGCCGGGCAGCGGCGACGCGTCCCGGCGGGGCGGGGCGACGGCGAGCGTCGTGCCGACCGCGCGCATCGAGGTGTACAACGCCGAGCGTTCGTGCCAGCGGCTCGGCGACCGCGACAACCTGTGCAGCCTCGGACTCGCCATCGACCCGTCGAAGCCGTACGCCGCCTACAACGTCGTGCTGACGAGGGTGTGGGACGGCGACGTCCTGACCGCCGACTGCCAGTTCTCGCAGGGGACGCCGGTCGCCGACGAGGTGGGCACGCGCTCGGTGCGGTGGTACAGGGTGCGTCTCACGGCGGAGAAGGGCCAGACCACGGCCTGGCTGCCGGCGGTGCGGACGAAGGATCGTCCGGCACTGGCGGAGTGCCCCGCCCGGCCCTCTACGGGCTCACCTGCGTCCGGCAGTCTGTGATTACCTCCGGCCGGCCCCATGGCTGTGGCCGCAGCGGCAATGAGCCGCCCTATCGAGTGGCGGATCGAGGTTCCTGCGGCATTCTTCTCGGCGGTTTGCGGGAGACAGTTCAACCATGGTGCCGAGAATTACCCTGCAACCCACTAATTGCCCGATTCTGTCCCAGAATTCATTGCCGGAGCCAGCCCTGGATGAATACGACTCATTACCGTGCAGGGGTACGATGCGATCGGCGCCCCAGCGATGAGTCGCCTCTTCGAGCCATCCGGAGGTAGGACAGATGAACGACACGCCCTTGACCGAAGCGGACGCGCCAGTGCAGCCCTCTCCCGTGGAGACGGCAGCGGCGAACCGCTCGGACGAGGCGCGCGGTGCCTACCGGCCCGGCTACGAAATCGTCGCCGAGCAGATCCTCGACTACATCGCCCAGGGGCGCCTGGTGCCGGGTGACCGGCTGCCCACGGAGAACGACCTGGCCAAGACGCTGAACACCAGCAGGGCAGTGGTCCGGGAAGCCGTGAAGATCCTCTCGGCGCTCGGCCGCGTCCGGGCGCACAAGGGACGCGGTCTGTTCGTCGCGGACGACGAGGGCATGCTCGTCACCAGCCGCTGGGGCGGCTTCTTCCGCCCCGTCGACATCGATCACGTCCTCATGCTGTTCGAGTTCCGCAGGGTTCAGGAGATGGCCGCCAGCAGTCTGGCGGCCACCCGTGCCACCCCGGCCGAGCTGCGCGCCATCGAGGTCGCCGTGCAGCAGTGCCGACACGGATTCGTCCACCGGCAGATCGACGAGTTCAACCAGGCGGACGAGGACTTCCACGCGGCCGTGACCGCCGCCTCGCACAACGCCTTCCTCGCCAGCGCCGTGCGCGACGCACGCCGGCTGCAGCGGCAGTCCAGCGCCATCGGCATCCACGACACGTTCGGTGAGGGCACCGAGCGCGCGGTCGAGGAACACGAGGCGATCTACCGGGCCATTCGTGACGGCCGGCCCGACGAGGCCGCCGAGGCCACGGCGGCACATCTCAACAGGACGCTGGACGACTACCGGCGGGAGATCCAGCGGCGCCTGTTCGGATAGCGGCCGGGCAGGGGCACAGGAACTGACGGGCTCAGGGAGCCGGCGGCTCCGCAAAGGTCTGCGCGCACCAGATCGTCTTGCCGTTGGTGGTCTGCCGGGTGCCCCAGCCCTGGGTGAGCTGGGCGACGAGCAGCAGGCCCCGGCCGCCCTCGTCGAAGGCACGCGCCCGGCGCAGATGTGGTGCGGTGTCGCTGGCGTCGGAGACCTCGCAGATCAGGGAGGTGTGGCGGATCAGCCGCAGCTTGATCGGCGGCTCGCCGTATCTGATGGCGTTGGTGACCAGCTCGCTGACGACCAGCTCGGTGACGAACGCCGCCTCCTCCAGGCCCCACGCGTCCAACTGGTCCAGCACGAACTTCCTGGCGCGCGGCACCTGAGCCGGGTCTGGCTCGACGTCCCAGTCCGCGACGTGCTGGGGATCCAGGGCCTGGGTACGGGCGAGCAGCAGTGCGGCGTCGTCGCTGCGGTCTTCGGGGAGCATGGCGTCCATGACCGTGTCGCAGAGGCTCTCCAGTGAGGCGCCCGGCTCCTTCAGAACCCGCAGCAGTTCGGCGGTGCGCTGGTCGATGTCCATCTCGCGGTTCTCCATCACCCCGTCGGTGTAGAGGGCGACCAGGCTGCTCTCGGGCAGTTCGACCTCGACCGACTCGAAGGGCAGCCCCCCGATGCCGAGCGGCGGACCGGGCTGCACGGACACGGGAGTGCTGGTTCCGTCCGGGGAGATGATCAGCGGCAGCGGATGGCCGGCGCTCGCCAGGGTGCAGCGGCGGGAGACCGGGTCGTAGACGGCGTACAGGCAGGTGGCCCCGAACTCGCCGGCGGGCTGGAAGTGGCCGGCCGACTGGACATCGTTGGACAGGTGGATGACCAGGTCGTCCAGGTGGGTCAGCAGCTCGTCCGGCGGCAGGTCCACGTCGGCCAGGGTGCGGACCGCCGTGCGCAGCCGGCCCATACTGGCCGAGGCGTGCAGGCCGTGGCCGACGACGTCGCCGACGACCAGCGCCACCCGGGCGCCGGACAGCGGGATGACGTCGAACCAGTCGCCGCCCACTTCCGCGCCGGTTCCCGCTGGCAGGTAGCGGGAGGCCACCTCGATCGCCTCCTGGCTCGGCAGCCGCTGTGGCAGCAGGCTGCGCTGCAGGGTCAGCGCGGTGGTGCGCTCACGTGAGTAGCGCCGGGCGTTGTCGATGGCGACGGCCGCCTTGGCGGTCAGTTCCTCGGCGAGGATCAGGTCGTCGGCGGTGAAGCTCTCGGGCCGGTCGCTGCGCTCGAACGCGACGACGCCGAGCAGCGCGCCGCGGGCCCGGAGCGGCACGGTGATCCGGCCGGTCACCCCGTCCGCGGCGAGGGACTCGTCGATCAGCGGGTTGCCCGGCGGCCAGTGGGCCGGGTCGGCCGCGATTCCCGGCCCGAAGGCCCATTCGCCGCCCTGGTCGGGCGCAGCGGCGAGCTGAACGGTGGACCGGCCGGCGGTCATGCAGTGGGCGGCGACGGAATCGGGAAGGTGCGTGACCGAGTTCGCCGGCTGGGGAGCCCGGTCGACCCCCTCCTTCACGCTGTGCCGAGCGGCACGGCTGAGCCTGATCGTCTCGCCGGGGGTGAACGCGGCCACGGAGGGTGGTTCCTCTCCGCGCAGCACCTCGTCGAAGAGATCCACGCTGACGAGGTCGACGAATCCCGGCACCGAGGTCGTGGCCAGTTCCTGGGCGGTGCCGATCACGTCGAGTGTCCGGCCGATGCCGCCGCTCGCCTTGTTGAGGAGGAGCAGACGCTGCCGGGCCCAGTACTCGGCGCTCATGTCGAAGCCCCAGTTGGCGACCGCGCGGACCTGGCCCTCGGCGTCCCGGACGGGCCAGATGCTGGTGGCCCAGGCGTTCGCGTAGTTGCTGCCCCGCGGCTGGAAGACGGTGATGAGGCGGGCGGGCACGCCGGTCCTCGCCACTTCGGCGAGCTTGTCGGTGTACGGCTTGTCGTCCCTTTCGGGAAACAGCGAGCGGTCGAACTCGGGAAGCACCTCGCGGTACTTCTTACCGACCACTTGTTCCTCGGAGTGCGCGATCACCCGGCCCGAGGAGGCGTTGATCCACAGGAACCGCAGGTCAGGGTCGTAGACGCCCAGAGCGAAGGGGCACTGTTCGAAGGCCCGGTCGGCGATCACCGGCCGGCGTCCCCAGCGCTGTACGGTCACCGCGTGGCCCAGCGGCCGGCCGTCGGGGCCGTGCAGCGGGTGAGCCGTCACCACGGCGTCCACCGTGGAACCGTCCCGGCGGCGCACCGGCATGAATCCCGTCTGGTCGGGGCCGCCTGCGTGGCTCTCGGGGAAGCCGGGCGGGGGATCGACCAGCAGGTCCGTCACCGGGCGCCCCACCGTGTCCTGCGCCGTCCAGCCCAGCAGCAGCCGCCCGCCCTCGCTCCAGCCGCTGATCACGCCGTCCGGGCCCACCACCGCTGCGGCAGTCGGGGAGTCCCCCTTCTCAGCCATCTCCACGCGCCACGCCTCCGTCCGGACAGCCGCGCCCGTAAGGACTGGTCTCCAGCCGCTGTTTCCACCCTAGATCCGCCCCGTCCCACGCGCCGCCCCGGCAGATGCGTTCGAGGGCGGCCCGCGGGTGCGGCCCGGGGGCAGCGGCACAGCAGGCGACCGCGGGAGCGCGTCGTTCGCGCTCCCGCGGTCGCCTGCCGGTGCTGTCAGCAGGTGGAGTTGGTCTGGGTGAGCAGGCCCAGACGCCACGGCAGACTGTTGTAGTCACCGCTCGCGTTGGGGTCCTTGCCCTGGTACAGGTACTGCAGCTTGCAGGCGGGGATGGTGAGCGTCTGGTCGTAGCCCGCGCGGATCATCTCGCCGTGGCTGATGTCCTTGGACCAGGTGCCGCCGGGGAACGACACGTTGCCGGACTTGGCGAACGGGTTGCTCTCGGACGCGGCCAGCGGCGACCACGATCCGGCGAGGCTGCCGGCCGTCCAGGAGCGGAAGTAACGCCGGCCGTCCGCAGCGACGGCCTCGACGAGCAGCAGGTACTGGTTGCTGCCCTGGACCTTGTAGATGTTGGAGGCCTCGAACATGGCGAACTTGGAGTCCTGGGCCGCGATGACCGTGTTGGTGAAGCCGTTCGGGAACTGGCCTACGGTCGTCTGGGAGCGGTACAGGTGGCCGTTGTCGTCGGAGGAGAACAGGTAGCAGTTCGCGCTGTCGCAGATCACCCACATGTCGACCCAGTAGCCGCCGCCGATGTTCTGCCGGATGATGTCCGGCATCGACGAGTAGAAGTTGCGCGGGGCGCTCCACCCGTTGGGGTTGCTGATGTCCGGGTTGGTGGAGTACGACGCGTTGCCGGTCTGGTAGACGAGGTACCACAGCCGCTGCGGCGCGTTGTAGAACACCTGTGGCGCCGCCCGGTACCCGGTGCCGATGGCACTGCGGTCCAGGTAGTGGTGCGTGGCCGATCCGGCCTGGGACCAGTCGCTGAAATTCAGGTACACCAGGTTGTACCCGGACGCCTGAGCGGTGCTGGCGAACACGTGGTACTTGCCGTTGTAGTAGACGACCGACGGGTCCTTGATCCCGGCGATCCTGTGGGTCGCGTCCGGCTTCGGGGCGATCAGCGATCCGCTCGAGTTCCACCGGAAGCTGGAGGGGAGCGCGGCGGCGGACTTGGCCGAACGGGTGTCCACCGACCGTGCCGCGTGGCTGCCGCCCAGCGCGTTCAGCGTCGACTGGAAGGCGGCCTTCTTGTTGCCGTTGCGGTCGAACAGCAGCGGGTTCTCCCCACTGCGCCAGGAGTCACTGTCCCGGATCCCCCACACGGTGATGCCGGTGCAGCGTGCCACGTTCATGCACGCCCGGACGGTGTTCGCGTACGCCGACCCCGACGCCTGTGCGATGTCGAGTTCGGTGATCTGTACGTCGACACCGAGCGCCGCGAAGTTCGACAGGGTCGTCTGGAAGTTCGAGGGCGGGCCGCCGGCGCCGAAGTGGGACTGCAGGCCGACGCAGTCGATGGGCACGCCACGCGCCTTGAAGTCGCGCACCATGCGGTAGACGCCCTGGGTCTTCGCGTCGTTCCAGTTCTCGATGTTGTAGTCGTTGTAGCAGAGCTTGGCCGCCGGGTCGGCCGTCCGCGCGGTGCGGAAGGCCTGTTCGATGTAGCCGTCGCCCAGCACGTTCTGGAACACGAAGGAGCGGTGCGTGCCGCTCCCGCCGTCGTTGAACGCCTCGTTGACCACGTCCCAGGAGTGGATCTTTCCCTTGTAGTGGTTCATCAACGTGGTGATGTGGTTGTTCATCACGCTGCGCAGGGTGTTCGCGTCCCTGATGGAGCTGACCCAGCCGGGCAGTTGCTGGTACCACACCAGCGTGTGGCCCCGCACGCGCTGACCACGGGCCGCCGCGCGGTTGGCGATCTGGTCGCCGGGACCGAAGTTGAACGAGCCGCGAGCTCGCTCGGTGGTGTCCCACTTCATCTCGTTCTCGGCCGTGACCGAGTTGAACTCGCGGTCCAGGATGTTCGTGTACGTGCTGTCGCCGAGTCGTCCGCCGGCCACGGCGGTGCCGAAGTACCGCCCGGACTGGGCCGCCTGGGCGCCCAGCGTGGAGGCGCGGACGTCGTCGGGGGCGGCGTTCGCGGTGCTCGCGGCGGCTGGCGTCACCAGGGCGGCCACGGCCAGCAGGGGTAACACCGTGGCTCGGCGAAGGCCGAGCCGTTTCAGCGGATTCATTGTTCTCCTTGCGCGGGTTGGGTGGGGGGTCGCGCTGTGCCGTCGACGGGCCTCAGGGCGTCGACAGCTCGAACCGCAGGACGCGGACCGCGCCGCCGAGCGCCTGTGTGGCGTGGTTGAAGAGGGCGAATCGGTAGCCCATGAAGAAGCGCCAGTCGTTGCCCAGGGAGAAGGCGGGCCCCAGACGCGTGAACGTGACGCCGTCGGTGCTGTAGGAGAAGACCGCGGAGCGCGCCGCGCCGGGACGGATGTCCGCGCTCGCGCGCAACCAGAGGCGACCGCCCGAGACAGCCGCGCTCGCGGCCTCCGTGCCGGTGCCGGTGGTGTTCCAGTTGCCGTCCATGGTCAGCCGGTCGACCATCGCCACCCGGGTCCCGCCGCCGTCGCGCCTGACACCGATCCAGGCGGACGAGTCACGCAGCAGGGCGAGCCCGGCCCGGTCGCCGTCCCGCATCGCCGAGTAGTCGAGCTGGACCGTGGCGGTGGAGGAGGGCCCCTGGATCCGGTGCGTGAGTGTGTTGCGGGCCCAGTACAGGTCGTTCGTGACGGTCGCGGTGCGCAGGGTCAGGCCGTTGCCGGTGGACCACCTGGAGTTGTCGGGGTTGTGGTTCCACTCCCACCTCGGCTTGAGGGTCGTACCGTCGAAGGTGTCGACGCCGATCATGGGGGTGACCTGGCGGGGTGGCGTGGGCACGGCCGGGCTCGGATACGACGTGCCCCAGGCGCCGTTCACCAGCTGTACGACGGGCCAGCCGTCCGAGGTCCAGGTGACCGGCGCGAGGACGGGGACCCGGCCACCGGGATACGCGTCCACGAAGGCCATGTAGTACCAGGCGCCACCCTGCGTCTGCACCAGCCCGCCCTGGTGCGGGACGCCCCCGCCGGCGATCGGGCCACGCAGGTCGAGGAGGACCTGCCGCATCGTGTAGGGACCGAAGGGGCCGCTCGACGACTTCAGGATGTACTGGCCGTTGGCCGGGCGGGTCAGGAAGATGTAGTACTGCCCGTTGATCTTGTAGAAGCGGGAGCCCTCGAGGGTGCCGACACTCGACGGTGTGCTGAACACCTGCTGGGTGCGGACCTGGCTCCGGCCGTCGGGGGTCAGCTGCGCCACGCTGATGGTGGAGTTCCCGTACGACACGTACAGGGTGTCGTCGCTGTCGACGAGCAGCCCCGCGTCGTAGTAGGCCGTGTTGATCGTCGTGAGTCTGCTCCAGGGACCCTCGACGGCGGTGGCGGTGTAGAGGTATGTCCGGGCGAAGTCGATCTGGCCGAGCCAGTAGAACGTCCTGTTGCTCGGCCGGTAGGCCAGTGACGACGCCCAGACGCCCCGGACGTAGCCACGCCCGCCGTTGAGGTCGTACTTGGCCCCGAAGTCCAGGACGGGCACCGAGTGACCGGCGATCTCCCAGTTCACCAGGTCGTACGACCGCAGGACCGGCGCGCCCGGCGAGTAGTGCATGGTCGACGCCGAGGCGTAGTAGGTGGCACCGACCCGGATGACGTCGATGTCCGCGAAGTCCTGCCAGATCACCGGGTTCCCGTACGTGGCCTGGGCTGCGGCTGCCGCCCGGGACGCGGGGGCCAGTGGCAGCAGGGCGCCGGCGGCCACTCCGGTCGCGACGGTCAGTGCCTGCCGACGATCCATTGAATGTCGAGAGCATGACATATCCATGTGTCGTTCTCTCTGTCAGGGAGTGTGCGGGACGGGGAACGTCATCTGGCTCGTTGCCAGGATGATATGAGCCCGACACATCCCGTCAATACCTCTCGCAAAATTCGCCACGCTCCTCGAAATGTTTCGGAAATTGGGGCGTTCGGTGAGGGGTGAATGCTGCTCGGCCCTCCTCCCATCAATAGGTCCCGGGCGTGTGCAACGGGACTGACGGGTCGAAAGGTGTTGACACGCTGGAGGTTCTCTCTAGCATCCGTACAGTCGGCGATCCGAAATGCGATCGAAATTTCGAACGGGCTCCATGTGTCGTGGACTGTGATGAGCCATCGAATTGTGCGGTTTTCATCCGCTGTCTGCCCACGTGCGCCGTACAGGTCGGATTGCCCTTCCCTGAAAGGAGCCCCGGTGCCCAGACGATCAGGCAGTCGGCTGCTGCGTCTCCTCGCGGCCGCCGCCATGGTGTTTACCGCGTTCTCCACGGCCTCTGCCCACTCCACCGCTTCGGCCGCACCCGGCAGCCCGGCGCTCACCCCGCCCCTGGGCTGGAACAGCTGGAACAGCTTCGGATGCGGGATCACCGAGGCGCAGGTCCGCCAGGCCGCCGACGCCATGGCGTCCTCGGGCATGCGGGACGCCGGGTACCGGTATGTCGTGGTGGACGACTGCTGGTTCGACCCGCAGCGTGACGGGGCGGGGAACCTGCGGGCCAACCCGACCAAGTTCCCGAGCGGGATGAAGGCCCTCGGCGACTACATCCACAACAAGGGCCTGAAGTTCGGCATCTACCAGGTGCCGGGCGAACGCACCTGCGCGCAGACCAGCGGCGGCTATCCCGGGTCGACGGGCAGCAAGGGGCACGAGAACCAGGACGCCGCCACGTTCGCCTCGTGGGGCGTGGACTACCTCAAGTACGACTGGTGTTCCTCCAGCGGCACCCGTGACGAGCAGGTCGCGCGATTCAAGCTCATGCGCGACGCCCTGCGCTCAACCGGGCGGCCGATCGTGTACAGCATCAACCCCAACAGCTTCCACGCGATCACCGGCTCCACGTACAACTGGGGCGAGGTCGCCGACCTGTGGCGGACGACCGAGGATCTGCTCGACATCTGGCAGAACAACAACACCAACAGCTACCCGATGGGCGTCGGCAACGTCCTGGACGTCACCGCGCCACTGGCGGCGCAGGCGGGTCCGGGGCACTGGAACGACCCCGACATGCTGGTCGTCGGCCGTCCCGGTCTGTCGCTGACCGAGTCCCGGTCCCACTTCGCCCTGTGGTCGCTGCTGAGCGCACCGCTCATGGCCGGCAACGACATCCGGACCATGTCCCCGGACGTGAGCGCGATCCTGCGCAACCCGCGGCTGCTGGCCGTGAACCAGGACTCGCTGGGCGCGGGCGGGCGCAGGGTGCGCGACGACGGCAACACCGAGGTGTTCGCCAAGCCCCTGTCCGACGGCTCGGTCGCGGTCGGCCTGTTCAACCGGGGCGGCGGCACCGCCACGATCAGCACCACGGCCGCGCAAGTCGGCCTGTCCGGTGGGCAGTTCACCCTCACAGACCTGTGGACCGGCGGTACGTCGAGCACGTCCGGGCAGATCACGGCGAGCGTGCCCGCGCACGGCGTGGCCGTCTACAAGGTGAGCGGTGGCAGCCCGCTGAGCGCCACCACCTCGCGGCTGCGCGCCACCGCGTCCGGCCGCTGCCTGGACGTGGACAACGCCTCCACCACTGCCGGGGCCACGGCGCTGATCTGGGACTGTCACACGGCCGCCAACCAGCTGTGGACCACCTGGGCCGGCGGTGAGATCCGCGTCTTCGGCGACAAGTGCCTGGACGCCTACAACCAGGGCACCACCAACGGCACCCGGGTCATCACCTGGGCCTGCAACGGCCAGACGAACCAGGCATGGACCCTCGGCTCCGACGGAACGGTCCGCAATGTGCGCGCCGGGCTGTGCCTCGATGTCGACCGGGCCGGCACCGCCAACGGCACCCCGCTGGTCCTGTGGTCCTGCGACGGCCGGGCCGGCCAGAAATGGACCCGCGCGTGAGGGACGTAGCGCACCGCCCGACAGCTCAGCCACCAGCAGGCGTCCACCGGAGGCCATGATGATCACAGCTCGACCGTTACCCCCCACCGGTGCGAGGCTCACCCGGGCGGCCGCCTGGGTGATGGGCCTCCTGCTGGCGTTCGCCGTTCTTCCCGCCGTCATGCAGCCCACGGTGGCCAGGGCCGACAACCCGATCGTCCAGCACGTCTACACCGCCGATCCGGCCCCGCTGGTCCACAACGGACGGGTTTACCTCTACACCGGGCACGACGAGGACGGGTCCACCTACTTCACCATGAAGGACTGGCGGGTGTGGTCCTCCGCCGACATGGTCAACTGGACCGACCACGGCTCACCGCTCAGCCTGAACACCTTCAGCTGGGCGTCCAAGGACGCGTGGGCGGGACAGGCCGTGCAGCGCAACGGCCGGTTCTACTGGTACGTGCCGGTGACGAACCGGGCGACCGGCCGGATGGCCATCGGCGTGGCGGTGGCTGACAGCCCCACCGGACCGTTCCGGGACGCCCTCGGTCACCCGCTGGTGGAGAACGGCGAGATCGACCCGACCGTCTTCATCGACGACAACGGCCAGGCCTATCTGTACTGGGGCAACCCGAATCTGACGTACGTCAGGCTGAACGCGGACATGACCTCCTACTCGGGCAGCCCCACCAGGATCCCGCTCACCACCGCGGGATTCGGCACCCGCACCGGCGACGCCAACCGTCCCACGCTGTTCGAGGAAGGCCCCTGGGTCTACAAGCGGAACGGTCTGTACTACCTGGTGTTCGCGGCCAAGTGCTGCTCGGAGTTCATCGCGTACTCCACGGCACCCGGCCCGACCGGCCCCTGGACCTATCGAGGGACGATCATGCCCACCCAGGGCGGCAGCTTCACCAACCACCCCGGACTCGTGGACTTCAAGGGCAATTCGTACTTCTTCTACCACAACGGCGCGCTCACGGGCGGCGGTGGCTACACCCGCTCGGTCGCCGTGGAGAAGTTCTCCTACAACGCCGACGGCACGATCCCGACGATCAACATGACGAACACCGGCGTCCCCGCGGCCGACACGCTCAATCCCTACGTACGCCAGGAGGCCGAGACGATCGCCTGGGGATCCGGGATCGAGACCGAACCGGCCACCGAAGGCGGAATGAACGTCGGCTGGATCGACAACGGCGACTACGTCAAGGTCAAGGGCGTGGCCTTCGGTCGGGGCGCGTCCTCCTTCGCCGCGCGCGTCGCCTCGGGCAGCTCCGGCGGCACGGTCGAACTGCGCCTGGGTTCGCCGAGCGGCACGGTGGTGGGCCGGTGCGCTGTGCCCAACACCGGGGGCTGGCAGGCCTGGACGACGGTGACCTGCCCGGTCACCGGCGCGACGGGAACCCAGGACCTCTACCTGCGGTTCACCGGCGGCAGCGGCTACCTGCTCAACGTGAACTGGTGGCAGTTCACCCCCGCCAGCTGACCGGAGAACGCGGGCCGGGGGCCGGGGG
>NZ_LGDW01000446.1 GCF_001280005.1 Streptomyces sp. NRRL WC-3618 | reverse complement strand
CGCCCCCGCCGTGCCGGGCATGGCCCCGCGCCCGCGTGGCGCCCTGGGCGCGCCCCCGGCGGGAGTCGACGTAGCGACCGGCGCCCCATCCGAGCACCGCCTCCGCGAGCATCGTGCCCAGGCCGCCGCCCTCGACATGGCTCAACTGCTCGGCGGCGTCACGGCAGTAGCGGCACTCCACCAGATGCTGCTGCACATCGGGCAGCAGAGTCCCGCCGCGCCGGATCGGGACGTCGAGGAGACGGTTGTTGAACCGGCATTCCTTGGACGGCGCGAGTTCCCGGTGGGCGCGTACACAGCCCTGGCGGAATTGGTCGCGGGCCTGTTCCAGCGACGCCGACGCCGTAACCGTGTCCATGCCAAGAAGCTCGGCGGGAACACTTATCGGCTCGGCTTCCACCTCGGTGTGCCAGAGCAGGCACTGGGCGAGTCCCGGAAGGGCCTGGAACGAACGCTCCGCGAGTTTTCGGTTGTCCGGCGTCATGGACTGCGCCGCGCGCATTCCGCGGCCGCCGACCGGTTTCATCAGTTCCGGCAGCACATCGGACACACGGTCGTCGGCGGCCCAGTCCCTGACCGTGTCCCGTACGGCGACAAGGAACCGGGGACGCAGCGCGACGGCCGACTCGGCCCGCATCACCCGCTCCAGGACCTGGTGGAAGGCGGCGGCGGTGACCATGGAGGCGGTCTGGGCCGAAGTGGCGAGGCAGATGACCGCGTACTCGTGGGTCGCCTGCCAGTGCCGCGCCGTCAGCAGAGCCACGGCGGGGCCGGTCTCGCCCTCCGGTCTGCCTCTGAGCTGCACGGCGAGACTCTCGTCCGACTCCCCCGGGACCCCACCGGAGTACGGCGGGGAGTACGGACGAGGGGGGTGGGGGTGGGGCACTGAGCGGTTTCCTTCCCACGCACGGGTAACTCACAGAGGTTCCCGGCTGTGTTCCCCGCCCCGACAGTGGCGCTGGTTCCTCACCGAATCACCAGAATCACCACCGGCGAGTCGAACCCGGCCATTCCCCCCTGCACAAGTAGTTCACCCTTGCACAAGTTGCTCCTGACCAACAAGGCGGTTGGGGTACACCATTCACTGGAGAAAAGTCAGCAACAGGAGAAACTCTCGACACTCGCACCAGCATTCGGATTCCTGGCCGCGCCCCGCGTGAACCGCGCCGCTCAGATCTGCCAGGAGCGCAGCCGGTCGGCCGCGCCGTAGACGTCCGTCTTGCCGGAGATCAGGTCACGGGCGAGGTCGACGAGGGCGCCGTAGGGCGGGTCTATGCCGACGTCGCTCACGAACATGTACGCCACAGCGGTGGCACAGGCGAAGCGGGCGTTGGCCGACGGCAGCGGCTTGAGCAGCGCGAGGGTGTGCAGCAGCGCGGCGGCCCGCCAGGCGGGGTCGGAGTCCACGCCCAGGCGCGGCGGGTCGACCCGGTGGCGGGCAACGGCGGCCACCAGGGCGGAGAAGTCGTTGACCGTGGGCTGGTCCGGCAGGACCTCTTCGTGGCGCTGGAGCAGCCACGGCACGTCGATATGGATGACGGGAGCCATCGGTCAGGCGACCTGTCCCTGACGGCCCGGGGCGACCGGTTCGTCCTCGGGGAACGCGGCGGCGAATTCGTCGGCGTGGGCCGCGAAGAACCGCCGGAATTCCTCCGCGCCCTCCTGCAGGGCGCGGTGCCGGGCGATGTCGGCCGCCGCCGCCTCGCGCACGAGTGCCTTCATCGACGTACCGCGTTCCTTGGCGATCTGTCGCAGGTCCTCTAGTTCGCGGTCACTGAACTCCACATTCAGAGCAGGCATGCCCCCACGGTACCTCGCCGGTACTTACCCGTAAATACCACCAGGTCAGGCCGGTAAGGAAGAGGTACCGAGGGGGCGAGGGAGCGAGAGGCGACTCGGTTATCCCTGGTCGGCCACGAAGGACGCCATCCGGGCGAGGGCCGCGTTCCAGTTGATCGCGTGCTCGTTCGTCGACCAGGACTGGATGTCGTCGATGTAGCAGAACTGGCCGACGCAGCCCTGGAGTTTGCTCTGTGCGTAGGGGTCCTGGATGCTCGAGTTGGCGCCGCCGGCCAGCGTGCCCGGCGGCGGGCTCGGCATGTTCGGGTCGAGCTGGTGGGCGTACCAACGGCTGTGCTGCTGATGGGAGTTGACCTCGCCGTAGCCCGTCACGTACGACATGTTCAGCGCGTTGCGGCCGAGGAGGTAGTCCATGCTCTGGAGCGCGCCGTCCCGGTACTTCGAGGCGCCGCTGACGTCGTACGCGGTGGCGATGACGACGGCGTTGTTGAGGACCTGGGCGTTGGAGCCCCAGTCGTACACGTTGGCGTCGGGGGCGTAGGGCATGCCGTACGGCTGCGCCGCCAGTGTGGCCAGATAGCGGTCGGCGCCCTTGAGGACGGACTGGCGGATCCTGTCCCGGCCGGGGAGTTTGCTCGGCACGGTCGCGAGGTCGAGGCGGGCGGCCGCGGCGGTCCGGGCCCAGTCGAAGCCGAGCGGGAGGAAGATGTCGGCCGTGTTGACCGGCGAGTTCAGGATGTGCTGCTCGAACGCCTTCTCACCGGTGCTGAGGTACAGCTCGGTGGCTGCCCAGTAGAACTCGTCCTGTGCGTCGGTGTCGTTGTAGGCACCGCCACCGGTCGCGTCGTTCGGGTCGGCGTGGAGGGCCGGGTGAGCCAGGGCCGCCGTCCACGCCTTGCGCGCCACCGCGAGGGCGCGCGCGGCGAACGGGCGGTCGTAGGGCCGGTACAGCCGGGCCGCCTGCGCCGCCGTGGCCGCCAGGTTCAGGGTGGCCTCGGTGGTCGGCGGGTGCAGTTCGCGCTTCTGCGGGTCGTCGCTCGGCAGCAGCGGCAGCCCGGTCCACTTCTCGTCGTGGATCTTGTGGTGGGCCATGCCGGCCAGCGGCTGCCCGGCGGGCACCTGCATCTTCAGCATGAACTCCAGTTCCCAGCGGGCTTCGTCCAGGATGTCCGGCACCTTGTTGCCGCTCTCCGGGATGGCGAGCGTGCCGTCACCGAGCTGGTCCCGCTGCCCGGTACGGGCGTGCAGGGCGCGCTCGTACGTGCTCAGCAGCTCCCAGGTGGAGATGCCCCCGTTGACGACGTACTTGCCGTGGTCGCCGGCGTCGTACCAGCCGCCGGTGACGTCGAGGGTGTAGTCGCACACGCCCGGCTGGCACGGCACTTTGGAGTCGCCCTGGTTGGGCGCCACGTCGACGTGGCCGGCGGGGCGGGCGTAGCCCGGGCGCAGGTCGCCGCGGATCGCGATGCCGCTGCGCTGCGTGTAGTAGTACTTCAGCGAGTCCCGCCGCAGCCGGTCGTAGGCGCTCGCGCCGATGTCGAACGGGCGACTCGTCTCCCCGTCGGCGACCAGTGTGAGGCCGGTGCCGCCCTTGCGGTAGGAGCCGAAGTCGATCGAGTGGACGTTCTGCCCGGAGGAGACGTCCGTGCCGCGCGGCACGGTCCTGCCGTGGGCGACCGTCTTTCCGCCGGCGTTCTTCAGCTGCCAGGGCAGCGGCTGCGTGGAGTCGGTGACCAGCGTGGCGTTCTTCGGGCCCGCGGGCAGATAGGCGACCTGGTTGACCCGTACCCGGGGTCCGGTGTCGGGTTCGTACACCTCGGGCGGTACCCCGCCCACCAGCGACACGTCGTCCATGCAGAACCGGAAGGGGTCGGCGCTGCCGCCGAGCTGGAAGCCGACCTGGGCCTGGGTGGTGTCGGCGTTGGCGGTGAAGGTGTACGTGTAGGCGTCGCCGGACACGCTCAGCTGCGGGCTCACCTCGAAGTAGGTGTCGTACGGGGACACCGACAGGCCGACGATCGCCCGGACGACATGTCCCGCGGGCGTGCCGGTGGCCTTGAAGGAGAACCGGTACGACTCGCCCTTGACGAGGGTGATGTCGTTCTGGCCGACGGCGGCGTCCCAGCGGTTGGTGGTGCCGCCGGGTACGTCGGCGCAGAGGCCGCCGCCGGAGAGGCCTGCGGTGACGTTGGTGGTCGTCCACCAGGGGGCGGTGACAGTGTCGAAGGTGCCGTTCTTGACCTGCTCGACCTCGTCTGCGCCGGCCGGGCCGGCGGGGAGTGCGGTGAGGGCTGCGGTGAGGAGGGCGATCACGGAGAGCAGGGTGGTTCTGCGTCGTTTCACGTCTCTGGGCTCCTCGGGGGGAGGGTGGGGGCGCGGTGGCGAGAAGAGCGGCGCGTGCGTGGGAGCGCTCCCAGATGCGGACGTGGCCCATGCTGTGCGAGGCGCCGCGTCTCGTCAACGGTCCGGACGCGAATGGGCTCACGGAGGTGTTTTCGCCCCCGCCGCCCTTACCCGTCCCATCCCTGGGGGCGGCGCCCCCAGATCCCCGCTTTCGGCCCTGAACGGGCCTCGTCCTCAAACGCCGGACGGGCTGAGGGTGCGGGCCTGGGCTGGACAGAAGCGGCAAATGGGTGGGCGGGCGCGAAACACGACCTGGGCTGTGGAAGCGGGCCCGGGGACCGCGGTGTTCCTCACCGTGTGGGAGCGTGACGCACTAGTGTGGAGCACCAGTGATGTCCCCTGCTCACTGTGAGTGTTCGCGATGGAGTGGCGCCGATGAGTCCGGTGTACCCGTTCGACGATTCCGCCACGGCGCGGGCCGTCGTCGACGCCCGGGGCATACTGACCGGCTGGAACGAGGGCGCCCGTCGGCTGCTGGGCTGGTCGGCGGCCGAAACGCTGGGCCGTCCCGCCACCTCACTGCTGGCCGACGAGAGTGCGGACGCGCTCGGACGGCCGCAGGGGGACGTCTGGCACGGCACGGTCGCGCTGCGTCACCGCGAGGGCCGTACGGTGTCCAGCTGGCTGCTCGCCCATCATCGGCCGTCTCCTGATGGCGACGGGGGCGACTGGCTCGTCGTCACCCCCTTGGAGAACCGTGCCCGGCCCGCCGAGGACCCGCTGATGCGAGCCGCGTTGGCTCAGGCGCCCTGCGCGACGGCCGTCTACGACGACCGGCTCCGGCTGCACGGTGTCAACGACGCCATGGCCGCTGTGATCGGGCTGCCGGTGGAGCGCATCCGTGGGCTGCGCATCGCCGAGATAGGGGGTAGGGAGCGCAGCGCGGAGCTGGAACAGAACATGCTCGACGTACTGAAGAGCGGCGTGGCGAAGGACGTGCAGACCTATCTGCGCACCGGCGGCGAGGACCACGCGCACGCCTGGCTGGCCCGGCTGGCACCGCTCAGGGACGCCGAGGGGCAGGTGCGGGGGGTCTGTTTCGCGGCCCACGACTTCACCGAGCAGTACCTCGCCAGGGAGCGGCTCCAGCTGGTCAACGAGGCGAGCGTACGCATCGGCACGACTCTCGACGTCACCCGGACGGCGCAGGAGCTGGCGGACGTCTGTGTCCCGGCGCTCGCCGATTTCGTCAGCGTCGATCTGCTGGACCCGCCGCAGCACGGCGGCGACCACCATCCGGCCGAGCTGACGGCGCCGCTCGGCCTGCGCCGGGCCGCCCACCGGTCGATCGTCCCGGGCAGCCCCGAAGCCGTGGCCAAGGCGGGACAGCTGGACCAGTACCCGGCCTCCTCGCCCCACGCCGAGTCCCTCCTGACGGGGCGCACCATTGTGGCCTCGGTGCCCTCCGGCGACCTCGAACAGTGGCTGGCCTGGGACAAGCCACGCTTCAGCCGGGTCCAGGAGTTCGGGATCCACGCCATGATGTCCGTGCCGATCACGGCGCGCGGTACGACCCTCGGCGTCGCGTTCCTGACCCGGTACCGCCGCCCCGACCCGTTCACGGCCGACGACGCGCTGCTCGCCGAGGAGGTGACCGCCCGGGCCGCCGTCTGCATCGACAACGCCCGCCGGTTCTCCCGCGAACGCGAGACCGCCCTCGCCCTGCAACGCAGCCTGCTCCCCCGTACCCTGCCGCCCACGGCCGCCCTCGAAGCCGCTTCCCGCTATCTGCCCGCGGCGCGGGCCGGGGTGGGCGGTGACTGGTTCGATGTGATCCCGTTGTCCGGGATGCGGGTCGCGATGGTCGTCGGAGACGTCGTCGGCCATGGCGTCCAGGCCTCCGCCACCATGGGCCGGCTGCGCACCGCCGTGCGCACGCTCGCCGACATCGACCTCGCCCCGGACGAGCTGCTCACCCACCTCGACGACCTCGTCGTACGGCTGTCGGCCGAGGCCGGCAGCGAGGGTGGCCCGGGTGAGGTCGGCGCCACGTGTCTGTACGCGGTGTACGACCCGGTGTCGCGGCGCTGCACCATGGCCCGCGCCGGGCATCCACCGCCGGTCATGCTCACGCCGGGCGGGACGCCCCGGCAGGTGCGGCTGCCCGCGGGTCCGCCGCTGGGCCTGGGGGGGCTGCCGTTCGAGTCCATGGAACTGGAGCTGCCGGAGGGCACGGTCCTCGCCTTCTACACCGACGGGCTGATCGAGAGCCGCGAGCGGGACATCGACGCCGGTCACCGCATGCTGTGTGACGCGCTGGCGGCGTACGCGGACTCGCTCGACGAGACGTGCGACCGCATCCTGCAGACCCTCCTCCCACCGGGCGGCGCGGCCGACGACGTGGCCCTGCTGCTGGCCCGCACCCAGGGTCTGCCCGCCTCCCGGGTCACGACGTGGGACATCCCGGCCGACCCGGCGCTCGTCGGGCCGATCCGCAAGCAGGTCGGGGAGCAGCTCGACGTCTGGGAGCTGAGCGAGGCCACGTTCACCACCGAGCTGGTGGTGAGCGAGCTGGTCACCAACGCCATCCGCTACGGCTCGCATCCCATCCGGCTGCGCCTCGTCCATGACGCGTCGACCCTGATCTGCGAGGTTTCCGACGCCAGCCACACCGCCCCGCATCTGCGGCGCGCCAGGACCTTCGACGAGGGTGGCCGCGGTCTGCTGCTGGTCGCGCAGCTCACCGAGCGGTGGGGCAGCCGGCACACGCCCGACGGGAAGACCATCTGGGCGGAGCTGTCGCTGACGGGCGACGGGTGAATCCCGGAGACTCCCACGGTGCCTGAGAGTGCATGAGACGCGCCGCTCGGACCACTCGGTCTGTTCGGAGCGACTTCCAGGAGGTGGGACATGCCGATCTTCCGTACGCCCAGGCCGGGTCGCCGGGCCGCGCTGCTCACGAGCGCGATCGCGTTACCGCTGGTGCTCGGGGCCTGCGACGACGGCGGCCGGACCGTCTCGTCGAGGACCCTCCCGTCGGCGACCAGCCCGACGACGGGCGACACCCGCTGCCGCGCCACCGAGCTGCGTGCCTCGGTCGGCCGGCTCGATCCGGGCGCCGGACAGAAGAACTTCCCCGTCGTCCTGACCAACCACTCGGACCGTACCTGCACCCTGCGCGGCTACCCGGGTACCGCCTTCGTGGACGCGTCCGGCGAGCGCCTGGGCCCCGCCCCGAAGCGCTCCGAGGCATCGCCGACGAGGGTCGAGCTGGCGCCGGGTGACAGTGCCTGGGCGGGCCTGAGCTTCGCGAACCCGGAGCTCAGCGACGCCCGGACGGCGACTCCGGCCGAGCTGCTGGTGACCCCGCCCGACGAGCGGGACCAGCTCCAGGTGGCGTGGAAGGCGGGGGCGGTGCCCGTCGGGGGGAACAAGTCGTCGGTGTTCCTGACGGTCTTCGCTCCGGGCGCCGGACCCTGACCCGGTATCCGGGGCAATGAGCGGTACCTGCTTTCATGGAGCGGCACCCGTGTTCCTGTCCCGGAGGACCGAACTCTGAACGCCGCGTCCGCCGAGGCCCTGTCCATCGTCCTGCTCATCGCCGTCCTGGCCTGCGCCGTCGTACGCCCGTTCGGACTGCCGGAGGCGGTGGTGGCGGTGCCCGCAGCCGTACTCGTGGTCGCCACCGGCGCCATCTCGCCGGAGCACGCGTGGGAGGAGGCCGAGCGGCTCGGGCCGGTGATCGGTTTCCTCGCCGCCGTGCTGGTGCTGGCCCACTTCTGCGATGTCGAAGGGCTCTTCAGGGCCTGCGGGGCGTGGATGGCCCGGTGGGCCGCGAACCGGCCCGGGCGGCTGCTGACCTCGGTCTTCGTGCTCGCCTCGGCGATCACGGCCGTACTGAGCCTGGACGCGACCATCGTGCTGCTCACGCCGGTGGTGTTCGCCACGGCCGCCCGGACGGGGGTCCGGCCCAAGCCGCACACCTATGCCTGCGCGCATCTGTCGAACACGGCGTCGTTGCTGCTGCCGGTCTCCAACCTCACCAACCTGCTGGCGTTCAGCGCGAGCGGGCTGAGTTTCACCCGGTTCGCCGCGCTGATGACGCTGCCCTGGCTGGTCGCGATCGGCGCCGAGTACCTGGTGTTCCGGCGGTTCTTCGCCGACGACCTGGCCGCACCGGCGTCGCCCGAGGCGGCCGGCAAGGACGCGCCCGACACGGACGCGCCCGAGTTTCCCCTGTTCGCCCTCGTCACCGTGGCCTGCACGCTCGCCGGGTTCGTCGTGGCCTCCGCGCTGGGCGTCGATCCCGCGTGGGCCGCGCTCGCGGGGGCGCTCGTCCTCGCCGGACGCGCGCTGGTGCGCCGGCACGCGACCCCGGTGGTGGTGTGGCGGGCCACGGCGCCCGGGTTCCTCGCGTTCGTGCTGGCGCTGGGCATCGTCGTCCGCGCGGTCGTCGACAACGGGCTCGCCGACGCGCTCGGCCTGGTGCTGCCCGACGGGACCGGACTGGTCGCGCTGCTCGGGATCGCCGCGCTGGCCGCCGTACTCGCCAATCTGATCAACAACCTGCCCGCGGTGCTCGTGCTGCTCCCGCTCACCGCCACGGCCGGTCCGGGTGCGGTGCTCGCCGTGCTGCTCGGGGTGAACATCGGTCCGAACCTGACGTACGCGGGATCACTGGCGACCCTGCTGTGGCGGCGCATCGTGCACCGGTACGAACACGAGGTCGGGATCGGGGAGTTCACCCGGCTCGGGATGATCTCCGTGCCGGCCGCGCTGATCCCGGCGGTGGTGGCGCTGTGGGGCTCGCTGGCCGTCCTCGGAGGCTGAGGAGCGGGCGGGCCCGGGCGGTCAGCCGCCTCCCCAGCCGCCGTACGGGCCGGAGCCATACCCATAGCCGTAGCCGTAGCCGTAGCCGTAGGGGGATCCGTAACCGCCGCCGTAGCCGCTGCCGTTGTTGCCCTGCTGGCCGTTCCCTGCGCAGTAGGGGGAACCGAAAGAGCAGGGGCCGGTCGTCGGGTGCGAGGCGGAGGGGGTCGGCCTGGCCGTCGTCGGGGTCGGGGTGGGCCTGGGCGGTGTGGGTGTCGGGGTGGCCGAAGGCTTGGGGCTCTTCTTGACGACCGGGGGTCTCGACTCGGTGACCGCGTTCCAGTTGACGGCCTCCATCTGGAGGTCGGGCGCCGAGGAGTCGAAGACCCAGTGCTGGCCGGCTTGCTCCTCGCGCTCCTTCAGGACGAGCGGTGTCCTGCCCTGGGAGTCGGCGGGGGTCAGCGCCAGGTTCTGGTCCCAGCGCGGGACCAGGGTGCCTTGGAGCGTGAAGTCGTAGCGCACGTTCTTGGTGCCGGGCTGGGACGTGCCCGTGCACGGGGCGAGCTGGACCGAGTAGCCGAGGTGGGAGTCGAGGCAGAGGTCCGGGGCGGCGACGTCGCGCAGCAGGCCGTCGGTCTCGTACGACCACTCCTGGGCGCCCGCCGACGAGCAGCTGGTCAGCTCGACCTCCGCGCCCTTGACGGGCTTTCCGCCGACGGCGCCGAGGCACAGTCCGGACTCGACGTTGTGCAGCCGGCCGCGCAGGGCGCCCTTGGTGGTCTCCCCCGAGCCGACCCAGGAGGGGTCGGTGTCGGCTCTGGCGGAGCCGTTGGTGGCGGTGTCCGAGGGGCTGGTCTCGGCGGTCGGGCCGTCGTCGTCGCCCTGGTGCAGGGCGGACCACAGGACCAGCGGCACGAGGACCAGCGCGCTCACGGTGGCGACAGCCAGGGTGCGGTTGCGTCGGCGGACCGCGCGTCGGGCGGCCTTGTGCGCCGAGCGGGGGGATCCCGGGCGGACGGCGAGGCCGGTGGAGGGTGCGGTCGTGGGCATGGGCGGGGCCTGGGCCAGTAGACGCGGGACCGGGAGCACGCTCTCGGCCGTGGCGATCTCGATGACCGGGGCCTGTTCGACCTCCACGATGGCGCTCTCGGCGGCGCGTCCCGGGCGGGACTCCAGATAGGCGCGGGCGCCCCAGCCGAGCACGCCCTCGGCCAGCGCGAGGGCGAGGTCTCCGTTGAACTGGTTCAGCTGGTCGGCGGCGTACCGGCAGGACTTGCAGTCGGCGAGGTGCTTGGCGAGATCGGGGTCGAGGTCGAAGCTGCGACGCCGGCAGGTGACGTCGATCAGCCGGATGTAGCGGCGGCACTCCTCCTGAGGCACGACCTCACGGTGGACGTGCAGGCATTCCTCGCGCAGACGGCCGCGGGCCCGGCCGAGTTCCACGGCGGCGTCGGCCACATTGAGGCCCAGCAGGCCGGCGGGTATCTCCAGCGGTTCGGCCTCGACCTCGGCGTGCCACAGCAGGCAGCGCGCGGACTGCGGGAGGTTCTGGAACGCCCTGGAGAGCAGCCGCCGGTCGGGCGCGGGCAGCAGCCGGGCGGCGACGCGGCTTTCGCCACCGGGCCTGGTCCGCAGTTCGGGGTGGAGCATCTCGTGCCGGTGGTCGCCCTCCCACTCCGCCGCCAGCCGGCGCACGGTGACCAGGAGATGGGGCCGCCAGGCGGAGGTGGGGCCGCTCTGTCGCAGGGATTCCCCGAAGATACGCGTGAACGCTGCCGTGGTGAGCATTCCGGCCGGGCGGGCGCCGCTGGTGCACAGACGCGCATAGGCGAAGGCTGCTTCCCAGTGCCGGTCGAGCAGTTCACCGACAGGATGAAGCGCGGGCGTCGTCCCCGTCCAGTTCTTCAACTCCGCGCTGAGTTCGACATCTGAGGCGTCGTACGCGGAAGTCGGGGTTGGGGAATTCGACAGGCCTGCGTCTTTCACGTCTGTATTCCTCCACGGACAACGCGGGTTCTAGTCCATACCTGCTGGTATGCGACCCTGCCGACGAAACGACAGGATCCGACCAAACGGGGAATCGGCTCGCCAACGCCCGCAGCGGACAGCTCTTTTGGAGCGGGGGATCCAGCGGGGACGTCGCGTACGTGCAGGGGAAAAAGATTGTCCGCACGCCGACGTGCACACCTTTGCACAGCTCAGCGAGCCGTAACAAGAGATCACGCCGTTTTCCGCATTCCAGCGGGGCTGAATGCGGTTGACGAAGTGTCAATGGGGTACGCCTTTGGGGATTGCCACTGTATCAACATCCTCATTGCAAACGGTATTCACTTCGCTCGGGCGGCCATTCCCAACCATTGACGGGCAACCTCTCCCGGTGGCGCGAAACCGCCCGTCCGCCGTGTCCTGTCACTGCCCCTTGCGCGTTTCCGCAGCTCACGTTCACGGGCACGCGGTCCGGCGCCGCAACACACGAGGCCGTCACAGGAGTTGACCGGTTCCTTCACTTCCGTGTCCGAAACCCGCCGTGCAACCAATAGCGGGCGCTGTTTCCGCGGCCGGGCCACGCCTGCACAGCGCCCGGTACGCGCCCGGCGGCATCCCGTGGCGCTCGCGGAAGACCCGGTTGAAGTGGAACGGGCTGGCGAAGCCGGAGGCGACGGCCACGCGTTCCACCGGCAGGTCGGTGGCCTCCAGCAGCCTGGCCGCATGCCGCAGTCGGGCCTCGCGCAGCGCCCGCATCGGGGACTGGCCGAGCTGCTCGGTGAACAGGTGCGCGAACCGCGAGGGCGAGAGCGCGACCCCCTCGGCGAGCGACCGCACGGTGTGCGCGGCGGCGGGGTCGGCGGCGATGAGGGCTTCCGCCCGGCTCACCCGGGCGTCCACTCCCGGCCGTTGCGGAAGGGGTCGGGCGGCCGCCGAGGCGAGCAGGACGATTTCCTCCAGAGAACAGAGGGCGAGCTCCTGGGCGGCGGCACCGTGCGCCACGGCGATCGGGCCGTCGGGCGCAGGCGGGGGCGGGGGCGGGGAAACGGAATCGGGAGAGGAATCGGGCGGCCGCGCGCCGCTGCCCGGCCAGCGGGCGTCCGACAGCATGCGGGCGAACGCCGTGGCCATCCGGTCGTGCAGCACGGCCGGGACCGGGGCGACGACGTACATGCCGTCGCCGACGGCGTAGGGGCTCAGCCAGGCCGTCCAGGAGGGGCGGGCCTGGCAGTGCGCCCACCAGAACCGCCAGTGCCGGGCGCCCGGCCGGACCTGATAGCGGTGGGGCACCCCGGGGCCGAGGACCACCAGGTCCCCGGCGCCGGGGTGCGCCCCGGCCGCGCCCTGGGTCAGCGAGCCGTGGCCGTCCGTCGTCCAGGTGAACAGCCAGCTGTCCGCGCCCCTCGGCCGGCTGACGGCGTATCCGGGTCCCTCGTCGTAGCGTCCGACGGTCACCAGTCCGGGCGGCGGTGCGGGAGTGGCGGTCTCGGGCAATCCGTCAGCGTTCACGGGCATCGTCTCCCAGGTGCGTCCGCCCTAGTGTGGCAGCCGAGGACAGCGGACCGAGGGAGTGGACGATGACAGTCACGGACATCGGCGCCGACGGCGCTTCCAGCCTGCCGGAGGAGGAGCGCCGACGGTTCGAGGAGGACGGATTCACCGTCGTACGGGGACTTTTCGGGGACGAGGAGATCGCCGCGCTGCGCGCCGAGTTCACGGCGCTGCACGCGGCCGGTCCCGTGCCGGGGCATTTCGAGCCGCGCCCGTCGGGGCAGGACGGGCGCCCGGCGGACCCGCTGGACGCGTATCCGCGTGTGATGCAGCCGCACGAGTTCCACGAGCCGTCGCTCGGCTGGCTCCTCGACCCCCGGCTGCGCGCCGTCCTGGAGACGCTGCTCGGTGAGGAGGTCCTGGCCGCGCAGAGCATGTTCTATTTCAAGCCGCCGGGCGCCCGGGGGCAGGCGCTGCACCAGGACAACTTCTATCTGCGGGTCGAACCGGGCACCTGTGTGGCCGCGTGGATCGCCTGCGAGGCGATCGACCGGGACAACGGCGGTCTGGAGGTCGTACCGGGCACCCACCGGATGGACCTGTTCTGCCCCGAGGAGGCGGACGCCGGTGTGTCCTTCGCCCGGGAGTACGTGGCCCCGCCGCCCGGTCTGACCACGGTGCCGGTCGACATGGCCCCGGGTGACGTCCTGTTCTTCAACGGCAGCCTGGTGCACGGTTCGCAGCCCAACCGCAGCGCCGACCGGTTCCGCCGCTCCTTCATCGGGCACTACGTGGGCCGCTCGACCGAGCGCATCGGCCGCTTCTACCGCACGATCTCCATGAGCGGCGACCGGGTCCCGCTGCGCGCGAGCGAGGGCGGGGGGCCGTGCGGTACGGAGTTCGGGCGGGACTCCGCACCGCACTGACGCCCTCCCGCTCGCCGGTCCTCACGTGATCACGGGGCCGGGGTGCCGTCCAGTGACTGAGGCGACCCCGGCAGCGCGTCGCGCAGTTGGGCGCGGCCGGTGATGCCGAGTTTGGGGAAGACGCGGTAGAGGTGGAAGCCGACCGTGCGGGGCGACAGGAAGATGCGTTCGCCGATTTCGCGGTTGGTGAGGCCCGCCGCGGCCAGGCGGGCTATCTGGAGCTGCTGCGGGGTGAGTTCGGCGAGGACGTCACGCTGTGCGGCGCTGGCGGGCGTGACGCCGCTGGCCCGCAGTTCGGCGCGGGCGCGTTCGGTCCAGGGGCGGGCTCCGACCCGCTCGAAGGCGTCGAGCGCGGCGTTGAGACGTACGTACGTGCAGACTGCGCGAGGCGGGCAGGTCGAGGCCGTGGACGGCGCGCTGCACGGCGGTGCGGGCCGCCTCGGTGTCGCCGCGCAGGGCGAGGATGGTGGCGCCGACGACGGGTGAGCCGACCGCCACGATCTCCATGCCCGCCTCGGCGGCCGTCCGGTACGACTCGTCGAAGACCGTGCGGGCCTGGGTCCAGGAACCGCTCTCGTACAGGGCGAGGCCGAGGGCGTCGGCGACGGTGGCGTTCGCACCGGCCGTCGGGGAACGCCGCAGCTGGTCCAGGGCGACGCCGAGCAGACGGACGGCCTCGGCGGTCTCGTCCAGGACCCAGGCGGCGGCGCCGACGACGATCAGCCGGGACAGTCTGCGGTCCCGGGCGGACCCGGCCGGGTGCTCGGGCAGGTCCTCGGTCCAGTCGGTGCCCCTGAGCAGCGCGAGGGCCTGCTCGCGATGGCGTACGGGGTCGCAGCCGGCCAGTACCCACGCCCGTGCCGCCTCGTCGTCCTGGGGCGGTACGCGTTCGGTGATTCGCAGGATCCGCTCGCGGAACGAGGGGTCCCCGGAATGGTAGGCGGGGGTGGTGGCCGTACTGGGGGCGTCGAGGGCGAGGGCGGGTTCGGTGTCCACGGCGGCCTCGGCGACCGGCAGCAGGAAACCGAGCGCGTCCTCGAAGCGGGTGGTCACGGCGAGCGCCCAGCCGGCCCGGAGCGAGGCCTCGGCGAGCACCGCCGGGTCGTCGGTGAGGGTGAGCACGCGGGTGGCCAACTCGCTGACCCAGCGCGGGTGTCCGGCGAACATCGCCATGGTCGCGGCCCGGACCAGGCGTCTGGAGCGGACGTCGGCGTCGGGGCTGAGCCGGGCGGCCCGTTCGAGGGCGGCGGCCGCGGCCGCGTAGCCGCCTCGGCGCTGCGCGCGGCCCGCGCTGTCCTCCAGGCCCTGGGCGGCCTCCTCGTCGACGCCCGAGACGGCGGCGGCCAGGTGCCAGGCGCGCCGGTCGGGGTCACCGGCGAGGACGTCGGCCAGGGCGGCGTGGGCGGCGTGGCGCTCCGCCCGGGAACTGCTGCAGGCGGCCCCCGGCCAGTGGGCCCAGGTCGACGGCCGCCCAGCCGGCGCGTTCGACGAGCGCGGCGACCCGGTCGTTGGCGCCCGGGTGGTTGCCGGAGAGAAAGATCACCCGGCGTCCGGCGGGCGTGCGCGGATCGGCGGCGAGAACGGCGGGCGCCAGGGTGTTGAACGCCTTCACCAGGCGGGCCCCTGGCACCAGACCTGCGACGACCTCGCTGGACGGGCGCCCCTGGAGGTCGGCGACCTGGCAGCCGGGCGGCCCGAGCGGGTTGGTGGTGTCGATGACGATCCGTTCCTGCCAGTCGTACGCGCCGGCCGCCGTGACCGCCTCGGGCAACTGCCGCCAGGGCACGGCGAGCACGACGATCTCCTCACCGGCCGCCTCTGTCACGGTCGCCGGGACCAGCCTCGGCCCGATCGAGTCGGCCAGCTCTCGCGGCGACCGGGGGCACCGGCTGTCGCTGAGCAGAACCTCCTCACCGGCGGCCACGAAACGGACCGCGAGGGCCCGCCCGAGGGCTCCGGCGCCGATGATGCCGATGCGCATGACGTGCCTTCCTGACTCGGCGGAACGAGGGTACGGAGGGGCTACCTGATCATGGCCGGGAGGCCGGCGCGCGGGCTTCTGTCACGTGACTGGCTCTGCCCGAACGACCCCGTGCCGGTGCCCATTTGACTGCGGGCGCCGCGGACGCTTTGATCCTGACCGTGCCGGGCCGCGTGCCCGGTGCGCAGAGGTACGCACATTCGGCAGTGGCCGTACCCGCGATCGATGGAGCGGACATGCCCGCCGAGGGTTCACCTCGCGTAGGAGGTCTCCGGAAAGCGGCGGTCGTGCTGACGACCGTCTGCGCGGCCGGGTGGGGCCTGACCGCGTGCGGCGGCTCGCCGCCGGAGACGAAGAACGCGGCCGAATCCGCTGCGACGTCCTCGCTCAGCGCGTCAGCCGAGGTCGAACTGCCGCCGCGGCACGCCGGTTTCGACTACCAGATCGGCGGCGCCTACCCGCCCCCGGCAGGCGTGCGCATCGTTGCCCGCGACCGTACGGCGCCTCCCGCGCCCGGCCTTTACAACATCTGCTACGTCAACGCCTTCCAGGCGCAGCCCGGCGACGAGAAGACGTGGCCCGCCGATCTGCTGCTCCGGGACGCGAACGGCGAGACCGTCATCGACAAGGACTGGGACGAGGCCCTCCTCGACATCGGGACGGCGGCGAAGCGCGAGCGGATCGCGGCGCGGGTGAACAAGTGGATCGACGGCTGCGCGGACAAGGGCTTCGACGCGGTCGAGCCCGACAACTACGACAGCTACACCCGTTCCGACGACCTCCTCACCGCCGACGACGCCACCGCCTTCATCACCCTTCTCTCCCGGCACGCGCACACGCGCGGTCTGGCCATCGGCCAGAAGAACACCGTGGACCTGGCCGGGCTCAGGAAGAGCACGGGACTGGATTTCGCGGTCGCGGAGGAGTGCGGCGAGTACGACGAGTGCGGCAAGTACGCGGCGGCGTTCGACGACCGGGTGGTGGTGATCGAGTACACCGACAGCGGGCTGCGCAAGGCCCGCGCGGGCTTCGGCAACCGGCTGAGCATCGTCCGCAGGGACGTCGACGTGTCGACGCCGGACAGCGCCGGGTACGTCCGCAGGACGCGCTGACCGGCCGGGATCGCGAGGATTCCGACCGGCCGGCCCGGTGTGCGTCACCGGGTGGCGAGCAGCTCCAGTCCCCGTTCCCACCCGAACTCCGGCCGCCCGTCGCCCTCTTGCCCGTCCGGGGCGTACGGATCCGCGAACCGCACGCCCATCCCGCGCAGCCGTTCCAGACTGGCCCGGTACGCGGGATGGGCGGCCAACGCCTCGCCCACGCACGGCAGTACGGCTATCGGCACCCCGAGTCCGTACACCTCGCACAGCGTGCCCAGGGCGAGCGTGTCGGCGATACCGGCCGCCCATTTGTTGAGGGTGTTGAAGGTGGCGGGCGCGACGAGCACGGCGTCGGGGGCGGGAAAGGGGCGCGGATCTCCGGGCCTGCGCCATGCGGACCGGATCGGGCGCCCGGTCTGGGTCTCGACGGCCTCCGGGTCGAAGAACCCCATGGCGAGCGGCGTCGCGATGACCCCGACCTCCCAGTCCCGTTCCCGCGCCGCGGTGATCAACTTGCCGACGTCGGATGCGACTTGGGCAGCGCAGACGACGACGTACAGGAAGGGCCTGGGGGGCTGTGCGGACGTCTCGGTCATCCGGAAACACTAAATGAGTTGCAGGTGAGCGGCCCCCTCCCCCAGGATCACGCCATGTTCACGAACGAAGCCCTCCTGTCGCTGTCCCGCACCGCCGCTCGTCCGGTGCGTGGCCAGCAGCAGCCCGGCCGTCCCTGGAGGCCCGTGCTTCCGCGGTCATGACGGCCGCGCTCGTCGCGGGGCTTCTCGCCGGGTACGGCATCGCCGTTCCCGTCGGAGCCGTCACGACCTATCTCGTTTCCCTCACCGCGCGTACGTCCCTGCGGACCGGTGTCTGCGCGGCGCTCGGTATCGCCACCGCCGACGGTCTCTATGCCCTGCTGGCCGCGCTCGGCGGCACCGCCCTGGCCGGCGCGCTGCAACCGGTGCTGGTGCCGCTGCGCTGGGCCTCCGCCCTGGTGCTGGCCGCCCTCGCGGTCCGGGGCGGGGCCGGCGCCCTGCGGCAGTACCGCGACGGCACGCTCTCCACCCGCGCCGACACCACGCCGCCGACGCCTGTCCGGGCGTTTCTCATGCTGGTCGGCGTCACCCTGCTCAACCCCACCACGGTGATCTACTTCGCGGCGCTGGTCCTCGGCAACCGGGCCTCGGACGCCGTATCCCCCTGGGAGCAGGGGGTGTTCGTCCTCGCGGCCTTCCTCGCCTCGGCCAGTTGGCAGTTGCTGGTCGCCTCCGGCGGCGCACTGCTCGGGCGGGCGCTGACGGGCCGGCGCGGGCGACTGGTGACGGCGCTCGTGTCCAGCGCGGTGATCATGGCGCTGGCGGTGCGGATGGTGGTGGCACCGGCGTGAGGCGGCTTCCCCAGGCCCCCCGGATGAATCCGCAGGGAGCCGGTGTTTCACCGCACAGCAACAGTCATACGCGACGAGACGATGGGACCAACTCCATGCCTCTTGAGGGCGAGTACGAAGCCAGTCCGACCCAGTGGGTGCGTGAGCAGGTCGAGCTGTACGAAAGCTCGGGTGGCACCAAGGGAACGACACTCATGGACACCGGCCTGCCGGTCATCCTGCTCACCACCCGGGGTGCCCGCAGCGGCAAGATCCGCAGGACGCCACTCATGCGGGTGGAGCACGAGGGTCGGTACGCGGCGGTCGCCTCACTGGGCGGCGCTCCCAAGCACCCGGTCTGGTACTTCAACGTCCTCGCCGATCCGCACGTCGACCTCCAGGACGGGCCGGTGCGCCAGGACATGGTGGCCCGTGAGGTGACCGGCGAGGAGAAGGCCGTGTGGTGGGAGCGGGCGGTCGCCGCGTTCCCCCCGTACGCCGAATACCAGAAGAAGACCGACCGCGAGATACCCGTGTTCGTCCTCGAACCGGCCGCCGGGAACTGATCCCGCGGCCCGGAAAGAAATTCCGGCGACGGGAGGAATGAACGCCTCCCCGCCGGGCACCCGAGCTTCAGGCCCCGCCGCGCTCCCCCGTCGCGGCGGGGCTCCGCTCTGCCTCCTTCGCGGCCGCGTCGGTCACGTCGAGGAAGATCTCGCCGATCTCGGGGACCGCCTGGACGACCGAGCGTTTGATGCGTACGGCGACCTCCTCGACCCGTTCGCTGTCGAGACCGGGGACGAGGTCGATCCGGGCGGCCACCAGCGTGGAGTCCAGCCCCAGTTTCATCGTGAACAGCGCCTCCACGCTGTCGATCTCGGGCTGCTGCGCGAGCAGGGCGTAGACCTCGCGGCTCAGCTCCGGGTCGGCGGCCTCGCCGATGAGCTGGTCGCGTGCGTCCCGGCCCAGCCAGAAGGCGACGCAGACGAGGAGCACCCCGATGGCGAGGGAGGCGGACGCCTCCCACACGACCTGCCCGGTGACCATGTGCAGGGCCATGCCCACGAGGGCGAGCGTCACGCCGAGCACGGCGGTGCCGTCCTCGGCGATCACCGTACGCAGAGCGGGGTCGCGCAGAGCGCCCCTGGAGCCCGTCGCCGTGCCCTTCCCCCTCTCGCCGCGCGCCTGGTGGACCGCCCGCGCCAGTGAGGCGCCCTCCGCGAGCAGCGCCACCCCCAGCACGATCAGGCCGGCCACATAGCCGCCGAAGGACTCCTCGGTGTCGCTCCTCAAGGCCTCGACACCCTGGAAGAAGGAGAAGCAGCCGCCCATGACGAAGATGCCGACGGCCGCGAGCAGCGACCAGAAGAAGCGTTCCTTGCCGTAGCCGAAGGGATGCCGCCGGTCGGCGGGGCGACGGCTGCGGCGCAGGGCGGCGAGCAGGAAGACCTCGTTGAAGCTGTCGGCCACGGAGTGCGCGGCCTCGGACAGCAGCGCGGGCGACCCTGTGACAAGGCCACCCACGGCCTTGGCGACGGCGATCAGCAGATTGGCGCCCAGGGCCACCAGCACGGTCACCCGGGTCTTCCGGTCCGACGACGACGTACCGCCCGCCTCCTTCCTGTTCCCGTCCCTCCTGTTCCGGCCGACCGTCAATGCTGCTTGGGGGCCGTCGGCACGACCCTGAGGAGCGTGAAGGAGTGCCCGGCCGGGTCGGCGTACCCCCGCTCCTCGTACGGCCCGCCGGCGTCCTTCGTCTCCAGCGGGCGCCCGCCGAGCCCGATCACCCTGCGTTCGGTCTCGTCGAGGTCCTCCACCCGGAAGTCGAGGTGGACCTGGAGGGAGTTCTCCGGGCGCGGCCAGCTCGGCGGGGTGGCGTTCACGTCGCGGCGGAACGCCATCCGGGTTCCGTCGGCGCCCCTGATCTCGATGCGGTTGGCGGTCGCGTGGGTCTCCTCGGCCGCCAGCAGTTCCTTGTAGAAGGCGGCGAGCTTCTCGGGTTCGGCGCAGTCCAGCACCACGACGCCCGCTGTCACCAAGGCCATTCTTCCTCCGTACGGGGATCCGGGGCGGCCCTGTGTGCCGCAGCCCGCTCCGGTACGGGTACCCCGCCCGCCGAAATCACACGGGCCGTGCGTCGCCGGGCCCGGTGAGCTGCGCGAGTCGGGTCGCCGCCGCCGACAGGAAGAGGTCGAGGGCGGCGGGGTAGGAGCTGTGGCGCATGTCCCTCACGAGATGGCGGGCGGTCGCGTTGATGTGCGGGTGGGTGTCGGCGGGCAGCCGGGCGTAGGTCGCCCGCCACACGGCCGTCTCCGCCTCGCGGGCCGCCCTGGGCAGCGCCGCGTTCGCCGAGTCGAGGGCTCCGAAGGCGAGCGCCTGGTCGACGAACGCGTGGTGGATCCGTACCGCCTCGATGTCCGGGAACCCGGCGCCGCGCAGTACCCCGAGGACGGTTTCGACCGCCTGGATCTCGTACGCCCGTCCGGTCACCCGGTACGAGCTGAGTACCGCCGCCTGCGGCTGGGCGAGCGCTCCGGCGTGCATGCGCAGGCCAAGGTCGCGCAGGTCGGCGCGCCAGTCCCCGCTGGGGCGCCAGGCGCGCAGCGTACGGCCGATCAGTTCGTCGGCGATGGCGAGCATCAGCTCGTCGGTGTCCCGGAAATAGCGGTACAGGGCGCTCGGGTCGGCGCCGAGGGCGCGGCCGAGACGGCGCACGGAGAGGGCTTCGGCGCCGTGTTCCCCGAGCAGCCGCAGCGCCGTCTCGACGATCAGTTCCTCGGAGAGGACGACGCCCGTCTTGGTGGGACGCCTGCGCCGCCGGGCGGCGGGTGGCACGACACGATCACTCACGGGCTTCCTCCTGCGCGGGGGCCGGTACCGGCACCTTATGACAACGCTGTTGACCTGTTAAGCCCTCCGGCAGTTTCATGTCCGTTCACCGGGGTCGTCCAGGGCCCCCAGGTATGAGCGGAGATCGCCATGACCGACACGCTGATGATCGGCGCGCTGGCGGCGGCCGTCGCCGCGCTCGCCCTGATCATCCCGCGCTTCGCCGACATGATCCTGGCGGCGGTCAACGCGATCGGCATGGTCGTCGCCCTGTCGTACCGCCAGTTCTCGCGCAGCAGACCCCGGAAGCGCGCGGCGGCGGCGAGTGCGGTGAGCGGGGACGGGATACGGGCGGTGGTGCTGCCCGTGCTGAGCGCCGCCACGCTGCTGGGGCTCGGCGGCTATCTCGGCTGGTCCTTCTACACCTCCGCCGACCATCTCGAACTCAGCCCGAACAACGGCTGGTTCCTCCTTCTCGTACCGTCCCTGATCGTCGCGTCGGGCTTCCTGGCCGCCGCCTGGGCGAAGTGGGGACGCAGGTCCCCGTACTTCCACACGGGCCGCGGCACCGACGCCGACGCGCCCCAACTGTTCGCCGTACAGCAGCCGTCGGCGCGATAGCCGCCGACTCCCCCACCCCCCAAGGAACCGCATCATGCACGCTGACCTGCTCTTCACCGGCGGCCCGGTCTTCGCCCCCGGGAGCCCCACGGCCGTCGCGGTCACCGCCGACCGGATCACCGCCGTGGGCCGGGCCGAGGTGCACGACCTGATCGGGCCGGGGACCGAGGTCGTCGATCTCGCCGGACGGCTGCTCCTGCCCGGCTTCCAGGACGCCCACGTCCATCCGATGCCGGCCGGCCTCGAGCTGACCCAGTGCGATCTGACCGGCATGAAGACCGCCGAGGACACGGTGGCCGTCGTCCGCGCGTACGCTCTCGCGCACCCCGGGCGGGAGTGGATCACGGGCGGCGGCTGGTCCATGGAGGCCTTCGAAGGGGGCACGCCCACCCGGGAGCTGCTGGACGCGGTGGTCCCGGACCGGCCGGTGTACCTGCCCAACCGGGACCATCACGGCGCCTGGGTGAACAGCCGCGCCCTGGAACTCGCGGGCGTCACCCGGGACACCCCGGACCCGGCGGACGGCCGCTTCGAGCGGGACGCCTCCGGCGAGCCGACCGGCATGCTCCAGGAAGGAGCCATGGAGTACGTGGGCCGGCTGACCCCGCCGGTCACGGCGGCGGAGCGGCTGGCGGCCCTGCTGTCCGCGCAGCGCCGGCTGCACTCGCTCGGTGTCACGGCCTGGCAGGACGCGCTGGTCGGCTCGTTCCTCGGGATGGTGGACCCCTCCGAGACCTATCTCGCCGCCGTCCGGGACGGTTCGCTGACCGCGCGGGTGGTCGGCGCGCTGTGGTGGGACCGGGAGCGGGGTGCCGAGCAGATCCCCGAACTCGTCGAGCGGCGGGCCGCGTTGAGCGGGGGCAGGTTCCGGGCGGGCAGTGTGAAGCTGATGCTGGACGGGGTCGCCGAGACGGGCACGGCCGCGCTGCTCGACCCGTACCTCGACAAGTGCGGCTGCGCCACGGCCAACCGTGGCACCAGTTTCGTGGACCCGGCCGAACTGCCCAAGTACGTCACGCAGTTGGACGCCCTCGGTTTCCAGTGCCACTTCCACGCGCTGGGCGACCGGGCCGTACGCGACGCTTTGGACGCCGTCGAGGCCGCGCGCGCGGCGAACGGGCCGAGCGACACCCGGCCGCATCTGGCGCACCTCCAAGTGGTGCACCCGGACGACGTGCCCCGCTTCGCGCGGCTCGGCGCGGTCGCGAACATCCAGGCGCTGTGGGCCATGCACGAGCCCCAGATGGACGATCTGACGATCCCCTTCCTCGGGCCCGAACGGGCCGCGTGGCAGTACCCGTTCGGCGCGCTGCTGCGCTCCGGGGCCACCCTGGCGGCGGGCAGCGACTGGCCGGTCAGCAGCCCCGACCCACTCCAGGCGATCCACGTCGCCGTCAACCGCACGGCCCCTGGCTCTCCCTCCTCCCCCGTGTTCCTGCCCGCCGAACGCATCGGCCTGACGGACGCGCTCACGGCGTACACCGCGGGCTCGGCGTACGCCAACCACCTGGACGACACGGGCAGCGTGCGCGCCGGGGCGCTGGCCGACCTGACGATCCTGGACCGCGATCCGTACGCCGGACCGCCGGAGGCGATCGGCCGGACGAAGGTGGCGCTGACGTATGTGGGCGGCGAGAGGGTGTACGCGGCCGAGGGTGCCGCCTGACTTCCACCCCGGGCGGCTACAGCCCGAGGCGCAGTGTCACCGTCTGCGGTGCGAAGCCGCCGCGCTCGTAGAAACGTATCGCGTCGGGGTTGGCCGCGTAGGCGGTCACCTCGGCGTGCGCGGCGCCCTGCTCGGCCGCCCACTGGACGAAGGTCTCCACCAGACGGGCCCCGGCCCCCGAACTGCGGTGGGCGGGGCGGACGTACACACTGTTCAGCGTGGCGGTCTTCACCGGCTGCCTGGCAGTGGGTTCGGTGAGCGAGCCCATCAGATGCCCGACCACCGCGCCGGCGCACTCGACCGCCAGCACCAGGCGCGCGGGGTCGTCCAGCGCCGCGGTGAACGACGCGGCGGCGTGCTCGCGCGGCCAGTCGGCGTCGATGCTCGGATCACGGGTGCCGGCGTCCTCGGCGAAGAGGGCGGTACTGGAGGCGACGAGGCCGGGCAGGTCGTCGGGGTGGGCGGGGCGGACGGTGGGCGTGGGGGCTTGGGCCGGGTGGTGGGTGTGCTGGGTCATGTTGCTGACGCTATCGGGAGGGTCTGACAACGGGGTCTGCTTACTGGACGCCTGTCCATGTATGCTGGACGTCTGTCCATCTTGGACATCTGTCCAAGAAATTGCTTTCAGAGGCCTGACGTAGGAGTTTTCCGAAACATGGAGATCGTCGCGAACGTGCTGGTCGGCCTGGTGGCCGCGCTGCACCTGTACATCCTGGTGATGGAGATGTTCCTGTGGCAGCGCAAGCAGGGGCTCAAGTTTCACGGCTTCGACCCGGAGATGGCCCGCGCGACCGCCGCGATGGCCGCCAACCAGGGTCTCTACAACGGGTTTCTCGCGGCGGGCCTGGTCTGGGGGCTGATCGCCGCCGACCCGACCGGGTTCCGCGCGCAGGTCTTCTTCCTCTCCTGCGTGATCGTGGCGGGCGTCTACGGGGCCGCGACCGCGAACCGGCGCATCCTCTTCGCCCAGGCGCTGCCCGGCGCCATCGCCCTGGCCGCCGTCCTCGTCGCACAGTGACGCGCGGCGCGCCCGAGGACCCGCGGGCCGTCCGCACCCGGGCGAAACTCCGCGAGGCCCTCCTCGCGGAGTGCGCCGAACACCCGCTCGCGGAGATCGGCGTCGCCGCGTTGGTGCGCCGGGCGGGGGTCGGACGGGCCACCTTCTACGTCCACTACCCCGACCTGGAGGCGCTGGCCGTCGACGCCTGCGCCGATGTCGTACGGGAGGCGGTGGACGCGCTGCACGCCTGGCGCGGGCGGCCCGATCCGGTGATCGCGCCGGCCGCGCTGGTGGAGTTCTTCGCGGCCCTCACCCCGCACGCGGCGCTGTACCGCGTCCTGCTGAGCCCCGGTGGTGGGGGGCCGCTGGGACAGGTGCTGCATCGGGATCTGCGCGCGCGGAGTCTCGCGGAGCGTGAACTCGCGGGTGCGGCGGATGCTCCGCTGGTTGCCTCGGCGGTGGCCTCGACGTTCGCGGGGGTCCTGGCGGACTGGCTGCACGGGCGGATCGAGGCGACGTCGGAGGAGATCGCGCACCAGGTGTGGCAGTTGCTGGTGGCGCTGCATCGGAGTCGGTAGGGGTTTGTTTTCGCCCCCGCCGCCCCTACCCGTCCCGTCCCGTCCTGTCCTGTCCCTGGGGGCTGCGCCCCCAGACCCCCCTTCGGCCCTGAACGGGCCTCGTCCTCAAACGCCGGACGGGCTGAGGGTGCCCGGACCTGGGCTGGACAGATACGGCGCACAGGCGGGTGGGCGGGAAATTCGACCTCGGCTGGAGGAGCCTCGTTCTCAAGCGCCGGACCGGCTACGAGCCGAAGGTCAGGACCGGCTTGATCGTCTTGCCGGCGCCCATGTCCCGTACCGCATGGTCGATGTCCGCGAAGGGGTACGTGCTGATCAGGCGGTCCAGCGGGAGCCTGCCCGTCTTGACCAGGTCGACCAGGGCCGGGATGAAGCTCTGCGTCTCGGCGTCACCCAGGGTGAGGCCCACGACGCGCTTGCCGGGGAGCAACCCGTTGACGTCCAGGGCGACTTCGGTGCCGAACGGCGGGGCGCCGACCACGACGAGCGTGCCGCGCTGGGCGAGTACGTCGACGCCCTGGCGCAGGACGGCGACGTTGCCGGTGGTCTCGACGATTCCGTCGGCGCCCTGGCCGTCGGTGATCTTCTCGATGGCCTCACCGAGGTCGGCCTCGGCCGCGTTGACGGTGTGGGTGGCGCCCAACTCCTTGGCCAGCGAGAGGCGTTCGCCGACCCTGTCCACGGCGATGATCCGGGTCGCGGGGGTGAGCGCGGCCGCCATGACCGCCGAGAGACCCACGGCTCCGGCACCGAGGACGAGGACGGTGCTGCCCAGGCCCGGCTTCAGTACGTTCCAGACGGCGCCGACACCCGTCTGGACGCCGCAGCCCAGCGGGGCGATCGACTCCAGAGGTACGTCCGGGTCGACCTTGACCAGGCTCCGCTGGTCGACCAACGCCCGCTCCGCGAACGAGGACTGGCCGAAGAAGTGGCCGCCCAGGTCCGCGCCGTCACGGCTGATCGTGGCGGTGCCGTCGGCCCGTCGGCCGCCGAGGAGGTTCAGCGGCAGCCACGCCGCGCAGTACGCGGGGTGCCCGGCACGGCAGTTGCGGCAGCCACCGCAGGAGGTGAAGGACAGGACGACGTGGTCGCCGGGCTCGATACTGGTGACGGCGGAGCCGACCGCCTCGACGACGCCCGCGCCCTCGTGCCCCAGAACTCCCGGGAGGGGGAAGGGCAGTCCGCCACTCGCCACGCCGAGGTCCGTGTGGCACAGGCCGGCCGCGACCAGCCGTACGAGCGCCTCGGTGGGCGCCGGCTCGGCCAGTTCGACGTCGGAGAGAGTGAAGGGCGCACCGCCGGACTCGACGACAGCGGCGCGGGTGGTGATGGACATCGTGAACTCCCTTTACGGGCTGACACAGTGGACAAGAGGACGCGAGGATGGGTGGAACGGGCCGATCAGTCCAGCGAGACGACCACGGACTTCACCTTCGTGTACGAGGCCAGCGCCTCGGGACCGTACTCGCGGCCGAAGCCCGAGTCCTTCACGCCGCCGAAGGGGATCGCGGGGTCGAGCATCGCCCAGTCGTTGATCCAGACGATGCCCGCCTGGAGACGGTCGGCGACCCGGTGTGCGCGGGCCAGGTTGGTGGTCTGGACGCCCGAAGCCAGGCCGTACGGCGTGGAGTTGGCGAGCTGGACCGCCTCGTCCTCGGAGTCGAAGGGCTGGACGGTGAGGACCGGGCCGAAGATCTCCTCCTGGACGACGCGGGAGTCGTTGGCCAGGTCGGCGATCACCGTCGGCTTGTAGTAGTAGCCGCCGTCCAGGTCGAGCCGCTCACCGCCGCAGACGATCCGCGCGCCCTCCTTGCGGGCCAGCGCCACGAACTCCTCGACCTTGCGCAGATGCTTCTCGCCCGCCATCGGTCCGACCACGGTCTCGGGCCGCCGCGGGTCGCCGACCGGCACCCCGGGCACCGCCTCCGCGAGGATGCCGAGCAGGGTCTCGTACACCGGGCGCGCGACCAGCAGTCGCGGGCCGCCCATGCAGAACTGGCCGGTGTTGAAGACGAAGCCCTTGATGACGGCGCCGACCGCCTTCTCGACGTCGGCGTCCTCGAAGACGATGTGCGCCGCGTTGCCGCCCAGTTCCATGGTGACCGGCTTGAGGGCCTCGCCCGCGGCGCTCGCCACATGGCGGCCGATGGCGGTGGAGCCGGTAAAGGCGATCTTGTCGACGCCGCTGTGCCGCAACAGCGCCTCGCCGGCCACCGGACCGGAGCCGGTGACGACGTTGACGACGCCGTCCGGGACACCCGCCTTCTGGAGCAGCCCGGCCATGTAGAGGGCGCTGAGCGGGGTCTCGTCGGCGGGCTTGTGCACCACCGTGTTGCCCGCGGCGAGCGCCGGGCCCAGCTTCGAGCCGGCCAGGATCAGCGGGAAGTTGAACGGCGTGATCGCGGCGACGACACCGATGGCCTCGCGCTTGGTGTAGGCGAGGGCGTTGTGGCCCGTCTCGCGGGTCGCACCGTCGAGGGAGAACGCGAGGGCGGCGTAGTACTCGTAGTCGTTGGCCGCGTTGGTCACGTCGACGGCGTGGCACAGGCTGATCGGCTTGCCCACGTCGAGGCTCTCCAGCCTCGCGATGTCGTCCGCGTTCTCCCGGATCAACTGGGCGACACGGTTGAGGATCCGGCCGCGGTCGCGTCCCGTCGTCGCGGCCCACGGACCGCTCTCGAAGGCCTCCCGCGCGGCGCGTACGGCCGCGTCCACGTCGGCGGCGGACGCTTCCGCGACAGTCGTGACGACCGCGCCCCGGGACGGGTCGACCACCTCGGTACGCGCGCCGTCCGCCGCCTCACGCCACTGTCCTGCGATGAACAGTCGCCCGGGTTCGATCTCGAAGGTGGTCATCACCACTCCTCAGCCTCATTGCCAAGATGTCAATTAACAGGATTCCTGTTGGTCCGCAGTCTGATTACAGACAGGTTTCCTGTCAATGCTCTAGTCTCGATCCATGGTCAGCACCAAGGCACCCCCCTCACTGCTCTACATGGTCAAGCAGGTGGAGCTCGTCGTGCGCTCCCATCTGGACGAGCTGGTCAGGCCGGCTGGAATCACCGCACTCCAGTACACCTCTCTCACCGTCCTCGAGCGACACGACGGCCTCTCGGCGGCCCAGCTGGCCCGCGACTCGTTCGTGACCGCGCAGTCCATCGCCGATCTCGTCCGGAGCCTGGAGAACCGCGGACTCGTGCGCCGGGAGCGCAATCCGCGCAATCGCAGAGAGCTGCTGATCCTGCTGACCGACGACGGCCGCGAGCTGCTCGACCACTTCACCGAGCCCGTGCGGGAGCTGGAGGAACGGATGATCCGCGACCTCACGTCACACCAGGCGGAGCAGTTCCGCCAGTCGCTCTCGAAGGCCTGGCACGCCCTGTCGTAGGTCCGCCGCGCGGAGAGCGGGAAGACACGTACGAGACACCTGTCGATTTCGAAGACATATGTCAATCGAACATGCTCAAATTCACTCCAACGAGGGTAACTTGCAGTGCGAGGACGTCAGTTGGGCCCAACTGCGGGTCCCGTCACCACAGCAGCCGGTTGGAGGAGATGTCGTCGTGCAGCAGGATTCCGCACCGCCCACCCGGCATCTGCGGGTCCATGAGGACCGCGGCCACACGGTGCTGGAGTTCCACGGTGAGATCGACATCGCGGCGGCCGTCGAGATCATCCCGCACCTCGACGCGGCGACCGGGACGCCGGGCGCCCGGATCGTGGTCGACCTGACGAACGTCGAGTTCTTCGACTGCTCGGGGCTGCGCCTGATCTACCGGGCCCGGCACCGGGTACTCGCCCACGACGGCAGCCTCCTGCTGGTCTGCACGCACCCGCTCACCCTGCGCGTCCTCAAGGTCACCGGTCTGACCCGGGTCCTGCCGCCGCTGGCGTCGCTGGACGCGGCCCTGGGGCTGCCGGAGGCCACGTCGGGCACGTCGTGACTCCCGGCGTGGCTCCCGTCCTGATCCCCGGGCCCGACCCCTGGCCCGGAAATTCGGTTGCGGCCGGCCTCCAGGGGCGCGCCATGATGGCGGCGGTCCCATCCCCTCGATCTCAGGAGCACGGAATGCGCCGTTTCCTCGGAACTCTCCGCCCATGCCGGACCACAGTTCTCGAGGACTCGACCACCCATGCACCCCTCGCACATCTCGCACACCCTGAACATCGGGATCCTGGCCCACGTCGACGCCGGTAAGACCAGCCTCACCGAGCGACTTCTGTTCGACTCGGGGGCGATCGACCGGCTCGGCAGCGTCGACGCCGGTGACACCCGGACGGACGACGGCGCGATCGAGCGGCAGCGCGGGATCACCATCCGTTCGGCGGTCGCCGCGTTCACCGCCGGCGGCATCCAGATCAACCTCATCGACACCCCGGGGCACGCCGACTTCATCGCCGAGGTCGAACGCGCCCTGGCGGTCCTGGACGGCGCGGTCCTGCTCCTGTCCGCCGTGGAGGGCGTCCAGGCGCAGACGCGCGTGCTGATGAGGACGCTGCGGCGGCTGCGGCTGCCCACGCTGGTCTTCGTCAACAAGATCGACCGGCCGGGCGCCCGGTCCGAGGACCTGCTCGCGGACATCCGCCGCCGGCTGACCCCGTACGTCGTCCCGCTCACCGACGTCGAGGGCGTCGGCACTCCGGCCGCCCGCCCGCGGCCCCGCCCACTCACGGCGCCGGGCACGGCGGAGGCGATCGCCGAGGTCGACCCCGGGATCCTCGCGGCGCTCGTCGACGGCCCCGCACCGACCCCGGCGGAGCTGGACAAGGCCCTGGCCGCCCGCACCGCCGACGGCTCGCTCCACCCGCTCCTCTTCGGCTCCGCGCTGGGCGGCCAGGGCGTACCCGACCTCGTCGAGGCCCTGACCCGGTTGGTCCCCCGGCCCGCCCCGAGCGCCGTGGACGCGCCCCCACGCGGCACGGTGTTCGCCGTACGCCCGGCACCGGACGGCGGCCGGACGGCGTATCTGCGGCTGTACGAGGGGGAAGTGGCAGAGCGTCAGCGGCTGACGTTCCTGCGGCGCGCCGTCGACGGCCGGACCACCGAGGTCCCCGGCCGGGTCACCGGCCTCGAGGTGATCGGCCGCCGAGGCTCCCTCACCGCCGGGAACATCGCCGCCCTGACCGGCCTCGGCGCCGTCCGCGTCGGCGACCGACTCGGCGAACTCACCGATCGCGCCCCGCAGTTCGCGCCCCCGACCCTGGAGACCCTGGTCCGGGCCCGGCGTCCGGAGCAGTCGGCGCGCCTTCGCTCGGCCCTGCTGACCCTGGCCGACCAGGACCCGCTGACCCACGCCCGGCCCGCGGCCGACGGAAGCACCGCGCTGCTGCTCTACGGCGAGGTGCAGAAGGAGGTCCTCGCCGCCACCCTCGCCCAGGACTTCGGTGTCGACGCCGAGTTCGAGCCGAGCCGCGTCCGCTTTCTGGAGCGGCCCGCGGGCACCGGTGAGGCGTACGAGGAGAACCCGTGGATCGACCGCACCCGCTGTTTCGCGACGGTCGGGCTGCGCGTCGAGCCGGGGGCGCCCGGTTCGGGCGCTGTGTTCACGTACGAGACCGAACTCGGCGCGCTCCCCCGGGCGTTCCATCAGGCTATCGAGGACACGGTGCACGCGAGTCTGCCGGCCGGCCCGCACAACTGGCCGGTAACGGACTGCCGAGTCGTCCTCGTGCGGTCCGGGTTCATCGGGCCGCTCAGCACCGCGGCGCACTTCCGGGCGCTCACGCCGGTGGTGCTGCGCCGCGCCCTGGAGCGGGCGGGGACCCGGGTGTACGAGCCGTACCACGCCTTCGAGTTGGAGATCCCGGCGGCGGCGCTGGCGCCGGTGACCGGTCTGCTCGCGTCCCTCGGCGCGGAGTTCGGCCGGACCACGGGCGGTGGAAGCACCTGGCACCTCACCGGCGAACTGGCGGCCCGGCGGGTGCGCGAGGCCGAGCTGCGGCTGCCGGGGCTGACACACGGCGAGGGCGTGTGGTGGTCGCGTGTGTCGGGCGACCGCGCGCTCCGGTAGGCCCCTGCTCCGACAGGCCCCCGGCAATTGTTGCGATCCGTCAACAGGACGGTCTGGCAAGGCATCCGGCGGGCATTGGGTTCAGTACATAGGAAGAAGGAGGTCCCTCGTCATGACGACGTCCATCAAGGCCGTGCGACGCATGCCTCTCTGGGCCAAGGTGCTCGGTGCCGTGGTGCTGGTGTTCGTGCTGTTGCTGGCCGGGCTCCGGTTGGCGGTGATTCCGGCGCTGGGGGACATCTTCGGCGAGGAGACACACGACCGTTCGGGTCCCGCACTTCTCGAATCCATCCAGGACATGAGCCGTTACGACGCGGCGTCCGGCAACTTCCAGGTCGTCGTGGACCTGGAGAAGGACACCAAATACCTGCCCGACGCGATCAAGGGCACCCGGGTGCTCTATGTGGGGGCCGGCACGGTCGACGCCTATGTCGATCTCGGCAAGGTCGCGAAGAGCGACGTGACGGTCGACAAGGACCGCACCTCGGCGACGCTCCGGCTGCCGCACGCGGCACTCGGAAAGCCCGCGCTGGACCCCGACCGTTCCTATGCCGTCTCCAAGCAGCGCGGTCTCTTCGACCGGATCACCGACCTCTTCTCCGGTAACCCGAACGACGAGCAGGCCGTCCAGAAACTGGCGGCCCGGCACATCGGCGACGCGGCGAAGGAGAGCGAACTGACCGCGCGCGCCGAGCAGAACACGACCGCCATGCTCAAGGGCCTGCTCGGCTCCCTCGGCTTCACGGAGGTGAACGTGACCTACGGCGCCTGAGGGAGGCGGACGGGTCCGGGTCCCCTGATCCGGACCCGTCCGCGGTGGAGTCCCCGGTCGGATCGGGGGTACCGCCTTTTCACGGGGTTCAGTTGAAGACCGGAGGATGTTGATGGCCCGATCAGCTCCACGCCCCCTCGCCGCGCTGCGACTGCGTCCCGCGAAGAGCGAGGGGAAGCCGCCGGAGAAGCCGCAGGAGAACCCACCGAAGTCCCTGTCGAAGCCCAAACCGAAACGCGCGTGGAAGCCGTCCTGGAAACCCGCGTCCTCCGCGAAGACACGGAAGACCCCGAAACCCACAGCGAAACCCACGGCGAAAGCCCCGGCGAAGCCCCCACAGGAGGCCGCGCCGAAGCGCCGCCCGTTCGCCTTCCTGGCCCGGGTACTGACGGTCATGTGCGCCTTCGTGTTCATGGTGGCGTTCGCCGTGATCCTGGCCCGGCTGACCCTCGAGCCGTCCCCGGCCTCCACAGCGCTGACGCACACCAACTTCCATCCGGGCAGCTCACTGCGGGCCTACCTCGACCAGCCCGAAATGCGGGACGCCATCCGGCAGATCGGCGGAAACCTGCTGCTCGGCGTGCCCTTCGGCATCCTGGTGCCCGTCGTCGCACCCCGGACCCGGGGAGTCCTTCGGGTGCTCTTCCTGACCGCGACCGTCATGCTCATGGTCGAGGTGGCCCAAGGCGCGCTGATCACCGGACGCGCCTTCGACATCGACGACGTCATCCTCAACACCACGGGCGCGCTGGTCGGTTACCTGCTCCTCGGCCGCCGGATCAGCCGCGCGGTGTACGCACCCAGGCGGCGGGCTACCTCGTCCAAGTGAGTTTGTCGCCGCCGACCCAGCGGACCGTGTCCGGATCGTCGAGGTCATGGACCGTGATGCCGGCCGCGGCGGCGACCGTCAGCACATCGGTGAGCGCCCGCGCCGCACCGACCACCTCACCGTCGATCTCCACGATCCGGAACGGCGGCATGCCCGGCTGCACCCCGAGCACCATGATCCGTGGATGGGAGATGTACGGGCTCGATATTTCGGTCATGCATCGAGCGTAGAGCGAATCCGGCCATCGTGTATCAGCCACGGACAGTCCCGGAACCCTCACCTCCGCCTCCTCCGTGGTGCGGGCCCGCCGAGCTCGCGCGACGCTGGAGGCGGAGGTGACGATGTCGATGGATCCCGTCGAGGCGCTGGACCGGATCGCCTTCCTGCTGGAGCGCTCCCTGGCCCCCACGTATCGCGTACGCGCGTTCCGTACCGCGATCGACGTGCTGGCGGAGCTGTCCCCGGACGAGATACGGCAGCGGGCCGGCGCCGGCACGCTGGAGTCCCTCAAGGGCATCGGCCCGAAGACCGCGCAGGTCGTGCGGGAGGCGCTCGACGGGCAGGTGCCCGGTTACCTGGAGAAACTGGAGCGCGAGCAGGGGGTGACCCCGCCGCTGCGGGACGGGGAGCGGCTGCGGGCGCTGCTGCGCGGGGACTGTCATCTGCACTCCGACTGGTCGGACGGCGGCAGCCCTGTCGAGGAGATGGGCCGTACGGCGGCGCGCCTCGGGCACGAGTGGGCCGTGCTCACCGATCACTCACCGCATCTCACGGTGGCGCACGGCCTGTCCCCCGAGCGGCTGCGCGAGCAGTTGGCCCTGGTCGAGGAACTCAACGCGACGTGGGCCCCGTTCCGGCTGCTCACCGGCATCGAGTGCGACATCCTCGACGACGGCTCGCTGGACCAGGAACCGGAGCTCCTGGAGCTGCTGGACGTCGTGGTGGTGTCCGTGCACTCCAAGCTGCGGATGGACGCGCGTTCGATGACCCGCCGGATGGTCGCCGCCGTACGCAGTCCGCACTCGGACGTGCTCGGGCACTGCACGGGGCGTCTGCTCGTCGGGAAGGAGCCCCGGGGAGGCGGTGGCGGGCGGGGCAAGCGGGGCGGGGGGCGTGCGCGGCCGGAGTCGGAGTTCGACGCGGACGCGGTGTTCGCCGCGTGTGCCGAGACGGGCACGGCCGTGGAGATCAACAGCCGTCCGGAACGGCTCGACCCGCCGCGCCGGCTGCTGCGGCAGGCCGTGGCGGCGGGCGTGCTGTTCTCGGTCGACACCGACGCGCACGCGCCCGGCCAGCTGGACTGGCAGATCCACGGCTGTGCCCGCGCCGAGGAATGTGGCGTACCGGCCGAGCGGGTGGTCACGACCTGGCCGGCGGACGACCTGCTGGCCTGGACGCGGGAGCGCCGGCTGCCGCCGGACGTCTCGGTGAGCGGCGGTGCGGCTTGACTTCGAGCGCACTCCAATCCGTAGCGTGCCGTACATGACCACCGCACAGCACAAGATCGGCTCGGGGTTCGACGCCTCGAGCACCGCCGACGACGTCCTCGCCGGCGTCGACCTCACCGGGAAGCTCGCGCTCGTCACGGGCGGCTACTCGGGCCTCGGCCTGGAGACCACCCGGGCGCTCACCAAGGCGGGCGCGCGGGTCGTCGTTCCCGCCCGCCGCCCCGAGCACGCGCGGCAGGAGCTGGCCGGCCTCGAGGGGGTCGAGGTGGACGCGCTCGATCTCGGCGACCTGGACAGCGTGCGCGCCTTCGCCGACCGCTTCCTCGCCTCCGGGCGCACCCTCGACATCGTGATCGACAACGCCGGCATCATGGCCTGCCCCGAGACCCGGGTCGGCCCCGGCTGGGAGGCGCAGTTCGCGACGAACCACCTCGGACACTTCGCGCTCGTCAACCGGCTGTGGCCGGCCATCGCAGCCGGCGGCGCCCGCGTCGTCTCCGTCTCCTCGCGCGGCCACCACTTCTCCGACATCCGCTGGGACGACGTCAACTGGCAGCACGGCTACGACAAGTGGGCGGCCTACGGCCAGGCGAAGACGGCGAACGTCCTGTTCGCCGTCCACCTGGACAGGCTCGGCCGCGACGCGGGCGTACGGGCCTTCTCCCTCCACCCCGGCGCCATCTTCACCCCGCTGCAGCGGCACATCCCGCTCGCCGAGCAGATCGAGCGCGGCTGGCGGGACGCCGAGGGCAAGGAGCTCGACCCGGAGGGCTTCAAGACGCCCGAGCAGGGCGCGGCCACCCAGGTGTGGGCCGCGACCTCCCCGCAGCTGACCGGAATGGGCGGCCTCTACTGCGAGGACTGCGACATCGCCGAACCCGCCCCGGAGGGCGACCAGCGCAGCGGCGTACGGGACTACGCGGTCGACGCCGACCAGGCGGCCCGCCTGTGGGAGCTGTCGGCGCGACTGACCGGGGTGAACGCGTTCGCGGTCTAGCCAGTGGGCCACCGCGCGCCCCGAACTAACCCGTGAGCTCAGCGGCCCCCGCCCCCGCCTCCCTGGACGAGACGGAACGGGCGGTCCCCGCGCCCTCGGGAGCACCGAACCGGGCGAGGCAGTGCCACACCATCTTCAGGTCCTGGAGTTCATGACGGCCGCCACGGGCCGCGTCGCCGATGATCCGGGGGTCGAGCCGACCGTCCTCGGCGATCCGGACGCCGAGACCGACGGACGCGGCTCCCCGGTAGTCGGCGTGGCGGCGCAACTCCGGTACGGAGAGCTCGTATCCGGGATGCCATTCGAGCGGTACGGGCAGGGCGCGGGCCGCTTCCTCCACCGGTGTGCCGCGATAGCTCGCGTCGAGGACCAGCGCCTCGATGTCCCGGTCGAGGGCGACTGGGCCGTGCACCTGTGCCTCGATGTAGTCGTTGAGCGCGTCCTGGGTGTCCGCCTCGGCAAGGGCGACGAGGGACATGCCGGCGGCGACTCCGAAGTGGCCGGGTTCGGCCGCGCTGTCCGGGTAGCAGAAGGTGGCCCGGGTGAGGACGGCTCCGGACAGCCGGAAGTATGAGGAGCCGAACCTCGGGGCGGCGCCCACGACTTGGCGGCGGAAGTTCAACGCCCCGTACACCGGGCGCTGGTGGGCGGGCGCGCTGTCGTACGCCTCGGCGAACATCCGGCTCTCCCAGCGCCAGCGGTCGCCGCCGGGACGGGCGGTGAGCCCGCCGTTGCTGATGCCGGTGACGAACTGGGAGCGGTAGAAACCGTCCTGCGCCATCGCCCTCAGCAGCGGCAGTCCGCCGGCCGTCCGGTCGGGGTGGAAGTTCAGGGTCACCCGGAGGTCCGGGGGGACGGCCGGGCCTACGGAGAGGGCGGTGACATGGCGCAGGGCCTTTGTGTGCGCGGAATCGGGGTCGTCCATCATGCGCACCAGGGGACCATCCGGCGGTCCCCGAGATCCACAGCTTTCCGGTCGGCGGGGAAACAGGCAGAACATCCAGAAACATCCCTGATCACGTGAGGAATACCTCCTTCCGCATCACGCGCACTTTCGCACTTCGGTGACTACGCTCGGTCCGTTTGTGGGAAAGGAGGCGTGCGCGCGCATGCGAATGGCACTTGGTGAAGGGACGGCGGCTGTCGTCCGGTTTTTCGGAAAGCACCGCGATCCCGTGGTCGTCCAGTCGCTGCGGTCGGCGGCCGCCGCGACGATCGCGTACGTCGTCGCGCTCCGTCTCAGTCCCGAGGCCGCGCCGCTCACCGCTCCGCTGACCGCGCTCCTGGTCGTTCAGGTCACCCTCTACGCCACGATCACCACCGGCATCCGCCGGGTGAACTCCGTGGTCGCCGGGGTCGTCATCGCGATCGGCTTCAGTGTGCTGGTGGGGCTGACCTGGTGGAGCCTGGGGCTGATCATCCTGGCCTCACTGGCGGTGGGGCATCTGGTGCGGGTCAGCGAGTTCGTGCCCGAGGTGGCGATCAGCGCGATGCTGGTGCTGGGGGTCACCCGGGTCGGGGACACCGCCTGGGCGCGGGTGCTGGAGACGGTGATCGGCGCTGCCGTCGGGCTCGCCATCAACCTGCTGTTCGCTCCCCCGGTGTGGGTGGACGAGGCCAGTGAGTCCATCGAGGGCCTGGCGCGGCGGGTACGGCAGTTGATGCTGCGTATGGGTGAGGAGGCCGCCGGCCGTACTCCCGTTGACCACGCGACCGCCCGTCTGCACGAGGCCCGCCGGATCGACCACGACATCGTCGAGGTGGACGCGGCCCTGAAGCAGGCCGAGGACAGCCTGCGGCTCAATCCGCGTGTCCGGGAGGGCCTGCTGCACCGGGTGGTGCTGCGCACCGGACTGGACACGCTGGAGATCTGCACGGTCGTCCTGCGCGTCCTCGCCCGCAGCCTCACCGACCTGGCCAAGGAAAGGGACCCCGAGCCCCTGTTCGCGCCGGAGACGGGCGCCGCGCTGGAGCGGCTGCTGTCCGAGATCGCCGACGCCGTGGTCAGTCTCGCGGTCCTCGTCACCACCGACGTCAGTGTCAGCGCCGAGTCGGCGGAGGCCCGGCTCGCCACCGAACTCCGGGGCGCGACAGCCACCCGCGACAAGCTGGCCCAGCTGCTGTTGGAGGAGATCCAGCAGGATGCCGGGCAGTGGCAGCTGCACGGTGCCGTCCTGACCGAAGTCAACCGCATACTCGACGAGCTGGACACCGAGCACCGCTCCCGGCGGCTGCTGGAGGAGCTGGACCGCTGCACCCGCGAGGAACGGGAGCGGATGCCCTGGGTGATCCGGCTGCGGAAATACCTGCGGTACGCGAAGCGGGTGCGCGTGCCGGGCCGGAACCGTGAGGCGGTGTCGCGTCGTTCTATGTGACGAAGTCACATAGATAGATCGTCACGTAGAGCGCGACGACTGATATTGGGGGGGGCTGCGCATGGGTGACTCCGGTGTGCGGATCGACGGGAACACACTGCGGCTGCCGGGCGGTGTGGCCGTACGGTTCATCCGCACTCTCCGGCTGCCGGAGACCGGCACGCACGCGCTGCCGCCAGGGCTCGGTGAGTTCCCGGTCCGGCGGGTCGCCGACTATGCCGACACGGTGCCCGAGGCCTGGCGGGCGCGCGGTGGGGTGCTGCTGCCGGTGTATCTGCGCGAGGCGATGTGGCTGAGTTTCGGGGGCACGGCGCAGCCCGCCGCGCTGCAGGTGGGCGTGGGCAAGGTGTGCGCGGTCTCGGGCGAACCGTGGCGCGACCGGCTGTCGCGGAAGCCGCAGAACTACGTGGTGCTGCCGCGTCAGCCCTGGCTGGACGGCATCAACTCGGGCAAGGGCACGGTCCGCCAGTTCGTGGCGGTGCCGCTCGGTCTGGGCGCGACCGTGGAGGGCCAGGTCTCGGGCGAGGAGGTGTGGGGCGGCGTACAGCTCCAGACGTTCCCGCCGACCGACGCGGAACTGGCCAGGTGGCGCGAGGAGGAGCGCCAGCGGGCGGAGCGGGCCCGGGCGGCTGCCGCTTCGACAGGGGGCTACGGAGCGGCCGTACCCCTGGCGATGGCCGCACCGGCGGCGCCCGGCTCGGCGGCGGCTCCGCAGCGGTCGGGGGCGGCCATGGGGCTGGGCGTCGGCGGTGCGATGCGCCAGGAGGTGTACCGGGACGAGCGGCCGCTGTCGGCGTGGGCCGAGCGTCCCGCCGGACGGGTGTTCGTGCATCTCGTGACGCCGCCCGAGTGGCGTCGCATCACCGGGGAGGCCCCACCCCCGTCACCCGTGGACCGCGCGGCCTACACACGCGCCGGTCTGCCCTGGTTCGACTACTTCGACCAGGACGCCGAGGATCTCGCCCCCACGGACCCCTTGGCGGCCGTGCGGCCGGTCGGGGACTGGCTCGGCGACGATCACGAGCCGTGGCAGGCTCCCGCGCCCGGACAGGTGAAGCCGCTGACGGGGAAGCCGGTGGAGGACGGGGACTGGTAAGCCGTACCGGCGTTGCGGCATACGCAACGCCCGTTGCCGCTCTTGCCCTTGGCGGGGGATCCGGCCAGAGTTGATGTCACGGCTGATCAACTCTGATCACGACCGATCACGGGGCCGACGCGACCGAGAAAACCGGGGTGCAGGTATGAGCGGCTGGAGCAGGCGCCGGTTCGTGGGCGCGGCGGCGGGCACGGCAGCGGCGGCTTCCGTCCCGGCGAGAGCCACGGCGGCCGGGGCGATGGAGGAGCCCGAGGCCGCACCGGCGTCACCGGCCCCTCGGCCGGCCGCTCCCCGCCCCCTCTTCCTCGGCACCTACACCTCCGTCCAGGGCGGCGGCACCGGCATCGGCCTCGCCACCTACGACCCGGCCTCGGGCCATGTCACCGGCGCCGGAGTGATCAAGGGTGTGGGTGACCCGTCCTACCTCGCCGTACACCCGGACGGCCGCACCCTGTACGCCGTGAACGAGCGCCAGGACGGCGGCGTGACCGCGATCCGGCTCGGCGGCGAGGGCGAACAGCACCAGGTGCTCGGCACACGCGAGACCGGCGGGGCGGGACCGTGCCATCTGTCCGTGCATCCCAGCGGGCGCTGGCTGCTCAGCGCCAACTACGGCTCCGGCAGCGTGGCGGTGCACCCCGTCGACGCGTCGGGCGCGCTCGGCGAGCGCACCGACCTGGTCACGCACTCCAGCCCGGCGCCCGGCCCGGGTCAGCAGGGCCCGCACGCGCACCAGTGCCTCACCAGCCCCGACGGCGGCCATGTCCTCGCGGTCGATCTGGGGACGGACACGGTCTACACGTACCGCCTGGACGCCGTACAGGGCACGCTCTCCGAGGTCTCGCGGGCGCGGACCCGTCCGGGCGCGGGGCCACGCCATCTCACCTTCCACCCGGGCGGGCGATACGCGTATCTCGCCGACGAGCTGGACAACACGGTGGCTGTCTGCGGCTACTCCCCCGCCACCGGGCGCCTGGACATCGGGGAGGCGCAGCCCACGGGGACGCGGGCGGGCGCGAGTTATCCGGCCCAGCTCGTGGTGACCGAGGACGGGCGGTACGCGTATCTGGCGAACCGCGGCGACAACAGTCTGACGCGGTACGCGGTGGAAGCCGACGGTGCGCGTCTGCGGCTTCTCGACACGGTGCCGGTCGCGGGTGACTTCCCGCGCCACATCGCCCTGGCGCCGGGCGGGAACCTGCTGTTCGCGGCGAACCAGCGGTCGGGCACGGTCAGCGTCTTCCGTGTCGACCGCGCGAGCGGTGAACTGCGGCTCGCGGGCGAGCCGTTCGCGTCACCCGTCGCCGTCTGCGCGCTGCCGCTGTAGCGCGCAGGGACAGGCAGCGCCGGCCTGGGTGAGCAGGGTGTGCATGCGTTCGGTGAGCTGGGACACGGTGTCGGCGGGCTGATGGAACGCCAGTCGTACGTCGCCGTGGGCGCGGGACCGCTCGATACGCAGGGTGAGTCCGTGCCGGTCGACGGCGACGGGCTGGACCCGGACGGCGCCGTGCAGGCTGTCCGGCTCGACCAGACGGGTGAGGCGCTCGACGGCGTCGCCGTGACAGTCGGCGAGGTGGGTCAGCAGTCCGGCCTCGGCTGTGGCGAGCGGGTCCGGCGCGGCGGCCGTGAACGCGTCGAGGTCGACGACAGTGGCACCGGAGGTCTGGCGCAGCACCACGCGGGTCGGACGGAACGCGAGCCGCTCACCCTCACCCGCGTCCTCGACGGAGAACCAGCCGGCCATCCACAGCCGGGCGCGGATCCGGTGGCGGACGGGGACGGGCGAGACGTCGGCGAACTCCAGTACGGCCGAGGGTTCGCCGCGCGGGGCGCAGACGGCGGCGGCGAGCAGCGTGCTGTCCGCCGGTACGTCCAGGACCACCCGGCCGTCCTCGCCGACGGTGTGCGCGCCGACGAACTCCTCGCGCCCGCCGTCCGCGGTCACCGCGCAGGACCACGCTGCGGCGAGCACCGAGCGCGCGCGTTCGGCCGCGGCGGGCGCGGCCGTGCAGGTCGGACTGTCACCCATCGTCATCTCCTTAGGTAAGCCTTGCCTAACCTATCGGAGATCCGGGCGCACGCCAACCACCCCCGTTCCTGTGGGATTCCGTGCCGAAAGACGCGCCGCCGTCCGGCGTCAGGGCGCGAGGGTGCCGAGCAGCGACCGCGCGCACAGATCCCGTACCTGCTCGCGGGACAGGTCCGAGCCGCGCAGCCACTCCAGGCACACCGCGGTCGTGAACGCCAGCCAGCCCCGGACGGCGAGCCGCAGTTCCGGCCGCTCCTCGGACAGCCGCCCGAACTCCGGGTCGGCCGCGAGCGCCACGAGGATCTGCCGCTCCTGCGCGGCCAGCGCCCGCTGATAGACCTTCCGTACGGCCTGGTCTCCGGAGGCGTCGGCGCGATGGAAGGCGCGATAGCCGTGGGCGTGCTCCTCCACGTACGCGAGGAAGGCGTCGAGGTTCGCGGCCAGCTGCTCGCGTGCGGGAACGCCCGGCACGGCCGCCGTCATCCGCAGCATGCGCTCGCTCTCGCGCTCCACGACCGCCGCGAAGAAGTCCCGCTTGTTCGGGAAGTAGTGGTAGAGCAGCCCTCGCGAGACGCCGGCGATCTCGGCGACCTGTTCGATCCACACGTCGTCGTACGGACTCTCCGAGAACAGTCGCGCGCCGACCGACAGAAGCTGCTCCCGGCGCTCACCGGTACTGAGCCGCCGACGCGTGCGTTCCCCCTCTTTCGCGGCCATGCCCGCACCTTACTTGACGTCGGTTCAACAGCGGGATCAGACTGGGCGCGCTATTGAATCCACGTACAACAGGATCAACACGCCCCTGCACCGAGGGAGATGTCGTCATGACCGAGACGGTGACCCGGACCGCTCCGTCCGAGGGATTCCGCAGCGCCGAGCTGGATTGGCCCGAGCTGCACCGGATCCCGCATCCGCCGCACCGGATTCCGCTGCTCGGCGACCTGGTCGGCGTCAGTGCCCGCACGCCCCTCCAGGACTCGATGCGCTTCGGGCGGCGCCTCGGGCCGATCTTCCGGCGCAGGGCGTTCGGCAAGGAGATCGTGTTCGTGTGGGGCGCGGATCTCGCCGCCGATCTGGCGGACGAGTCACGCTTCGCCAAACATGTGGGCCTCGGCGTGGCCAACCTGCGCCCGGTCGCCGGCGACGGGCTGTTCACGGCGTACAACCACGAGCCCAACTGGCAGCTGGCGCACGATGTCCTCGCCCCCGGTTTCAGCCGCGAGGCGATGGCCGGGTACCACCCGATGATGCTGGCCGTGGCCGGGCGGCTCACCGACCACTGGGACCGGGAACAGGCCGCGGGGCGGGCGGTGGACGTGCCCGGCGACATGACCAAGCTGACCCTCGAGACGATCGCGCGCACCGGCTTCGGACACGACTTCGGCTCCTTCGAACGCGAGCGCCCGCACCCCTTCGTGACCGCGATGGTGGGCACCCTCAACCACGCGCAGTCTCTGAACACCGTCCCCGCGCCGCTCGCCCCGCTGCTGCTGCGGCGGGCCACGCGCCGCAACGAGGCGGCCGTGGCGTACCTGAACCGCACGGTCGACGAGCTGGTGCGGGCCCGCCGGGCGTCGGACGGCGACGGCGGCGGCGACCTGCTCGACCGTATGCTCGACACCGCCCACCCGGAGACCGGCGAGCGCCTGGCGCCCGAGAACGTGCGCCGACAGGTCCTGACCTTCCTCATCGCGGGCCACGAGACGACGTCCGGCGCGCTCTCCTTCGCCCTGCACTACCTCTCCCGGCACCCCGACGTCGCCGCCCGCGCCCGCGCCGAGGTGGACCGCGTCTGGGGCGGGGCCGCCGTCCCCGGCTACGACCAGGTCGCCAGGCTGCGGTACGTGCGCCGGGTGCTCGACGAGTCGCTGCGGCTGTGGCCGACGGCGCCCGGCTTCGCCCGCGAGGCCCGCCACGACACGGTGCTCGGCGGCGAGCATCCGATGCGCGAGGGGGCCTGGACGCTGGTCCTCGCTCCGCTGCTGCACCGCGACCCGGCGGTCTGGGGCGCCGACGCCGACCGGTTCGACCCGGACCGTTTCGACGCGGCGGCCGTGCGCGCCCGTCCCGCCCACGCGTTCAAGCCCTGGGGCACCGGGGCGCGGGCGTGCATCGGCCGCCAGTTCGCCCTGCACGAGGCGACACTCGTCCTCGGCCTGCTGCTGCGCCGCTACGACCTGAAGCCCGACCCCGACTACCGGCTGCGGGTGGCGGAACGCCTGACGGTGATACCGCAGGGCCTGCGACTGCACCTCGAACGCCGGCCCCCGAGCGAGGAGTCGACGGCTGAGTGAAGCGGCCGTCGACAACCGCCGCGCACCACCGCGTCGCGGCACCGGGACACACGACAGCCCCGCCGAGCCGGCGTCTGCGCGGGCGCGGAGGGGCTGTCGTACGGACGTGCGTCGAGGCCTACGAGGCCGGGCCGGCCCTCACCGCACCCGGCCCCGCGAGTCGGGCCCCACCAGTCAGGCCTCCATGCGCCAGTTCTGGTTCGCGCCGCCCGAGCAACTCCACACCTGGAGTTTCGTCCCGTTCGCGGTGCCCTGGCCGGCGGCGTCCAGGCAGAGCCCGGACTGCGCCGCTGTGATCGTGCCGTTGGAATTGACGTTCCACTGCTGGTCAGCCTGATTGGTGCAGTCGAAGATCGCCGCCGCGGTGCCGTTGCCCGCGGACTGGCCGACGCCCAGGCACTTGTTGCCGTAGACGACCAGTTGCTTTCCGGCGTTGTAGGTCCACCGCTGGTTGGTGTTGCCGTGGCAGTCCCACAGCTGTGCCTGCGTCCCGTTGGTCGTCGAGGAGTTGCCGATGTCGACGCAGCGCCCGGACTGCTGACCGACGATCTTCTGGCTGCCGCCCGACGGCGGGTTCGGCGGGTCCGGGGGCGGGTTCGTGCCGAACTGGGAGAAGAACTGCCACACCGCTCCCGACGTCCAGGTACGCCAGCCGTCACCGGTGGAACCGTCGATGGGACCGGGGTCGTGACCCGCGCCGTCGAACGCGGCCCACACGACGGGGTATCCGGACCGGCATCCGGAGTAGGTGGTGATGATGTGCGTCAGGCTTCCGTTGGCCGGCTCGGGCGGGTTCTGCGGGGTGCAGCCGTTCGTCCGGACGAAGGTGTTGCGCAGGTCTCGTCCCGACTGGATGGGCAGCACGTTGTCCCTGAGGCCGTGCAGACCCATGTAGGCGATGGGCTGGTTGCCGCCGCTGCAACCGCTGAGGTTCGCGCCGGAGTAGACGGCGACCGCACGGAACACCGTCGCCCGGGAGCACGCGAGGGCGTACGACATCCCGCCGCCGTAGCTGAAGCCGCCCGCGAACAACTGGGTGGTGTCGACGCACAGACCTGCTTCGAGCTGGTTGACCATGGCGTCGACGAAGGCGATGTCCTGGCCGCCGGGGTTGGCCCAGCCGTTGCCGTTGCCCTGCGGGGCGACGAAGATCGTGCCGTTGTTCGCGCTGTCCGCGAGGCGCCGAAGGCCGTAGTAGGACCAGTTGTAGCCGTCCGTCCCGCCCGAGTCGACGTCGTTGGCCGTACCGCCACGCCAGTGGAAACCGAAGACCAGCCGGTACGGGTGGTTGTTGTCGTAGCCGGCCGGGACCCGCAGGATGTAGTTGCGGTTCTGGCCGCCGCTCTGGATCGTGTGGTTACCGCTCGCCAGCGGGGCCTTCCCGCAACCGGCGGTCGCGTTGGCGGCGGTGAGCGCCCCGGGCGGGTTCATGACGCTGCTGAACGAGGAGCCCGCAGCTGACAGGACGAGAAGCAGCGCGGCCACGATGGACAGCAGTAACGGTTTGCGTTTCATGTACTCCTTCTTCCTTTTCCGTCTTGGTCGAGGGATGGGGCGAGGGATGGACAGGGAACGTCGGTCGCCGGAGTGGTTCAGACGCCGGTGACGGTCCACGCGTTGTTGGTGCTGGAGTTCGGCGTCCACAGCACCGTGGTGGAGCCGGACGTGGTGGAGCCGCTGCCGTCGAGGGCGGTGCCGGTGGCCCGGTTGACGATCTGGAAGCGGTTGTCGCCGAGGCCGACCAGCGACCACTGCTGGTTGTTGCCGCCGGTCCACGCCGACTGCCGGGCGGGCGCGCCGTTGGCGGAGTTGCCCCAGCTGTCGGCGGCCATGCCGCTCGCCCTGTTCATGATCCGGTGGTAGCCGTTGCCGAGGTCGATCAGCTGCCACTGCAGGTTGGGGCTGCCGTCGTAGGTCCACTGCTTGAGGTTGGAGCCGGAGGCGACGTTCCCGCCGCTGTCGAGGGCGAGGCCGCTGGTCACGTTGGCGATCTTCACCCAGGTCGTGGAGCCGCCCGGCGCGTCCAGGACGGGGATCTCACCGGAGAAGGTGAGCTTGACGGTGTACGCCAGGGCGTTGAACGGCGGGTTCGACGAGGGCATGGCCAGGTGCAGGCCCGAGGCGTCCTGGGTCGGTGCGGGCAGGTTGACGTAGGTGCCTGCGGTGTTGTTGAGCAGTTGGGCACTGGTGAGGGTGCTGAGGTTGAACCGGTTGGAGCTCAGCGTGGTGACGTTCAGGGTGCCGCCCTGCCAGCCCAGCGCGGTGACGTAGAGAACCTTGTTGTTCTGGCTGCGGGTGAACCGGACGTCCTGCGGTTTGCCGGCCACGGGTCCGCTGAACGAGCCTCCGCCCATCTTGGTGGGGCCCTCGCCGTAACTGGTCCAGGAGCGGGTGTCGTAGACCGCCTCTCCGAAGCGGCCGAGCCAGTCCCCCATGCCGAGCAGGATCGACTGCTGTCCGGAGGGGATGGTGCCCTCGGCCGTCGGGGCGATGTTCAGCAGCATGGTGCCGCCCTTGCTGACCCGGTCGATCAGCGAGTGCAGCAGTGCCTGCGTCGAGTAGTAGCCGATGCCCACCGTGTAGCACCAGCTGGAGGAGGAGATGCTGTCGTCGGTCAGCCAGTAGGGGGTGAGCAGCCCCGCCGGGCCACCGCGCTCGAAGTCGAAGACCTCGCCCTTGTTGTTGAGGCCGTCCTTGTAGGTCGCGGCCACGTCCTTGTTCCAGGCGACCGCCTTGTTGTAGTAGTGCGCGAGGAACTGGAGCCGGTAGGACTCGTCCACCCGGCCCAGGTTGAAGTCCTGCCAGACCAGGTCGGGCTGGTAGCCGTCGATGACCTCGACCAGCTTGTCGTACCAGAGCTTGTTCTCCGCGGCGGCGCCCAGCTGGCCGTAGAGGATGCGCAGCGTCGGGTCCGACTGGGAGGGCACGTTGTCGTAGTAGCCGGTGAAGTTGTAGGCATGGTGCAGCGAGGCCATGAACTTCATCCCCTGCCCGCGGATGGCCTGCGCGTGCAGGCCCACGAGGTCGAGCCGGGGGCCGTGCTGGACGGAGTTCCAGGGATTGGCGCGGCTGTTCCACATGGAGAAGCCGTCGTGGTGCTCGGCGACCGGGCCCGCGAACCGCGCGCCCGCCGCCTTGAACAGCTGCGCCCAGGCGTTCGGGTCCCAACTGCCGCCCTGGGAGGCGAGCTTGGGGGCGAACTGCACGAACCTGCCCGCCTTGTCACGGGCCCCGTCGATGAAGTTGTGGTACGGCCAGGCCGACGGGTCGCCGTAGGTGGAGATGTGGTGCCGGTTCTCGTTCGAGCCGCCGATGTACATGTTGCGCGGGTACCACTCGTTGCCGAACGCGGGGACGCTGAAGGCGCCCCAGTGGTAGTAGATGCCGAACTTCGCGTCCTTGAACCAGGCCGGGGCCGGGGGATGCTGGTCGACGGAGGACCAGCTCGGGGTGTAACTGGAGGGGCCGTCGGTCGCGGCCGCCCCGGGGGCGAACCGCAGCAGGCCCAGGGCCGTGGCCGCGCCGGTCGCCCCGATCAGCCGGCGCCGGCTGATCGGGAGGGGTGAGGAAGTCATGCGGAGCCTCTCAGCGTCGTTGAGGGGTCGGTCGTCCCGGCTGTCCCGGGGTCAGTCGCGCGTCCACTTCTGGTTGCTCGCGCCGTTGCAGGTCCACAGCTGGAGCAGGGTGCCGTTGGCCGTTCCGGCGCCGGCGGCGTCCAGGCACAGGCCGGACTGGGCTGTGATCGTGCCGTCGGCGCCCAGCGTCCACTTCTGCTTGGCGCTGCCGTCGCAGGTCCAGATGTCGACCTTGGTACCGGGGCTGGTGCCGCCGCCCGAGGCGTCCAGGCAGGCGCTGCCGTAGACGCGCAGTTCACCGGCCGAGGTGCTCGTCCACTGCTGGTTGGCGCCGCCGTTGCAGTCCCACAGCGCCACCTGGGTGCCGGACGTCTGCGACGCTTTCGGTACGTCCACGCACCGGCCGGAGGCGGCCCCGACGATCGTGGCGATCGAGCCGCCGCCGCCTCCGCCGCTGCCGGGGGTGAGGGACAGGTTGTCGAACTGTGCCGTCTCGTTCTGACTGGTCTGGTAGCCGACCTGGCCACCGGCCCAGGTGCGGTCGTTGGCGGAACCGACCGTGGCTCCGTCGATGACGGCGGTGATGGTGCTGCCGGAGAAGGTCAGCGCCAGGGTGTGCCAGCGGTTGGTGCCCAGGGGCGCGGTCGTGCCGCTCGCGAGGGTGGCGACGTTGCCGTTGGTGCGCGAGTTCAGGATCGACCAGGCTCCGGTGTCGCTCACCCGCAGGTGGTAGGCGTTCAGTCCGCCGGTGCTGGAGTAGTCCTGTGCGTTCGCGCGGCCGATGAGCTCGGCGTATCCCGATTGTTCGAGCAGCACGTCGGACGAGACGGTGTAGTTGCTCCAGCTCACGTCACCGAGCAGGGCATGCGGATCGGACAGCGCGTCCCAGGTGATCGGCTTCTGCGGGCTCATCTGGCGCACACACCTGCCGCTGCGGCCGCCGCCACAGCCCGCCACCTCGAAGGCGCCCTGCCAGTCCATGAGGTACTTCGCCTCGTTGCCGGTGGCGTAGCCGTCGAAGGAGTCGCTGTACGGCAGGCTCATCGCGCCCGAGGCGGGGCCGGTGGCGGTGCCCTTGCCCTGGCCGGTCGTGGTGGTCAGGGTGTAGACGCGGTGGGGCTTCACGGTCAGGGAGAAGCCGGCGCCCGTGGGGGTGATGTCGGTGGTGTGCGCGAAGTGGTCGGCCGTGTTGCCGGAGTTGACGTCGGTCGACCAGACGTGGACGGCTCCGGTGGACAGGCCCCCGGTGACGTTGAAGTCCAGCGTCTGGTCGCCGCCCGCGTCCATCGTCTCGATGACCGTGGAGTAGTCGGAGGTGGTCGGCGACTTCAGCGACACGTAGCTGCCGTTGTTCCGGTTGCCGCCGATATAGCCGCTGGAGGCGTCGAGGTACTTCCACCCCGGGGCCGTGAACTGGGTGGTGTGCGCCATCACCCAGGTGTTCTTGCCGATCGAGTAGTGCCCCGACCACGGCTGCGCGGCCAGGGAGAGGCCCATCGTGGGATACGGCAGGTTCGGGGTGAGCGCCGCGACCACCGGCCAGTTGAGGTACGCGGTCATCCGGCCGTCGATGTATCCGCGGTTGATGCCGCGGGCCACGGCCGGTGCTCCCCCGTTGTAGTCGTCCGAGCCGTTCTCGCTGGCCCACAGGGGTTTGCCGCTCGACATGGCGGCCGACGGCACCGAGCAGTTGGACTGGCTGGACCGGTAACCGCAGGGGTAGTGCGTACCGATGACGTTCACGGCGGAGGCGAACGCCGGGTTGGAGTTGACGTCGTTCGCCACGGCCCAGTCCGAGTCGGCCGCGACGATCTTGACGCTGCCGTAGCCGTTGTTGTTGAGCGCGCTACGCAGTTGCTGGTACCAGGAGACGTTGTAGCCCCGCTCGTTCCATCCGCCGAGGTAGTCGATGGTGAGCCCGTGCTGCTTTGCGCAACCCAGCCACGAGAGCAGGTAGTTGGTCATGTCGTTGGACCAGAAGTTCCCGCCGCCGATCCAGCCGGGCGCGCCCCAGGAGAGTCCGTACAGCTTGAGGGCGGGGTTTCGGGCCTTGGCCTGCTCCATCAGCCACCACTCGTAGCCCCGGTCGCAGTTGAGGTCGGAGCGGGTGTGCTGGTGGCTGGGCTCGGCTCCCGAGGTGGAGTTGGTGTCCCCGCCGATCTCGGCCTTGAGGATCTGCAGCGAGGCGCCGTAGCCGGGCCGGAAGAGGTAGTCGAGGATCTGCCCGCGCTGGGGCTCGGGATAGTCGATCAGGAGTCTGCTGTTGCCGCCTCCGCCGCTGATCGCGCCGACGCCGTCGAAGGTCCGCCCGCCGGACGCGCCGTTGATGGTGATGGACGTCGCGGCCTGGGCCGGTACGGCGGTCGTGGCCACGAGGCCGCCCGCTGCCAGGACGAGGCCCGCGAGCACGGCCGTCGAGGCTCGCATGCGCCTGAACAGCCCTCTGAATGCTGACACGGTGGAGATTCCTTTCGCAGGTCGTGGGGTCCGCGTCGGGTGCGGTTCAGCGGACGACGAAGTCCTGGTTGCTGCCCGGCACGTTCTTGCACTGCCACTGGTCCAGTTGCTGTCCCACCGCGCTGCCGCCGCCGTAGACGTCCAGACACAGACCGCTGTTGCGGTTCTGGAACGCGTAGCTGCCGTCGGTCTGGCGCACGGGCAGCCACAGGGCGTTGGGCGCCGCGCCGGGGGCCTGCTGGACGATGTTCAACACGCCCGCCGCAGTGGAGCTGCCGGCGACCGCCACGTCCAGGCCGGAGCTCTGGGCGCGCAGTTCGCCGTAGCCGCCCGAGGCCGGCACGAACTGGAACTGCTGGTTGCCCTGTCCGTTGCAGGACCACTGGTCGATCGCGGCGCCCTCACTGGTGGAGTTGCCGTACACGTCCAGGCACAGGCTGTTGCTGGCGACGACGAGCTGGTGGGAGCCGTCCGGGAAGCCCCCACCGCCCCCACCGCCGGACGAGGCCGGCGTCAGATAGACGGAGAACGCGTCGTGCGAGCCCTGGAACGTGAACGGAACGGTGATCGAGTCGCCCGAGACGCTCACGTTCTGGTCGTACACGGTCTGCGGCGCGGCCAGCGGTGCCTGGTCCGGGATGCGTCGGACAGTGACGTGCACACCGCCGGCGCTCGTCAGCCAGGGCAGGGACGACAGCCCGTTGAAGGCGAGGGACGCGTCCCCGGTGTATCCGTTCGAGTCACCGACGACGGCCACCACGCGTTTCGCGGCGGCGTCCTCGGATGCCGAGACAGCCGTCGAGCCGACCTGGCCGGAGGTGGCGACGAGGGTGCCGGTCAGGTCGGCGTAGTCCCGAAGCGCCCACCAGTTGCCGGTCGGCTGCCAGGTGCCCCCACTCTGGGTGAGCACTCCCGTCAGGTTCGGGACGACGCAGCACACCCAGTTGCCGCGCATCGCGTTGGTGTAGTCGGACTGCGCGAACCGCGCCAGGTACCAGGCGGTCACCCCGGCGGTCTGCCGGTCGGCCGGCTGGTACTCGTTCGAGGACAGCGGCAACGGACCGATGCCCGCCGAACTCAGGGCGGCGCGCAGGCTCTGCCCGACGGTGACGGGGTCGTCGACGTCGCCCTCGTTGTGGTTGGCGATCATGTCCGGCACCGTCCCGGCCGACTTCACGTGCGCGAGCCAGGTGCGCCACTGACCGGGGTTGCCCTGCGGGGTGAACGCGAACGACGGGCCCACGATCTGCGCCCCGGGGGCGAGGCGCCGGATCTCCCGGTAGGCGGTGTCCCACATCTGGAAGTACTGGGCGCTGTTGACGCCCCGGGTCCAGAAGGCGGAGATGTCCGGCTCGTTCCAGATGTCGTAGGAGAACGTGAGTCCCGTGGCTTGCAACGCCCGCACCGTGGAGCCGATGAAGCCGACCCAGTTGGAGCAGTCGCCGTTGTCGCACGGATACCTCGTGTTCGAGGGCTGGCCGCCGTTCGCGCCGTAGATGTCACTCACGAGCACCTGGTACTGCGCGTGATACGGCGGCTGGGTGAGCCGTTTCGCCTGCGCGGTGATCGAGTCGATGTCGGCTCGGGTCGCCGAGCCGTACTGGTAGCCGTCCTTGATCCAGCCGCCTGAGAACCAGCCGCCACCGCGGAACGCGTTGATCCCCAGCGGCTGGAGGAACCGGTCCACGGGCTGGGTGCCGTCCTGGCTGATGCCGTAGAGGAACCCCTCCCCCACGCCGGTCGACGGCCCCCGCGTCGAGGCCAGGTTCACGCTCAGCGACTTGGCCGCGGCGGGCTGACTCGATGCCGTCGACGACAGCGGCAGCACGAGTGCCAGGACCAGCCCGGCCACCGCGGCCAGCCGGCCTGTTGTCCCTCTCGTCCTCATCAGATCCTCCTGAGACGGGGCGCCGCTGCGCTGCGGCGCGCGTGGTGGACAGGGCCTGCTTCCGTACGTGAGTGGTGCACGGCGCGGCGACCTGCCGGGGCGGCGGTGGGCTGCCGCCCCCGGAGCCGAGTGCGGGTGCCCCACCGGGTCGGCGCGGCGACGATCACCGGCGGACGAGCGGCGGAGCGGTGCCGCGCGTTCAGCGATAGCCGGCGGCGGTGATGTCGGCCTGCACCGCGTTGTCGGTCGCGTCCGAGGGGTAGCCGGCGACGATGGCCCCCTCGTAGAAGGTGCCGGCGCTCAGGTTGGCGCCGCCGCCGGGCTTGCAGCAGTCACCGCCGCTGCCCAGGATGATGGCCCCCTGCTTCTTCATGGGGCTGTATCCGCCGGGCAGCCCGCCGTCCCAGAGGGTGGTCAGGTTCCCCGACTGGGCGCTGCCGCCCTTGAGGGCGAGCCTCGAGGTGCCGTTGTTCTTGAGCATCGCGGTGACGAACTTGTCCGTGAAGGCCCGCTGGTTGGGGTTCCAGGACTGGCTGCCGCCGGAGTACAGGCCCCATTCGAGGTCGGCCTGCACCCAGGGCCCCCTTCCCGAACAGCCGCCGAACCAGCACTGGGTGCTGAAGTTGATCGCGTCCATCGCCCCCGCCGCGTCGGCCTTGCGGGTCGTCTCACTGTTGCCGTAGTCGAAGCAGCAGCCGCCGTTGACGTGGGTGCCGCTGGTCACCATGTAGGCACCTTCGGGTGCGGCACCGGTCGGCACGCCCGTCAGGTGGCCGTCGCGCCAGTAGCTGTTCCCCGGGTTGATGTACAGCGAGTACGCCTTGGTGCCCCCGGCGGTCAACGACTCGGAGGTGGCCTTCGCGGGGCTGCTCTGGTTCGAGCCCGGGACCTGGGCGGAGCCCTGGTACCACAGGTCGTTGCCGTGTCCCGACTGGTCGCGGACGACCGTGATCACGCATGAGGTGCCCGCGCAGAACGCGTCCTGCGCCGCCGCGTCGACAAAGCCGCCGGGCGCCAGCAGGCCGATGTCCCGGGTGGTGTTGTCCGAGGCACGCCTGACCTGGTAGAGGGAGCCGTTGTAGGAACCGTAGAGCGCTCGCACGGTGCTGTGCGCGGCCACGCACGGTGTACCGCCGGCGGCGTAGATGCCGCACGGACCCGATCCGCCAGGCACGGGTGGCGGGGAGCTCGGCGAGGTCCATTTCTGGTTGCTCTGGCCGTTGCAGGTCCACAGGATGAGCGCGGTGCCGTTGGCCGTGGCCGCCCCGTTCACGTCCAGACAGAATCCGGAGGCGGTACCGGTGACGGGTCCGTCGGAGGTGTGGCGCCACACCTGGGTCGGCCGTCCGTCGCACGGCCGGATGACCACCGGAGCTCCCGGGGCCGTCCGGGTGTCGTACGCGTCCACGCACCGGGTGCCGTTCATCGCCCTCAGCTCACCCGCCGACGTGAACTCGAACGCCTGGTTGACCTGGTCGTTGCAGTCCCAGATCTGCAGCGCCGTGCCGGACGTGTCGACGTTGCCCTTGACGTCCAGGCACCGTCCCGACGCCGAGCTCACCAGCGCTGCCGCCGACGCCGGCGCGGACCATGTCGGCGCGGATGCCAGCAGCATGGCCAGCAGCGCCAGCACGCATGCGGCGGCGGCCGCCGGTAAGCGGGACGTGCGTGCCGTGGGAGTGGGGGGCGGAGCAGATGGAGGCTGCATTCTGTGTCCTCGGATATGCGGGGGGTGCGGACGGAGAGTGCCGTGCCTGTCCGAAGGGTCCGGAGGAAGGGTTCGGAAGGGGTGTCGATCGGTCCCGGCTGCGTGCCCGTAAGCACGCACAGGGAACACTCAGACATCCCATGCCGTAGTGATCCCACAGGCCCAACTAGCTGTCAATAGCCATGTCTTGGCGATCTGGAAACACGATCCATCCCATGTTTCCGCTGATCAAGCCGCTGCGAGGGCATGCCGGAACCCGCGTCCGGCGACGGCCGTCGTGCCGGACGCGGGTCCTCGTGCCCCTCACCTCATCCGAGGGTCCGCTGGTGGACCCGATCGACCGCCGAAGCCGGCGGTCTGATCCAGCCCGCCGCGTCCGCGGCCCGCACCCCCGCGTTGAAGGCGTCCGCCATCTTGCGGAAGCCGTTGTCATTGGGGTGCAGGGCGTCGGAGAGGTCCGCCCTGTTCAACGCGCCCATGTCCACCAGGCGTACGTGCTTGCCGGCGGCCTGCGCGGCCTGGACGATCCCGGGGATCCTGGCGTTGAACCCGGGCCGGTTGGCCTCCTCGGTGCCGCTGGTGGAGACGATCACGGTGCCGACGAGAACGGTCACGCCGGGGACGTCGCGGGTGATCTGGTCGATGAGCGCACGCAGCCGGTCGGGGGCGGTCGGGATCTGGTAGTTGCCGTTGAGGTCGTTGGTGCCGATCTCCAGGGTGACCACGTTCGGGCGGTAGCGGGCCAGTACGGAGTCGGCGATGCCCGCGATCTGGTCGATGCGCCAGCCGGAGTGACCCTCGTTGTCCGGGTCGGACATGGTGCCGCTGCGGCCCGAGCCGACGAAGTCCACGGCGTGCCCGTCAGCCGACAGCTGGTTGCGCAGAAAGGCGCGGTAGCTGTTGCCGGACGGGCTGCCGACGCCCCAGGTGATCGAGTCACCCAAGGGCATCAGCCGTAGCGCGGCGGGCGCGGTGGCACCTGGGGCAGCGGGTGGCGACCCGGTGCCTGGGGCGGCCACCGCGGGTAACGCGGTGGCGCCGGCCAGCGCCGCCGCCAGAGCGGCGGTCAGGAGTGGCGAGTACTTCCGCATGAGCGTTCCTCACTGGTGCGGGACAGTGGGTGGGGGTGAACGGGTAGGGG
>NZ_LGDW01000445.1 GCF_001280005.1 Streptomyces sp. NRRL WC-3618 | reverse complement strand
CTGCGGAGGTGGGCGCCGGGGCGGAGAAGGGGGTCGGGGCCGCGAGGGGGCCGGGGTGCGGGGCGCCGGGGGTCGGCACCGGGCCTGCGGGGCCGAAGCCGGGCGTCGGGGAGGGCATCGGCTCCGGCGGGCCGAAGCCGGGGGGCGTCTGCTCGGCCGGCCCGAATCCCGGCGGGCGCTGCGCACCGGACTCCGCCGCCGGGGCCTCCACGGCCTCAGGCACGCCGACGGGGGCCGCCCCGGAGCGCCGCAGCCCCGTCGTGGGTGTGTCCGTGGCTCCGCTCGTGGCCGATGCCACCGACTCCAGCAGTCCCCGCGCCGTCTCCGCGTCCGGGCGCTCCTCCGGCGCCTTGGCCATCAGCTGCCGCAGTACCGGGCCCAGGGCGCCGGCGTTACGGGGCTCCGGAAGGGGTTCGGCCACGATCGCGGTGAGCGTGGACCAGGTCGACGTACGGCGGAAGGGTGAGGTGCCCTCGACCGCCGCGTACAGGGTGGCGCCCAGGGCCCAGATGTCCGAGGCTGGGCCGGGGGCGTTGCCCTGGGCCCGTTCGGGTGCCAGGTAGTCCAGGGAGCCCACGAGTTCGCCGCTGCGGGTGAGGTGCGTGGCCGAGCCGTCGCCGGGGTTCTCCATCGTGGCGATGCCGAAGTCCGTCAGGACGACCCGGCCCGAGGTCTCCAGCAGGATGTTGCCGGGCTTCACGTCACGGTGCAGGACGCCGACGTTGTGGGCGGCGGCCAGCGCGTCCATGACCTGGGCGCCGATCCCGGCGGCCTCATGGGGGTCCAGGGTGCCGCGCTCGCTCAGGATGTCGTCCAGGGAGCGGCCGTCCACCAGTTCCATGACGATCAGGGGGCGGCCGTCGATCTCGGTGACATCGTGTACGGCGACCACTCCGCGGTGGCGGATCCGGGCCGCGGCGCGGGCCTCGCGCTGCATCCGCAGCCGCAGGTCGGCCAGTTCTGGCGCGCCGGCGTCCGTGAACGTACGCAGTTCCTTGACCGCGACCTCACGGCCGAGGACCTCGTCGACCGCTCGCCAGACGACGCCCATGCCGCCGCGCCCGAGCCGGTCCACGACGCGGTAGCGGCCGGCCAGCAGACGTCCGGTCTCGGTCGTGCCGTCAGCCGCCCATTCCTCCGCCCCTTCTGCGGCCCGTTCTGCCGCAGCTTCTGCCGCCTGTTCGTCCGGCTGTCCGGCCGTCGGTCCGTGCTCCGGCGAAGACACCACTGCCCCGTTTCTGTGACCCACTCATGCGTTCGTACAGATTACGTCGGGGTCAGGTGCCCTTCGGCACAGCCTGGTGAACAGCCGTCACCCTCCACTGCGGAACCTTCAAACCCGCACGACTCCTGCCCGACCGGAATCTCACGCAGGCTTTCGCCCGGCCGTGCCGGAGGGCGCCAGGGCCTGTCCGGGCCGGGCGAAGCCGTCCAGGTCGGTCCGGGTCAGGCCGTTCGTCGCCCGGGTCACCTCCGCGACGTCGAGCGCGCCGCAGTCCAGGCCGCGCAGCAGATAGCCGCTGAGAGCCTTGGCGGTGGCGGGCTCGTCCATGACGTCGCCGCCGGTCCGGTCGGCGTAGCGCGAGAGGCGGGCCGCGGCCTGTTCGAATCCCTCGCGGTAGAAGGCGAAGACGGCCGCGTACCGGGTCGGGATGTGCCGGGGGTGCATGTCCCAGCCCTGGTAGTAGGCGCGGGCCAGGGCGCGGCGGGTGAGACCGTAGTGCAGGCGCCAGGCCGCGTGGACCTGCTCGGTCGGGCCGACGGGCAGGACGTTGGTGGAGCCGTCCGACACGCGCACTCCGGTGCCCGCCGCCGCGACCTGCATGATCGCCTTGGCGTGGTCGGCGGCCGGGTGGTCGCTGGCCTGGTAGGCGGCGGAGACGCCCAGGGAGGCGCTGTAGTCGAAGGTGCCGTAGTGCAGGCCGGTGGCGCGGCCCTCGGCGGCCTGGATCATTCGGGCGACCGTGGCCGTGCCGTCGGTGGCGAGGATGGACTGACTGGTCTCGATCTGGATCTCGAAGCCGATCCGGCCGGGTGGGAGACCGCGCGCCTTCTCGAACTCCTCGAGGAGCCTGACCATGGCGGTGACCTGCTCGGCGTACGTCACCTTGGGAAGGGTGAGGACGAGCCCCTCGGGCAGTCCGCCGGCCTCCATCAGACCGGTGAGGAAGATGTCGAGGGTGCGGATGCCCCGGGCGCGCACGGCCTCCTCCATGCACTTCATCCGGATGCCCATGTACGGGGCTGCCGTGCGTTTCTGGTACGCCTCGGCGATCAGACGGGCCGCGCGGGCCGCCGTCTCGTCCTCCTCGTCGTCCGGGCGGGGGCCGTAGCCGTCCTCGAAGTCGACGCGCAGGTCTTCGATGGGCTCGCGCTCCAGTTTGGCGCGGACCCGGTCGTGGACGGGTTCGGCGAGGTCGTCGGAGAGACCGAGGACGGCGGCGAAGGAGGCGGCGTCCGGGGCGTGTTCGTCGAGGGCGGCCAGGGCCTGGTCACCCCAGGAGCGGATGGTGTCGGCGGCGAACGCGTCCCCGGGGACGTACACGGTGTGGACGGGCTGGCGGGTGCCGGGGTCTCCGGGGTAGCGGCGCGCCAGCTCCGCGTCGACCGGGGCGAGGGAGGCGCTGATTTCCTCGCTGACGGTACCCGCGAGGCTCGTCGTCACGTTTCCCTGCCGGCCCTGCACCATTCCGAACCCTCCACTTTCCGTAACCTTTTCCGTAGTACGGAATCAGTAATCCGCCTACCGAAGCTAGTCGTCGATCTTTACCCCGGTCAACACCTGCTCGAACCGGGAGTTCCGATCTTCTCCCTCTGGTCACCGCCGAACCCGGCGTCCTTTCCGTATTCAGTGGGCAAGGTTCATTCTGACTTCGAAGGGGAGGGGATCACGTGCCGAAAGAGGTCGGAGTGACGCGTCGCCACGGACTCAAGTCCGTGGCCGCCGCCGCCATCGCCATGCCGCTGCTGACCACGGCGGGATCGTCGATACCGGCGGTCGCCGGCGAGCACCCGGGCGCCCTGAACGTCATGACGTTCAACGTGCGCTTCGCGACCGTCGTCGACAAGACACCGCGCTGGTCCGTCCGGCGACCGGTGATGCGGGAGTTGCTGCGCCGCGAGCGCCCCCACGTCCTCGGCACCCAGGAGGGGCTCTACCAGCAGGTGCGCATGATCGAGAAGGATCTCGGCGAGCACTACGACTGGATCGGCACCGGCCGGGGCGGGGGCAGCAAGGACGAGTTCATGGCGGTCTTCTACGACACCCGAAGACTCGAACCCCTGGAGTACGACCACTTCTGGCTGTCCGACACCCCGTACACGATCGCCTCCAACACCTGGAAGGCGGACTGGCTGCGCATGGTGACCTGGGTGAAATTCGCCGATCTGGCGGACGGGAGACGGGAGTTCTACGTCCTCAACACTCATCTGGACAACGTCAGCCAGTACGCCCGGGAGCGCTCCGCAGGGCTCATCGGCGAGACGATCGCCCAGTGGGACCCGGCGACGCCGGTGATCGTCACCGGCGACTTCAACTCGCCCGCGCACGAGAACCGGGTGTACGACCTGATGCTCGCGAACGGGCTCGTGGACACCTGGGACGCGGCTGCCGCCCGCAGCCCGCAGTACGGGACGTTCAACGACTACCGGGCGCCCCAGCCCGGCGGCCGGCGCATCGACTGGATCCTGACCTCACCAGGGGTGACCACGCACTGGGCGGGGATCAACACCTTCTCCGTCGACGGGATGTACCCGAGCGACCATCTGCCGGTGCAGGCCTCGTTGAGACTGGGATGAGCTGAGGCCCCCGTGACCGGTCGTACTCAGGTGCTACCGGTCGCGGGGGCCTCGACGGCTCAGGAGGATCAGCCCTTGCGGGCGTTGATCTCCTCGGTGAGCTGCGGGACGACGTCGAAGAGGTCGCCGACGACGCCGTAGTCGACGAGGTCGAAGATCGGGGCCTCGGCGTCCTTGTTGACCGCCACGATCGTCTTCGAGGTCTGCATGCCGGCGCGGTGCTGGATGGCGCCGGAGATGCCGTTGGCGATGTACAGCTGCGGCGAGACGGACTTGCCGGTCTGGCCGACCTGGTTGGTGTGCGGGTACCAGCCCGCGTCCACCGCGGCGCGCGAGGCGCCGACGGCCGCGCCGAGGGAGTCGGCGAGCGCCTCGATGATCGGGAAGTTCTCGGCGCCGTTGACGCCACGGCCGCCGGAGACGACGATCGCGGCCTCGGTCAGCTCCGGGCGGCCGGTCGACTCGCGCGGGGTGCGCGCGGTGACCTTGGTGCCCGTGGCCTGGGCGGAGAAGGTGACGGCGAGCGCCTCGACGGCGCCGGCGGCCGGGGCGGCCTCGACGGCGGCCGAGTTCGGCTTGACCGTGATGACCGGGGTGCCCTTGGCGACACGGGTCTTGGTGGTGAAGGACGCGGCGAACGCGGACTGCGTGGCCACCGGGCCCTCGTCGCCGGCCTCGAGGTCGACGGCGTCGGTGATGATGCCGGAGCCGATGCGCAGCGCGAGACGGGCGGCGATCTCCTTGCCCTCGGCGGAGGAGGGGACCAGGACGGCGGCCGGGGAGACGGCGTCGTACGCGGCCTGGAGGGCGTCGACCTTCGGGACGACCAGGTAGTCGGCGTACTCGGCGGCCTCGTGGGTGAGGACCTTGACGGCGCCGTGCTCACCGAGGACGGCAGCGGTGTCGGCCGCGCCGGCACCCAGGGCCACCGCGACCGGCGAACCGATGCGGCGGGCGAGGGTCAGCAGCTCCAGGGTGGGCTTGCGGACGGCACCGTCCACGTGATCGACGTAGACGAGAACTTCAGCCATGGGACTTCTACTCTCCTGCTTGCGGAAGATGAGGGGCGGTCAGCGAGCCGGGACCCACGGCGATGAGCCCCGGACGGGGCCTAGATGAACTTCTGGCCCGCGAGGAACTCGGCGAGCTGCTTGCCGCCCTCGCCCTCGTCCTTGACGATCGTGCCGGCCGTGCGCGCCGGGCGCTCGGTCGCGGAGTCGACCACGGAGTACGCGCCCGCGAGACCGACCTCCTCGGCCTCCAGGTCCAGGTCGGACAGGTCCCAGGCCTCCACCGGCTTCTTCTTGGCGGCCATGATGCCCTTGAAGGACGGGTAACGCGCCTCGCCGGACTGGTCGGTGACCGACACGACGGCCGGGAGGGAGGCTTCCAGCTGCTCGGAGGCGGAGTCGCCGTCGCGGCGGCCCTTGACGACACCGTCCTCGACGGAGACCTCGGAGAGCAGTGTGACCTGCGGGACGCCCAGCCGCTCGGCGAGCAGCGCCGGTACGACACCCATGGTGCCGTCGGTGGAGGCCATGCCGGAGATGACCAGGTCGTAGCCGGCCTTCTCGATGGCCTTGGCCAGCACGAGGGAGGTGCCGATGGCGTCGGTGCCGTGCAGGTCGTCGTCCTCGACGTGGATCGCCTTGTCGGCGCCCATCGAAAGGGCCTTGCGGAGCGCGTCCTTGGCGTCCTCGGGGCCGACGGTCAGGACCGTGATCTCCGCGTCGTCGGCCTCGTCGGCGATCTGCAGCGCCTGCTCGACCGCGTACTCGTCGAGCTCCGAGAGCAGACCGTCCACGTCGTCACGGTCGACGGTCAGGTCATCGGCGAAGTGCCGGTCGCCAGTGGCGTCGGGCACGTACTTCACAGTGACAACGATCCTCAAGCTCACGCCGGCTCTCCTACTGCATCGTCTGTTCCGGGCTGCCTTCCTGCAGGCAGCATAGGCGCCTCAAAGCGGCAGATCCCGATGGGGGCGACCCGCGCTCCGAACGAAATATTACTCGCCAGTACACCCACTCGACGCCCACTGAGCAAGCGCTTTGACGTGTGACCTTCGCAACGCAGCGTAACCGGAACCGGGGCAGCCCCGCAGCATAGTCAAAATCACAGGTGGGCGACCGGTCGGTCACCGACAGTCAGTCGCGGAGCCCGTTGAAGCGGCCCTGGTGATAGAGCAACGGCCGTCCGGCACCCGCGGGATCGCCCACCATGACCTCGGCCAGTACGACCCGGTGGTCCCCGGCCGGTACGCGTGTCACGGTCCGGCACACCAGCCAGGCGAGGACACCGTCGAGGACGGGTACCCCTTCGGGGCCCTCACGCCAGGCGGTGGGCGCGCCGAACCGGTCGGCGCCGCTGCGGGCGAAGGTCGCGGCCAGTTCCTGCTGGTGCTCGCCCAGTATGTGTACGCCGACATGGTCGGCCCCGGATATCGCGGGCCAGCTGGAGGCGCCGGTGCTGATGCCGAAGGAGATGAGCGGGGGATCGGCGCAGACGGAGGTGAGGGAGGTCGCGGTGAAGCCGACGGGGCCGGCGCTCCCTCGGGCGGTGATCACGGCGACTCCGGCCGCGTGCTGCCGGAAGACCGAGCGCAGCAGGTCGGGAGAGGCGGGAACGAGGGGCCGAGGGGCGCCGAGGGCGGGCGTGGCCGTCATGGACCTGTCCTTCTGCGGGAGGCGGTGAGCTGGGCGGTGGCTGCTCAACTGCCCGGACATTGCGCGCTCGCGGTGCGCAACAGATCCACGTGGACGCGCGCGTGGAGAAGGAGTTCCGGAGGCATAGGGTCAGGCTGACGATAGATGGCGGGCGCAGTCAAGTAGCTCCCGGCAACTGGGAGATGCGTCACCGGACGCACCATCAGCGACGTCGCCGGACATCACGGGGCCTCAAACGGCCTCCCCCAGCGCCGCGATGACCTCTTCCTTGCGCGGCTGCCCGGTCGCCCGCCGCACGATCCGCCCGTCGGCGTCGAGCACCAGCACGGTGGGCGTCTTGAGAATGTCGAGCCTGCGTACGAGGTCCAGGTGTTCCTCGGCGTCGATCTCGACGTGGGTGACGCCTGGGACGATGTCGGCCACCTCGCCGAGGACACGCCGGGTGGCCCGGCAGGGCGCGCAGAACGCGCTGGAGAACTGCACGAGCGTCGCCCGCTCGCCGAGACCCTGGCCCAACTCGGCGGCGCCGAGCCTCTTTCCGTCGTCGCGCCCGCGCACGCGCACTCTCCCGCTCCGCCGCCGTTGCAGCACTCCGAAGGCGCTCGCCGCCGCGAGCACCGCCACACACATCACGATTCCGGTCATCCTCGCCTCCAGCGTTCATCAGACTGCAAAGATTCCCGGCTGCTCGAAACGTTTCTGCTAAGGAATGATCGCTTCATGGACATCGATGTGAGAGGGCCGCGCTTCGGGGCGGCCGTGACGACCGCCGTCCTGGCGGTCGTACTGATCACCGGGAGCGCGTGGCTGCTGGCCTGGCAGACGCTGGCGTTCGCGCTGGGCGCGGCGGGCGGGGTCGGGCGCTCCCCCTATGGCTGGCTGTTCCGTAAGGCCGTCCGTCCGCGGCTCGGGCCGCCGACGGAGTTCGAGGCACCGGAGCCACCGCGGTTCGCCCAGGCGGTCGGGCTCGGCTTCGCGGCTGTGGGGCTCGCCGGGTACGCGCTGGGTGTGGAGTGGCTCGGACTCGCGGCGACCGGCGCGGCGCTGGCGGCTGCGTTCCTGAACGCGGCGTTCGGGTACTGCCTAGGGTGTGAGATGTACCTGGTCGTACGACGAGTGACGGCACGTACCGAGTAAAGGTGGCTTAAAAGCGGGAGGTCGATCAAGGCGAGTGACGTGACGATTATCTCGCCCGGCGCGGGCACGAGGGCTGGCCACGTGTCCGTTCTTGGGGCACGATCTGCGCATCGCTGTAAAACCTACGGCTGCGTAACTTCCCGCCGGGAGCCTCTTCCCAGGCAGAGCAGAGAGAAGGGTCATCCCCGTCCATGGCTGAGCTTGCCTACCGTCCCGCCATCGGTCTCGCCCGGACACTGTTCAAGGCCTGGGACCTGAAGATCGACTGCAAGGGATCGGAGAACATCCCGCGCTCGGGTGGGGCCGTGCTGGTGAGCAATCACATCGGCTATCTGGACTTCATCTTCGACGGTCTCGCGGCGCTCCCGCAGAAGCGGCTGGTGCGCTTCATGGCGAAGGAATCGGTGTTCCGGCACAAGGTCTCCGGCCCGCTGATGCGCAACATGAAGCACATCCCCGTGGACCGCAAGAACGGTGAGCTGGCGTACGCGCACGCAATGGACTCGCTCCGCTCCGGCGAGATCGTCGGCGTCTTCCCCGAGGCCACGATCTCGCAGTCGTTCACGCTGAAGAGCTTCAAGTCCGGCGCCGCGCGCATGGCTCAGGAGGCGGGCGTCCCGCTGATCCCGATGGCCGTGTGGGGTACGCAGCGTCTGTGGACCAAGGGTCGCCCGCGCAACTTCAAGCGCAGCCACATCCCGATCATGATCCGGGTGGGCGAGCCCATGGAGGCTCCCCGGGACAAGTACGCGGGTGCCATCACCCGGCAGCTGCGTGAGCGCGTCAACGAGCTTCTGGAGGCCGCCCAGCGCGCGTATCCGGTCCGTCCCAAGGGGCCGGACGACACGTGGTGGATGCCGGCCCACCTTGGCGGTACGGCGCCCACACCGGAAGAGGTCCGCGAGGCCGAGGCTCGCTGAGCCCTCCGGGGGTTGGGTGGGAAGGTCTGCGGGACGGTGGGGGCTTCGCGCGCAGTTCCCCGCGCCCCTGTCGGGGGCCGCCCCCGCTTTCACTCCGCAGTGCGGGCCGGTGGGGGCTGGTGCACAGTTTCTCGCGCCCCTGTCGGGGGGCGCCCCGGGGGGTGAACTCCCTGCGGGACGGTGGGGGCTTGGCCCGCAGTTCCTCGCGCCCCTTTGGGGCGCCCCCGGTTCACTCCGCGTTGCGGAGCGTGATTTTTGCCCCAGGGCTGAACTTCTCCAGTAGTTCGGCTAGTTCGGTGGCGGCGTTGCGGGACTGCTCCGGCGCCATCGGGGGGAGGCACTCCAGGAGGAAGATCGCGGATGTGGTCTGCTCGGTGAGGCGGGTGCGTGGGCCCTGGCGCCAGTTCCAGCGGCGGCAGGTCACTCCCGTCTCGTCGCACCACACGACCTCACCGGCGTCGGGGTGCTCTACGGTCTCCTCGCCGCCGGCCACGGTCACGAAGTCCTCGGTGCCCGTGGCGCGTACCAGCCGCATCCCGCCCCGGATGTGGTCGAGGTCCTCGCCGCCGACCGGGACCAGGTGCGCCACGCTGATCGCGTTGTAGACGTCGACCAGGACGTTGATCCGGGGCAGCCCCGCGTCCGTCAGCGCCCGCTTGGCGAGCGCCTCGGCCGAGTTGCGGGTGCGCGACGGCTTGGAGCCGAACGCCGTGTACGTGTCCCGCCAGGCGACCATGTGCGGGTCCTCGTGCGGGGGCCGGCCGTCAAGGCGTACGGCGAGCCGGCGGGCCGCGTCGTCCAGGAGTGCCGAACTGGCGTCGGTGCTGGGCCCGTTGACGAGTCCGTGCGCCTCGATGGCGACATGGGTGAAGCCGGGTGCGAGCGCGCGCACCTCGTCGGACACGGTCAGGGTGAGAGTCATCGCTTGCCTCAGAGTGCGGTGGGGAGCGTCTTCCAGAGATACGGCCTGTCGGGCGCGGCCTTCAGCACGCCCAGCACAGCCGGATGCGGTTCAGCGTACAGTACTGGATAGTCCACCTCATTGGACTCCGGATCCGGCACCCACGCCAGCCGCTCACCGTCGAGGGAGAACCGCGCGTCCACGCCCGCCTTGTTGCCTCGGGGGTCCTGGCGATGCCAGGCGCCGTTGAATCGCACGGCGACCAGCCCGTGCACGACGTGACCGCCTCCGTCGTCGTGCGCGAGCCGCTGGTAGCACAGCGCCGTGGGGATGTCCTCGGCGCGCAGCAGCGCGGCCAGCGCGTGGGCCTTGGCGTAGCAGATGCCGGTGCGCTGCTCCAGGACCGCCGAGGCCCGCCAGGTGACCCGCGGGTCACCGCTGTCGGCGGAGTGCGGGATGGTGTCGCGCACGAATTCGTACGCAGCTCGCGCATAGGCATACGAGTCCACCGCACCCATGGCGAGCTGCGCGGCGGTCTCCCGTACCAGCGGGTGATGGTGGTCGATGACCTCGTCAGCGGCCAGATACGCGGACAGGTCAGAGGTGTTCTGGATCAGCTCCATGGCTCCAGAGCATAGGAAAGCGATCACCGAAGAGTCAATGACTTTTCAGGTGACCGCATACCTATGCATTCAGTGGGAGGGCGTCAGCGCGCCATCTCCTCCTTCAGCGCCGCCACGAACGCGTCCACGTCGTCCTCGGTCGTGTCGAAGGCGCACATCCAGCGGACGTCGCCCGCGGTCTCGTCCCAGAAGTAGAAGCGGAAGCGCTTCTGCAGGCGTTCGCTCACATCGCGCGGAAGGCGGGCGAAGACCGCGTTCGCCTGGACCGGGTAGAGGATCTCGACCCCGTGCACGGCCCGTACGCCCTCCGCCAGCCGCTGAGCCATCTCGTTGGCGTGGCGGGCGTTGCGCAGCCACAGGTCCTTGGCGAGCAGCGCCTCCAACTGCACCGAGACGAAGCGCATCTTGGAGGCGAGCTGCATGGACAGCTTGCGCAGGTGCTTCATGTGGCTGACGGCGTCCTGGTTGATCACGACCACCGCCTCGCCGAACAGCGCGCCGTTCTTCGTCCCGCCGAGGGAGAGGATGTCGACGCCGGCCGCGTTGGTGAACGTCCGCATCGGGACGTCGAGCGAGGCCGCCGCGTTGGCTATACGGGAGCCGTCCAGGTGGACCTTCATGCCGTGAGCATGGGCGTGGTCGCAGATCGCGCGGATCTCGTCCGGGGTGTAGAGGGTGCCCAGCTCGGTGCTCTGGGTGATCGAGACGACCTGCGGCATCGCGCGGTGCTCGTCGTCCCAGCCGTACGCCTGCCGGTCGATCAGGTCGGGGGTCAGCTTGCCGTCCGGTGTGGCCACCGTGAGCAGCTTGAGCCCGCCCATGCGCTCGGGGGCGCCGCCCTCGTCGACGTTGATGTGCGCGCTCTCGGCGCAAATCACGGCGCCCCAGCGGTCGGTGACCGCCTGGAGCGCGACAACGTTGGCTCCGGTGCCGTTGAAGACGGGGAACGCCTCCGCCGTGGCGCCGAAGTGGCTGCGGACGATCCGCTGGAGGTTCTCCGTGTAGTCGTCCTCGCCGTACGCGACCTGGTGCCCGCCGTTGGCCAGGGCCAGGGCGGCGAGCACCTCGGTGTGGGCCCCCGCGTAGTTGTCGCTGGCGAAGCCTCGGCTCTCCGGGTCGTGATGACGGCCCGCGTCGGTCTTCGGAGGGTTCACGGCTTCTCGGTCAGCCACAGACGTTTCCCGTTCACTTCGGCGGCGGGCCGCTCCCAGACGTCTGCGATGGCCTCGGCCAGCTCCTTGACGTCGGTGAAGCCCGCGAACTTCGCATTGGGGCGCTCGGCGCGCATCGCTTCGTGCACCAACGCCTTCACGACCAGGATCGCAGCCGCCGACGTCGGTCCGTCGGCGCCCTCGGCGGCTCCGGCCTTGCGGAAGTAGTCGGCCATGGCCAGCGTCCACGCCTCGGCGGCGGCCTTGGCGGCGGCGTACGCGGCGTTGCCCGCGGTGGGGTTGCTCGCGCCGGCGGCGCTGGTCAGGACGTACCGGCCGCGGTCGCTGCGCTGGAGGGCCTCGTGGAAGGCGAGGGAGGTGTGTTGCACGGTGCGGATGAGCAGGAGTTCCAGCAGGTCCCAGTCGTCGAGGACCGTCTTGGTGAACGTCTCGCTGCCGCGCCAGCCGCCGACGAGGTGGACCAGGCCGTCGACACGCCCGAAGTCCTTCTCGACGCGCGTGGCCCAGTCCCGGGTCGACTGCAGGTCGAGCAGGTCGACGGTGTCGCCGACGACGGTTGCGCCGCCGTGCGCGTAGCTGGCCGCGTCCACGGCCTCCGCGAGCCGCTCCGGGTCGTTGTCCGAGCCGACGACGGTCGCGCCGGCCTCGGCGAGCCTGAGCAGTGTCGCCCGGCCGGCGGGTCCGCCGGCGCCCGCGACCGCGATCACCGCACCGCTGAGAGCCCCGTTCCCCATGTTCATCGCCTCCTGAGCAGTGTTTTCGGTGGCGCGGCCGCTCATGCGGCGACCCGCTCGGCACTCTCCGCGGTGATCCCCCTGGTGGAGGCGATCACGTTCTTCAGCTTCTTGGAGAGGGCCTCATAGAACATGCTCAGCGGAAACTCGTCCGGCAGCACCTCGTCGACGAGTTTGCGGGGCGGCTGGCTCAGGTCGAGGGCGTCGGGACCCTTGGCCCAGCGGGAGCCGGGGTGCGGGGAAAGATACGCGGAGACCAGCTCGTACGCCTTGAACCAGTGGACGAGCTTGGGCCGGTCGATGCCCTCGCGGTACAGGGTCTCGATCTCGGCGCAGAGCTGGTTGGTGACCTGGGGGGCGCGCTGCCAGTCGATGTGCAGTTTGTTGTCGGTCCAGCGGATCACGTTGTGCTGGTGCAGGTACGCGAAGAGGAGCTGGCCACCGAGGCCGTCGTAGTTGCGGACCCGCTCGCCGGTGACCGGGAAGCGGAACATCCGGTCGAACAGCACCGCGAACTGCACGTCACGGGCCTGGGAGACGCCTTCCGCCTCGAGCTTCACGGCCTCCTTGAAGGCGGTGAGGTCGCAGCGCAGCTCCTCCAGGCCGTACATCCAGAACGGCTGGCGCTGCTTGATCATGAAGGGGTCGAAGGGCAGGTCGCCGTGGCTGTGGGTGCGGTCGTGGACCATGTCCCACAGGACGAACGCCTCTTCGCAGCGCTTCTGGTCGTGCACCATCGCGGCGACGTCCTCAGGCAGTTCGAGGCCGAGGATGTCGACGGCGGCGTCGGTGACCCGGCGGAAGCGGGCGGCCTCGCGGTCGCAGAAGATACCGCCCCAGGTGAACCGTTCCGGTGCCTCGCGCACGGCGATGGTCTCCGGGAAGAGGACGGCCGAGTTGGTGTCGTACCCGGCGGTGAAGTCCTCGAAGGTGATGCCGCAGAACAGCGGGTTGTCGTAGCGGGTGCGCTCCAGCTCGGCCAGCCAGTCGGGCCACACCATGCGCAGGACGACCGCTTCGAGGTTGCGGTCCGGGTTGCCGTTCTGCGTGTACATCGGGAAGACGACCAGGTGCTGAAGGCCGTCCGCGCGGCTCGCGGCGGGCTGGAAGGCCAGCAGTGAGTCGAGGAAGTCCGGCACCCGGAATCCGCTGTCGGACCAGCGGCGCAGATCCTTGGCGAGGGCCTGGTGATAGGCGCTGTCGTGCGGCAGCAGCGGGGAGAGCTCGGCGACGGCGTCCACGATCCGGCGTACGGCGAGATCGGCGTCCGCGGGGTCCGGGGCGTCCTCCCGGTCGAAGTCGATCGACCCGTCCTTGGCCTGCCATGGCCGGATCTGCTCGACGGCGTCCTTGAGCACGGGCCAGGCCGGGTGCTCCACCACCCTGGCGAGCGGAGAAACCCGCTGGTCCGAAACTATCTGCTCAAGAATTTCCGTCATGTCCCATCCTCCACGGGAGAACCTCTCGTAAGGACACCGTATGCGTACGAGGTTCCCGATCACAAGGCGTGCTGGAAGAGATTGTCCTGCGGACCCTCATGGTCACCATAATTTTTCCTGCCGGAAACCATGACGACAGTGACTTCCTCTACCCGACACGGGCCGGTTCACACCCCTCGGCTGATCACTGATTCCGGCCAGGCCGTTGCCGCGCGTCCGTACGGGTTCAACGCGGGGCCGGGCGGTTAGGCTGCGGCAGCCGAACCGCCGTCGACGGAAGCGAGTTGGCCTTGAACTTCCTGACCATCGGGCACCGGGGAATCATGGGCGTGGAGCCCGAGAACACCCTCCGGTCGTTCGTCGCCGCCGAGCAGGCGGGCCTCGACATGATCGAGCTCGATCTGCGGCTCAGCAAGGACGGCGACCTCGTCGTCATGCACGACGCCACCGTGGACCGCACGACGACCGGCACCGGCCCCGTCGCCGAGCTGACCCTCGCCGAACTGCGCGCCCTGGACGCGGGCCGCGGCGAGCGCGTCCCGGCCTTCGAGGAGGTCCTCGACGCCGTCGGCACACCGCTCCAGGCCGAGATCAAGGACACGGCGGCGGCGCGGGCGCTGGCCGAGGTGATCGAGCGCCGGGAGCTGGCCGGACGGGTCGAAGTGTCCTCGTTCCACGAGGACGCGATCGCCGAGGTCACCCGCCTCGTCCCCGAGGTGAGCACGGCGCTCATCGCCGCCCGCTACGGCACCGACGTCGTGCACCGCGCCACCCGCTCCGGCGCCTCGACGGTGTGTCTTGACATCCGCCGTCTCACGCTGGAGATCGTCGAGCGGGCGCGAAAGGCGGACCTGCGCATCATCGGCTGGGTGGTGAACACCCAGGACCAGCTACGCCTCGTTCGTGCCCTGCAGCTGGACGGCGCGACCACCGACTACCCGCAGATCAAGGTCACGGGCCGCTTCACCGCGTAGCGGGCACGCCGGGGTTCACACCAGCTCCTTGACCAGCAGTTCGAACCGCAGATCGTCCCGCAGCGGAACACCGAACCGCTCGTCGCCGTACGGGAAGGGGCTCATCTCTCCCGTACGGCGGTAACCGCGCCGCTCGTACCAGGCGATCAGGTCGTTCCGTACGGAGATCACGGTCATGTGCATCGCCCGCGCGCCCCAGGTCTCGCGCGCCGCGCGTTCCGCCTCGGCGAGGACGACCTTCCCCAGGCCCGCCCCCTGGACGGCCGGACTGACCGCGAACATACCGAAGTAGGCGTGGTCGCCTCGGTGTTCGAGGTGACAGCAGGCGACGACGCGGCCGTCCTGTTCGACGGTCAGCAGCCGGCTGTCGGGCGACTTGACGACGTCCCGCACGCCCTCCGGATCGGTCCGCTGCCCTTCGAGGATGTCCGCCTCGGTGGTCCAGCCGGCCCGGCTGGCATCGCCCCGGTAGGCGGACTCGACGAGCGCGACCAGCGTGTCGATGTCGTCCTCGGTGGCGTCACGGAAGGTCGGTGTGATGGCGGCGCTGTCCATGGCGGCGGTTCTCCGGGTTCTCGGGTTTCTCCTGCGGCGCGGGCACCGATGAGCCTAACGCCGAGCGCGGGCACTCCCGCTAGGCTCCGGTGCATGGTGCATGTACTGAGCAGCCGCATCCTTGTCCGTCCCATCGACCCGGAGCGTTCCCGGATCTTCTACGGCGAGCGCCTGGGGCTCGCCGTCCACCGCGAGTTCGGGACCGGGCCGGAGCGGGGCACCGTCTACTTTCTCGGCGGAGGGTTCCTGGAGCTCTCGGGGCGGGCCGAGGAACCCCCGTCGCCGTCCGTACGGCTGTGGCTCCAGGTGGCGGACGTGGCTGCCGCCCACGACGAGTTGGCGTCCCGGGGCGTCGAGATCGTGCGGCCGCCGGTGAAGGAGCCGTGGGGGCTCGTCGAGATGTGGATCGCCGACCCGGACGGCACCCGGATCGTGCTGGTGGAGGTACCGGCCGACCATCCGCTGCGGTACCGGCCCGGCATCTGACGCCCCGGAGCCGGAGGCGCAACTCGCCCGGCGGCGCCGTGAGTTCCTCCCTCGGGGCATGCCGCAACCCCCTTCACCTGCGGTGCTCCGGAGCGCGCTCCCCCGCGTACTCCCTTGCGCTCGCATGCGCACCGCCCGGCGTGGGCATCCCTTCGACGGAGGTCCCGGAACCGGGATCGAGGGGGAGGTTCGTGTGCACGGTCCGGCTTCGCCCGGGTGGCTGCTGGTCGCGCTGTGCGCCGCGACCGGGGCGTACTGCCTGCTGCGGATGCGCAGCACCGCCGGGGAACAGCGCCGGGCCGCGGGTGGCGAGGCGCTGATGGGCTTCGGCATGGCCGCGATGGCCGTGCCCGCCGCCGTACTGACCCCGCCGCGCTGGGCCTGGCTGGTGTACACGGCCGTGTTCGGCACGGCCGCGCTGCGCGCCCTGTGGGCCACCCGCACCGGGCCGCACCATCTGCACCACCTCGTGGGGGCGTTCGCCATGGCCTACATGGCGTCCGCGATGGCCGCCGCCCCCGGTCACCACCACGGGTCGGGCAGCTCCGGGGTCCCTGCGCTGACGGCGACACTGCTCCTCTACTTCACCGGGTACGTGCTGCTGTCCGGCGTCCGCCTGGTGTCCGTACCGGTCCTGGCCACCGGCGGCGGGGGCCCGACAGGCTCGCCCGGCTGGGGCGACCGGCCCGAACTGGTGCGCGCCTGCCGGTTGTCCATGGGGATCGCGACGCTCGCCATGCTGATCACGCTCTGACGCCACGAAACCGTGGTCTGCGTCACTTTGCCGCCACGGACCGTAGGTGTGAGCGCCGCCCCGCTCATAGGGTGAACGCATGATGGTCCCCGCGGCACTGTTGCTGCTCGGCGCGCTGACCGCCGTCGTCGCCCCGCGGCTGCTCGCGCGCGCCGACTGGCCGGACCGTGAGCCGGTGGTCGCCCTGTGGGTATGGCAGTGCGTGGTGGCGGCCGTGCTGATGTGCTGCGTGCTGTCGATGACGCTGAGCGCGGCGGCGGCCTGGCAGGCCGTACGCGGCCATGTGTTCGCCCCGGCGCCGCACGCGGTCGTGGAGGCGTACGTCCTCGGCGCCTCCCGCCCCTGGGCCGCGGCGACGGCCGTGACGCTTGCCTGCGGCGGGCTGTGGACCGCGGCGATGCTCGTCCGTGAGGTCGTACGGGCGCGCCGTCGGCGCAGGCTGCGGCGGGCCGAACTCCTCGTCCGCGCCCCGCTGTTGCCCGGCGAGGAGCCGCGTCCCGACCGGCTCGTGGTGCTGGAGGGCGAGCGCGCCGACGCCTGGTGGCTGACCGGCACCGCACCCGGACTGGTCGTCACCACGGCCGCGCTGCGCCGACTCAACGGGCGTCAGCTGGACGCCGTTCTCGCGCACGAGCAGGGGCACGCGCGGGCCCGCCACGACTGGCTGCTGCACTGTTCGGGCGCGCTGGCGGGCGGGTTTCCGCAGGTGCCCGTCTTCGCCTCGTTCCGGGACGAGATGCACCGGCTGGTGGAACTCGCCGCCGACGACATGGCCTCCCGCCGCTTCGGCCGTGTGACGACCGCCCTCGCCCTGGTCGAACTCAACAAGGACCGGGGCGTGTTCGGCCCGTCCCCGACCCCGCAGGCCCATCTCCCTCTGCGGGTGCGCAGGTTGCTGACCGCACCGGACCGGCTGACGGCGGGCCGAAGGCTGCGCCTGACGGCGGCCGCGGCCCTGGTTCCGGTGATCCCGGTACTGGTGGCGTTCGCACCCGGGTTGCGGGCGCTCGGGTAGCGCGTCGCCGGTCACCGCTCGCCGGCACCTGCCGGGTGCCGCCTACACCCACCCGTGCCGCCCCAGCGGCACGACTGCCCGCGGGCAGGGTGGGGCCGGTTGGCCTCCGGCCCGGCGGGTCGGCGAGGATCGATTCATGCGCTCCCCCCACCTCACCTCCCGGCTCCGACACCCCGCCCGTCTCCAGGCCGTCCGCGTCGCCGTCGCCCTGGCCCTCGCGTCCGTGCTCCTGCTGACCCTGGTCGCGGTGGACTGGCACCCGTTGATCGCCCTCGACGGTGACATCGCGCGCACCACCCACCGTTGGGCGGTCGACGAACCCGGGCTCACGCACACCTTCCGGATCCTCACCGACTGGGTGTGGGACCCGCTGACGATGCGCCTGCTGGCCGCGGCCGTAGCGGTGTGGCTGGTGTGGCGGCACTCGGCGTGGTGGCTCGCGCTGTGGCTGGTGGCCACCTGTGCGCTGGGCACGTTGCTCCAGCAGGGACTGAAGGCGGCGGTCGGCCGCGCCCGCCCCGTCTGGCCCGATCCCGTCGACTCCGCCCACTACGCGGCCTTCCCCTCCGGCCACGCGATGACCGCCACGGTGGTGTGCGGGCTCCTGCTGTGGCTGCTGCGCCGGTACGAGGCCGGGCGTGCCGTGTGGCGTACGGCGGTCGCCGTGGCGGTGCTCTCGGTCGCGGGCGCCGGCCTGACCCGGATCTGGCTCGGCGTCCACTGGCCGTCGGACGTGCTCGGCGGCTGGCTCCTCGGGGCGCTGGTGGTGGCGCTGGCAGTGGCGTCGTACGGGCGGTTCGAGCGGGCGGGCAAGCGAGCGGCGCTGACCTCCCGCTGCACTGCGGAGACACACGACAGCGGACGAGGCGGGCCGTACGCCGGATAAGGTCCGGCGCATGGCTGCCGTGCTGTTCGACTTCTCCGGGACCCTCTTCCGTATCGAGTCCTCCGACTCCTGGCTGCGCGCCGTGCTCGCCGAGCGCGGTGTCGTCCTGCCCGAGCCGGAGGTCGCCGTGGCGGCGCGGGCGCTGGAGTCAGCGGGAGCGCTGCCCGGCGGCGCCTCTCCGGAGCGGTTGCCGCAGGCGTTGGCCGACCTGTGGGGGATCCGCGATCGGAGCGCCGAGCTGCACCGGGCCGCGTACACCGGCCTCGCCCGTCAAGTGCCGCTGCCCGACCCGGCGTTGTACGACGCGTTGTACGAGCGGCACATGACCCCGGCCGCGTGGAGCCCGTACGCCGATGCCGTCGAGGTGCTGGGCGCGCTGCGGGAGCGCGGGATCTCCGTCGGGGTGGTCAGCAACATCGGCTGGGATCTGCGTCCCGTCTTCCGGGCGCACGGGCTGGACCCGTACATCGACACGTACGTCCTGTCGTACGAGCACGGCATCCAGAAGCCGGACCCGCGTCTGTTCGCGGTGGCCTGCGAGGCGCTCGACGTCGCCCCGCACGACGTGCTCATGGTCGGCGACGACCGGCGCGCGGACGGGGGCGCGTCGGAGTTGGGGTGCGCGGTGCACTTCGTGGACCATCTGCCGGTGTCGCAACGGCCGGACGGGCTACGGCCGGTGCTGGAGCTGGCGGGCTGAGACCTAGGCGGGAAGGGCACGTCGGCCTGAGGTGATCCCCCGCGTCACCCCAGACAGACGGCCGTCCGGAACGGCCCGTACGGGTCGCTCCGGCCGCGTCGACCTCAGTCAGCTGACAAAAAGTCAACGCGGAAGTAACAGCATGTCCCCACGCGGCGCCTCGGTCAATGAGGAATTGCTGTGGCGTTGGCAGGACATGCGTGTCCCGCCGGACACAGAGGTGTCCGGCGGGACGTGGGAGAGCGGTCCGCAGGTGACGGTCAGTCGAAGTAGTCCGGCTGCGTCTGGACGTTCAGCTCGGGCACGCGGACCTTGTTGGCCGGGTTCGTGCGCCGGTCGTCGAGCTTCAGGACGTCGAGGCCCTTGGCGATGTCGTTCGAGTAGATGTAGCCGTTGTAGTAGTACGTCGACCACGGGCCGGCCGTCGTGACGCGGTCGGTGCTGACCGGGCCGCGCTCGAAGAAGCCGATCTCCTTGGGCTTCGAGGAGTCGGTGAAGTCCCAGACGGAGACACCGCCCTGGTACCAGGCCTGGACCATGATGTCCTTGCCCTTGACCGGGATCAGCGAGCCGTTGTGGGCCACGCAGACCTCGGTGTCCGCCTGGTAGCGGGGGATCTTGAAGTAGCTGCGGAAGACGAGCTTGCGCTTGTCGCCCTTGCCAACGATGTCGTAGATGCCGTCGGCGCCACGGTTCGGACCGATCTCCGCGTTGCAGGTGGCCGCTCCGCCGCCGCCCAACTCGTCCGTAAAGACGACCTTGTTGGCCTTCTGGTTGAAGGTCGCCGAGTGCCAGAACGCGAAGTTCACGTTGTCCTGGACCTGGTCGATGACCTTCGGGTGCTCGGGGTCCTTGATGGAGAACAGGATGCCGTCGCCCATGCAGGCGCCCGCCGCGAGGTCCTCCGAGGGCAGCACGGTGATGTCGTGGCAGCCGGTGGTCTTGGAGACGCCCGGGTTGGTGGGCGAACCGGGGTTGCCGCCGCCGTCGGGGCCCTCACCGGGGAAGAGGACCGGGAAGCCGACAACTGCCGCCTTCTCGGGGGCCTTTCGCGGCACCTTGATGACCGAGATGCCGTCGTGCGGCGGCTGGCAGTCGGGGAAGGCGGCGCTCGGCGAGTACGAGGAGACGTAGATGTAGACGTTCTTGCGCTTGGGCACCAGCGTGTGGGTGTGCGAGCCGCAGTCGGTCTCCACGGCGGCGACGTACTTCGGGTTCGCCTTGTCCGTGATGTCGAAGACCTTCATGCCCTCCCACGACGACTTCTCGGTCGCGGGCTGCGAGACGCTTTTGCAACTGCTGTCGTTGCGCGAGGAGTCGGTGGACAGGAAGAGCAGGTTCCCGGAGACCGAGATGTCGTTCTGGCTGCCGGGGCACAGCACCTGGGCGACGGTCTGCGGGGCCTTCGGGTTGCTGATGTCGAAGATGCGGAAGCCGTCGTAGTTGCCGGCGAAGGCGTACTTCCCCTGGAAGGCGAGGTCCGTGTTGGCGCCGGGCAGCGCGTCCTTGGGGATGTTCGTGAGGTGCGTGATGTTGTCGGAGTGGACGATCTCGTCCACGCCGGGTATCTCACCCTCGGCCAGGGCCTTCTTGACCTGGGCCTGCACACTCTTCGAGATCTTCTCCGGCACCGTCGGGCCGTCCCCCGGGTCGGGGGTCGCGGCCGCCGGACCGGCGGTCAGCAGCGCGGCCAGCAGTCCGGCCGCCGCGGCGGCGACTCCCAGACGTCTGGGCCGCGTTCGGGGATTGTTTAACAGGGTCACTGCGTCCTCCCTGGTAGCCGTTCGGGTCAGAACGGTTCACGTTCCTCCGAAGTATCGTCTTCATCATGCACTGATCAACAGTGAGCAATGCACTTGTCATAAAAGTTTCTGATCACGGGCGAATGGAAGCGTGCTAGGACGGACACAGCACTCACGAGGTGTCCCTCAACTCACCTGACCCAGGAGGCTGTTGTGCCCGTCCGTCGCGCGTCCCGTACCTTCCGCCCGGTCCTGGCCGCGCTCGCGCTCACCCTCGCTCTCAGCGCCTGCGACTCGTCCTCGCCCTCATCCTCGGACGCCAAGTCCCCGAAGACGGGCGGGCCTTCGGTGATCGCGCCCGGCCTGCCCGGTGAGGCGGCTCAGACGCTGTCCCCCGAGGAGGCGAAGGCCAAGCTGCCCGACGACTCGCCCAACTCGGCGGATCTCTCGTACGCCCGCAGGATGATCGAGCATCATGCCCAGGCGATCGAGCTCACCGAACTCGTCCCCGAGCGCGCGGCGTCGGCATCGGTGAAGCGGCTGGCCGAGCGCATCGCCGCCGCTCAGCGCCCTGAAATCGCCTCGATGCAAGGGTGGTTGAAGGACCACGGCAGCGACGACAAGATGACCGGGCACAGCCACGGGGCGATGCCCGGCATGGCGACCGAGGCGCAGCTCGCCCAACTGCGCGCGGCGAAGGGGAAGGCGTTCGACAAGCTGTTCCTCACGTTGATGATCACGCATCACGAGGGGGCCGTCACCATGGCCACCGAGGTGAAGGGGCAGGGCAACAACGTCCGGGTCGAGGAGATGGCCGACGACGTGATCGCTCAGCAGACGAGCGAGATCAACAGGATGCGCGGAATGTAGCCGGGGTACGCCGCGTTGGACCCGCCCGCCCTCAAGGCCCCCGCTCAGCGCCGGGCATGACGGGGCGTCAGAAATCCGGCGTCGCGGGCCTGCGAGATCATCCTGAGGGACCGGCGCCGGCTGTGCCCGGTCGCGCACATCACGGCGAGAACAGGGTCGGCGCCCTCTTCCTGAGCGGCCCGGTACTCCTCCGCGACCAGCCACCGCCCCTCGACGCCACGCGGCCAGGCGGGCCGGGCGCGCCGGGGCCGCGGGCACACGTCAGTCGATCCGCTCCCCCCGGGCCCGTATCCGCACGTCTCGAAGAGCGGACCCTCGATCCAGTCCGCGAGCGCCGCCAGATCGTCGAGCGACAGCGCCGGCTGCGCCCGTACGTCCTCGATGGAGACGCCCGCCTCGCGGACCACGGCGAGTAGGTCGACCTGGGCGCCGTCGGTGAAGGCGAGCCGGACCTCGTACCACGCTGTCGTCGCCGAGCCCTCGTGTTCCCGCACTTCCCAGGCGGGCCGCACCGTCACCGTGCCCTGCGTCGGGCAGCGACCGGAAAGATGAAGAAAGGATGCTTCCAGCACATACTGAACGTAACCGCATGATCACATTCCATACGAACGGACACGCGCGCCCGGACGGCTCGGCACCCTGTCAGAGCAGCTCCGGCGGTGCGATCCTGAAAGTGTCAGCAACAGGGAGTTCCGTCGTGTCCCGCAGTGAGGGGATCGCCGTGCTGCGTGTCGCCGTCGTGGGTTCGGGTCCGAGTGGGGTCTACACCGCCCAGAGCCTGGTCCAGCAGGACCCGGAGGTGCTGGTCGACGTCCTCGACCGGCTGCCCGCGCCGTACGGTCTGGTGCGGTACGGGGTGGCGCCCGACCACGAGAAGATCAAGTCGCTGCAGAACAGTCTGCGTACGGTCCTGGAACACGAACGGGTGCGTTTCCTGGGCGGCGTTCCGGTCGGTTCCGGACCCGGCGAGCTGCCGGGCGCCCGGCTGCGGGAGCTGTACCACGCGGTGGTGTACTGCGTGGGCGCCGCCACCGACCGCCACCTGGGGATTCCTGGCGAGGAGCTGCCGGGCAGCTGGTCCGCGACCCAGTTCGTGTCCTGGTACAGCGCCCATCCGGACGCGGTCGCCGACACCTTCGTCCACGGGGCGCGTACCGCCGTGGTCATCGGCGTCGGGAACGTGGCGGTCGACGTGGCCAGGATGCTGGCGCGCGGCCCGGCCGAACTGAGCCCCACCGACATGCCGCAGGCGGCGCTCACCGCGCTGACCGCGAACCGGGTGACCGACATCCACATGGTCGGCCGACGCGGCCCCTCGCAGGCCCGCTTCACCACCAAGGAGCTGCGCGAGCTGGGCTCCCTGCCGGACACCCAGGTCGTCGTCGACGAGGCCGAGTCGGCGCTCGATCCCGGGTACGCCGACCCGTCCGCCCTGCCCGCCGCGCAACGCCGCAACGTGGAGGCGCTCCGCGGCTGGGCCGCCCTGCCTCCCACCGGCGCGGGCCGCCGCATCCGGCTGCGCTTCTTCCGCCGTCCGGTCGAGCTGCTGGCCGCCGGGGGCCGGGTGGGGGCGGTGCGTTTCGAGCGGACGGTGCCGGACGGGACCGGCGGGGTGACGGGCACCGGGCAGTACGAGGACATCGAGGCGCAGCTCGTGCTCCGCTCGGTCGGCTATCGCGGCGTCCCGGTCGACGGGCTGCCGTTCGACGCGGTCCTGGGCACGGTGCCCCATCTCGCGGGGCGCGTCCTGCGGGACGGCAGACCCTCCCCGGGCGAGTACGTGGCCGGCTGGATCAAACGCGGCCCGACCGGTGTCATCGGCACCAACCGCCCCTGCGCCAAGGAGACGGCGACCTCCCTGCTCGCGGACGCCGCCGGACTCGTACGGCGGGAGAGGCCCGGCGACCCGCTGATTGAACTGCGCGCGGCGGGATTCCGGCCGGTCGGCTGGGCGGGCTGGCAGGCCATCGAACGGGCCGAGGCGGAGCTCGGCGCCACGCTGGGCCGCGGCACCGTGAAGCTCCCCGACTGGGAGTCGCTGCTCGCGGCGGCGCAGGGGGCGGACGCCCCGTAAGGGACGCCGCAGCGCGCTGTCCGAGGGGGCTGTCGCTGCTGCCGGTGGCGGGCAACTGGGCGGCGGCGGGGTGGGTTCGGCGGAGTTCGGGGAGCCGAGGAACCTGGCGCTGGCCGCCTTCGTACTGGCTGTCGTGCTCGGTGTGCAGCGGTTCGCGCCGGTGTTCCTGAGCCGGATCGCGGTACTGACGGGCATCGTGGTGGGGCTGACCGTGGCCGTTCCTTTCGGCTTCACGGACTTCGACGGGGTCGGGGACGCCGACTGGGTCGGCATCAGCACGCCGTTCCATTTCGGGGCGCCCACCTTCGAGGCCTCGGCGATCATCTCCATGCTGGTGGTGGCGCTCGTGACGATGACCGAGACGACCGGTGACCTGATCGCGGTCGGCGAGATGACCGGCCGGAAGATCGAGCCGCGCTCCCTCGCCGACGGGCTGCGCGCCGACGGTTTCTCCACCGTCCTCGGCAGCGTCTTCAACACCTTCCCGTACACGGCGTACGCGCAGAACGTGGGCCTCGTCGGGACCCGGGTGCGCAGCCGCTGGGTCGTGGCGGCCGCCGGCGGCATTCTCGTGCCGCTCGGCCTGCCGCCCAAGCTCGGCGCCGTGGTCGCGGCCATACCGGCGCCGGTGCTGGGCGGTGCGGGGCTGGTGATGTTCGGGACGGTCGCCGCGAGCGGGCTGCGGACGCTTGCCGGGGTCGAGTTCCGGGACAACCACAATCTGACGGTCGTGGCGGTCTCGGTGCCCGTGGGCATGCTGCCGGTCGGCGTGCCCACGGTGTACGCGAAGTTCCGGGACTGGTTCCAGACGGTGATGAACAGCGGCATCAGCGCGGGCTGCCTGACGGCGATCCCGCTGAACCTGCTGTTCAACCACCTTGCGGGGAGGAGCGGTTCAGCCGGTGGCGCCTCCGCCGAGGCGGTCGGCCTGGCGGACGGCGGCGGTCAGGACACTGTCGAGAAGTCCCGGGAAGAGGTCGTCTAGGTCGTCCCGGCGCAGGCCGTTCATCTTCGCCGTGCCCCGGTAGACCTGGCGGATCACCCCGCTCTCGCGCAGCACCCGGAAGTGGTGCGTGGTCGTGGACTTGGTGACCGGCAGCACGAAATGCGAACACGAGAGCTCGTCGTCGGTGGCGGCGAGCTCTCGCACGACCTGGAGCCGCATCGGGTCGGAGAGCGCGTGCAGCACCCCCTCCAGCCGGATCTCCTCGCACCCAGGGTGCGCAAGAGCGCGGCTGCCGGGGGCGGTGGCTGCGGTGGTCACGGCGGCTCCAGGTCGTCGGTTCGTCAGTTCGTCTGCGTTCCGGAATCCCATTGTACGAGAACTCTCGTAGTTTGACATCCACCGTACTACGATGCCTATCGTATGAGTCGTCCAGCGACCTCGTGACGTACGACGAGACGAAAGGGAGTCCGCCGTGAGCGCGCTCTTCGAGCCCTACCGCCTCCGTGACCTGACCATCCCCAACCGCGTGTGGATGGCGCCGATGTGCCAGTACTCCGCGACGCCCGAGGGCCCGGAGACCGGCGCCCCGAACGACTGGCACTTCGCGCACTACGCGGCACGCGCCGCCGGAGGCACCGGCCTGATCCTCGTCGAGGCGACCGCCGTCAGCCCGGAGGGCCGGATCACTCCGTACGACCTCGGCATCTGGAACGACACGCAGGTCGAGGCGTTGCGGCGGATCACCCGCTTCCTGGTGTCCCAGGGCACGATTCCGGGGATCCAGCTGGCCCATGCCGGCCGAAAGTCGTCCACCGGTCTGCCCTGGGAGGGCGGCGCGCCGATCGGCCCGGACGCGCTCGGCTGGCAGCCGGTCGGCGCGAGCCCACTGCCGTTCGACGAGAAGCACCCGGTCCCGACCGAGTTGACGGTCGATCAGATCACGGACGTCGTCGGCCAGTTCGCGGACGCGGCCCGGCGCGCCCTCGACGCGGGCTTCGAGGTCGCCGAGATCCACGGCGCACACGGCTATCTGATCAACGGTTTCCTGTCCCCGCACTCCAACCACCGCACCGACGCCTACGGCGGCTCGTACGAGAACCGGGTCCGCTTCGCGCTCGAAGTCGTCGACGCCGTACGGGCGGTGTGGCCCGCGGACAAGCCGCTGTTCTTCCGTATCTCGGCGACGGACTGGCTGGCGGACGGCGGCTGGAGCGCCGACGACACCGTCCGCTTCGCCGCCGACCTCCACGCCCACGGCATCGACCTGCTCGACGTCTCGACCGGCGGCAACGTCTCCGGCGTACGCATTCCGACCGGCCCGGGCTACCAAGTCCCCTTTGCCGCACGGGTGAAGGCCGAGACGTCGCTGCCCGTCGGCGCCGTGGGAATGATCACCGACCCGGAGCAGGCCGAGAAGATCCTTGCCAACGGCGAGGCCGACGCGGTGCTGTTGGGCCGCGAGTTGCTGCGCAACCCGTCGTGGGCCCGGCAGGCGGCCCGTGAACTGGGCGGCGAGGTGCATGTGCCGAACCAGTACCACCGGTCGGTGTGAGTCCAGCAAGCCCCCTGGCGAATCGGGGAGTTGTCGTCAGCGCCTGTTCATCCACCCGGGATCAGCTCTTCCCGAACCAGCGCGCGGGAACGGCGGCGGCCAGCCTCCGGTATCCCTCGGGGTTCAGATGCAGCCAGTCGCCGTCGTGGAGGTCCGCGCGCAGCCTCCCCGGATCGGCCGGATCGCGGACCGCTCGGTCGAAGTCGACGACGGCGTCGAAGACGCCACCGGTGCGGATCCAGTCGTTCACGGCCTGCCGGGTCGTCTCGCGCAGGCCCGCCGGATCGTCGTACGGCGTGTTACCGCGGAAGGGCGTCAGCGTGGCGCCGTAGACGCGGATGCCCTGGGCGTGTGCGCGGACGACGATCTGTCGGTAGGCGGCGATGAGGTCGTCGGTGACGCGCTGCTGGGCGGCCGAGGTCGGCTCGGCGGTGCCGATGTCGTTGACGCCCTCGAAGACGATCAGCCAGGAGACGCCGCTGTGCGCCAGGATGTCCCGGTCGAGGCGGGCGAGGGCGTTGGGCCCGAGGCCGTCGTTGAGGACCCGGTTACCACCGGCCGCCTGGTTGAGTACGGCGATCCGGTTGCCGCCCGGAAGGCCCCGGAGCCGGTCCAGGAGCTGGTCGGGCCAGCGGTTGTTGCCGTTGGTCGTGGAACTCCGGCCGTCGGACAGTGAGTCGCCCAGCACCGCGACGGCCCGCGTGTCCGGTGGGGAGAGCACCTCGACGTCGCTGAGCAGGTACCAGTGGTTGACCGGGGTGGCTCCGGCCAGATCCTGCTCGGCCGTGCCGTCGCCGGTGCGGAGGTACGAGGTGGTGCGCGAGCCCGGGTGCGAGGTGAGCGCGAGCGAGGCCTGGCCGTTCGCGAGGTACGTCGTCACGGTCAGGTTGGTCGCGGGGCGCAGCCCGAAGTCCAGCGGGTCGGAGACGACCTGGGCACCGGCGGGGACGGTGGTGGACCGGCGTCCGGCGAACGTCACCTCGCGCAGGGTGCCGGGTTCGATCGCGCTGACCCCGGCCCGGCCCTCCAGCGGGAGGGCGACCGTCACGGCGGTCAGGGGCAGCGGGGTGGTGCCGAAGGCGTTGGAGAAGCGGAGCCGGACGCGCTCACCGCCGGTGGTGACGCGCACCGTCTGGCGCAGGGTGGTGTCGACGAGGACGGCGCGTTCCCCGGTGAAGGGCGCGGGCGGCATGTTGCCGGGCTCGGTGAGCTGTGGCATCGACGTCCAGGTGTTGACCCAGCGCAGGGCGGACCGGCCCGGGTCGGCGGCCGTCGACTGCGGGCTCCTGACCAGGGCCACCACGACGGAGGACACCACCACTACGGCCAGCACGAACACACAGGTGGCGACCAGGTGGGTGAGCGCTGCTCTGGCGGACGGCCGCTGGGGCCTGGGCGGCTGCGCGAGATGGGGGGACTTCACGGGCCGGGTGCCTCTCTCTGTCCGGGACGTTTTCTGGGGATCCGTCGGGCGTCGTCATCTGGCTGGGGGGCTGGTTCGGGTCGGGTGGCGGGAGCGACGACCGGGTGCGCGCTCGTGGCACGCACCCGGTCATCGCCCGGCGGTGCTCAACCGGCCGTGCAGACCGCTGCGTTGAGCGTGAAGCCGGACGGCGCCGCGCTGTCGCCGGCAGGGGTGGACACGTCCTTGTCCCTTCCTGATCACGGCTCGCGGGGTAACGCGTGGCGGAAGTGGAAGTCCCGCTCTGCGAAGCCGCCCGCCGCATCGTGGCATGAGCATGGCCGCCATGGAAGCGCTCCCACACGTCGAAAATATTCGCCGCTCAGCGGCTGCGGACCTGCCCGGGAGCACGGCGGGGCGGCTGAGAACACACCCATCGGATTCGGCGCCGGGAACCAGCCATCCCCCTTCCCCCTGCGGCTGCTCGCGGATGGCCGGCGGCGTCGCACATGCCCGTGCCGTCGCAGGCGGGCTCAGCCGAGGGTGCGCCCTGGGGGACGGCGGCCCGGCTCGACATCGCCGGACACCGCACCACATCGCACCGCTCTCGCTGTCGGCGACGACCGGGAACCGGGGACCCGGTGAGGGCTCCTCACCGCTGCTCCCCCGCCCCCGCTTCCCCGTCTCCTTCCACACGTGTCAGCCCGTGTCGGCGCGCGTCAGCGCGTGTTGCGCCCCCACATCGGGTCGAACCGCTCCCACGCCTCGTCCCACTCCTCCATCCGCCGCCGCTGCAACCGGCCGCGCAGGAGACGCCAGCCGACGTACGGCACGGTCGCCCCGCTCGCGCCCGCCAGGGCGCCGACCAGCGCGGCCCTGAGACGGGCCTCGGACTCGGTGGCGGGCTTCGACACCAGGCGGCCCTGCGGATCCGTCCAGACCGTCGCCGGGCTGCCCGCGGTGCTGCCCGAGTCGACGCGGGCCTGACCCGTGTGCCGGGTGCCGTCGGCGGCGGTCCAGCGGACCTTCGCCCACACCTTCTCGCTGCCGACGGTGCCGGGCGCGTCCTCGACGACCAGCGCCGTCACCGGACGCCACTCGGCGCGCTCTCGCGCGAGTCCCTGTTCGACGGAGTGGGCCGCCACCAGCCCGACGAGGACTCCGGTGAGCGCGATGAGCGCCCAGGTGGCCAGTACGGCCCACCCCTCCACGGCGTCCACCCGTCGTCTCAGCGGATTGCGCCGCCAACGCCACAGCCACACCCTCGGACCACGGAATGCCGCCATCGAAGGCATCCTCCTCACGCGCACACGGACTTGCCCTGCCGTCCTCCCATACGCGCGGTGCGCCGCCGTTGCTCACGACTCACCGGAGGTATCCGCCACATCCCGCCGACAAACCGCCCTGACCTGCGACGACGCTGTTTCCAGAGGTGACTGTCAGTGGTGGGGTGCAGACTGGCCGATGACTGGACATAGACGTCCCGGAGGTGATCGGCATGACCGAGGTACTGCTCACGGTCGGCACGCGCAAGGGCCTGTTCATCGGGCACCGGCGCGGTGGCACGTGGGAGTTCGACGACAGCCCTTCTTTCAACGCACAGGCCGTGTACTCGGTCGCGATCGACACCCGGCGCGAGATCCCGAGGCTGCTGGTCGGCGGCGACAGCGCGCACTGGGGGCCGTCGGTCTTCCACTCCGACGACCTGGGCCGGACCTGGACCGAACCGGAGCGGCCCGCCGTCAAGTTCCCCAAGGACACGGGCGCTTCGCTGGAGCGCGTCTGGCAGCTCCATCCCTCCACGGCGGAGGCGGACGTGGTGTACGCGGGCACGGAACCGGCGGCGCTGTACCGCTCCGAGGACCGCGGTGAGTCCTTCGAGCTGGTCCGCCCGCTGTGGGAACACCCCACCCGTTCCCGATGGGTGCCGGGCGGTGGCGGTGAGGGCCTGCACACGATCGTCACCGACCAGCGTGACCCGCGCGCGATGACGGTCGCCATCTCGACGGCCGGAGTGTTCCGCACGGCCGACGGCGGCACCAGCTGGGCCCCGTCCAACTCCGGTGTCTCCGCGGTGTTCCTGCCGGATCCGAACCCGGAGTTCGGCCAGTGCGTGCACAAGGTCGCGAAGGACTCGGCCAACCCGGACCGGCTGTACCTGCAGAACCACTGGGGGGTGTACCGGAGCGACGACGCGGGCGGGAAGTGGACGGACATCGGCGCCGACCTCCCCTCGACGTTCGGTTTCGCGGTGGCGGCCCATCCGCACCGCGGGGACACGGCATACGTCTTCCCGATCAACGCCGACGCCGACCGCGTCCCCGCCGAACGCCGCTGCCGCGTCTTCCGTACGGCGGACGCGGGCAGGAGCTGGGAACCCCTGTCGGCCGGGCTGCCCCAGGAAGACCACTACGGCACGGTGCTGCGCGACGCGCTGTGCACGGACAACGCGGACCCGGCGGGCGTCTACTTCGGCAACCGCAACGGCGAGGTGTACGCGTCGGCGGACGACGGCGACAGCTGGCAGCAGCTGGCGTCCCATCTGCCGGACGTGCTGTGCGTGCGGGCAGCGGTGATCGACTGAGGACCGGTCACAAAGGGCGCGGTGTGCACGGGTGGGATCCCGGGTTGGACCGAACGCCCTACGGGCCGTCCATCAGCCCTTCGTCGACGTACGGGTCCTGATTGTCGAGCAGGACCCGTATCCGACCCCAGGGCAGCCGAGCTCGCTGACGCTCTCTCCGGCAGTTGCCAGTTCACCGGCTGGGCGCCCTGCTTGGCGAGCAGGTCGTTGGCGCGGCTGAACGGCCGTGAGCCGAAGAACCCGCGGTCCGCCGACATCGGCGACGGGTGGGCTGACTCGAGCGCGGGCAGGTCCCCCAGCAACGGTCGCAGATTGCGCGCGTCACGCCCCCACAGGACGGACACCAGCGGCTTTCCACGCGCCGCCAGCGCCCGGATCGCCTGCTCGGTGACTTCCTCCCACCCCTTGCCCCGGTGCGCCGCGGGACTACGCGGGGCCGTAGTGAGCGCCCTGTTCAGCAGCAGCACACCCTGCTCCGTCCACGGCGTCAGATCGCCGTTGGAGGGCCTGGGCAGCCCCAAGTCCGTATGCAGCTCCCGGAAGATGTTCTCCAGGCTGCCGGGCAGTGAACGCACCTCCGGCGCCACCGCGAAACTCAGCCCGATCGCCATCCCCGGCGTGGGGTAGGGATCCTGGCCGACGATCAGGACGCGGACGTCGTCGAACGGCTGCTGGAAAGCCCGTAGGACATTCGCCCCAGCCGGAAGGTACGTCCGGCCGGCCGCTATCTCGGCCCGGAGGAAGTCCCCCATCGCGGCGATGCGTTCGGCCGCAGGTTCAAGAGCCTTCGCCCAGCCCGCTTCAACAAGTTCATGCAAGGGTCGTGGTGCCACAGCCCGTCACCCTACTGGCACGCAGCGCGGCCCCGCACGAACAGGGGAAGCCCCCGCACGCGGACACCGCCCTCGGCGCTACTCTTCCTCACTGGCAAGGTCACCGGCAAGGTCACCGGGCAGGGGGACGCGGACGACCAAAATCCGGATATACCGACCGAGCCGGCGAACCACAATGACCGACATGCGAGCCTGATTCCTGATTGCCGGACAGAAGACGACTCGTCCTTCGCCGGACAACACCGGTCAACGCCGGTCAACTCAGGTGCACTTACCGGTCAAGGCCGGTTGACCAGCGACGGAATGCCCTGCCGAGCGAAGCCGTCCCCGGCCTGACAGCGAAGTCGTCACGTACCGATCACTTCCGATCCGTACGTAACTCATCAGACAAAAGCGGACGGATACCGCTCACCTGCACCCTCCCCGAACAAGGGAGCCCAGTAAGCCAGTAACATGCGGCGCCATGAGCTCCCCCACTGGGCCCGCCGGCCTGCCAGTACGAATGCCGCGCCCCCGCCAGCCGGGCCGGCACCGCCGCCCCGAGCCTCTGGCGGCTCCCGAGGGGGCGCCCGCGCTCGTCCTCGCGGTCCCGGGTGCGCCCAGCCCCGCCACGCGGAGCCTCGCCGAGGAGGTCGTGAGCATCGCCCGCTCCGAGCTCCCCGGCCTCGACGCCCGCATCGGGTACCTCGACGGTGACGACGCGGAGTTCCCCACGCTCCAGTCCGTGCTCACGCACGCCGCGCAGGAGCGCACGGCCCGCTATGAGCAGGCCCTCGCCGCCGGTGCGGACGTCAAGCAGCCCGAGGGGCCCGTGGCCGTCGTCGTGCCGCTGCTCGCCGGTCCGGACAACGCGCTGCTGCGCCAGGTCCGGCAGGCCGTCATGGAGAGCCGTATCGCGGCCGAGCTGACCGATGTCCTCGGCCCGCACCCACTGCTCGCCGAGGGCCTGCACGTGCGGCTGTCCGAGGCGGGCCTCGCGCGCGCCGACCGGGCCCGGCTGTTCACCGTGGCGACCGCCGCGGACGGCATCATCCTGGCCTCCGTGGGCGGCGACGAGGCCGTGCAGGCGGCCGGTATCACGGGCATGCTGCTCGCCGCGCGCCTCGCCGTGCCGGTGATGGCGGCCGCCCTCGACCAGGACGGCTCGATCGCGGCCATCGCCGAGCAGCTGCGCGCCTCGGGCTCGCAGAACCTCGCGCTGGCCCCGTACCTGATCGGCCCGGAGATCGACGCCGGTCTGCTGGAGGCCGCGGCCAAGGAGGCGGGCTGTGCGTCCTCCGACGCGCTCGGCCCGTACCCGGCCATCGGCAAGCTGGCGCTGGCCAAGTACACGACGGCACTCGGCATCGCCCCGCAGCAGCCGCAGGGGTCCCCGGTCCGCTGACCCGGGCAGCATCCCCGTACGGCGAAGCAGGACCGCCGAAGCAGCTGGTACGCCGAAGGGCCCGCCCCTTTCCAGGAGCGGGCCCTCGGCGTGTCCGGCCCGTGGCGTTCGCTCAGCCGAGGACCACGCAGGACGCCGCCGGGACCACGATCGCACCGGTCCGGCGCGGGATACCGGTGTCGGGGTCGAGGGCGAACCAGGTCACGTCCCCGGAGCGCTCGTTCGCGACGTACAGGAATCCGTCCGAGGCGGCGAGCGCACGGGGCCAGTGGCCGCCGCACGGCACCGTGGCCATCAGCCGCAGGGTGGCTCCGGCGTCGTCGACGGCGAGCACGGACACGACGTCCTGGCCGCGCGTCGCGGTCCACACGAAGCGGCCGTCGGGCGACGCGACGATGCCCGACGGGTAGGCGTCAGCGTCCGTTGCGCCCTGCAGTACCGGCGTCTCGCGCAGGGGGGTCAGGAGGCCTTCGGCGGCGTCCCAGCGGCAGACGGTGACGGTCGGGGCGAGTTCGTTCAGCACGTACGCGTACGAGCCGGCCGGATGGAAGGCCAGATGGCGCGGTCCGCAGCCGGGGCGCAGAGCGGTCTCGCGGTGCGCCACGAGGCCGCCGTCGCGCAGGGCGGCCACCCGGACGGAGTCCGTGCCGAGGTCGACGCAGACGACCCATCGACCGCTCGGGTCGGGCTGTACCTGGTGGGCGTGCGGTCCGCGCTGACGTGCCGGGTGCGGGCCGGAGCCGGTGTGCTGGAACACGTGGGACGCGGCGGTGGCGAGGGTGCCGTCGGCGCGGACGGGCACCGTGGTGACGCTGCCGGAGCCGTAGTTGGCGGTCAGCACGTGCCCGGCGAAGAGACCGACGTGCGTGGGCCCGCTGCCGCCGACGGGGACGGGCGGCCCGGCGAGTTCGGGCTTGTCGCCGGTCACCGAGTAGGCGGCCACCGCGCCCGCGGCCGTCTCGCTGACCGCGTAGAGCGTGTTCCCGTCGGCGGCGAGGGCGAGATACGACGGGTCGGGTACGGCGTCCGCCGCGCCGAGCGCGGTCAGCGCGCCGCTGTCCTCGTCCACGGCGGCGACCAGCGCACCTGGGCCACCCGCTGCCGTGAACGAGCCGATGAACGCTCGCCGTTGCCCCACAGTCGTCCCCTCCCGGTCACCGGTTCGGCCGGGGGCGACGCTACCTTATCGGTCTAGACCACATCTGCGGGCGTACGAGAGAGTCTCAGGCTCGGGCCGGCGGAGAGGCCCAGGCGCCGCCCAGCGGCTTGGCCAGCTCGGCCAGGGCCCGTTCCAGTCCGTGCAGATGGGCGAGGGCGGGCTCGGTGGCGTGGGACCGGTCCACGGGGGCCGTGACGGTGTCGGTGCGGCCCTCCGTGAGCGCTTCCACCGCACGCTCCACGCGTCGGCAGGCGGCGGCGAGCCGTACGTCGTGGGAGGCCTCCGGGCCCGTGGTCACGGCGGCCAGACCTCGGATCTCGCGGGCACAGTCGTCGAGGAGCGCGAGTACCCGGCGCGCGCGGCGCTTACGGGCTCGCCGGGGGTTGAGTGGATGCACGAGCGGCGCGACCGAGAGCCGGACACGCCCCAGCAGGAGCTCCAGTTCGGCCACGCGCGACGCCGGATCGGGGGACGCGTCCATGCCCGGTCCGCCGGCGAGCCGGGCGGTGGCCTCGGCGGTGCAGGCGTGGACACAGTGCAGGGCTCGCTGGATCCAGGCGTCGGTGGTGGCGTGCGTGGTGATCGGCAGCACAAGCACCACGGCCAGCAGAGCGCCCAGGGCGCCGACGCCGGTCTCCGCGAGCCGGACGGCGAGGAGCGCCGGGTCGAGGACGCCCAGGAGGCCGTACAGGAGTTCGGCGAGCAGGGTGACCGACAGCATCATCCACGTGTACGAGACCGCGGCCGAGTAGAAGATGCCGAACACACATACGGCGACGAGTACGGCGGTGGGGACGGCGGCCCCGGCCACCGGAACCGCGACCGCGAGGCCGAGCGCGATGCCGAGCACCGTGCCGAGGATGCGGCGGAAGCCGCGGACCAAGGTCTCGCCGCGCGAGGCGGTGTTCACGAAGATCCACCAGGCGGCGCCGACGGCCCAGTACCAGCGGTCCCCCGACACCATGTGGCCCACGACCAGGGCGAAGCCGGCTGCGACCGTCGCCTGGACGGCCTGACGTGTGGTGGCGCGGGCCAGGCCGCGTTCGCCGGCCAGGGTGACGGGGGCCGGCGGCGGGGGCGTGCGGCGTTCGTAGCACCACAGCCCGAAGCGCACCGCCGAGGCCGTGAGCACGGACAGGACGACGGCGGCGGCCAACTCGGGCAGCTGCCGGGGTGCCGCGTGCAGGAACTGGGCGACGAAGAAGGTCATGAACGCGAAGACGCCCAGGCTGTGGCCGCGCGGGCCCCAGCGGCGCGCGTACACGCCGGCGCCTACGACGGAGAGGAGGACGAGCGCGCGGGCGAGCGGACGGTCGTGCAGTTCGGCCGCGACGGCGAGGACCGGGAGGCCGACGGCGGGCAGCAGCGCGGTGGTGAGCGCCTGGCCGCGCACCGTGGTGTCGGTGACCGTGAAGAGGGCCAGCAGCGCGGCGAGGCCGCCGGTCACGGCCCCGGTGAGCGAGTGCCCGGCGAGGCCGCAGACGGTGACGGCCAGCGCGATGCCCAGCACGGCCCGCGCGGCGAAACGCAACCGTGCGCGACCCGGGTCCGGCGCCATGAACACCCTCTTCAGCACTGCTGTCCCACCCCACTGAAATCGGCATGAAAAAGGCGCCGCGGAGTCCGCAGCGCCATCGACCGGGGACATTGCAGCACCTCCGCCACCACTGGCTCAAGTGACCTCGAATAGACTGAACCATTGGCACAGACATTTCGGTCCGCGAGCGTCCATCGCCGAGCCAACGGACCATGTACGGGACGGAGGAGGTCGGACGCCATGGCAGTGGACGAACTGGACACCCGCATTCTGCGGCTGCTGCTGGAGCGGCCCCGCACCAGCGTGCGCGAGTACGCACGGGTGCTCGGCGTCGCGCGCGGCACCTTGCAGGCCCGGCTCGACCGCCTCGAACGGGACGGTGTCATCACCGGTACGGGTCCCGCGCTCTCCCCCGTCGCGCTGGGCCACCCGGTGCTCGCGTTCGTGCACATCGAGGTCACCCAGGGCCATCTCGACGAGGTCGGGGACGCTTTGGCCGCCGTACCGGAGATCATCGAGGCGTTCTCCATCGCCGGCGGCGGTGATCTCCTCGCGCGGGTCGTGGCCCGCGACAACGCCCACCTGGAGGACGTGATCCAGGCGCTGATCAGCGTGCCGGGCGTGGTCCGCACCCGTACGGAGGTGGCGCTGCGCGAACGGGTCCCGCACCGGCTGCTGCCCCTGGTCGAGTCGATCGGCCGTACGGTGACGGCCTGATCGTGAGCCCTGCGCCATCCTGAGAGCCATGAGCACTCTCGGCACCACCGCGGTCGTCTTCGACCTCGACGGAACCCTCGTGGACAGCGAGCCGAACTACTTCGAAGCAAGCCGGCGGACTCTCGCCGCGTACGGCGTCATGGGTTCCACCTGGGCGGACCAGGAGAAGTCCGTGGGCATCAGCACGCGGGAGACGGTCACGCTCTGGCGTGAGCGGTACGGGCTGCGCGCACCGGTCGAGGAGTTGCTCGCGGAGAAGAACCGCCACTATCTGGAGCTGGCCAGGGCCGACACCGGTCCGCTTCGGGCGGGACGAGCGGTGCGGGACCGGACCAGCCGGTGTCGGCCGGACAGGCCGATACGGTCCGGACAGGGCAGTCGAGCCGCTTCCGGCGTGGATCAGCCGGTACCGACCGGACCCGCCGATGCGGACCGGGCAAGTCGGTCGGGCCGCTTCGGGGCGGGCCCGGCGCTTCAACGTCGTCGCCGGGACGGTAGTCGGTCCCGGTGTGGGGTGTTCAGGCGTGTGGGCGGGGTTGGTCTGGGGAGGTGGTCGGGGGATCGTCCGCGAGTAGGTCCCGGCATTCCGTCGCCAGTAGGCGCATTCCGTTTGCTTCCGCTCCCGTCAGGGCCGAGCGCAGTAGTGTCAGCGCCTCGGGCCGGTGGGAGGCGCCCTTCTCGCGTAGGAGGGCTCGGGCCTCGTTCGCTCTGAGGCGGGCCGTCTGGGGTGGTGAGCTGCCGACGACCAGGCGTTCTGCCTGGCGGAAGTGGCCGAGGGCCGTCGCGGTGTCGCCCTCGGCGAGGGCCAGCAGGCCCATGGCCCGTTCCGTCGGGCCGACCAGCACCACGGGCCAGCCCGCGAGCGCGATGCCCGCCGGTCTGCGGGCGAGCGCCTCACGCAGTACCGGTACGGCGCGGGCGAGTTCGGCCTCGTACCCGCCGTGTGCGTCGAGTCCGGCGCACACCTCCGCGAGCAGGACCAGCGCCGGTACGGACCAGCCGTGCGGCGGCAGGGAGGCGCAGTCGCCGGTCTCCCGGAGGAGCGCGAGCAGGCGGTCGGCCGCCTCGTCATGGTCGCCGACCTCGCAGCGGGCCAGCGCGAACCCCGCCCGCCAGACCGGGAAGTAGCCGTGCCGTTCGACGCCGTCGGCGAGCCCGGAGCTGAAGAGTTCGGCCATCCTGCCCTGCTCTCTGAGCAGCCAGAACACCTGGCCCAGCCGGGTCTGCAGCAGCGTGTCGGCGGGGACGGCGAGGTCCGCCTCCAGGCCGGCGACGATCTCCCGCGACTCGCCGAAGATCCAGTCGGTGGCGGAGTCGAACCGGCCGCACCACAGGTCGAGCAGGGTGTCCAGGGTGCACTGCTGCCAGCGCGCCAGGGTGCTGCGCGTACGGGCCGCGTGCCTGCGGTGTTCGGCGACTGTCCCCGTGGCGCCGTGGACGCGGCCGACCCGGAGCTGGTCGATGGCGAGGGCGACGAGGGACTCGCCGAGGAAGTACGGGGAGCGGGCGCGCAGGGCGCAGTCCCGCAGCCGGAGGGAGAGGGTCAGCGATTCGATGGCCGGGACGAAGTCGTACAGGCCCCAGCGGCACTCGGTGAGCACTTCGCAGCGCGTCTCGTCGTCCTGGCCGCCGGTGGCGAGCCCCTCCAGGGTCCGTCGGGCCAGTTCGGCGCCGCGTTCGGGTCCGGCGCCCGGCCAGGCGGTGTCCTCGCTGACGGACATGGCGAGCTTCTTCGCCAGATGCGCGCCGAGCCGCAGCCGCAGCCCGGCCGCCTCACTGCCCTCGCGGGTCCTGAGCACGGCGAGGGTTTCCCGTACGAGGTGCAGGAGTTCGTGGTCGACGCGGCCCGGGTCGGACCAGCGCCGGGCCCGCCGTACGACGGCGACGGCCTGCGCTTCGGGATCTGCCGCGCCCCACCGGTGGGCCTGGCGGTAGTAGGCGTCCGCCTCCTCCATGCGCCCGGCCAGGTAGCTGGTGTCGCCGCGATGCAGCAACCGGTCGAATTCCGCGCCGAACCGGGAGGGTTGGGCCGTGACAGCGCCGCCGACGCGGGTCGGTGCCGCGCGCCGGACTCCCGGGGTTCGTACGGGCGGCGCGTCGGTGGTGCCGTTGCGTGACTCGGGGGCGAGGCCCAGCAGTTGCCCTTTGGCGTCCAGTGCGTCGTCGCACCCTTCGGCCAGTTCACGGGTGACCCGGCGATGACCGTTCTCGATGCGGCTGAGGTAGCCCCGGCTGCAGTGCACGAGCCCTGCCAGGTCGGCGAGGGAGAGGCCGGCGGCGAGCCGCCGGCGTCGTAACTCCCGGCCGAACCGCGCCGGTTCATGCGTCACGCCGTTCGCCGTGTCGTCCATGCGACCCCCAACTGCACGCATTCGCCCGCTTGTTGCCCGGTGTTGCCAAATATGCCCTGGCAACACCGGATCTCTCCCTCTCTCGGCGAGATCGGACAAAGCTGACCCGAAAGGCGTACGGGGCGTCCCGTCGAACGCAGGGAGAGAGCATTGAGGATCAGGATCGGGCGAAGGGAGTCGCCGGGCCGGACCCGAGGGGGCTCCTCCCCCCTTCCTGGCCCCCGGCTCCTCTGTCTCTCATGTCTCCTCGGTACTGGTCCGAGGTGTCGAGGCGGAGGTCCCGGGTGCTCCACGGGGGTGGGCACCTGGGACCTCAATGTCCGGATTACTGTCCGGCTTCCGGGGGCAGAGCCGTGCGTTGCCCGGTGAGACATCCGATCGTCCTGGTCCCGGGATTCCTGGGCAGTGTCCTGGACGGGCCGACGGGCCCGCTGTGGGCGCCCGGCAAACCGTTGCTCCAGACCCTGGCGGAGCTGAGGGATCCGGACACCGCCCGGCATCCGCTGACGCTGCCCGGTGACACGTCGTCGGTCAGAGCGTCACGGCTGTTTCCCGACGTCGCGGTGCTGCCGGGCCTGTTGCGGACCACGGGCTACGCGCGGACCGTCGGCTGGGTGCGCGAGCACTTCGCCGTGACGGAGGCCCCGGGCGGCGGGCTGCTGACGTTCCCGTACGACTGGCGGCTGGACAACCGGGTGCACGCCCGCAGGCTGGCCGAGGTGATCGACCTGCATGTCGCCGAGTTCCGGGAGCGGACGGGCACCGCGGACGCGAAGGCCGTCGTCATCGCCCACGGCATGGGCGGCCTGATCGCCCGCTACTACGTCGAGGTGCTGGGCGGCTGGCGCGACTGCCGGGCGCTGATCACCCTGGGCACCCCGCACCGCGGCTCGGTGCGCGCGCTCGACACGCTCACCGGCGGCTTCCGGCACCTGCCCGGCGTACGCACCCTGACGCGCGGGTTTCCCTCCGTACACCAGCTCCTGCCGGTGTACTCGGTCATCGACACCGGGGCGGGGCACATCCGGATCGAGGACGCGGCGCCGCTGCCCGGGGTGCGCCCGGATCTCGTCGGCGACGGCCTGGGCTTCCACCGGGAGATCGCGGCGGCAGCGGCGTACAACGCCGAGAGCTTTCCCGCGTACACGCACCAGCATGTGACGCTCCCTCTTGTGGGCACCCGGCAGAGCGGCACGCTCCAGTCGGCGCGCTGGAACGGGCACAGGGTGGTCTGCTCGGCCGAACCCCCGGGAGCGCTGGTCCCACCGGTCCTGGCGGACGGGGACGGCGTGGTTCCCCGGGTCTCGGCGATGCCGCCCGCGCTGCCGGAGGACCGCTGCCGGTTCGTGGCGGCGGCACACAGCGCCCTCCAGTCGCCGCGCGTGCTGACCGGCCGGCTCCTCGAACTCCTGGTGCGCCTCCAGTCGCCCGGCCCCCTGGACGTGCGCGGCCCGTCGGACCAGCTCGCCCGGGTGGCCCCGGCCATCAGCAGCGAGGTCGACGACGCGTACGCGGGCGAGGAACCGGCGACCCTGCGCGCCCGGGTCGTGGGCGCCGCCCGGCCACCGCGGCGACTGCTCGCGACGGTGACCCGGGAGGACGGCGAGACGCTCTCCCTCGTCCTGCTCGAGGTCGCGCCCGCCCGGTACGAGGTGCGGAGCGCTCTGTCGGCCGGGCTGTACGACGTCGAGATCGGCGCGGACTCGGGTTCACCAGTGCCGGAAGCGGTCCAGGACTGCTTCGCGGTCCTGCCGCGCGCCGCTTCGTGAACGGTTCGTGGGCGGTTCGTAGGCGTCAGGGCCCGGCCGGTGCTACGACTTGCGGCGGGGCTTGCCCGGGCGGGCGCCGCCCGAGCGACCCGAACCGCCGCTGCGGGCGCCCTTGCCCGCCGCGCCGCCCTTTCCGGCTCCGGCGCCCCGGCCGGCCGACCGTCCTGCGGCGGGCTTGCGTGCTGTGCCCTCTGTTCCGCCGCGCTTCTTGGCCTTCGGCTGCTCCGCCTTCGGCTCCTCGCGGCGGCCACGGGAGCTGTTGACGGTGCGGCCCCGCACGATGCCGATGAAGTCCTCGACCAGGTCGGTCGTGCGCTCCTCCGGCCAGGAGAGGGCGACCTGGGACTCGGGCGCGTCGGTGACCGTGCGGTAGGTGAGGTCCTTGCGGTGGTGGAGGCGGGCCAGGGACTGGGGGACGACGAGGACCCCGATCCCGGCCGCCACCAGTTCGATGGCGTCCTCGGTGGTCGCCGGGCGCTCGATCGCGGGGCGGCCGGGGAGGTTCTCCCAGGCGAGGGTGTCGTCGAGGGGGTGCAGCACGATCTCGTCGGCGAGGTCCTCGGCGGTCACCTCCTCGACGGCGGTCACGACATGGTCCTTGGGGACCACGACCACCGAGGTCTCGGTGTAGAGGGGGATCGCGCTGAGCACCGTACGGTCGACCGGGAGGCGTACGAGGGCCGCGTCGGCGTCCTGGGCCAGCAGCAGGCCGCCCGCCTCGGCGGCGGACACCTGGAGCAGGGTCAGGGGGACGTCGGTGCGCCGCTCGTTCCAGATCCGCACCCACTTGGCGGGGATCACTCCCGGGACGTACGCGAGCCGGAACGCGGGGGAATCTTCCGAGCCAGTCACCGCGCCAGGCTACCTGCCCTGTCGGCCGTGGTCGGCGCCGGTTCATACGCTCGATACCCTTGACGTCATGACGACGCACCAGACCTCCCAGACCATGAAGCCCGCGACCGCGGCGAAGAAGCTGGGTGTGTACCTCCAGGCCACCCCCGCAGAGTTCCAGGAGGGTGTCGTCACGCGCGCCGAGCTGACCGCGTTGCAGGCCGACCCGCCGGCCTGGCTGCGCGACCTGCGGCGCGACGGCCCGCACCCCCGTCCGGTGGTCGCGTCGAAGCTGGGCGTGTCCATCGCGGGGCTCGCCCGTGGCGGAATCACCGAGGCCCTCACCACCGAGCAGATCGACGCCCTGAAGCAGGACGACCCCGAGTGGCTCCGCCAGGAACGCTCCGTGCAGGTCGACGTGCGCAAGGAAGCGGCGCGCGTCAAGGAGCTGCACAAGGAGCAGCAGGAGAAGCGGCAGAACCAGGGCAGGTAGGCGAAACGGTCCGGATACCGGATGCCCACGTCGACGGTTCCGACGTGCGCGACACCCCCGTCTCGCCGATCATTGTCTCTGCCGTACGGCAAGCGCTACGACGACGAGAGGTGCGGTGGCCATGGACGCTATCCGGCCGCTGCTCTTCGACGACGTCGAGGCGCTGCTCGCCGGGTCGGCCGCCGGGGACATGCCTCGGCTGGTCGAGGAGTACGGCCTGCTGCGTCAGCTCGTCGAGGGGACTGCCGCCGGGGTGGTCATCCTCGACCCGGACCTGCGCTTCCGCTACGTCAATCCGCACATGGTCCGGATCAGCGGCCTGTCGGCGGAGGAACTTCTGGGGCGGACGCTGTCCGAGGCGTCGCCCGGGGTCGACCGGCCCGAGGGCGTGCTGCGGCAGGTGCTGCACGACGGGAAGCCCCGTGAGCTCGTGGGGACAGGGCACACCCGCGCGGACTCGCCCTTCACCCGCCGCGCCTGGCACGCCACCTACCACCGGCTCCAGGACGAGCGGGGCCGGGTGGTCGGTCTCGCCGGGATCTTCCTGGAGATCAGCGCCCCGCAGCAGCACGTCGACGAGCTGGAGCGCGCGCACCGCCGGATGACTCTGGTGGACACGGCCACCGCGCGCATCGGCACCACCTCGGACGTGCAGGCGACCTGCGTCGAGCTGGCCCGGTTCATGGTGCCGGACCTGGCGGACGCGGCCGGTGTCGAGCTGAACCTCGATGTGAAGGCCGGCCCGCATCGGCCGCCCCCGGGAGTGCTGCGCGTGCGCCGGGCCGCCCTCGTGGCGGTGCCGGGCATCAAGGACGCCGTGTTCGCCCTGCCCGGTGTCGGCGACACGCTGGACTATCCGCCGGGTACGGAGGTCCGGGCGTGCCTGGACGCCGGCCTCCCCTGGCTGAGCAACGGCGTCGCCGGGCAGGAATGGCAGTCCGGGGTGCTCCGCGCGGACGGGACCGACGCCTACCCGGGCGTCGGCGTCCACTCGGCCCTCGTCCTGCCCCTGATCGCGGGCAGGCGCCTCCTGGGCACCCTCTCCCTCGTACGGGCGTTCGACTCCCCCGGCTTCACGGTCGACGATGTGTCAGTGGCCCTCGAACTGGCGCAGCGGGCCGCCGGCGCCCTGGAGCGGGCCGCCCTGCACACCCGCGAGCACAGCATGGCCCTCGAGCTCCAGCATGCGCTGCTCAACGACACCTCCGCGCCGCCGAACCCGCACGCACCGACCGCGTCCCGCTATCTGCCCGCCGACGACGTGGCCCTCATCGGCGGCGACTGGTTCGACAGCCTGCCCCTCCCCGACGGCCGGAATCTGCTGGTCATCGGGGACGTCATGGGGCACGGGGTCGAGGCGGCCGTCGCCATGAGCCACTACCGTTCCGCGCTGCGCGCCCTGGCCATGGCGGGCCTCGACCCGCATCTGCTGCTCACGCACGCCGACCGTACGGTGGCCGACTCCGGGTTCGACCGGGTCGCCACCTGTCTGCTGGCCCTGGAGGATCCCGCCCACCAGACGGTGTCCTACGCGAACGCCGGCCATCTCCCGCCCGCCGTCCTCTCCCCGGACGGCACGGTCGCTCTCGTCGACGTCCCGTCCGGCCCGCCCCTGGGCACGGGATTCGGCAGCTACACGACGCTCACCAGCCCGACGGTCCCGGACGGTGTGCTTCTCCTCTACACGGACGGCCTGGTGGAGCGGCGCGGCGAGGACATCGACGTGTCGCTGCGCCGCCTCACCCGGCTCCGCCTGTCGCCACGCGCCTCCCTGGACGTCATCCTCGACGACGTACTGGCACAGCTCGCGGACGCCCCCGCCGAGGACGACATCGCCGTACTTGCGGCCCGTTCGCGGCCGGGCCAGGGCGCCACCCCCGACAAAGGGTGACGCCCCTGGCCCTGACCTCTACTCGGTGAACGTCACCGCCGTGGGCCTGCGGGCGGCCGACATCGCGTCGTCGACGTCCGTCAGGGGACGCAGGCGGTAGCTGTACGCGTAGTCACGGTTCGCGAACAGCTTGTACTCGTCGTGGGTGTGCGCGCCCCAGCTGTTGTCGCCGCCGACACCCATCTGCCGGTGGCTCAGGCGCAGGACGACCGCGTCGCGCGGGGTGAGCTGGTAGTCGTGGCGGGCCCCGACGGACAGGTCCTCCGGGGTGAAGTGCGAGGCGTTGACCTCCAGTAGCGGGTCGGCCGAGACCAGCAGGCCGGCACCCTTGCGGTCGGTCAGAGCGATCCAGCGGACGTCGGTCCTGTTGCCGTTCTCCTGCGGGCGCAGATAGCCGCTCCACTGCCCGTCGACGGTGCCCGAGTAGAGGCCCACGTCGGTGGCGTTGTTGCGGTCCCAGTGGTTCTCCTCGGGGCCGCGGCCGTAGTAGCGCAGCCTGTCCAGGCGGCCGGGCAGCAGGAGCAGGGTGCCGACCTCCGGGATGTACGGCAGCGAGGCGGCGCCCGGGTGGAGGGTGTTGTCGACCTTGATCTCACCGTTGCCGAGGACGGTGTAGGTGGTGGTGTACGTCGACGCGGGTGTCGTGGGCAGGGTGCCGGCGACCTTGATCTCGACGGCCCGGTCCCGCAGGGCGCGGACGTTCACGCCGCTCACCGCTCGTCCGGTGCCCGCGTCGCGCCAGGTCTCGTTGCGGGTGTGCTGGCCGTTGCCCCGGTCGTTGTCGGTGGGTGCCCGCCAGAAGTTGGGGGTGGGCCCGGCCTCGATCAGCTGGGCGCCGCCCGCCTTGTACGACGTGATGACGCCGGTCGCCTTGTCGACGGTGACCGAGAAGCCCTTGCCCCTGACGGTGACCGACGTGGCGCCGTCCTCGTGCCGGAGCGCCGGGACGCCGGCCAGCGGTGCGGGGGTGACGGCTGGGCTGCCCGCGTCGAGGGCGAGCTGCTGCCGGGCCACCTCGAAGCCTGCCTTGGCCCACTTCGTGCTCTGCCTGGTGGTGAAGGACAGTTCCAGGAAGTACTCCGCGCCGGGCGCCGGGTCGTCCGGCAGTTCGAAGGGCACGGTGATGGTCTTGCCGGACAAGGGCGCCACGTCCAGCTGGGCCCGGGTCAGCTTTCCGCGCCGGACCACTTCTCCGTCGGCGACCAGTTCCCACCGTCCGTCGAATTCGCGGAGGTTGGTGAAGAGGTACTCGTTGGTGAGGGTGACCGTGCCCGGCGTCGTGCCCGACGCGATCTGCACCGCCTGGTAGATCCGCTTGATCTCGGCGGACTTGCCGGTGAGCCTGCGGTCGGCGGTGATGAGGCCGTCCCCGGCGAAGGCCCCGTCGTTGGGGTTGTCGCCCCAGTCGCCGCCGTAGGCGTAGAACGTCTTGTCGCGGGGCCGCTTCTCGGTGAGGCCGACGGTGGCGGCGTCGAACCAGAACCGTACGCCGTCGTCGCCGGGTCCCCGGCTGTCGGAGGCGAGGTCGGCCGCGCTCAGCGCGCGGGCGTAGACACGGGCCCGTCGGATGGTGCCACTGAACTCGCGGGTGGGGTTGTCGACGTCGGTGGCCAGGGCGAGGGGCGCGGTGTTGTTGCTGGGCCGCTGGGTGGTGGCCTTGGTGGCCCGCGCCACGCCGTCGACGTGGAGGGTCAGCGTGCCGGCCGTCGCGTCGAAGACGCCTGCGACGTGGTGCTCCTTGCCGGTCCAGTCGTCGGGCAGCGACCAGTACGCGCTGATCCACTGGCCGCCGCCGTAGATGAAGAACTCCAGGCCCCCGTCCGACTGCTTCAGGGCGTACTGCGTGTCGCCCTTGGCGATGACGGGCTGGTGGTAGCCGAGGAAGTGCGGGGTGATCCACGCCTCCAGCGTCAGCGAGCCGGTGAGGTCGAGGCTCTTGTCGCGGGCGAAGACGGTGCCGCCGGAGAGGCCCTTGTCGCGGGTGAAGGTGCCGGCGGGGGCGATGATCTCGCCGTGGAGCGTGCTGGGTCCGGTCTCGGTGAGCAGCTTGCGGGTCGGGGTGGGCCAGCTGAGGGCCTGGTCGACGAAGTCCCAGATCCAACCGCCCTGGAGGACCGGGTAGCGGCGGACGAGGTCCCAGTACTTCTTGAAGTTGCCGCTGGAGTTCCCCATCGCGTGCGAGTACTCGATCATCACGTACGGCCGGGTGTCGCCGGTGTCCTTCGCCCGTTGCTCGACGCGGGCGGGGCTGTCGTACATCTCGGAGCGGATGTCGCTGATCCCGGGGCGGTCGTCGCCCTCGTACTGGATGACGCGGGTGGTGTCGTAGGAGCGGATCCAGTCGTGCATGGCGTTGAAGGTGCTGCCACCGCCCGCCTCGTTGCCGAGCGACCAGATGATGACCGAGGCGTGGTTCTTGTCCCGGTGGACCATGTTCTGGGCGCGGGCCACGCACGCCGTGGTCCACTCGGCGTGGTTTCCGGGGTACTCGCCCCTGATGCCGTGGGTCTCGAGGTTGGTCTCGTCCACGAGGTACAGGCCGTACTCGTCAGCGAGTTCCAGCCACAGCGGGTTGTTCGGGTAGTGCGAGGTGCGGACGGTGTTGATGTTGAGCCGTTTGATGATGCCGATGTCCTCGACCATGTCCCCGCGGGTGAGAGCCGAGCCGCGGAGCGGGTGCATCTCGTGCCGGTTGGTGCCGCGGAGGGAGATCGGCTTGCCGTTGATGCGCATCAGCCCGTCCTTGAGGGCGAACTCGCGCAGGCCGACCCGGTGGGAGAGGGTCTCGATCACCTTGCCGGCCGGATCGCGCAGGCGGAGCACGGCCGTGTAGAGGTTCGGGTGTTCGGCCGACCACAGACGCGGTGCGGGCACGGCCTTCGCGGCCTGTACGGACTTCTCCTCGCCGGCGCCGAGCGCGACGGTCTGCTGGAGCGGACGCGACCAGACCGGGTGCCCGCCGGCGTCGTACAGCTGGGTCTCGACGGAGTAGCTGCCGGCGCCCGTACCGCCGTAGTCCCGTACGTTCGCCGTGACCGACAGTTCGGCCGCCGTGTACTCGTCGCTCAGCGGGGTGTCGAGGCGGAAGTCGCGCAGGCGCACGGCCGGGGTGGAGTAGAGGTAGACCGAGCGGAAGATGCCGCTCAGCCGGATCATGTCCTGGTCCTCCAGCCAGTCGCCGTCGGAGAAGCGGTAGACCTCCACGGCTATCTGGTTGGTGCCCGGCTTGAGATGCGGGGTGATGTCGTACTCGGAGGGGTCGTAGGAGTCCTCGTGGTAGCCGACCAGCGTGCCGTTGATCCACACGTAGTGGGCCGACTTGACGCCCTCGAAGTGGAGGAACGTACGCCGTCCCGACCAGTCGCGCGGAAGGGTGAAGGTACGGCGGTACTGGCCCACGGGGTTGTGGCGGGTCGGGGCGGCCGGCGGCCGCACGTCCTCGCCCCGGCCGTTGGCGCCCCACCAGGGGTAGTCGCTGTTGACGTAGATCGGGCTGTCGTACCCGTGCAGCTGCCAGACGGAGGGGACGGGGATGGTGTCCCAGGCGCGGTCGTCGAGGTCGGTGCGGTAGAAGTCCGTCGCCCGGTCGTCGGGGCGGTCCACGTACGCGAACTTCCAGGTGCCGTCGAGGTTCAGCCGGTACGGGGAGCGGGTGCGGTCGGCGGCGAGGGCCTGTGCGAGCGTCGCGTAGGGCATCAGCGTGGTGTGCGCGGGTTCGGTGCCGACGCGGAAGACGTCGATGTGGCCGTTCCACTCGGGGGTGGCCCCGGCCGCGCCCTCGGCGGCGGCCCGGTGGGCGGCGGCCGGACCGGACAGGGCGAGCGCGCCGAGAACGGCGGCTCCTCCTTCCAGGAGACGGCGGCGGCTGACGGCGAACTCGTGGGGGTGCGGCATGCCCGTGGCCTTCCTCGGTACGACAGTGCGCTGTACGGACTGAGGGCGCGTCAGATCATGTTCGTTACTGTTGACAAACCGACCCGGAATCCGGCAGCGCTGTGGTCATCGGTGGTGTCTCAACCCACCTGGGCGGTGCGGGAGTTGCTATGGCGCTGGCACACAGCTACTGGGGACTGTGGGAGCTGCCGAGCCAGGCTCACCCTAGGACTCCGCACACAGACGAAGCAAGGATCTTGTCGGACTCTGTTGGATCCTGATGACTCGGCAGGCGCCCGCGCCGCGGGGTGGACGGGGAGGCGGTGCGTCACGGCATCCTGGGGTCCGACGACGTCCGGGGCGCACTGCGCGCGCTGCTGGGAGAATCGTCAGTCCCGGCGGGAGGAACGTCATGACCAGCGTCGACGTGCACCAGCATCTGTGGACCCCCTCGCTGGTGGCGGCCCTGCGCGCCCGCCGCGAGCCACCGTTCCTGGACGGCTGGACCCTGCACCTGCGCGGTGAGCCGCCCTACGAGGTCCCGCCCGCCGACCACGACATCGCCCGCCGCGCGGAACTCGCCGCCGACGACGGCCTGGGCCGGGTGCTCGTCTCGCTGTCCGCCCCGATCGGCGTGGAGTGGCTGCCCGCCGCCGAGGCCCGGCCCCTGCTGGACGCGTACCACGAGGGCTCGGCCGCGCTTCCGAGACCGTTCGACGCCTGGGCCGCCGCCTGCGTGCGGGAGATCGACCCGAAGGCGGCGGCCAAGGACCTCGACCACGGGTTCGCCGGCCTCCAGCTCCCGGCGAACGCCCTTGGCGACGCCACCGGTTACGCGCGGTGCGCCCCGCTCCTCGACCTGCTCGAGGAACGCGGCCTGCCGCTGCTCGTCCACCCCGGGCCGGCGCCCGGCGGGGCGGCGGGTCCGATCTGGTGGCCGGCGATGGTCCCGTACGTCCAGCAGATGCACGCCGCCTGGTTCGCCTTCCGCGCGTTCGGCCGGCCACGCCATCCCGGTCTGCGCGTGTGCTTCGCCCTGCTGGCCGGGCTCGCCCCGCTGCACGGGGAGCGCTTCGCCGCCCGGGGCGGTGACGGGGAGGCGGACGGTGATTCGGGCGTCTTCGTCGACACGTCGTCGTACGGTCCCCGCGCCGTCGACGCGATCGTCCGCGCCCTGGGCGCCGGCGCCGTCGTCCAGGGCTCGGACCGGCCGTACGCGCAGCCGCCGCTGCATCCCGGCTTCGGGCTGGGCGGAGCGGCCGCGTACGCCTTCCGGATCACCAATCCGCGGCGGCTGCTGACCGGGAGATGACGGCGCCGGCCGTGCCTGAGGGCAGGCCGTGCCGGGGTGCCAGGTCCTACGACCCGGTGCCCCGGCTCACCTCCCGGTCGCGCAGTCCTCGCGGGTCGACGACCTCGCGGATGAGCCGCAGTTCGGTCGCGTCGGGCAGCCGGGTCTCGGGGGCGCCGGTCGCGTCGAGTGCGAAGCCGGTGTTCGCGTGGACCTCCGCCGGGGTGACACCGGGATGCAGCGAACGCACACGCAGCCGTCCGTCGTCCCCGTAGTCGAGGACGGCGAGGTTGGTGATCACCACGCCCAGGTCGTGGAACCTCAGCCCCTTCCCGCCGCGCGCCCGGTCGTTGCCCACACCGCAGACCACGTCGACCTTCTCGACGAAGACCTTCGGGGTGTGCCGGGCCACCCAGTAGTCGGTGCGGTGGTTGGCGGTGTTGCCCGGGGCGCCACGTACGCCGATGAGCTGGCGCGTGGGACGGCGCCAGTCGCCGATGAGGGAGATGTTCTGGTTCCCGTACCGGTCGAGCTGACTGGCCCCCATCATGCTCTGCCGCCGGCCACTGGCGACGATGTCGAAGACCCGCCGGTAGGGCACCCAGCCCTCGACGACGCCTCCGTCGGCCGCTGTCCGGCCGAGGGGCGGCGGATCGCTCATGAAGTAGGCCTCACCGTCGGTCAGTACCAGGTCGGGGCTGGTCGTCAGACGGGCGAGCCGCGCGCCGATCGAGGGCAGCACCCCGGCCGTGTGCGCGAGCACCTCCCCGGCGTCGCGCCACGCGTCGGCGCAGGCAGCGGCGCACACCTCGGCGCGGGTGACGGCCGTCATCGCCCCTCCCCCTGTCCGTCGCGGCGCGCGTGGAACTCCGCCACGGCCTCGTGGTACGCCTGTTCGTCGCCGTCGAGGAACGTCTTGTGGAACAGCTTCCAGGAGTCGGCGTCCCGCGCCGCCGACGCGTAGTGCGCCTGGAAGGCCTCGTCCCGCGCGTAGTCGGGGGCGCAGGAGGTGAAGTGGGCGCCACGGGGTGTCTCGATCACGCCGTTGACGAAGAGCCGGCTGATCAGCAGTGACTGGGCGGGTCCGGCGGCGAGCAGGTCCTCCGGTTCCACGATCCGCTCCGTGCTGACGTAGCAGCGGTCGGCCGCCATCGCGAACAGATCGTCGAAGTACGGGTCCGGGCCGAGGTACTGGGCGTTGCCCGCCCGGTCGGCTCGGTTGACGTGCACCAGGGCCACGTCGAGCCGCAGTGCCCGCATCGCGACGTACTCCTCGTCGGCGTACGGGGAGGCGATCGTGACCAGGTCGGGGTTCATCGTGAGGACGTCGGAGCCGAGGCCGGCGCGGGTGGGCAGGAAGGAGAGGCGGCTCGCGGCGGCCCGCAGGCCGGTGACGAACATGCCCTCGTCGTACTCGGCGGTCTCCACGGCGCCCTGCTCCCGTACGGCGCGGAAGTGCGGGTCGAGGGCGATGCTGTCCAGCGAGACGAAGCCGTAGACGAGCTTGCGGACCCGGCCCGCCGCGCACAGCAGTCCGACGTCCGGGCCGCCGAACGTGACCACGGTCAGGTCGCGCACACCGGCCCGCAGGAGCCCGCGCACGAGCGCCATCGGTTTGCGTCGCGATCCCCACCCGCCGATACCGATCGTCATGCCCGACTCGACGGTTGTGGCGAAGTCCTCCAGGGACATCGACTTGTCACCCATGGGCTGTTCCTCCCGCGCTGCCACCCGTTCGGAGTCTTACCTAGCAAACAATTGTTAGGTTACGTTGGCTGGACCGACAACCCCTCGGCAGCCGGGACTCCCGACCCGGCGAACGGCGCGAGAAGGAGACCGGCATGAGCGCCCCCACCTCACCCGTCCATCCCGCGCTGCACACCGCGCTGTGCGACCTGGTCGGCGTCCGCTACCCGATCGTGCAGACCGGCATGGGGTACGTGTCCGGCCCGGAACTGACGGCGGCCACCGCAGCGGCCGGCGGGCTGGGCATATTGGCCAGTGCGACGCTCTCCCTCGACGAGACTCGTGACGCCATCCGCGCCGTCCGGGAGCGCACCGACGCGCCGTTCGGCGTGAACATACGCGGCGACTCCCCCGATGTGCTGGAGCGCGGCGCCCTTCTGGTGCGCGAAGGCGTGAAGATCGCGTCCTTCGCCCTCGCGCCCACCGAACGTGTCATCCGCGAGCTCAAGGACTCCGGGCTGGTCGTCATCCCCTCCGTCGGCGCACGCCGGCACGCCGAGAAGGTCCAGGCGTGGGGGGTGGACGCGGTCGTCGCGCAGGGCGCCGAGGGCGGCGGCCACACGGGGGCCGTGCCCACGTCGATCCTGCTCCCGCAGGTCGTGGACGCCGTCGGCATCCCGGTCATCGCGGCCGGCGGGTTTCGCGACGGGCGGGGGCTGGTCGCCGCGCTCGCCCAGGGGGCCGTGGGCATCGCGATGGGCACGCGATTCCTGCTGACCAGCGACAGCACCGTGCGCGACTCCGTCAAGGCCGAGTACCTCGAGCGGGGCGTCGCCGACACCGTCGTCACCCCGGCCCTCGACGGCATCCCCCAGCGCGTCCTGCGGACCGAAGCGGTGGAACGGCTGCTGCGGGAACGGGCGCCCGCGCGACTGGTCCGTTCCCTGCGGCACGCTGTCGCGTTCCGGAAGGTGTCCGGCACGCCGTGGTCCGACCTGGTCCGCGAGGGCCTCGCCATGCGCCGTAGCCATGAACTGGGCTGGTCCCAGGTCGTGATGGCGGCGAACACCCCGATGATGCTGCGCGCGAGCATGGTCGACGGCCGGACGGACCTGGGCACCCTCGCCTCCGGCCAGGTCGCGGGCGTCATCGACGACCTGCCCAGCTGCGCCGACCTCGTCGAACGCATCGTCATGGAGGCCGACACCGTCCTCACCCGCCTGACCACCGCCGGAGCGAAACGGTGACCACGGCCGACCGCGCCGCGAACCGGCCCGCGACACAGGGAGAGCCCATGGGCACCGACATCATCAAGGCCACCGTGGACGGGCGGGGCATCGCCGAGGTCGTCGTCGACTGTCCGCCGGTCAACGCCCTGCCGGTGGCGGGCTGGTACGGGCTGGCGGAGACGGTCGAACGACTCGGCCGCGACCCGGATGTGCGGGTGGTGCTGCTGCGCGCCGAGGGACGCGGTTTCAACGCCGGGGTGGACGTCAAGGAGTTGCGGGCCGACACCGGGCACGCCGCTGTCATCGGGGTGAACCGGGGCTGCTACGCCGCGTTCGCCGCGGTCTACGACTGCGCGGTGCCGGTGGTCACCGCTGTGCACGGCTTCTGTCTGGGCGGCGGGATCGGCCTGGTCGGCAACTCGGACGTGATCGTCGCGGCCGAGGACGCCTACTTCGGGCTGCCCGAGGTGGACCGGGGCGCGCTGGGCGCCGCGACGCATCTGTCCCGTCTCGTCCCGCAGCACCGGGCCAGGGCGATGATGTACACCTGCGCCACCGCCTCCGCCGCCGAACTGCACGCCTTCGGTTCGGTGTTCGACGTCGTCCCGGCCGGCCGGCTGCGGGACCGGGCCCTGGAGATCGCCGCCGACATCGCCGCGAAGAACCCGGTGGTGATCCGTGCCGCCAAGGAGGCCTTCAACGGCATCGACCTGTGGGACGTCAAGCGCAGTTACCGCTACGAACAGGGCTTCACGTTCGAGATCAACCTCTCGGGTGTCGCCGCCGAGGTCCGCGACACCTTCGGCGGCCGTACGGACGGGGAGGGCTGAGCCCGTGGATCTGACCTGGAGTTCTGCGGAGGAGTCGTTCCAGCAGGAGGCGCGCGAGTGGCTCGCGGCGAACGTGCCCAGGGACCCGCTGCCGTCCGGTGACACCCGTGCGGGGTTCGCGGTCCATCTGGACTGGGAGCGTGCTCTGTTCGAGGCCCGCTGGTCGGTCGTGTCCTGGCCCGAGGCGTACGGCGGACGGGGCGCGTCGCTGTGGCAGTGGCTGGTCTTCGAGGACGAATACCACCGGGCCGGGGCGCCCGCCCGGGTCACCCAGAACGGCATCTTCCTGCTCGCCCCCACCGTCTTCGCGTTCGGTACGGAGGAGCAGCAGCGGCGCATCCTGCCGAGGATGGCCGCCGCCCAGGACCTGTGGGCGCAGGGCTGGTCCGAGCCCGGCGCGGGCAGCGACCTCGCCGGCATCCGCAGTCGGGGTGTCCGTGACGAGGCGGCCGGTGGCTGGCGGCTGACCGGTCAGAAGACCTGGACGACCCGTGGCGCCTTCTGCACGCACCTGTTCGGGCTCTTCCGTACGGACCCGGAGGCGGAGCGCCATCGCGGGCTCACGTACTTCCTCGTGCCGCTGGACGCGCCCGGGGTCACGGTGCGCGGCTTCGAACGGCTCGACGGGGACGAGGGGTTCGCCGAGGTCTTCCTCGACGACGTCCTCGTGTCCGACACCGATGTGCTCGGCGGGGTCGGGGAGGGCTGGCGGGTCGCGATGGCGACGACCGGCTCCGAGCGCGGGCTGACGCTGCGCTCCCCCGGCCGCTTCCTGCACACCGCCGACCGGCTGCTCGACCTGGCGCGGGCGAAGGGGGCGGGGGCGCATCGGGACCAGGTCGTGCAGGCGTGGATCGAGGCCCAGGCCTACGAGTTGTTCACCCTGGAACAGGTCACCTCGATCGTCGAAGGGCGGCAGGTCGGCGCCGAGTCCAGTCTGAACAAGCTGTTCTGGTCCCAGCTCGACATCGCGCTGCACGAGACGGCCGCCGAACTGCTCGGTCCCGAGGCCGAGGTCGACGGGCCCTGGAGCCGGGGCTTCCTCTTCTCGCTGGCGGGGCCCATCTACGCCGGGACCAACGAGATCCAGCGCAACATCGTCGCCGAGCGGCTGCTCGGCCTGCCGAGGAGGTGACCGGACGCGATGCGCTTCGCCGTAGCCGAACGGGACGCGGCTCTCGCCGAGGCCGCCGGTGAGGTGCTGGCCAAACAGGTCGGCGCCGAACAGATCCGGGCCGGATGGCCGGGTGGCCGCACCGAGAGCGTCGACGCCGTGTGGCGCACCCTGGCCGGGGTCGGTATCACCGGCGCGCTGATCCCCGAGAACGCGGAGGGCACCGGTGTCGGTCCCCCCCTCGGCCTCGGCCTCGGCCTCGACGAGAACGCGCTTGTGCCGCTGATGGAAACCCTGGGCCGCAGCGGTCTGCCGGTGCCCGCCGCCGAGACCATAGCGGTGGGCGCCCCCCTGCTCACCGCTGCAGCCGCACCTCAACTCCCAGCTGTGCTAGGGGGATCAGCACTGTTCACGGTGTCCCTCACCCGTGCTGCCCCGGTTCCCTTCGCCACCCGCGCCGACCTGATCGCCGTACGTGTCCGCGACGGGCTGCGCCTGTACTCACGCGACGAGGTGGAGACCGAGCCGGTCGACTCGGTGGACGGATCCCGGCGGCTGGCCCGGGTGCACGCTCCGGCGGGCGGCGGGCTGCTGCTGGCCGAAGGGCCCGTCGAGCTCGCCGTCGCCTACCGACGCGGTGTGCTGGCCACGGCCGCTCTCCTGGTCGGGCTCAGCGCGCGGATGCTCGAACTGACCGTGGCCCATGTCCGGGAGCGGCACCAGTTCGGTGTCCCGGTCGGCTCGTTCCAGGCGGTCAAGCACGCCTTGGCCGATGTGGAGTTGGCGGTACGGTTCGCCCGGCCGGCGGTCCTCGCGGCGGGCTGGGCGCAGGCGGCGGGGGATCCGGAGGCCGCCGTACGGACGTCGATGGCCAAGGTGCTCGCCTCGGAGGCGGCCCGGCGGACGGCTCGTACGGCGATCCAGTGCCATGGCGCCATGGGCTGCACCACGGAGTACGACCTCCACCTGTACGTCAAACGGACCTGGGCCCTGGCCGCGGACTGGGGAAGTCCCGCAGAGCACCGGGAGTTCATCGCGCGGCAGCTCGGGCTCACCGGGGTGGCGGACATCGTGAGCGAAGGGGCGGGCACATGAGCGGAATCTGCCACGACCGGACCGTCATCGTCACCGGGGCAGGACAGGGCCTTGGACGCGAACACGCCCTCGCGCTGGCCGCTGAAGGAGCCCGCGTGGTCGTCAACGACCTCGGTGAGGCCGCGAAGGCGGTGGCCGAGGAGATCACGGCGGCCGGTGGCATCGCTGTCGCCGACCTCGGTGACGTCAGCGACTGGGGCTACGCGGAGCGGCTGATCGGGCGGGCCATAGCCGAGTTCGGCGCGTTGCACGCGCTGGTGAACAACGCGGGCGTCAATCGCGACCGGATGCTGGTCTCCATGACCGAGGCGGACTGGGACCTGGTCCTGAAGGTCGACCTGAAGGGCCACGCGGCACCGTTGCGGCACGCCGCCGCGTACTGGCGGGAGTTGAGCAAGCAGGGCCGGCCGGTCGACGCCCGGATCGTCAACACCACGTCGGGCGCCGGGCTGTTGGGCAGCGTCGGCCAGGGCAACTACGGCGCCGCGAAGGCGGGTATCGCGGCGCTCACCGTGATCGCCGCCGCCGAACTGGCCCGGTACGGCGTCACCGTGAACGCGATCGCCCCCTCTGCCCGTACGCCGATGACCGAGGCGGTCGAGGCGTTCGCCGAGCAGATGCGCGCACCGGAGTCCGGCTTCGACGCCCCGCACCCGGCGAACGTCTCCCCGTTGGTGGTGTGGCTGGCCTCCGCCGAGTCGGGCGACGTCTCCGGACGCGTGTTCGAGGCCGAGGGCGGTGTGATCGGCGTCGCCGACGGCTGGCAGCACGGCCCCCAGCGGGTACGCGACCGCCGCTGGACCCCGGCTGAGATCGGCCCTGCGGTACGCGGCCTGCTCACGGAAGCGCCCCCGCCGGCACCGGTGTACGGCGCCTGAGAGCGGCCCTCGGGTGGTCGGCGTTGACGCTCGGCCGCGTGGGCGGGGCGGGGCCGGGCGAGGGGGGTGATCGTGGGGCGTTCGACCACGGCCCCTCCCGCAGTGGCCCAGCAGCCCCAGCAGCCGGCGCCTCGACGCGGTCTCCGGGTCGCCACGCGGTCCGTGTCGCAGGCGGATCCCGAGGTGCCGGCGCGGGTGCGGGTACCGGTGGCCGCCACTGTGACGTCCGACAGCGGGCCCGGGTGACCCCGACGGTTGTTGAGCGGGCCAGGGCCCGCGGCGGATCAGTGGCCGCCACCGGCCCACCGGCCCACCGGCCCACCGGCCCACCGGCCCACCGGCCCACCGGCCCACCGGCCCACCGGCCCACCGGC
>NZ_LGDW01000444.1 GCF_001280005.1 Streptomyces sp. NRRL WC-3618 | reverse complement strand
CTACCGAACCATCTCCACCGAGATGTGCGCGCCCAGAGCCTCCAGGAAGTCAGCCGCGTCGAAAGCCGCCCCGGCCGATGCCACCCCCACCGCCCGCGTCCGTCCCGTGAGCACGCGGCCCACCGCCTCCACCGCCAGCGGTGCGCTCACCGCGTAGATGTCCTGGCCCTTCGCCACCGCCCGCCGTTCCACCCCGCCGGAGCGCACGACGACGTCGACCACGAACGTCTGTGCGGACCGCCCGTCCTCGTCGACCGCGACCGGTGCCGGGGTGTCGGACGCCGCCAGATCCCTGGCCGCCTCCGCCGCCATGTAGGTGTGTACCTCGGGTACGTCCAGATGGCTCGGGACGGTGACGATGTCGGCCATGGAGAACTCGCCGATCACCTCCCGCGTCCCCATCGGCTCGGGGAACGACCACTTCAGGGTCGGCAGGGCGTCCTCGTGGTACTCCACCTGCCCTCCGCTGTAGCGGACCCGGCGGCCGTTCCTGCGGTCACGGGAGACCGTGCCGGCGGTGCGTGTGCCGGCGGTGGGGTGCCAGCTGCTCAGGCCGTACGCGATGTGCACCTCGTCGGCCGACGTCCAGTCACCCATCGCTGCCGTGACCAGCAGGTCGCTGAGGCCGCCGAAGAAGGCCATCGCCGGGATGACCAGGGCGTTCGCGGCGCGGGCACGCTCCGCGAAGTCCGTGAACGTGTCGAGGTTGGCCTCGATCTCGGCCGCCACGTCCACATACGGGACACCGGCCCGCAGCGCCGCCTCGATCACCGGCGCGGCCGTCGCCGCGAAGGGCCCGGCGCAGTTGATCACGGCCGCCGCTCCGGCCAGGGCGCGGTCCAGCGAGCCCGGGTCGTCGACCGACGCCGGGCGGACGTCGAGCCCCGGGTGGGACGCGGCCAGCTCCCGCAACTGCTCCGGGTCGCGTCCGGAGAGGATCGGGACGTATCCCTTCTCCAGCAACTCCGCCACCACGAAGCGCCCGGTGTGCCCGTACGCGCCGAACACCACAACTGCCTGCGCCGATGCCGATCCCATGAGTTCTCCCCGTTGCGCCGTTGTACTGCTGCGCTGTTGCGTCCGAATGATCAACTGTTGCCAGTCTGGCGGTAGTTACCGACCGGCACGAGTGTCTGAAACGACATGCCCCGTACAATTCCGGACGTGGACTCTGTCGCGCTCGCCCTTACCGACGGCATGCTGCACTTCGAACTGGCCATCGCCTACGAGGTGTTCGGCGCCGACCTCACCCACCTCGTCGACCCCTGGTACGACGTCACCCTCTGCGGCCCCGGCCCCATCCGTGCCGGCAGATTCCTCCTGGAACCCGACGCCGGCCTCGACCAACTCCCGTACGCCGACACGGTGATCGTCCCCGGCTGGGCCGACGTCGACCAGGCGCCGCCCGTCGAACTGGTCGACGCGGTGCGCGCGGCCCACGAGGCGGGAGCGCGCGTCGCCTCCCTGTGCACCGGGGCGTTCGTGCTGGCCGCCGCCGGACTGCTGGACGGGCGGCGCGCGACCACCCACTGGGCGCACACCGACGTCCTGGCCGCCCGCCATCCCCTCGTCGAGGTCGATCCGGACGTGCTGTACGTCGACAACGGCAGCGTGCTGACCTCCGCCGGCAAGGCGGCCTCGATGGACCTGTGTCTGCACCTCGTACGCCTCGACCACGGCCCGGCGATCGCCAACACCGTCGCCCGCCGCCTCGTCGTACCCCCGCACCGGGCCGGCGGTCAGGCGCAGTTCGTCACCGCGCCGGTGCCCGTCCGGGACGACCATCCGCTCGCCGAACTGCTCCCGTGGGCGATCGAACGGCTCGACCGCGCGCTGACCGTGGAGGACCTGGCCCGCCGGGCGAACATGAGCTCGCGCCATCTGGGCCGCCACTTCCGGGCGGTCACCGGCACCACCCCGTTGCAGTGGCTGCACAACCAGCGGATCCGGCGCGCCCAGGAGCTGCTGGAGGCCACCGGCGACAGCGTCGACGCCATCGCGGAGGCCGTCGGCATGGGCACGGCCACGACCCTGCGCCGCCACTTCAACCGCACCATCGGCGTACCCCCGGACGCGTACCGCCGTACGTTCCGCAGCGCGCGTCCCAGCACCGGATACCGCAGCCTGCGCGACTGAAGCGCTCGGGCACTCGGGGCTGTCCGGCCGGAGGCCGGGCGGCCCCTTTCGCGTGTCGACTGATGCCGCCCACTGTCTTGACGTGTCCCTGCCGTGATGGGTTCATGGGAGCGCTCCCGCCTTTCCGCTGACGCTGAGTTTGCCGCGCCCACTTTCAGGAGTCGCAGTGAGAATCGCAGTGAGAACACCGAAAAGCGCGACGCGTAAGAGCCGCACGACCGTCCTGCTCACTTCCCTGGTCACCCTCCTCGGCCTCCTGGCTCTCGCCCCGGCCCCCGCCCAGGCTCGAGCCGAGCCGCCCGGCGCCCTGGCCACCGGCCTCCACATCTCCCACGGCCGTCTCCTCGAGGGCAACGGCAACGACTTCGTGATGCGAGGCGTCAACCACGCCCACACCTGGTACCCGACCCAGACCCAATCCCTCAGGGACGTCAAGGCGTTGGGCGCCAACACCGTCCGTGTCGTCCTCGCCGACGGGCACCGCTGGACCAGGAACACCGCCGACGACGTGGCCGCCGTCGTCGCGCAGTGCAAGGCCAACCGGCTGATCTGCGTCCTGGAGGTGCACGACGCCACCGGTTACGGCGAGGACGCCGCCGCCGGGACGCTCGACCAGGCGGCCGACTACTGGATCGGCCTCAAGAGCGTCCTCGCCGGCCAGGAGGACTACGTCGTCATCAACCTCGCCAACGAGCCCTGGGGCAACACCGATCCAGCCGGCTGGACCGCCCCGACGATCGCCGCCGTACGGAAACTGCGCGCCGCCGGTCTCCAGCACACGATCATGGTGGACGCGCCCAACTGGGGCCAGGACTGGCAGGGCGTCATGCGCGCCAACGCCCGGTCCGTGTACGACGCCGACACCACCGGCAACCTGATCTTCTCGATCCACATGTACAGCGTCTACGACACGGCGGCGGAGATCACGGACTACCTGAACGCCTTCGTCACGGCCCAACTCCCCATTCTGATCGGCGAGTTCGGAGGTCCGGCCGACCAGTACGGCGATCCCGACGAGGACACCATGATGGGAGCCGCCCAGCAGCTGAAGCTGGGCTATCTGGCCTGGTCGTGGAGCGGCAACACGGACCCGGCCCTCGACCTGTCGATCGGCTTCGACCCGAAGCAGCTCAGCGCCTGGGGCCGACGTGTCTTCAACGGGCCCAACGGCATCGCCCAGACGTCCAGGGAAGCCTCGGTCTACGGCGGCGGCACAGGCCCCGACACCCAGGCCCCGACCGCCCCCGGCACCCCGGCGGCGTCCGGAACCACGCCCACCTCGACCACGCTGACCTGGGCCCCGGCGACTGACAACGTTGGCGTCGCCGGCTACGACGTGGTCCGCGTGAGCGGCGCCACCGAGACGGCGGCCGCCGCCTCCACCACCAACACCGTCACGGTGACCGGCCTCACCGCGGCCACCCCCTACTCCTTCGCCGTGTACGCACGGGACGCGGCCGGCAACCGCTCGCCCCGCTCCGCCACGGTGAACGTCACCACGCCTCCGGGTGGCGGCACCCCGGGTGTCAGCTGCTCCGTCGCCTATCGGGTCGTCGGCGACTGGCAGGGCGGCTTCCAGGGCGACATCACCCTGCGCAACACGGGCACCGCCGCCCTGACCAGCTGGACGCTGGGCTTCAGCTTCCCGAGCGGCCAGACCATCAACAACATGTGGGGCGGTACGCCCACCCAGAGCGGCGCCGGCGTGAGCGTCGTACCCGCCCCCTACACGGCCACGATCCCGGCCGCCGGTTCGGTCTCGGTCGGCTTCGTCGGGGCGAAGGGGGCGACGAACGCGGCGCCCACGTCGTTCACGCTCAACGGGACCGCCTGCACGACCAGTTGAGCCGACGTAAGCACACAGAAACCGAAGGGCGGCGTCCCGTGATCGGAACGCCGCCCTCCGGCCTGCTGGTCACCGGGTCGGTCAGCGCCCGGGTGACGAGCGACTCGGTGAGCCGGCTGCCGAGGGCGTACCGCAGGTCCCAGAGCGTCTCGCCCCAGATCTCGCCGTCGGCGTGCACCTCCGGACCACGGCGGGAGATCTTCCCGTAGTCGCCGTAGGTGTATCCGCCCGGGCCCGCCTTGGTCGTACCGTGGCAGGCGGCCGACTTGGAGCCGACCGGGCAGTCGATCGACTGGGAGCGCGACGGCAGGTCGTCGCTCCAGCCCGGCGCGTCGAGGTTCACGTCGCCGTCGACGCGCCGCTTGTCCTTCAGCAGGCCCTTGTTGTTGAGGAACTCGAGGGCGTACCAGTCGCTCCACGCCTCGCCCATGGCGCTCGACTGCCCGCTGTTGAGGGCGGGAACACCGTCGGCGTCGGTGATGAGCCGGTTGGACAGACCGTGGGTGTACTCGTGGTAGACGGTGGCGGCGTCGTCGCCGAAGTTGCCCTGCAGCACGTTGTGGTCCGGTATGGAACCGGTCAGGTACATCTGCATCGTGGGCGTCTGGCCGTCCGGCGGCGTACCCATGTTGGCGTTGTTCAGGTGGTCCTCGTCGGGCAGCCCGTCCTTGATGGCCGCGCCGTCGTCCGTCTGCGCCTGTACGGCGTCGCCGTCCCGGCTGTCGAAGTTGCCGGCGGCCCGCGTGAAGCCGATCGGCCGGGCTTCCAGGTGGTCGTGGAACTTGCCGAGGAAGTAGAAGACCTGCGCGGCGTTCTGCGCGGTTGGTCTGCCAGGAGTTCGGCGTCTTCTGGTCCCACGAGCAGGGCAGCGGGGTGCCGCAGCCGGCACCGGTGAAGGGCTTGAACGGGAAGGCGAACATCCCGTCGGCCTTCCGCGCCACTTCCTCGCCCGGGTCCAGCTTGTTGTTGTCGTTGACGTCGCTGAAGACGTGCGCCACCGTCCCGTTGAGGGTCTGGGCGTCCTTGGGGAGCCAGCCCCGGGCGGTCAGATGCCGGGTGTGCTGCTTGCCGCCGGCCTTGGCACCCGGGTACTGGTCCCAGACCAGCACCTTGCCGGTACGCGAGAGCGAGCCGGCGGAGGAGGCCAGGCCGGCGACCCGCTCATCTGGCTGGCCGGCCCCCTCAGTCCCCTCCGACTCCTCGGCTTTCAGGTCGGAGGACAGGTTCTGCCGGTAGAGGACCCGCTTGGTGACCGCGTCGACGACGTGCAGCCACATGCCCTGGCCGTCCGGTGAGGTGACCGTCCGCCACGCACGTCGGGCCACGCCGCCCGGCGCCGTGAACACCACCTGCTTGGCGGTGTCCGAGCTGCCGCCGCTGACGTCCGTGCCGCCCGCGATGTCGCGAACGGCGGTCTGCCGGGCCTGAGTTCCGGAGATCCGCGCGGGAGCCAGCGCGGACGGCAGCCCCCCGCACCGGGGAGCCCAGCACGCTGATCAGCCGTCCGTCGCGGGCGACGTGCGCCTTGACGCCGTTGCCGAACACCGGGACACCGTCGACCGACTGGACGAGCGACAGGTGACGTGTCCCGGCGATGTCGGTGTACTGCTTGCGCAGGGTGAGCCCGTTGACCTGGCCGGCGGAGAGCCCGAACACATCGGGGTGCGCCCGCAGATACTTCCGGGCGATGTCCTCCGGGGCGGCGCCACTGGCCGACGTCAGGTACCCGTCGAGCCGGGCGACCTGGCGTGCGGTCCCGGTGGCCGGGTCCAGTTCGAGCACACCCTGCGTCCCGAGCTGCTTGCGCAACTACCGTACGCCTGACCGCTGTTCGGCCTTCGTCAGCCGGGCGTCGCTGCGCACCAGGGACTGCTGGGAGGGTATGAGCGCCGGACTGTCGCCCGCTGGGGCACCCGAGTCGGCCGCGGGGCGGCCCACCGGATCGCCCGGCGCCGCGTTCGCGCCGCCGGGCAGCAGAGCGACGGCCAGCGAAAGGCCGGCCGTCGCGGTGACTATGGTCGCGCGCGTTCCGTGAAGGAGGCTCTCGCCATTTTTGCGCCCTCGTGGGGGATGAGGTCCAACGACCGCATGGAGCGGCCGAGTTGTGTGCCCCAACTTCTCAGGACGCCCAGCGCAATAGGAAGTCTGAAAGTCCAATTTTCACAGGAGCCACACAGGTCCCAGGGCCGCCGCACCGCCGACGCCCGTGACGACCCGGCGGCGACGGTCGGGGCGACCGCCCCGCGCTACGCCTCGCGAAGGGGACCTGCCATGTCCCGCCCGGGTCACACTCCGCTGACCTGGGGTGTGAGGGCACCGCAACCCAAGTCCCCACGGGGTCTAACAGATAGGAAACCGGCCGCCCCGGCGTTGGGACTAGCTTCGTGACATGAGGGTGTGGACGCCATCACGGATGCTGCTCGGCAGGCTCGGCAGACCCGGCGCGATCGGCAAGCGCGTTGTAGGAAGGGGCAGTTCCAGGGGTCTCGCAGCGCGTCACCACCCCGGTCCCGCGACTCCGCGCCGCCGCCCGTTGCCCGGCTGGCGCAGTATCAGGGGCCGGGTGGCGGTGGTCATCACCGTCCCGATCTGTCTGCTGCTGACGGTGGCCGGCCTGGCCGTGTACGGCCGCGCGGAGGCCCTCGGTGACGCGCGGACCACCCGCGCCGAGGTCGGCCTCAGTCTGCGCGTCCAGGCGCTGGTGCACCAACTGCAACGCGAACGCGGCCTGACGAACGGCCTGTTGGGCGGTGAGAAGGAATACCGCACGCCACTCGCCGCCACCCGCAAGCGCGTCGACACGGCGCTGCGCGCGATGCGCACCGAGCGCGACGTCGAGGGCGTCATCCAGAGGCACTTGCGCCGCCTCGCCGCCGTCCGCACCGCCGCCGACAGGGAGACCGGGGGAAAGGGCGCCGCCGCCCGCACCGCCACCCTTCTCTTCTACACCACCGCCGTCGACGCCCTCAACGCCGTCGACCCGGTGGCGGACACCGTGACGCGCGACGACGGTCAACTGCGTGATGGACTGGCGGCGTTGCGGGAACTGGCGGCGGCCAAGGAGTCCGTCGCCCTCGAACGCGGCCTCCTCAACGGTGTGTTCGCCGAGGGCGCCTTCCACGGCCGGGAGTACCTCACCTTCACCGAGGTGCGTGCCACCCGCGTCGCCGCCCTGGCCCGCTTCCGGCAGGTCGCCACCGCGCCCCAACTCGCCTCCTTGAAACGCGCGTTCGCCACCGGGGACGCCACCCGAGCCACCGCCTACGAGCGCCGCGCCGAAGCCGCCGCCGACGGCTCCGCGCTGCGCGCCGACGCCGGCACCTGGTGGGACGCGATGACCGTACTCGTGGACGACCTCTACGCCGTCCAGCAGACGGTCGGCGACGACGTACGGGACCGGGCGGACGACCTCAGTCGCGACGCCGAACTGGCCCTCGCCGCCTACGTCTTGGCGGGAACCCTCATCGCCACCCTCGTGGCCGGCCTCGCCGCCTTTGCCTCCCGTTCCCTCACCCGCCCCCTCCGTACGCTCGCCGAGGCCGCCCATGACGTGGCCCGGCACCGGCTGCCCTCGGCCGTCGCCCGTATCCAGCAGTCCCCGCAGGACCAGGTGGAGTTCCCCGAGGCACCGCCACTGGGCGGCGCGGCCGAGATCGCCGAAGTCGCGGAGTCCCTGCGCCAGGTGGAACTCACCGCCCTCCAATTGGCCGCCCAGCAGGCAGGCCTGCGCCGCAACACCACCGAATCACTCGCCAACCTCGGCCGCCGCAACCAGAATCTCGTACGCCGCCAGCTCGGTCTCATCACCCGCCTGGAACGGCAGGAACTCGACCCGGACGCGCTCGCCGAACTCTTCGAACTCGACCACCTCGCCACCCGAATGCGGCGCAACGCCGAAAGCCTGCTGGTCCTGGCCGGACAGAACCCGCCCCGGCCCACGGCGGCACCCGCCGACGGCCTGGAAGTCGTCCAGTCCGCCGTCGCCGAGGTGGAGCAGTACCCGAGGGTCCTGATCGCGGCCGTGGAACCGGTGCGCGTACGTGGTCACGCCGTCGCCGATGTCGCCCACCTGCTCGCCGAACTCCTGGAGAACGGGCTCACGTTTTCGCCGCCGACCGAACGGGTCGAGGTGCACGGCTGGTACGAGGCGGAGGACGACACGTACAGCTTCGCCGTCGTGGACCACGGCATCGGCATGTCGGCGGCCGACAAGGAACGCGCGGACGCCCGCCTCTCCGGCGCGGGCGAGGACGCCTTCCTCGCCGCCCCCACCCGTTTCCTCGGCCACCTCGTCGTCGGCCGGCTCGCGCACCGCCTCGGCGAGGGAGCGAAGGTCCACCTCTTCGACACCCCGGGCGGTGGCCTGTCCGCCCTCCTCGTCCTGCCCGGTCGCCTGCTGGCCCCCGCGCAGCCCCCGCAGCCCCTCTCCACCACACCACCCGCTCCCGCCGTCTCCGCCCTGCTCAACGGTTTCCGGGCAGGGGTCGCCCGCGCCGAGGCCCGAAGCACACCCCGAAGCACCCAAGGAGCGTCATCGTGACCACCGCCGTCCAGAGTTTCGGCTGGCTCGTCTCGGAATTCGTACGCACCGCCGACGGCGTCACCGACGCCGTCGCCGTCTCCTCCGACGGCCTGCTCATGGCCGCCTCCGACAACCTCGGCCGAGACCGCGCCGACCACCTCGCCGCCGTCGTCTCGGGCATCACCAGCCTCGCCCAGAACGCGTCGACGACACACGGCTTCCGAGGCATGAAGCTCGTCATGATCGAAATGCTCGGCGGTTTCCTCATGGTCGGCCGCATCCGCGACGGCAGCTGCCTCGGCGTCCTGGCAGCAGAGGGCTGCGACGTAGGCCTGGTCGGCTACGAAATGGCGGTTCTCGCCGACCGGGCCGGCGAACTCCTCACCCCACAACTGGTACGCGAACTCCACGCTGCGCCACAGACGGGGGGTTAGCCCCGAGCAACGGGAATCACATCTGGAGCCGTGCCTGATGGGGCCTCAGCATCTTCGGGAGGGCGGGGCGACTTTCGTCATGTGCGGGCGCCCCCATAGGAAAGGCCCCGCCCCTACTCTGGCAGTGCGACCTGTTCAGAGTGAAGGGGCGAGACCGTGCCATCCGATGCCATCCCGGCCCCGCTCGTCGAAGACGTGGCCTTCGGCCAGCGAATGCAGATTCTCCGCCAGCGCCGCGGCGTGAGCCGCCCGGTCCTCGCTGGCTTTCTCGGCAAGTCTCCCTCCTGGGTGAAGCAGGTGGAAGGCGGCCAGATTCAGGTACCCAAGTTGCCCATCGTTCTCCGCATCGCGGAAATTCTCCGCGTACGAGACCTGGCCGATCTCACGGGCGACCAGTCCACTCACATCGACCTGTTCATCGGCCCTGGCCATCCCCGCCTCGCCGCAGTGAAGGCCGCGATCGATGCCTTCCCCTTCGACATCGACCGCGAAGCTCCGTCTACAAAGCATCTGAGGATGCGTCTGAACCGCGCGTGGTCTGCTCGGCACTCAGCCCCCAACCACCGCGAGGTTGTCGGCAAGTTGCTCCCGGACCTGATCCGAGATGCCCAGTTGGCGGTGCGGCAGGCCGACGACGCGGCAGACCGGCGAGCAGCACAGGCCATCCTGTCCGAGGTGTACTCCCTCGCCCAGTTCTTCGTCGCCTACCAGCCGGACAGCGCACTGCTGTGGCGTGTCGCCGAGCGGGGCATGGTCGCTGCCCAGGACTCCGGGGATCCGCACGCGATCGGCGTCACGGCATGGCTGGCCGCGCAAGCCCACCGGGACAGCGGCCCGAAGCACTTCGACGCTGCGGACTCGGTGACGGCGGAGGCACTGCGCTACCTCGAACCGCAGCTGGTGAACGCGGACGACAACGTGTTGGCGATCGCCGGAGCTCTCCAGTTCGAGGCCGGGTACACATCCGCGCGCCGTGGCGAGAACGGGGCTGCCTGGGGGTGGTGGGACAAGGCGGAGAAGACCGCGAAGAAGCTGCCCGCCGACTTCTACCACCCGATCACCAGCTTCGGCCGCGCCATCATGGGCGCGCACGCGGTCACCGTCGCCGTCGAGCTTCACCAGGGCGGCGAGTCCGTCCGACAGACGGCGCGTACGGACGAGACAGTTATCAAGTCCCGGCCCAGAAGGGCCCGCCACCGGATCGAAGAGGCCCGCGCGTATCAGCTGGACGGGCAGCCCGATGTCGCGCTCGCCACGCTGGACAAGGCGTTTGAGGCCGCTCCGGAAACGATTCGATACAACGGGTACGCCCGGCGGATCGTGCTGGAGGAGGCGGAGTCGAAGCAGCCTGACCGGCGCCGGCGTGCGTCGGAACTGGCGGTCAAGCTGGGACTTCTGGCGGCCTGAGCATGGGGCAGGATTCCTGCCCCATTTCCCCTTCCTGCGCCCCTACGGTCATGTGTGTAGACGGGTCACCGTGACAGTGGAGGCGTGAGTGATGGTGCGTGCGGTCCAGCCAACTGTGATGTCGGAAGCTCTTCCGCCGGACATCGCGACGATGCGCGACAGCGCTCGCATACTCCTCACCGATAACGCCGAGCCTCTCCCACTCGATGAGCTGGACACGCTGGCACGCACTCTTCGCGGACACATCCGCCTGCTGCTTCCCGAGGTCGCGAGTGCCGCGTGGCGCGAGCCCAAGGACAGCATCCCGAGGTACTGCGCGCTCGCCTGCATCGGCGAGGCGCGCAACAAGCTGCGCCTGGGCGACGGCGGCACGCCGCCCATCCGGGTCTCGGTGGCGCGAAAGCTCGCCCGCGTCCTCAACGCCCTGTGCGGCCACTACGAGAACCTGGCTGGCAGACATCCGGAGTCGAGCGTGCCGTAACCGCCACGATCAGCCGCACGCGAAAGGCCCCGGACCCTCCCTGACCTGGGAGTTCCGGGGCCTTCGCCCTGATCGAAACTGTGCCCTCGGCAGGATTCGAACCTGCGACACCGGCTTTAGGAGAGCCGTGCTCTATCCCCTGAGCTACGAAGGCGCGGCGCAGGCCGACTACGGCTGCGCCACCGCACACAGTGTAGCGGGTGGCCTGGTGGTGCCAGGTGGCTGTGGGCAGTGAGGCGCCCGCACTGGTCGGGAAGGGCAGCGAGTGGGCGGGGCCCGGCCGTGACGGAGCCCTGGTGAGGTGTCGCGGCCGGGCCCCGCGGGGGTGTTACGTGGTGCGGCGTCCGGCGATGTGAGCGACGAAGCGGGCCACGGAATTGCTCACCCAGGCGTAGCCGAGGTAGATGAGCAAGGCGGCCGTCGCTCCGTACGCGGGGACACGCTTGTGTGGATATGCCTGGTCGAACCGGGAATGCTGGGACTCGCTGTCCTGGCGGAATCCCTTGAGGCGCGTGCAGTGCGCGGCTGGTCGAGTTCTGGGCGAACGCCGCGCACGAGCCTGGTCCATGCACACCTCTTGAGGATGCGCCCGTGCATGTGACAGGCTCATGACGACTGAGTGTCGGCCCATGTATCGACCTCATGTCATGCACTCTCACTACCCCCCGAACCGTGGATGTGAGCGCTAACAGTCGGCGATCGCATTCCCCCCTTTCAGGAGTGCCTCCGTGCAGCCAGGAATGGCCCGCGCCGCCCCCAGAGCGACCCAGTAGCCAGTGAAAGCCTGATCGCCAGTCGCAGCTGATTGGCATGGACTGCCGGCGCCGGCGTCAGCGGATGGCGAGTCCGGGAGTCCGGGAGTCCGCCCGTCACAGGTGCCGGAGCGCCTTGGATGAGTACTACTCATCAATGGACTGGGCGTGATCCGCCCGCGTCCGGGTGAGTCGACGTGAGTCGACCATGATGGCTTTGCCAAGGAGTGAGATATGCCCATCTCCTGCTCCGAAGTGGGTTCCGACAAGGTCGATGGCGGAGCTGACGCTCGTACCGGCGCCGACTGATGGCCGTGTTCGGAGACCTGGCAGCGGCCGACGGTTCAGCGGTGGCCCCGCCCCACCGTCCACCGGGCCGGTTCAGACGCACCCGCCGTCACCGCGTCGCTGCCCTGCGGCCGGCCGTGCCTCGCGGCGCACTCCACCACGAGGGCGCCGTACGCGTCGTACAGCGGGCCGCCGCGCCGGATCCGGCGCGCAACCCACCACGCCGTTGTCGCCGGGCTACGCGTCTCGGTGAACCGGGCAATGCCGCTCGCAGCCGCGCGGCGCAGGCCCATGGACACCCCGTGCGGCTGCCCCCTTTCCCCAACGATCGCAAGGAGGCGCGCGATGCCCAGAACCACCACACCTTTATCCACACCTTTATTACGTGCGGCCGTGGCAGCCGTCTGCTCTTTCGGCCTGCTCGGTGCGGTCAGCGGCACGACTCATGCCAGTCCGGGGTCCGGGGTCCGGGCGTCGCCGCCCATCTACCTCGACACCGCCTACTCCTTCCCGGAGCGGGCCGCGGACCTCGTCTCACGGATGTCCCTGGACGAGAAGGTCCTGCAACTGCGCACCAACAGCGCGCCGGCCGTCCCGAGGCTGGGCGTACAGCAGTACACGTACTGGAGTGAGGGGCAGCACGGCATCAACGCGCTGTTCGCCAACACCAACCCGGGCTCCGTGACCGGCGGTGTGCACGCCACCAGCTTCCCCACCAACCTCGCCGCGTCCATGTCCTGGGACAAGGACCTGATGTACAAGGAGACGACGGCGATCTCCGACGAGGCCCGGGGCCTGCTGGACAAGTCGCTGTGGGGAACCGGGCAGAACAACCTCGGGCCCTCGCGGGACAACTACGGGATGCTCACCTACTGGGCGCCGACGGTCAATCTCGACCGTGACCCGCGGTGGGGCCGCACCGATGAGGCGTTCGGCGAGGACCCGTACTTCACCGGGCAGATGGCGGGCGCGTTCGTCAACGGCTACCAGGGCCAGAAGGCCGACGGCACCCCGCGGAGCAAGTACCTGAAGGTGGCCGCGACGGCGAAGCACTACGCGCTCAACAACGTCGAGCAGGACCGCACCGGCATCAGTTCGAACGTCTCGGACGACGACCTGTTCGACTACTACACCGCCCAGTTCAAGAGCCTCATCGAGAAGTCGCATGTCGCGGGCCTGATGACGTCGTACAACGCGATCAACGGCACACCGTCGGCGGCCAACACGTACACCACCAACCAGATCGCGCAGCGCACGTACGGCTTCGGCGGGTACATCACCTCCGACTGCGGCGCCGTCGGTACCACGTACCAGTCCTTCCCCGCCGGCCACGACTGGGCACCGCCCGGCTGGAGCACCGACCACAAGGGCGCGAAAGCGACCTGGACCAGCACCGCCACGGGCCAGAAGGTGTCCGGAGCAGCGGGCGGCCAGGCCTACGCACTGCGCGCGGGCACCCACGTCAACTGCACGGGTACGGAGGCCACTTCACCCAATCTGGAGCAGGCGATCGGGGCCGGCGTCCTCAGTGAGGGCGTCGTCGACAACGCGCTGACGCACCTGTTCACCGTCCGGATGCGGACCGGTGAGTTCGACCCCGTGAGCCGGCAGGAATACACGAAGATCACCAAGGACGTCATCGAGTCACCGGCCCACCAGGCCCTGGCCCGGACCGTCGCCGACAACGCGCTCGTCCTCCTGCAGAACGACAAGGCCGCCGGTGCCGACAGGCCGCTGCTGCCGGCCGACCCGGCCACGCTGAAGAAGGTCGTCATCGTCGGCGACCAGGCCGGGAAGGTCACCCTCGGCGGCTACTCGGGCGATCCCACCAAGAAGGTGAACGCCGTCCAGGGCATCACCGCCCAGGTCAAGGCGGCCAGCCCCGACGCGCAGGTCGTCCACGACGCGGCCGGCACCTCCAGCACCGCGACCGGTGCGGCGAGGCTGAGTGCCGAGACCCAGGCCGCCATCAAGAGCGCCGACCTGGTGGTCGTCGCGGTCGGCACCGACGATGCCACCGCGGGCGAGGGCAAGGACCGCGCCGGGCTGGCCCTGCCCGGCAACTACGGCAGCCTCATCGACCAGGTCACCGCCCTGGGCAACCCCAGGACGGTGCTGGACATCCAGTCCGACGGGCCCGTCGCCATCGAGCCCTACCGCGCCAAGGTGGCCTCGATCGTCTTCGCCGGCTACAACGGCGAAAGCCAGGGTGACGCCCTCGCCGACGTCCTGTTCGGCAGGCAGAACCCCGGCGGGCACCTCAACTTCACCTGGTACAAGGACGACTCGCAGCTGCCCGCACTCTCCGACTACGACCTCACGCCCGGCGCCACCGGCGGTCTGGGCCGCACCTACCAGTACTTCACCGGCACGCCGACCTACCCCTTCGGCTACGGCCTGAGCTACACCACCTTCGCGTACTCCCACGTCCGCGCCGACCGCTCCGCCGTGAACGCCAACGGGACGGTGACCGTCCGCTTCGACGTCACCAACACCGGCACCGTGCCCGGAACCACCGTCGCCCAGCTCTACGCGGGCACCGGCTTCACGGTCAAGGACCGCGAACTGCCGAAGAAGCGGCTCGTCGGCTTCCAGAAGACCCGGGCTCTCCAGCCCGGCGCCACCCAGCACATCACCCTGCGCGTCCGGGTGCCCGACCTCGCCTTCCACGACGGCCGGAAGGCCAGGCAGGTCGTCCACGCCGGCACGTACCGGTTCGAGGTGGGGCCGGACGCCGCCACCACCGCCGGGGCCGCCAGAGTCACCGTGCACGGCAGCCTCACCCCGCACGTGAAGTACGTGACCGTACAGCCGGAGGCCGTGGTCCACAGGGCGGGCGACACCATCGACCTCACCGCCCGCAACCGGTGGATCAAGGACGACACCGACCCCACGGCCCAGCCCGGCCGCAACCTGAACGTCACCGCCGACCACGTCGTGGAGGCGGTCAACGACGACGGCTCCTTCGTGGACCTGTCCAAGGCCAGGGTCCGCTACGCGAGCAGTGATCCCTCCGTCGCCACCGTCAGCCGTAGGGGGCTGGTCACCGCGGTGGGCAACGGCGTGGCCACCATCCGCGCGACCGTGCACGGCGTCACCGGCTCCGCGGTGATCCGCGTCCACCACACCCTGGCCCTCGCAGCGGAACCGATCGTCAAGCCCGGTGCCCTCGCCACGGCGACCACCACCTACACCAACACCGGCCCGACCGCCCTGCCGAACGCCTCGGTCACCCTGGACGTGCCCGAGGGCTGGCGAGCCACCCCCACCTCACCGGCCACCTTCCCCAGCATCCCGGCCGGCGCCTCGGTCAGGACCACCTGGACGGTCACGCCGCCCGCCGGTGTCAGGCCCGGCACCTACGCCCTCGCCGCCTCGGCCCGCTACCGGGGCGCCCGCGCCAGCGACGACGCGGCCGGCCAGCTGGCCGTCCCCTACGCGTCCCTCAGCGACATCACCAAGAACACCGGTATCAGCGACGACGCCACACCCGGCGCCGCCAATCTCGACGGCGGTGGCCAGAGCCTGTCCCAGCAGGCCCTCGCCGCCCGGGGGATCACCTCCGGTGGCACGGTCACCCACGGCGGACTGACCTACACCTGGCCCGTCACCGGCACCGGCAAGCCCGACAACATCGTGGCCGGTGGCCAGACCGTGCCGTTCACCGGAAGCGGCACCAGGCTCGGCTTCCTCGGCACCGCCGACTACGGCAACGCCTCGGGCACCGGCCTGATCACCTACACCGACGGCACGAGCCAGCGCTACACCCTGTCCTTCGCCGACTGGTGGAGCACCAGCCCCGCCGACGGCACCGACATCGTCGCCACGACCGACTACATCAACATCAACAGCGGCAGCGGAAAGGTCCAGCAGAAGGTCAACGTGTACGGCGCCACCGTGCCGCTCCAGGCAGGCAAGACCGTGGCCTACCTGACCCTGCCGAACGTCGGCTCCGACGCGGTGTCAGGACAGGTGGCCATGCACATCTTCGCGACAGCCATCGGTTGACCCCCATCCCCGGTTGACCACCCATCCCCGGCTGACCACCCGTCCCCGGCGGGCACCGCATCCCGCGGCGCCCGCCGGGCCTCCCCCCACCCGGGGGGCCAGGACCGGCGTACCACAAGTCCACCCACCGATCACCGGAAACGAGGTTCCTCCATGAGACGCACTCTGCGCGCGGTCCTGACGATGGTGCTACTGCCACTGGTCGCGGCCTTCGCGCTCCTGGCGCCCCAACCCGCGGCCGCGGCGAGCCTGACCCGCGTCACCGGCTTCGGGAACAACCCCACCAACCTCAACATGTACGTCTACGTGCCCGACCGCGTGGCGCCCAAGCCCGCCCTGCTGGTCCTGGTCCACTACTGCGGGGGATCGGCCGGGGGGATCTTCGGCGGCAACGGGCACGACTACGTCACCGCCGCCGACCGGTACGGCTTCGTCATCGTCCTGCCCGAGGCCACCCGTGACGGGCACTGCTTCGACGTATCGTCACCCGCGGCGCTCAGGCGGGACGGCGGCAGCGACTCCACGGGCGTCATGTCGATGGTCGGTTACGCGCGTCAGCGCTACAACGTCGACCCGGCCCGCATCGTCGTCAGCGGATTCTCGTCGGGCGCCATGATGACGAACGTGCTGGCTGCCGAGTACCCCGATGTCTTCAGCGCCGCCTCGGCGTTCTCCGGGGTGCCGGCGGGCTGCTTCGCCACCAATAACGGCTCGATGTGGAACAGCCAGTGCTCCGGCGGCACCATCATCAAATCGGCTCAGCAGTGGGGCGACCAGGCCCGTTCCATGTATCCGGGCTACAGCGGCCGCTACCCCCGTATGCAGATGTGGCACGGCACCACCGACACGACCCTCGCCTATCCCAACTTCGGCGAGGAGATCAAGCAGTGGACCAACCTCCACGCGCTGAGCCAGACACCCACCGCCACCGATCGTCCGCAGTCGTCCTGGACCCGCACCCGCTACGGCGCCACCGGCCCGCAGTCCCCCGTCGAGGGCATCAGCATCGCGGGCACGGGCCACACCCTGCCGCAGCCCGGCATGCTCGCCTACGCCATCACCTTCCTCGGTCTCGACGGCGGCGGCACGACGAATCCGCCGCCCAGCACCTCCGGTGCGCTGCACGCGGTGGGCGCGAGCAAGTGCCTGGACGTGCCGAACGCGTCGACGACGGCGGGTACGCAGCTGCAGATCCGGGATTGCCAGGGCGGGGCCGGCCAGCTCTGGACCCGTACGGGGTCCGGGCAGCTGACGGTGACCATCTCGGGGACGACACTGTGTCTGGACGCCTACAACCACCAGACCACCGCCGGCACCAAGGTGGTGACCTGGCCGTGCAACGGCGCGGCCAACCAGCAGTGGAACCTCAACGCCGAGGGGACCGTCACCGGCGTCCAGTCCGGCCTGTGCCTGGACGTCACCGGCGTCTCCACCGCCAACGGCGCCCCGGTCCAACTGTGGACGTGCAGCGGCGGCACCAACCAGAAGTGGAACCTCAGCTGACTCCACCACTGTCCGGTGTCCGGGCCGGCCACGCCCCGGCTCGGCCCGGACACTGCGGCTGCCGATGGAGCACTTCGGGACCGCACCTCTTGTCAGGGCCCTGCCCCTCTTCTACAGTCCCCGGAAACAGGTCATGGGAGCGCTCCCATGCGTGAGGGCGTTCCGCAGTGCGTCGGCATCCGAGCACCCCCCACTCACGAAGAAGACGGATCCCCCATGCAGCTTCTTTCGACCCCCCGCCCGCTCACCCGAAGGAGCGCCGTCAGGTGGCTGGCAGCACTCTGCTGCGCCGCGTTACCCGTCCTGGGCGCGGCGACCCGGTCTCCCGCGGCGAGTGCCGCCGTGGCTGAGGTAGTGGGCAACGCGACGCACTTCGACGGGCTCGGCAGCCCCTACGGCGGCTGCGGTCTGCCGCAGCGCGAACTGGACAGCCAGGACTTCGTGGCGCTCAACGTGTTCAACACACCCGGCGACTACTCGGGCTCCTACCCGCGCCCGGTGCCGGACTCAAGGGCATCGATCAAGGGTGTCTTCGACAACGGCCGCAACTGCGGCCGCTGGGTCAAGGTCACCATCGGGGACTACTGCACCGGCACCAACGACGGCGCCCAGGGCCAGCCTTTCTGCCGCAACGGCTCCTGGGTGGCCGACAAGTACGAGGGGGCCACCCTGACCATGCTCGTCGCGGACAGCTGCGCCGATTCCAACGCCTGGTGCCGGGACGACCCCAACCACCTCGACCTGGCAACCGATTCCCTCAACCGCTTCCGGACGGGCACCACCCCGGTGGGGACGATGTACCCCGACCACTGGAACAACCGTCATGTCTCCTGGAGCTTCGTCCCGGCCCCGGACTACAGCGGCGACATCCGCATCGGTTTCCTCAGGGGTGCCCAGCGGTACTGGCCCGCCATCGCCGTCTCCCACCTGCCCAACGGTGTCCACGGCGTCCAGTACCTGGCGAACGGCACCTGGACCGACGCCGTAATGAACAGCGACCTGGGGCAGTCCTACGTCATCGGCGCGACGGCCTCCGGCCAAAGCAGCTTCACCATACGGATCCGCGACGCCGCCGACGCGTGGGTGGGCGGCGAACGTACGTACTCGTTCTCCCTGCCGTCAGGCTGCGCGGGAGGCTGCTCGCAGGACTACACCGCCGTCCCCTACACCACCGGCAGCTCCGGAGGGACACCGTCTCCCACCCCCGAGCCGAGCCCCTCGGGCGCGGCGGCCTGCACGGCGGCCTGGAAGCTGACCAGCTCATGGCAGGGCGGGTACCAGGCCGACGTCACCGTCACCAACACCGGGTCCGGGCCGGTCGCCGGCTGGTCGGTGCACCACACCCTCCCGGCCGGTGTGACCGTGGCGAACCGTTGGAACGCGGTGGTGGATCCGTCCCGCCCCGCCACCACCGTCCACAACGCCTCCTACAACGGCTCCCTGGCGCCGGGCACGTCGACGACCTGGGGGATGACACTCAACGGCGATGACCGAGACCTCGGCACGCTCTCCTGCACCGCGTCCTGACCCCAAGAGCGCAAGCCCCACGAAGGCCGGCCCGCTGGGTGCTCCGGCCCGACGGAGCCCGCCGCAAGGCGCCGGAAATTCAGTGGAGCAGCACCCCGGCGCCCCACTACCGTGCCCCCGAACCCCGTCGTCCAGGCAAGGGCATGCCGTTGTACACCGTGTGAGACCCCCCGAACGCTGATCGGTCGCGCGTCGCGCCTATGTGCCGCCGCGCTGCTTTTTGCTGCGGTCTTCTCACTGGAACCGGTGTATTTCTGTGCTCAATAGCTGGGTGGTCGTTCCCACCTGCCTGCCTCTCGTTCTTCGCCGTTGCCACACGTGCGCCTCCGGAAGCTTCCGGGTGAACGGGAAATTTCGCGTCAACGCCAACCACAAGCTCATCGACGCCTGGCTCCTCGCGCTCTGTACAGCGTGCGGGGAGACGACGAAGCTCACGGTCCTGGAGCGGACGAACGTGCGCTCCGTACGTCCCGAGCTGCTGGACCGGATGCATGACAACGACCCTGGTCTGGCAGCCGAGTTGCTCCAGGATCCGGTGTTGCGGCGCCGTAATCGCATCGCCCTCGACTGGGACGCCGCGTGGCGTCTCGACACCGGCCGATCGTGGCAGCCGGACCGCGAGAAGGCCGACGTCTCGGTCCGTTTCGCGGCACGGATACCCGTCCGGCCGGTGCGGCTGATCGCTGAGGGGTGCGGTCTGTCGCGGGCCGAGGTCGAGCGACTGATCGTGGAGGGGAAGCTTGTCTCCGGAGTCCGGCTGAGCGGCAAACTCTCCGGCGACTTCGGCTTCACGCTGAAGCGCTGAGCCCCCTCATGGGACCGGGGCCAGGGCCTGTCCGGTGGGATCCGCCGGACAGGCCCTGGCCGCGCCCGGCGCCCTACCGCACCAGACACGGCCGCTTCCCGTCGAACTCCCACCCCCGCACCAGATACCGCATCCCGACCGCGTCGTCCCGCGCCCCCAGCGCCTTCTCCCGGTACAGCTCGTGCGCCGCGAGCACCCGCTCCATGTCCACCTCGACCCCCAGCCCCGGCGCGTCCGGCACCGCGATCTCGCCCCCGACGATCCTGGGCGGAGTGACCGTGAGGCGTTCCAGGCCCTCCTGCCAGATCCAGTGGGTGTCGAGGGCGTTGTACTCGCCCGGGGCCGCCGCGCCGCAGTGGGTGACCATGGCCAGCGAGATGTCGAAGTGGTTGTTGGAGTGGCAGCCCCAGGTCAGGCCCATCGCGTTGCACAGCTGGGCCACGCGTACGGAGCCCCGCATGGTCCAGAAGTGCGGGTCGGCCAGCGGGATGGAGACCGACTGGAGGGCGAGGGCGTGAGTCAGTTGCCGCCAGTCCGTGGCGATCATGTTGGTCGCCGTGGGCAGACCGGTCGCCCGGCGGAACTCGGCGAGGATCTCGCGCCCCGAGTAGCCGCCCTCCGCGCCGCACGGGTCCTCGGCGTAGGCGAGCGTGCCGTTCAGCGGCGCGCACAGCTCGATCGCCTCGGCCAGCGACCACGCGCCGTTCGGGTCGAGGGTGATCCGCGCGTCCGGGAAGCGGGCCTTCAGCGCGCGTACGGCCCTGACCTCCTCGGCGCCTTCCAGGACCCCGCCCTTGAGCTTGAAGTCGCGAAAGCCGTAGCGGGCGTGGGTGGCCTCGGCCTGGCGGACGATCGCCTCCGGGGTCAGGGCCTCCTCGTGCCGGACGCGGTACCAGTCGACGTCGGAGTCGGGCTCGCGGACGTAGTCAAGGTCGGTACGGTCCGGGTCGCCGACGTAGAAGAGGTAGCCCAACACCCGTACGGAGTCCCGCTGTTGGCCGTCGCCGAGGAGGGCGGCGACCGGTACGTCCAGGTGCTGGCCGAGGAGGTCGAGGAGGGCCGACTCGACCGCTGTCACCGCGTGGACGGTGGTGCGCAGGTCGTAGGTCTGGGCGCCGCGTCCGCCCGAGTCACGGTCGGCGAAGCGGGCGCCGATCTCCCGCAGGACGCGCTGGTAGTCGCCCACCTTCGCGCCGACGACCAGGGGCTCGGCGTCGCGCAGGGTCCGCGTGATCTTCTCGCCGCCGGGGACCTCGCCGAGTCCCGTACGGCCCTCGGAGTCGGTGAGGATGACGATGTTGCGCGTGAAGTAGGGGCCGTGGGCGCCGGAGAGATTCAGTTCCATGCTGTCCCGGCCGGCGACCGGGTACACGGAGAGGGCGGCGACGGTCGGCTGGCTCGTTCGCGTACTCGTACTCGTATTCGTACTCGTGCTCATCGGGATCCTTGTGCGCAGGAGGTCGGGAGGTGCGGAGAAGGCCCAGCCAGGATCGTCGCGCGGCCCGTGCGGACCGTGAGGACGGCGACGGTCGGCGTGCCGCCAGACGGACGGCTGTCGCCTCTCATCTTCCTATGTAGATGATGTCTATGTATGAAGATGGTGACTGGCGCTGAGCCCCTACGGAAGAACTCCTACGGGAAGAGTCCCTGAGTCCCTGAATCCCTCAGGCCGACGCCACCCGCGTGAACCTCCCCGCCGTCCGCAGCTCCCCCTCGATCCGGGACGCCGTCCCGTACAGCTCCGGCAGTACCTCCGCCACGCACTGCTCCGCCGTGCGCCGGGTCGTGTGCATCGCGACGTTCACCGCCGCGACGACCCGTCCCGTACGGTCGCGCACCGGGACCGCGATCGACCGCAGCCCCTCCTCCAACTCCTCGTCGACCAGGGCGTATCCCTGCTCCCGCACCTGGGCCAGTACGCGTGCGAAGGCCGCCGGGTCCGTCACGGTGTGCGGGGTCAGCGGGGCCAGGTCCGGTGCCTGCCGCGCTGCCTGCGGCAGGTCGGCCAGCAGTACCCGGCCCATCGACGTCGGGTACGCCGGAAGCCGCGTGCCGACCGTGATGTTGGCGCTCATGATGCGCCTCGTCGCCGCCCGCGCCGTGTACTGGATCTCCGCCCCCGAGTCCGTCGACAGGACCGCCAGTGACGCCGACTCCTGGACGCGGCCCGCGAGTTCGGCCAGGTGGGGGGAGGCGATCTCGGGCAGGGACGTGCGGGAGAGGGGCGGGAAGCCCAGGGACAGGACCCTAGGGGTGAGGGCGAAGGTGCGGCCGTGGGTCTCGACGTACCCCAGGTGCTCGTAGGTGATCAGGGCCCGGCGGGCGGTCGCCCTCGCCAGGCCCGTCGCCCGCGCGACCTCCGTCAGGGTCAGCTCGGCGCGGCCCTCGCCGAAGGCCGTCAGCACCGTCAGGCCCCTGGCCAGGGACTCGATGAACTCCCGGCCCAGTTCCTGCTTCGACGCCCCGGTCCAGGCGGCCAGACCGGAGGGCGCGGACGGCACCTCGGCGGCTGGCAACACCCGCAGGTCGGCCCGCAGTTCGGCCTCCATCGCGGCCACCGTCGCCCGCAGGCGTGGCAGCAGGTCGTCGCGCAGGTCACTCGCCGTACGGCGGCTCGTGTGGCTGACGACGCTCGCGACACAGGCCACCCGGCCCGTACGGGGGTTCCGTACGGGTACGGAGACGGCGACCAGCCCCGGTTCGATCAGCTGGTCGTCCAGTGCCCAGCCGTCGACGCGGGCCCGCTCGACGTACGCCTCGAAGTCGGCGCCCGAGGCGGCGCCCGAGTCGGCGGGTCGGGGCGGAACGGCGGGGAAGCCCTCGTCGGCCGGGTCCGCGGCCCGGCGTTCGCGCCAGCGGTGCCAGTCGGTGGGCGTCCACTCGGTGGCGAACAGCGGGCCCGGGGCGGTGCGTTCGGCAGGGAGGAGGTCGCCGATGCGGAAGCTGAGGGACATCGCGCGGCGGCGGGTGGCCTGGTGGATGAACCGGATGCCGTCCCGGTCGCCGACCGCGAGCGACACCGACTCGTCCAGCTCGTCGGCGAGGGCGTCCGCGTGGCGGTCGAGAAGGGCGGGCAGCCGGAGGGCGGCGAGATAGGCGTTGCCGAGTTCCATCAGCCGAGGGGTGAGAATCGCGTCCCGGCCGTCGAGACGGACGTACCCCATGCGGGCGAGCGTCGCCGTGATCCGGTCGACCGTGGAACGGGCCAGACCGGTCGCGCGCTCCAGCCCGCTGAGGCTCAACGCCCCTCCCGCGTCGGTCAGTTGCCGCAGCACGGCGATCCCGCGCAGCAGCGGGGCGACGGCCTCGGCGGGCACGGCGTCGTCCATGACCGGGGTGACATGCGGGGCGGGGGCGACCATGGCCACACCGTAATGCCCGTACGCCTGTACACCCGTACGCCTGTCGGTCCCGACCTGTCCCCGTCGGCCCCGACCCGTCCCCGTCTCACCGCCGGGTGATCGTCACCCGGTAGTTCCCGTCGAGGTCCGCGCTCGCGACCGCGATCCGGATGCCCCATCTGGGGTCCTTGAAGGACTCGCCGGGGGCGAAGGGCGCGTCGGAGAGCTCCGCGTGGACGTTCGGGGCGCGGGTGCAGCCGCCGCTGTCCCGGCGGGAGTCGTACACCGTGACCGGGCCGCGGCCGGTGTCGATGTTCGCGTCGACCCGGTAGATCAGCACGCCCGGCCGGCACACCGTCTCGTCGTTGCCCTCGCGGGTGCGCAGCTCGACGGCGTATCCCGTACGGGAGGTAAGGGGCACGAACACGAGTTTCGCGCCGCCGGAACGGGCCAGCGGGGTGAGCGTGTACTCCGTCGTCCCGGCCGTCCGCGCGCACCCGACCTGCGAGGGGTCCAGCCAGCCGAGCTTCCACTTGTGCCAGCCCAGCAGGTCGTTGTTGGCTCCCCAGTCCTCGCTCATGATGTCCCAGTGGCCGACCGCGCCCCCGCCGTGCTGGGTGTAGAGGTCGGGCAGCCCGAACACATGGCCGTTCTCGTGGGGGAGGACGCGGTAGCCCGTGGTGTCGTACGAACCGGAGCCGTCGTCCTGACGGGAGTAGACGAAGGACGCGTTGGCGACGGGCACCCCGTCCGCGACCGGCGCCTCGTGGTTGCCGGCGAAGGTGACGGACAGGACGGTGTCCAGGGCGGAGGGGCCCGCGTTCGGGGTGACGAGCACGTTCAGCAGGTCGTACGCGCGGAAGTCGACCACCGGGTCGGCGGTGGCCACGATGTCGTGGACCAGCCGGCGGTAGCCGGGGTCGAAGGGGGCGCCGCGCTCTATGCCGTACGAACGGAAGGACCGCGGCATGCGCAGCCAGTCGGCGACGGGAGCCTCGGGGCGGTAGTCGAGGCGGCCGTACGAGCTGGTGGCGAACCAGTCCCGGGTCTGCGGGAAGAACTCCGCGAGCCGGGCGAGGGCGCTGCCCTGGCCCGGGGCGTCGGAGAAGTCGATCATCAGGTTCAGCGCGCGGACGGTACCGGTGGACCGGGAGTAGCCGGTCGGGGTGGGCAGACCCTCGGACATCTGGACGCCGAGGCCGCCCCGGATCAGGCAGGGGCCTAGCGAGGCGGAGCGGGCCAGCGGGACGGAGCCCGCGGCCGTCGTGGAGCCTGGCCGGAGATCCCCGGTGCCGGCCGAGGTGCTGACCGCGAGGGTCAGTGCGGCCACCGACACGAGGGCGGCCATTCGGCGGGGGCGCAGGGGGCCCGGCGGGCGTATCCGACTACGGCTGGTCGGCTGCTGCATGCACGGCCCCTTCGCGCCACGGCAGCCGCCGGTCTCGGACTGCGCTCTTTCGATCACCCTGTGTCGAGGTCGGCGCGGGCGCGCGCTGGAAGAGACCGATCGTGGGAAGCCCTCGCGAGAAAATGTGACCCAGGTCACATAAAATGTCCGCAGGCGGAGAAATAACCGGGGATCGTTTCCCCGTTTAGTCAGGTGTCCGAGCGAAACGGGGAACGATCCCCCGGATCGCAGCACCAGATGTCACGCCAGATGTCACGCAACATTTCCCGAAGGAGTACGCCGTGCAGACCGCGACCCCCGTGCAGAAGGTGACCCGGCCCCGCGCCGACGCTCTGCGCAACCGGGAGCGGATCGTCACCGCCGCCCGCGAGATGTTCGTCGAGTTCGGCCCCGAGGTGCCGATCGACGAGGTCGCCCGACGGGCCGGCGTCGGCAACGCCACGGTGTACCGCAACTTCCCCGACCGGGACGCCCTCGTACGCGAGGTCGTCTGCTCGGTCATGGACCGTACGTCCGAGGCGGCGGAGAGCGCGCTCGCGGAGACCGGCGACGCCTTCGCGGCGCTGGAGCGCTTCGTGCACGTCGCCGCCGACGAACGGATCAGCGCGCTCTGCCCGATGATGTCCAGCACCTTCGACCAGCACCACCCGGACCTGGAGGCCGCGCGGAAGCGGGTCGAAGAGCTCACCGCGGAGATCATGGAGCGCGCCATGGCGGCCGGACAGCTCCGCACCGACGTGGGTGTGGGTGACGTGATGGTCGCCGTGTCCCAGCTCAGTCGCCCTCCGGCGGGTACGGCGTGCGAGGGCATGGACCGCTTCGTCCACCGCCACGTGCAGCTGTTCCTGGACGGTCTGCGGGCCCCGGCCCGCTCCGAACTGCCCGGCAAGGCCGCGACGATGGAGGACCTGCGCCGATCCTGAGCGATTAGTTCACCACCGCCTGGTTCACCACCGATTAGTTCACCGCGGTTTCCCCGTCACCCTCCCCAACAGACTTTCGGCCGTCAGCGTTGACGAGCCGGTCCCCGCTCACACATTTTTCCGTCACGAAGTCCCGAAGTGGGTATCTCCATGTCCGAAACAGCCCAGGCTGCTGCCGCCGCCAAGGCGCCGGCTCCCGACTCCAACCGCTGGAAGGCGCTCACGTTCATCGCGCTCGCCCAGCTGATGGTCGTCCTCGACGCGACCATCGTGAACATCGCCCTGCCCTCCGCCCAGCACGACCTGGGGATATCCGACGGAAACCGGCAGTGGGTCATCACGGCCTACGCCCTGGCCTTCGGCGGACTGCTGCTCTTCGGCGGCCGGATCGCCGACCTCTGGGGCCGCAGGAACACCTTCGTCACCGGTCTGATCGGCTTCGCCGCCGCATCCGCCCTGGGCGGCGCCGCGCAGAACGAGGTGATGCTCCTCGGCTCCCGCGCGCTGCAGGGTGTCTTCGGCGCGCTGCTGGCGCCCGCCGCGCTCTCCCTGCTCGCGGTGATGTTCACCGACGCCAAGGAACGCGCCAAGGCGTTCGGCATCTACGGTGCGATCGCCGGTGGCGGCGGCGCCGTGGGTCTGATCCTCGGCGGCTTCCTCACCGAGTACCTGAACTGGCGCTGGACGTTCTTCGTGAACATCCCGTTCGCGATCGTCGCCGCCCTCGGCGCCTACTTCGTCATCCGTGAGCCGGCCGGCAGCCGCAACCGCTCGCCGCTCGACATCCCGGGTGTCGTCCTGTCCACCCTCGGTCTGGTCTCCCTCGTCTACGGCTTCACGCGGGCCGAGTCCGAGGGCTGGGGCGACGCCCTGACGATCGGCCTGTTCGTCGCCTCGGCGCTGCTCCTCGCGACCTTCGTGTTCGTCGAGTCCAAGGTCAAGGCCCCGCTGCTGCCCCTGCGCGTCATCACCGAGCGCAACCGCGGCGGTGTCTACCTCTCGCTCGGCCTCGCGATCATCGCGATGTTCGGCCTGTTCCTCTTCCTGACCTACTACCTGCAGATCGTGAAGGGCTACTCGCCGGTCAAGACCGGCTTCGCCTTCCTGCCGATGATCGCGGGCATGATCACGGGCTCCACGCAGATCGGCGCCCGGCTGATGACCCGCGTCCCGGCGCGGCTGCTGATGGGCCCCGGCTTCCTGGTCGCCGCGCTCGGCATGCTGCTGCTGACCCAGCTGGAGATCGGCTCCTCGTACGCGGCCCTGCTCCTGCCGGCGATGCTGCTGCTCGGCCTCGGCATGGGTTCGGCGTTCATGCCGGCCATGTCCCTGGCCACGCTGGGCGTCGAGCCGCGTGACTCCGGTGTCGCCTCCGCGATGGTCAACACCTCGCAGCAGGTGGGCGGCGCGATCGGTACGGCTCTGCTGAACACGATCGCCGCCTCCGCCACCACCTCCTACGTCGCCGACCACATCGGCGCCGCGGCCTCCGGCCCCCAGCAGCAGCTGGTCCAGCTGAAGGGCATGGTCGAGGGGTACACCAGCGCCATCTGGTTCGCCGTCGGCATCCTGGTCGCCGCCGCCGGTATCGCCTTCACCTTCATCAACGCCGGTCGCCCGGACACGAGTTCGGTCAGCGGCGAGGGCGCTGAGGAGGAGCTGAAGGTTCCGGTGGCCGCCCACTGACCCCGGCCCCCGCTCCTCCGGGACCGGGACCCCTCGTACCCCTTCGGGCCACTCCGTACGTCACGGGGGGTGGGGACACCTCGTGATGTACGGCTCAAGGATCTGCCCTGGCTCCGCTCAGCGGAGCCAGGGCAGATCCGCGTTCGCGTCCTTCGGCTGAAGGCCCTCGGCGACGATGTCCATGACATCGTGGAGCGTCTGGCGCTGCTCGTCGCTGATCCGGTCGAACAGCGCCTGGCGTACGGCGCCCACATGACCGGGCGCGGTGCGCCGCAGTACCTCCTTGCCCTGCTCGGTCAGGACCGCGAACTGGCCGCGCTTGTCCGAAGGGCAGTCCTCGCGCCGCACCCAGCCGTTCTTCTCCAGCCGGGCGATGGCGTGCGAGAGGCGGGAGCGGGTGATCTTCGCCTTCATCGCGAGCTCGGTCATCCGCAGCCGCTGGCCCGGAGCCTCGGAGAGGCCGACGAGCAGGCCGTAGTAGACGTGCGGCATGCCGGCGTCCCGCTGGAGCTGGCGGTCGAGATGGTCCTCGAGCAGGGTGACGGCGTGCACGTACACGCGCCAGGTGCGCTGCTCCTCCTCGGTGAGCCAGCGGGGCTCCTCGCCGGATGTAGGTGCTGTCTTCATGTACTCCACTCTACGTTCCCCGTCCTTGAAATTTAAACCAAAACGATGTATTTTCAGTATGCGAGAAGCTTGAGACTTCAAGGTGCAGACTTGACGTAGAACTTGAAGCAGAACGTGAAGCAAAAGCGGAGAGAGCCCCGGGAAGGGAGCAGTCGACATGTCCGCCGACATCCAGGAGCGCATGCCCGCGCTCTACCTCAGCCACGGTGCCCCTCCGCTGGCCGACGACCCGATCTGGCCCGGCGAACTCGCCGCCTGGTCGGCCGACCTGCCCCGTCCCAAGGCGATCCTCATGGTCTCCGCCCACTGGGAAGAGGCGCCGCTCGCCCTCGGCACCATCGAAACGATCCCCCTCGTCTACGACTTCTGGGGCTTCCCCGAGCACTACTACCAGGTGGAGTACGCAGCCCCGGGCGCTCCCCAGCTCGCCGAGTCCGTACGGAAGCTGCTGCGAGCCCCCGGCACACCCGTCCAGGACGTCCCGGACCGCGGTCTCGACCACGGTGCGTACGTCCCGCTGGTGGAGATGTTCCCCGAGGCGGACATCCCTGTCCTGCAGATCTCGATGCCGACCCTCGACCCGGTGAAACTGATGGACATCGGACGCAAGCTCGCGCCACTGCGCGACGAGGGCGTGCTGATCGTCGGCTCCGGCTTCTTCACCCACAACCTGGCCGCCCTCCGGCACACCGGCCCCGGCGTGCCGACCTGGTCGAGCGAGTTCGACGACTGGGGCCACCGGGCGCTGGAAACACGCGACGTGGACGGCCTGCTGGACTTCCTGAACAAGGCTCCCGCGGGCCGCTACGCCCACCCGCGCACCGAGCACTTCGCTCCGCTCTTCGTGACGATGGGCGCGGCCGAGGTGGCCGGCGAGCTGGACTCCCAGAAGTCAGTCATCGACGGCTTCTGGATGGGGATGGCCAAGCGGTCGGTGCAGTTCGGCTGACCCTCACGGACGGGCACTCGGCCCCTTCGGGCAATCGCCCGGGGGCCGAAAGGGCCCTCAGAGGTCCTTTTCGTACCAGGCCACGTCCCAGTAACGGCCGAACTTGCGGCCCACCTCCCGGTACGTCCCGACGTAGTGGAACCCGAAGCGTTCGTGCAGCCGCACGGACGCTTCGTTCGGTGTGACGATCCCCGCCAGGGCGCGGTGGACGTCCTCGCTGGACAGTGCCTCGAAGAGGGCCGTGTAGAGCAGGGTGCCGATACCGCGCCCGCCCGCGTCCGGGGCGAGGTAGACGGTGGTCTCCACGGTCGTGCCGTACGCCGGCTTCGGCCGGAAGACACTGGATGTGACATACCCCAGAATCCGCCGCGAGTTCATGTCCGTGGCAACCAACAGGCGGTGCGGGCCGTCTTCAGGGTAGGAGAGCAGCCAAGGACGGCGCTCTTCCGGTGTGAGGACTTTGGTGTCGAAAGTGGTAGGAGTCTCGCGCACGTAGTGGTTGTAGAGGTCGGTGAGGGCTTCGAGGTCAGCCTCTACACCTGGTCTGACCTGCACCTCCGTGGATTCCGACAGCATCACGCCTCCTCGTGTGGCGGCACAGGGTACTGCAAGATCAGAAAAATAGTGGTGTGGGTGGGAATTCTGTCCTGATTCCAGGCGTTGTTTCCTTCGGATGCCGGGCACGCGAGGAGTGTGCTGAGCGTTCACAGACCAACAGGGACATCAACGACCACCCGCTGACCCTCCCCCACTCTCGACTTCGCTCGAGCGGGGGGACCCCCATTCGCAAGGGAGCACGCATGGCAACCCGTGCCGTCGCCCGTCGTACGTCTTCCGCCACCGGCGGGACCGTCGGCGGCGCACGCAGTGTTCGCGCCCATGGCGGCGAGATCGCCGACCGCGACCTGGTCGGCATGTACTTGGACGAGATAGCGCGAACCCCGTTGCTCGACGCCGCGAAGGAGGTCGAGCTGTCGCAGGCCATCGAAGCCGGTGTGTTCGCACGCCAGATCCTCGACGGCGAGACCGAAGCGAAGGCGGACGCCACCGTCCAGGAGCTGGAGGCGCTCGTCGCCGAGAGCGAGCGGGCCAAGGACGTCTTCATCCGCTCCAACCTGCGACTGGTCGTCGCCGTGGCGCGCCGCTACCCCCGCAGCGGCCTGCCCCTTCTCGACCTGATCCAGGAGGGCAACGCCGGCCTGGTGCGCGCGGTCGAGAAGTTCGACTACCGCAAGGGCTTCAAGTTCTCGACGTACGCGACCTGGTGGATCCGGCAGGCCATCACCCGTTCCATAGCGGACCAGTCGCGTACGATCCGCCTCCCTGTCCACCTGGTCGAGGAACTGGGCCGGATCAGGCGCGTGCAGCGCGAGTTCAACCGCAAGAACGGGCGGGACCCGGAACCAGCGGAGATCGCCGCCGAGCTGGACACGAACGCGGCGCGGGTGATCGACGTCCTGGACTGGGCCCGCGACCCGGTCTCCCTGAACATGTCGGTGGACGACGACGGGGACACCCAGTTCGGTGACCTTCTCGAGGACACGTCGGCGGTGTCGCCGGAGCAGTCCGTGCTGACCCTTCTGCGCAGCGAGGAACTGGACGACCTGATCGGCCGCCTCGACCAGCGCACGGCTTCCATCATCAAGATGCGGTACGGCATCGTCGACGGCCGGGAACGCACGCTGACGGAGGTCGGCAAGGAGCACGGGCTGACCCGTGAGCGGATCCGGCAGATCGAGAAGCACGCGCTGCTGGAGCTGAAGAAGCTGGCGCGGGACACCGGGTTCGACGCGGCGGCGTAGTTCCACACACCGCTCCCGCACCCCTGCCGGGGGCGCCCGGCAGACGTACCGGAATCGGTACTGGGGGCGCGTTTGGGTGTTTCGCGCGCCGGGAGGCGTACGACTGTTTGGAGCCGCGTGCGCGGGGTGGCGGAAGGCCGCGCAAAGATTGCGGTGTCAGGCTGCTTAAACCATCGGGCCCGGGGCACAAGACCTCAGGGCCCAGGACACGGGTCCGGGCGGAGACGCCTCGGATCCCCTGGAGCCAAGTCCCGACGCAACCCCCCCCCGCGTCGGGACCTTCCCAGCCGGGCTTCGGCACCTAACCCCCCCCAGGTGCCGGGGCCCGGCTCACTTTTGCCCTCCGGTCCGCGTCCGGCGTCGCCGTGGGCTGCCCCTCCGCCGCTGCTCGGCCGCCGTTCCGCTTCCCGTTCACGTCAGGGGCGGGGCACCCCGTACCTGAACGCCGGGGTGGCCCGCCCGAATGGCAGATTGTGCCACAGCGGCATAACGTGGCGTCCGTGTCCCACCCAAGTTCCCCCGGCCCCTCCGCTCCTTCCGCTCCCTCCGCTTCTTCCGCTCCTTCCGGTTCGCTCACCGAACGGCGTAAGTACGCGACGCGCATGGAGATCGCCCGGGTGGCGGGGCGGCTCTTCGTGACCCACGGGCTGCGGGCCACCCGCGCCGAGGACATCGCCCAGGCGGCAGGCGTCGCGCCGCGCACCTTCTACCGTTACTTCGCCACCAAGGAAGAGGCCATCGGCCCCCTGTTCGGCACGGGCACGGAACGCTGGGCCCATGCGGTGCGCGAGGCCCCGGCCGAACTGTCCGTGCCGCAGGCCCTGGAGCACGCGGCCCGGCATGTGCTGACGCCCGGCGCGGCTGTGTCACCGGGCGCCCTGGACCGGGCGCGCACCCTGCTCCGGCTGGCGCAGGAGAGCCCGGCCCTGCTGCGGGTGTGGGCCGAACGGTGCCGTGCGTCGGAACACGCGCTGACCCAGGCACTGGCCTCCCGGGGCGCGGGCCCGGCCGGCTCACCCGAGACCCGCTTCACTGCCGCCGTCGCCAGTGCCGCCGTACGCGTCGCCTTCGAGACCTGGGCGGCCGGGGACACCCCGGCCGACGGCCCGACCGGCCCGGCGGCACTGGCGGTACGCAACCTGGGGACGCTGCGGGACTTCCCATGGAGCGCCGCGAGCTAGGGCGTGTCGGTCAGCCGCCCGCCGCCGCCCGGGTCATCCGGGCCCCCAACTCCCGTACCCGCTCGACCAGTTCGGCCGGCTCTCGGACCGTGAACTCGCAGTCGACCGTCGCCAGCCGTACCGCCAGCGACTCCACCGCGTCGCCGACCGAGGAACGGATGCGGCAGCTGTGTTCGTCGACGGGCTCGGGGGTGCCGAGCCAGGCCGGGACGCGGGCGGCGACATACGCGGCCGGGGCGGCGAACGTCACCTCGAACACGTAGGCCTCCTGCCGTACGTACATCGAGCGGCGTAGATACTCTGCCGCGTCGCCCGTCGGCAGCTCGCGCGGGGTGAAGCGGGCGCCCGTAGCGAAGGGGTCGGCGACCCGGTCGACGCGGAAGGTGCGCCAGTCGGCACGATCGAGGTCGTAGGCCACGAGATACCAGCGGCGGCCGGTCGACACGAGCCGGTGGGGCTCGGTCAGGCGCTTGGTGGGGGTGCCGTCCTTGGCGCGGTAGGCGAACCGCAGCCGCTCCTGGCCGGCCACCGCCGAGGCCATCACGGTCAGTGTCTCGGGGGCGATGACCGCGCCGTCCCCGCTGGTCAGCGGGGTGGTGGCGGCCTGGAGCGTGGAGACGCGCCGACGTAGCCGGGACGGCAGGACCTGCTCCAGCTTGGCCAGCGCCCGTACGGACGCCTCGTCGAGCCCCTCGACCGCGTGCCCGGCGCCGGCCCGCAGCCCGACCACGATCGCCACCGCCTCCTCGTCGTCGAGCACCAGCGGGGGCAGCGCCTTGCCGGCGACCAGCCGGTATCCGCCGTCGGAACCCTTGCTCGCCTGCACGGGATACCCGAGTTCACGCAGCCGGTCGATGTCCCGCCGGACGGTACGCCGCGACACCCGCAGCCGGTCGGCGAGCTCGCCGCCGGGCCATTCGCGGGGCGTCTGGAGGAGGGAGAGGAGCTGGAGGAGCCGGGCCGGTGTGTCCGTCGTCATGGGTTCGAGGATGCCGCACCATTAGGACACGATCTGACCTAATGGAGTCCTAGCCTGAGGTCATGCACTCCACCGGAACACCGACTCCCGTAGCAGATCCCGTACCACATTCCGTACCTGACAGGCGGCGCTGGTTCGCCCTCGCCATCGTGATGACCGCGGCCTTCATGGACCTCGTCGACGTCACGATCGTCAACGTCGCGATCCCGTCGATCCAGCGCGAGGCCGGCGCCTCCTTCAGCCAGATCCAGTGGATCACCGCCGGATACGCGCTCGCCTTCGCCGCCGGCCTCGTCACCGGCGGGCGGCTCGGCGACATCCACGGCCGCAAGCGGCTGTTCCTCGTCGGCATCGGCGGCTTCACCCTCGCCTCCGCCCTCTGCGGCTTCGCCGCCAACCCGGAGATGCTGGTCGCCTCCCGCATCCTCCAGGGCGGCATGGCGGCGATGATGGTGCCGCAGGTCCTGTCGATCGTCCACGCGACCTTCCCGGCGCACGAGCGCGGCAAGGTGTTCGGGCTCTTCGGCGCGGTCGTGGGCCTGGGCGCCGTGACCGGTCCGCTGCTGGGCGCACTGCTCACGGAGTGGGACCTGTTCGGCCTCGGCTGGCGGCCCATCTTCCTGATCAACCTGCCGGTCGGCATCGCGGGACTGCTCCTCGGCCACCGCTTCATCACGGAGTCCAAGGCACCCAGGGCCCTCAAGCTGGACCTGGTCGGCGTCGCCCTCGTGACGCTGGGCCTGCTGATGCTGCTCTACCCGCTGACGCGCGGGCGCGAGCTGGGCTGGCCGCTGTGGGGGTACCTGACGATGGCCGGCGCGCTCGGCGTCTTCGGGGCGCTGTTGGCGTACGAGCGGCGCAAGACGCGGATCGACGGTTCGCCGCTGATCGAGCTGTCGCTGTTCAAGGTGAAGAGCTTCGCCGCGGGCATCGCCGTGCAGACCGTCTTCGGGGTGGGCCTCGGCATCTTCTTCCTGGTCTGGACGCTGTACATGCAGATCGGGCTCGGCTGGAGCGCCCTGCGGGCCGGGCTGACCGGGGTGCCCTTCTCGATCGCCGTGTCGGTGGCTGCCGGAATGTCCGTGCAGACACTGGTTCCGCGCTTCGGCCGCAAGGTGCTCCAGGCGGGTGCCCTGGTGATGGGCCTCGGGGTGCTGATCTACATCTGGGAGGCCGGACGGTACGGCCTGTCCATCGCCTCCTGGCAGATGGCGCTCCCGCTGGTCGTCATGGGCGCCGGCATGGGCCTGATCGTCGCCCCGCTGACGGACGTGGTGCTGTCGGAGGTGCCGAAGGAGCACGCCGGGTCGGCGTCCGGGCTCATCAACACCGTGCAGCAGATGGGCAACGCGCTCGGACTCGGGCTGGTGTCGGTGGTGTTCTTCGGCGCGATGGGGGACCGGCTCGCGGCGAGCGAGGTGGGCCCGGAGTTCGTGCACGCGTTCCAGCACGCGCTGGGTTGGGTGGCCGGGCTGATGGGCGTGATCTTCGTGGTGATGTTCGCCCTGCCGAAGCAGCCGGTGGTGGGGGCCGAGCAGGCGGCGGAAGAGGGAGTCGAGCAGGAGCGGGAGCCGCAGCTCGTGCACTGAGCGCGACCGCGCGCGGGATGGTGCGCGGGACGGTGGAGAAAGCGCCCGTCACTCCGGAGGGATCCGGGGTGGCGGGCATCCGTTTGTGTCCACTTCGTGCCTGAATCTGCCCGAACCTGTTTACTTTCCGGAAATACGGGCGTAGTCTCCGAGCGAATCAACAAGTTCGGGCATCGAACGGAGGCAAACGGACATGTACGCACCGGAGCGGCAGCAGGAGATCCTGCGGCTCGCCCGTGACGGCGGTCGGGTGGACGTGCTGTCCCTGGCCGAGCAGTTCCAGGTCACCGCGGAGACCGTCCGGCGGGACCTGAAGGCCCTGGATCGCGCGGGCCTGCTGCGACGGGTGCACGGCGGGGCCATACCGGCCGGTCGCCTCGGCTTCGAGCCCGACCTGACCGAGCGCGAGTCGACCTACGCCGACGAGAAGGACCGCATCGCCAAGGCCGCCCTCGCGGAGCTGCCCACCGAGGGCACCGTGATCCTCGACGCCGGCTCGACGGTCGCGCGCCTCGCCGCCGCCATCCCGCTGGAGGCGACGCTCACCGTCGTCACCCACAGCCTCCCGATCGCGGCCCGGCTCGCCGACCACCCCGGCATCCAGCTGCACCTCGTCGGAGGGCGCGTCCGGCACCGCACGCGCGCCGCCGTGGACGCCTGGGCGCTGCGGGCGTACGGCGAGATCCGCGCCGACGTCCTGTTCGTGGCCGCCAACGGCTTCTCCGCCGAGTACGGGCTGACCACGCCCGACCTCGCCGAGGCCGCCGTGAAACGAGCCGCCGTGGCCGCCGCCCGCCGAGTGGTGCTCCTGGCCGACTCGACGAAGCACGGCGAGGAACACTTCGCCCGCTTCGGGGACCTGGCCGACGTGGACCTGCTGATCACCGACAGCGGGCTGAGCCCCGAGGACGGCGCCGACCTGGAACGCGGCGGCACGGAAGTGCTCCATGTCTAGAGCGGCACGGAAGTGCTCCATGTCTGGAAACGAGTGCGCATGATCCTCACCGTCACCCCCAACCCGTCCCTCGACCGTACGTACGAGGTTCCGTCCCTCGACCGCGGTGAGGTCATCCGGGCCACCGGCGAACGCGTGGACCCGGGCGGCAAGGGCGTCAACGTCTCACGGGCCGTCGCCGCCGCCGGCCGGCGCACCGTGGCCGTGCTGCCGCTGGGCGGCGCGCCCGGCGCGCTCGTCGCCGCGCTGCTCGACGCCCAGGGCATCGAGGTCGCGCCGGTACCGGTCGCGGGCGCGACCCGGTCCAACATCGCCCTCGCCGAATCCGACGGCGTCCTGACGAAGATCAACGCACCCGGCCCCGAACTGTCCCTCGCGGAACAGGAGTTGCTCCTGGAGACCGTGCGCGGGCAGTCGGCCGACGCCGACTGGATCGCCTGCTGCGGCAGCCTGCCACGCGGTCTCGCGCCCTCCTGGTACGCCGACCTCGTCGCCCGTACGCACGCCGCGGGCGCCCGGATCGCCCTCGACACCTCGGGCCCGGCCCTGCTGGCAGCGCTGCGTGAGCGTCCGGACGTCGTCAAGCCGAACGCCGAGGAACTGGCGGAAGCGGTCGGGCGCCCCCTCGCCACCATCGGCGACGCGGTCAAGGCTGCCGAGGAACTGCGCGAACTCGGCGCGGGCGCCGTCCTCGCCAGCCTCGGCGCCGACGGACAACTCCTCGTCAACGGCTCCGGCACCTGGTTCGCCAGCGCGCGCGTCGACACGGTACGCAGCAATGTGGGCGCCGGCGACTCCTCGCTCGCCGGTTTCCTGATCGCCGGCGGCAGCGGCCCCGAGGCCCTCGCCTCAGCGGTCGCCCACGGCGCCGCCGCGGTCCAACTCCCCGGCAGCGTGATGCCGACCCCCTCCGACCTCGACCTGCCCGCGGTGAGGGTGACGGCCGAGGTCCCCGTGGACCGCGCACTGAGGGAGCCGGTGTCATGAGCGCCTGCCCGGGAACCCGAGTTGTGGGCTCCCCGCCCCGTGTCCCCCCTGAACCGGCCCTGACGCGACGGGGTTTCCCCGGCCCTGCCGCAGCCGCAGCAGCCGCCGCCGTTCCCCCGAGCCCCCACCCCACCCCCCGTAGTACCCGCACCCCCCGCAGTGCCCACCCCACCCCCGTCCCCAGCCCCGCCCACCCCACTTCCCGGGCGATATGCGTGCGAAGGAGCCCGCGATGAGCGAGATGATCACCGCGGACCTGGTCGACCTCGACCTGTCCGCCCAGACCAAGGACGCGGCGGCCCGTGCCCTCGCCGAGCGCATGGTGGCGAAGGGGCGGGTGACCGACCTCGACGGCTTCCTCGCCGACGTGGCCGCCCGCGAGGCGCAGATGCCGACCGGTCTCGACGGCGGTATCGGCATCCCGCACTGCCGAAGCGCACACGTGACCGAGCCGACGCTCGCCTTCGGGCGCAGCGCCGCCGGGATCGACTTCGGCGCGGCGGACGGCCCCGCCGACCTGATCTTCCTGATCGCCGCCCCGGCGGGCGCCGACGACGCCCATCTGACGATCCTCTCGTCGCTGGCCCGGCAGCTGATGAACGACGAGTTCACGGCGGCGCTGCGGTCGGTGGGCGACGCGGCGGCCGCCGCCGCCCTGATCCGCGGCGACGAGCCCCCGGCCGCGGGCACCGAAGACTCCGCGGCGGTTTCGGCGGCGGCCTCCGCCGAAGCCGCCGCGGGCACAGACACGGACACAGACACAGACACGGCTGACGTCGGCGGCGGGCGGCCGTTCCGTATCGTCGCCGTCACCTCCTGCCCGACCGGTATCGCACACACGTACATGGCGGCCGAGTCGCTGGAGAACGCGGGCCGTGAGGCGGGCGTCGAGCTCGTCGTCGAGACGCAGGGCTCGGCCGGGTTCACCCGCCTCGACCCGGCGCTCATCGCCGACGCGGACGGCGTGATCTTCGCCCACGACGTGCCCGTACGGGAGAAGGAACGCTTCGCCGGGAAGCCGACCGTCGACGTCGGTGTCAAGGCCGGCATCAACAAGCCCGCCCAGCTCATCGTCGACGTACGCGGCAAGGCCGAGCGCGGCGAAGTCACCGCGAGCGCCCAGAGCGGCGGCGGTACGCCCGTCGAGCGGGCCGGCGACTCCGGCGACAGCTACGGCACCAAGCTGCGCAAGTGGCTGATGACCGGCGTGAGTTACATGGTCCCGTTCGTCGCCGCCGGCGGTCTGCTGCTCGCCCTCGGGTTCGCGATCGGCGGCTGGGAGATCAACAAGGCGCCCTCGGTCATGGAGCACTTCTCCTGGACCCAGGTCGACAGCTGGGGCGCGCTGCTGTTCCAGATCGGCGGGGTCGCCTTCGGGTTCCTCATCCCGGTCCTCGCCGGCTACATCGCCTACGGCATGGCGGACCGGCCCGGTCTCGTCCCCGGGTTCGTCGGCGGCATGATCGCCTCGAACATCGCGGCCGGCTTCCTGGGCGGTCTGGTCGCCGGTCTGCTGGCCGGTGGCGTCGTCCTGGCGATCCAGAAGATCAAGATCCCGCCGGTGCTGCGCGGCATCATGCCGGTCGTGGTGATCCCGCTGATCTCCTCGCTGATCGTCGGCTTCCTGATGTTCGTCGTCGTCGGCAAGCCCATCGCCGAGGCCCAGAAGGGCATGACGGACTGGCTGTCCGGGCTCTCCGGCACCAACGCCGTGCTGCTGGGCATCCTGCTCGGCCTGATGATGTGCTTCGACCTCGGCGGGCCCGTCAACAAGGTCGCGTACGCCTTCGCCACCGCCGGAATCGCCGTCCAGGACCCCAGCGACTCCGCGATGAAGGTCATGGCCGCCGTGATGGCCGCGGGCATGGTCCCGCCGCTGGGCATGGCGCTGGCCACCGTCGTCCGCAAAAAGCTCTTCACCCCGGCCGAGCGCGAGAACGGCAAGGCCGCCTGGGTACTGGGCGCCTCCTTCATCTCCGAGGGCGCGATCCCGTTCGCGGCGGCGGACCCGCTGCGTGTCATCCCGGCCTCGATGGCGGGCGGCGCGGTCACCGGCGCACTGTCGATGGCCTTCGGCGCCACGCTGCGCGCCCCGCACGGCGGCATCTTCGTGGTCCCGCTGATCGGCAGCCCGTTCCTCTACCTGATCGCCATCGCGGCCGGCACCTGCGTCACCGCGGCCCTGGTGATCACCCTCAAGAGCATGCGCAAGCCGGCGCCGGGCACCCCGGCGGCGGAGTCGGCCGAGGGCGCGACGGCCACCTCGGTGGAGAAGAAGGAGCCGGTGGCCGCGTAAACGGAGCGACGAACACGCCAACACCTCGGTGGGCCTGTCCACCGAGGTGTTGGCGTGTCCGGCCGGGCTACGACGTCCGCGCCGCCCGGCGCTCCATCGCCTCCCGCGCCCCGTCCTCCGTCGGATACACCTCGCACATGTGCCGGCCGTCGGGCGTGGCCGTGTGCTCGACCTCCCACAGGGAGATCTCCTTGCCGCCCGGCAGCAGGAAGGCGTGCTCGTAGAGCGAGAACCCGAGACCGGCCCGGCCCGCGCGGCACGGCCGCCCGAACGCCTGGATGATCTGGTGCGCGAACGCCGTACCCAGCAGTTCGGCGACCTCGACCCCCGGCCGGTCCGCGTTCTCCGCCCGCCTGAGTAACCTGCGCGCGTGGTCCGCCGACTCGTCGGGAACGTAACTGTGCCCCGGCTCGAGGACCGGCGCGAGCTGCACCGTCACCGGCAGCTCGAAGTCCGGGGCGTCCGCGGGCAGCGGGAGCCGGGCCGTGGCGGCGCGCAGCTCCTCCTCGTCGACGTACACCTCGGCCTGCGGACCCGCGCCGGGCGCCGTGTTGTGCACCAGCTCCCACAGGGTGAGCGCCGAACCGTCGGCGAGCAGCCAGGTGTGGCGGTACGTCTCGCGGTGCAGCCCCGCGCTGTGGTGCGCGGAGTGCAGCGAACTGTCGTGCGCCAGCGCGCAGTCGAGCTGCCGTATCGTCTCGTCGGGCAGTTCGAAGGAGTTCAGCGCACGGCCCAGGAGCCGCTCGAGATGCTCCTCCGGAGACTCGGGCGACTCGGGTGGTTCGTACGCTGCCGTCTCGTACGGAACGCTCAAGGCTTCTCCCGGCGTTGCTGCATGTCACCTTGTGGGTGCATACCGTAGCCCCTCGGTCGGACATCATGCCCGGGAACCGAGAAAACCTACGTCCGGAAGACGCCCGGGCCGTGCGAAAAATTCCCGCACGGCCCGGAAAACCGTCAATAATTCCGTCAACGCGCCCTGATCAAAAGGTACTTCAGCCTAGTCGGGCAGCGTCGGGCGGCGCCAGGCCGCTTCAGGAAGCCGCCCCGGCCGTCCACTCGCTCCACGGCATGTTCCAGCCGTTGAGACCGTTGTCCGGCGCGACCTGCTTGTCGGGGGAGTTCTTGACGACGACGACGTCCCCGATCATCGAGCTGTCGAAGAACCACTTGGCGGGCGTGTCCCCCTGCGCCCCCTGCACGTCCCGCAGCCCCACGCACCCGTGGCTGGTGCCCGTGTTCCCGAAGGGCGGGTTGCCCTTCTTGTACCAGTAGTTGCCGTGGACGAAGGTCCCCGACGTGGTCAGCCGCATCGCGTTCGGGACGTCCTTGATGTCGTACGCGTTGGCCAGATCGACCGTACGGCTGTCCATCCGCGTCTCCTTCAGCTTCTCGGAGATCACCATCTGCCCGTTGTACGTGCTGAACTCCGGGCTGCCGGCCGAGATCGGGACGCTCTTGACGGTCTGCCCGTCCCGTACGACCGTCATGGTCTGCGTGTTGACGTCCACCGTGGACACCTGCGAGCGCCCGATCGTGAAGCTCACGGTCTTCTTCTGCACCCCGACCGCGCCGTTGGCGCCCTTCACCCCGTCCAGGTCGATCTTCATCGTGACCTTGGAACCGGCCTTCCAGTACTCCTCGGGCCGGAAGTCGAGCCGCTGCGCGCCGAACCAGTGCCCGACCACCTGCTGCCCGCTGCTCGACGTCACCGTGATGTGCGACCGCACGGCGGCCTGGTCGGTGATGGCCTTGTCGAACGTGAACGACACCGGCATCCCCACGCCGACCGTCGTCCCGTCGTCCGGCGTGTACGTCCCGAGGAAGCTGTTCGCCTTGGTGACCGTGGTGAACGTCGAGTCGGCGGAACCGGCCCGCCCGTCGGAGCCCTTCGCGGCCGCCGCTATTCGGTACCGCGTCCCACGCTCCAGCTGCTCCGCCGGCTGCCAGCTGCGCCCGTCGGCGGATATCGCCCCCGCCACGGCCGCTCCCGTCTCCGCGACGGTCATCTTCACATCGGTCAGCGTGCCACCGCTGACCTTCACACCGGTCGTGTTGATCGACGCGCCCGTCGAGCCGTTCTTCGCGGAGATGTCGATCCGCGCGCCCGGCTTCGTGTCGGAGCCGCTGCCGCCCTTGCCGTCGTCGCCTCCGCTGGTGCCGCCACTGCACGCGGTGAGGGCCAGGGTGCCGACCATCAGGGCGGCACAGGCTCCCAGTACGCGCCGAGCTGTTGTGTTCGGCGTTGTCACGGGCTGCTCCAGGTTTGTGTGATCCGGCGTGTCCGGCGTGTCCGGTGTGGCCGGGCTGTTCGGGCTGTTCGGGTTGTTCGCGCTGTTTGGGTGATCCGCTCCCCTTGCGTGAAGAAGGAGGGCGACACCGGCAGCGCGGGTTCCCGCCGACCGGGCTCGCACCCATCGCGTGACAGAACCGCGACAATCACGGCTCAACCGAGAAGGAGACGTGCCGCATCACCGGCGTCACCGCCCCCGTCCGGTTCCCCTATCGCTTCCCGTACAGCTCCCCGTACGACGGCCACCGCCCGCCCGGCCCCGCCACGGGCCCCGCCGCCCGTACCGCCCGGACGATCGCCCGCGTCACCAGGTCCGCGCCCGCCGCGAGGATCTCGTTCAGCGCGAGAGGGTTGTCCTCGTCCAGCGCACGCGCCCCTGTCGCCAACGCGAACACCGTGTCTCCGTCATTGAGCAGATGCACCGGCCGTACGGCACGCGCGATGCCGTCGTGCGCCGTGCCGGCCACCTTCTGGGCCTGCGCCTTCGACAGCACCGCGTCCGTCGCGACCACCGCGAGCGTGGTGTTCAGCGGCGGCAGGGGAGCCTCGGCGGCGACCTCCGCCAGCCGCCGCCGCGCCGCCTCCTGCACACCGGCAGACGGATAGTCGACCCGCCGCCCCTCGAACAACTCCCCGTACAGCACCCCCGTCTCCGGATCCACCGAGGACCCCGCCGCGTTGGCCACCACCAGCGCCGCCACCGTGATCCCCGACGCCAGCACGGTGCTCGCGGTGCCGACACCGCCCTTGAGGTGCCCGATCACGGCCCCCGTACCCGCGCCCACACACCCCTGAGGCACGGGCGCGCCCGGCTCGCTCGCCGCCGCCGCCTCGACGGCCGCCCGACCGGTGGCCGCGTCCGGCCGGGCCCGGAAGTCGCCACCCCGGCCCAGGTCGAAGACACAGGCGGCGGGCACCACCGGCACGACGTGCCCGGGACCGGGCCCCACCCGCACCCCGCGCCCCCGCTCCTCCAGCCAGGCCATCACCCCCGACGCCGCGTCCAGCCCGTACGCGCTGCCGCCCGTCAGCACCACCGCCTCGACACCTCGCACGACGTTGCGCGGATCCAGGGCGTCGGTCTCCTTGGTGCCGGGTCCGCCACCCCGCACGTCCACGGCGGCCACGGCTCCGCCCTCCGGTGCGAGCACGACCGTCGTCCCGGTGAGCCACCCGTCGCCGGTACGCGTCGCGTGCCCCACCCGCAGGCCGGCGACATCTGTCAGAGCGTCAACTGTCATGCTCCCCAGTGTTGTCCAGAGCGGCCGCCATCCTGCACGCCCTCAGGCTTCCTCCGCCGTCTCCGCCGTCTCCGCCGTCTCCGCCGTCTCCGCCGTCTCCGCCGTCTCCGCCGTCTCCGCCGTCTCCGCCGTCTCCGCCGCCTCTGTCGCCTCCGCGTCTTTCGCCCGGTGTTCCCCGGCGGCCGTCCGGGCGGTCAGTGTCACCCCGGCCGCCACCGCGAGCGCCGACACGAGTCCCGCCGCGAGCACCGCCCAGTCGCCCAGGAACGTGCACGCGATCACCAGCAACGCCGCGCACGGCAGGACGAGTTGCTCGGCGACGCCGACTTTGAAGTGACGCGAGTGCAGGGCCCAGACGGTGACCAGGTAGAGCGCTGCCGGCACGGTCACGGCGGCCGACGCGGCCGGCGTGGAGATGTGCGCCTCGCCGATCGCCTGCTCGACCGCGACCTCCAGGCCCGCGCCGATCGCCGCGGCCGACGCGAAGATCAGATAGTGCCCGTAGCCCCACAGGAACGCCTGCCCGCTGGAACGCAGCCGCCCGTGGATCGGGACGGCGAAGTAGATCCACCAGGCGGAGAACACGATCAGCAGCCCGCCCGCCGCGATCGGCAGCAGATCGGCCAGCGCGTCACTCTCCCGCACCCCCGACTTCACGGCGACCGTCGCAGCCGCGATCGCCTCGCCCAGGACGATGATGGTGAACAGTGTGACCGAGGATCGTAGTTGGCGGGTGATGCTCTCTTCGGTGCAGGTCGCCGGCAGGTGGAGGGAGCTGGTTGGCGGATCTTGAGGGCGATAGTTGGCGGGCCGGGATCCGTCTTGGTCACGTTCGTGACTGAGCTAAGTCCGCCGCCCGGCCGCGGGTTACGGGTCGTGATTCGCAAGCAGGCATGGCTGCTGGCACGCCACCCGGCTCTTCCCGCTCAAGCAGAAGACCGCCCGCACCGCCCTGACGGTTGCCGCTGCGGCCCTCTGCTGACGGCGACAGAGCACTAAGAAGAACTGCGAACGCGCCACCCCGGGCTCTGCCCACTGGGGTCACGTCCGCTGGAGTGGCGTATTGACGGCCACTCGGTGATCTCGTTTTGAGGCTATGCGGTGAGTTCGGTGGGCAGGGCGGTCTCGTCGGTTTCTGACTCGATCGGGTGGAGGCGGGCCTTGGCCAGCAGGTCGAGTCCCATGTAGCGGCGTGCTTCGGTCCATTCGTCGTTCTGTTCGGCCAGCACCGCGCCGACCAGCCGGATCAGGGCGGTGCGGTCGGGGAAGATCCCGACGACGTCGGTGCGGCGGCGGATCTTCTTGTTCAGCCGTTCCTGCGGGTTGTTCGACCAGATCTGCCGCCAGATCTCGCGCGGGAACGCAATGAACGCCAGCAGCTCGTGCTGGGCTGCGTCCAAGTGGGCGGCGGCTTTGGGGAACTTGGCGACTCTGCTGCGCAATTCGTTCAGGCGGAGAGTCTGTAGCTGAGTCGTTCGAGCCTGCTGTGGCGGGGACGGTCGAGGGGGCCTGTGGTCCAGTGGGCGTCGAGTCTGATCACGTTGAGTGCGGTGGCGGAGAAGGCGTGTTGGAGGCGGACTTTCGGCAGGCCGCGGTAGCGGGCCCGGCGGATGCCGGTGATGTCGAGGGCCTGGTTGATGGTGCCCTCGACGCCGGCGCGCAGGGCGTACTTGTTCTTCCAGGTGTCGGTCTTCTGTTCGGCGCGGGCCTGGGCGAGGTTCTCGTGGAGTTCCTCGGGACGCAGAGTGAGCATGCGGCGCCCGGTCTTCGAGGTGGTGCACTGCTTCTGGAGAGGGCAGTTGCGGCAGGTCAGGACGCTGAAGGTGATGACGATCGCGTCTTTGCCGTGCTGTTTGACCGGGTTCCAGTGGAAGCTGGTCTTTCCGGCGGGGCAGCGGACCTGGCGGGTCTTCCAGTTGATGGTGAAGGCGTTCTTGTCGAAGCCTTCGGCGGCCTTGGCCTGGTCAGAGTGGTCCTGGAGGACCGGGGTGACCATGCGGATGCCCTGTTTCAGGGCCTTGGTGATCAGGTCGGCCGACGGGTAGCCGGAGTCGAGGTAGTGCTAGGCGGGCTGCACTCCGTGCTCGGCGAGCTTGCGCTGAATCGGGACGGTCGCCTTCACATCCGGCACGGTCGCGTCGGTGGTGCGCACGTCGGTGATCAGATTCGGAATCACCCCTGTCCCCGCGTCGGCGTCGACGTCGGCGAGGGTGGTGCAGGCTTCCGTGAGATGGATCTTGTAGCCCATCCAGAACAGGTCGTCGCCCTTGGCCGCCCAGCGTGCGTCACGGTCGTAGGGGGAGGCCAGGCGGAGTTGGCCTGGCGGGACGCCGTCGTCGGCGTCCCGCTTCCTGATCACCTGCCGTCCCCGGGCATCGGTCCGCACGATGTAGGTCTGCACGAGGACCTGCCGCAACAAGCCCACGGCCTCGATCTCGCGAATCCAGGCCGGAGCGTCCCCGGCCCAGGCCGCCCGGCACAGGGCGAGGGCATCCTGCCCGAAGACCTGGGCGAGACGTTGTCTGCGAGGGCGGCATGCGCCAGCTGTCGACCCGCGGCCCGTACCGCTCAGCGAACTCCGTCACGTCGATGTGTCCGGCCAGCCAGGCCGCTGCCGCGACCGCGAGGGCCTCCAGGGCCGCCCGCACGCTCTCCCCTGCCAGCTCCAGACGGTTCAAGTCCCGCACCGCACTGATCACATGGGTGGAATCCGTGCGCTGCTTGCCCCCGGCCGCCACCAGGCCGGCGTCCTTGCAGTGCTCAAGGAGCCGGTCGAAGACCACCCGCTCCATACCGTTGTCCGCGAGCCGGGCCCGGAACCTGGACAGCACGTTGGCATCGAAACCGGTATCCGTCAGATCCGCACCGAGCGCGTACTTCCAGTCGATCGCCCGCACCGCCATCGCCGCGGCCTGCCGATCCGTCAGGCCCTCCGCGAACTGCAACACCGTCACCAGCGACAACGCCCCAGGTGACAGGCCCGGAGCACCCCGCACCCCGAACGCCTCCGTGAACGGCTCATCAGTGAAGACCTCCGCCAGGCGATCCCGCACCCGTATCGCCAGACTCCCCTTCGGGAACGCCGCCCGGGCCACCATCACGGTCTGTTCCGGGATCTCCGGCAGCCCCACCGGGCGCATCGACATCCGTACCGCCTCCCGGGCCGCACGACAGGAAGGCGACCCCGCCAACGATCATCGCCGACCCGGCCTTACCTCCGCAGCGAATTGCGCAGCAGAGTCCACCAGCACATCAAAGCTTGCTTCGACAACGTCGATCACCACGTCCTGATGGATGTGGTGGCCGAACGGATCAAGGACCCGCAAGGTTCTGCGGCTGTTCAGTGTCTCCACTCGCCGACCTCCTTGTCCCAACCATCCAGCCCAGTCTGCGATCGCGTGTACGCGTGTCGGTCCGCGCCCTCGTATTCCCCGACACCCGTCGGGTGACCTGTACGTACACGCCATGGCAGGGTTTCCATAACGACGTGACGAGCAGCAGCGGCGCCACAAGGCACCGCCGGCGCGGTACGTCGGATCGGAGACGACATGACGACGTACCCGTTCGACCCGGAGCTCGCCGCAGTCGTGCACATGCTGCCTAGAGCCGACTGCTCGGACCTTGAAGGCGCCCGGGCCGAGATGGCGGTCGGTATCGCCGCGGCCCTGGCGGACGTGGACACCACTGGCGTGGACGTCACCGAGCTGGTGGCACCCGGGCCGGAGGGCGCGCCCGACGTCGTCCTGCGCAGCTACCGCCCGCAGGGCGTCCAAGGCCCGCTGCCGGTGGTCTACGACATCCACGGCGGCGGCTTCATCCTGGGAAACGTCGAATTCGACCACGGCACCAACGTGACGCTCGCGCGGGAACTGGGCGCCGCCGTCTTCTCCGTCGAATACCGGCTCGCCCCCGAGCACCCCTATCCGGCGGGGCTCGAAGACGCGTACGCCGGGCTGGTCCACGTCGCCAAGAACGCCGCCGAACTCGGTGTCGACCCTGCCCGTATCGCCCTCTTCGGCCAGAGCGCCGGCGGCGGTCTCGCGGCCGGCCTCGCGCTGCTGGCCCGCGACCGGGGCGGCCCCGCGATCGCCTTCCAGTACCTCGGCATCCCTGAACTCGACGACCGCCTCGACACGCCCAGCATGCGGGCTTTCACCGACACGCCCATCTGGCGTCGGCCCAACGCTGTCATCAGCTGGGAGGCCTATCTCGGCGCTGGCGTCCCCGGCAGCGCCGACGTGCCCGTCTACGCCGCGCCCGCCCGGGCCGCCGGTGAGCAGCTCGCCGGGCTGCCGCCGGCGTACATCTCCGTGATGGAGTTCGATCCGCTGCGGGATGAGGGCATCGACTATGCCCGTGCGCTGCTTGCGGGTGGCGTGAGTGTGGAGCTGCATCTGTTTCCGGGCACGTTCCACGGGTCGGGGATGATTCCGCACGCGGAAGTGTCCCTGCGGGAGGCTGCGGAGGCGGTGGCGGTTTTGCGCCGGGCGCTGCGCTAGGTGGGGCGGACTGTTTGTGAGCCGTTGGGCGCGGGACCGCTGTGGCTGAGCACGCAGTTCCCCGCGCCCCTGAGGGGCGCCCCTATCGGGGCTCTGCCAATCGCAGGGCATACAAGGCGAGTTGGGCCCGGAAGCGGGCCCGAGGGTCGCTCAATCGGTAGCCCAGCGCTGTTTCCACGCCGGAGAGTCTTGCCGCGACCGAACTGTGGTGCAGGTGGAGGTCCGAAGCGGCGTGGCGCAGCGAGCCCGTGCGCAGGAAGGCGGTCAAGGCGGCAAGGGCCGCCGGGCCGCCCTTGCCCTCAGCGAGGCCGGCCAGGGCGAGCACGTCGGGCTGGGCACGCAGCCGGTCGACGGGGATGTCGGCGAGCATGGCGACAGCACCGAGGGTGTCGTGGTCGACGATGGCCTCCTCGGGCAGACCGGCGACCTCGACGGCGAAACGCAGCGCGAGCCGGGCCTGTGCCCAGGAGACACCGGCGTCCAGGGCGGGAACGCTGCCGCCGACCCCGATCCGTACACCTGCGAAACCGTGCTCGCGGACGTACGCCCGCAGCTCGTCGGCGACCGACTCGGCGCCCGGCGCCAGGGCCACGGCGAACGGACCGACCGCGGCGACCCGCACCCCCGGACGCAGTTCACGCCGACCCAGTACGGCGACCGCGGCGGGCCCGGCGACAGCCACCACCCGCAGCGGCTGCTCGGGCACCAGACCCAGCAGGCGCAGCGCCCTCGCCCGGTCCTCGACGGCCTCGCGCTCCGACAGCACGCGCTCGACCAGCGCCGGGTCGGCCACCTGGGCGGGGGCGGTGTCCTGCTGACGGCTCCCGTGGAGGACGCCCGCGGCGATGGCCATCCACTCCAGCACCAGTTCGTCGAAGGGCCCCGGCGCGCCCGACCGCTCCAGCCACACCCGGCCGCCCGGCGCGAACTCCGCGCTCCCGGACGGCCGTGCTGCGGGCCCCGCCGGCACGGCCCCGGCAGGCCCGAACCGCACCACACGCCCGCCCGCCTCAAGCCCAGCCGGGCACTCGGCCAGACCCGCGGTGGACCGTACAAGCGACTCGGCATCGAGCCGCCCGGCCCCCAGTAGCGCCTCGAAGTGCGCGATGACCCGCAGCGCCGCCGCCGCGTCCGCGTCGAGGGCCGACAGCCGTAGCAGCAGTCCCTTCATGACCTGGGATTCTAGGTGTGGGTCACGGGCGCGGGTGAGGAGGGGGCGCTACAGCTGGCGAGGAGGGCGAGGGCCTCGGCGGAGGGCGAGCCTGCTTTCCGCTGTGTACGGCGGAGGGCCTGATCGGTGTCCGCGAGGAAGGTCAGGTCTCGTACTGGAGGCTGAGGCTGCCGACGAGTGTGTGTCGGAAGTGCTGGACACCATGGGCGCACCGGGTGACGCGGTGGGTTTCCCACCACCTGCGGGATTCGGGCACCTTGACGAGGACGTGCCGCATCTGGGCCTTCACGGCCTAGGCGTCGGGCTGTTCGAAAACGGTCCGCAGCAGCGTGGCCACCCACGGCTGAGCCGATTTCGGGACCTGGCAGAGCAAATTTCGGGCGTAGTGGGTTCGACAGCGCTGCCAGGAAGCCCCTGGGAGAACGGCACCGATTGCGCTCACCAGGCCGGTGTGCGCGTCGGAGACGACCAGCTGAACCCCGCTCAGGCCGCGGGCGGTCAGCGAGCGCAGGAAGGCGAGCCAGCCGGCGCCGTCCTCGCAGGTGGCGACGTCGATGCCGAGGATCTCGCGGTGGCCGTCGGCGTTGACGCCGACCGCGATCAGCGCGTGTACGTTGACGATGCGGCCGCCCTCGCGGACCTTCTGGGTCAGTGCGTCCACCCAGACGAATGCGTAGGGGCCCGCGTCGAGGGGCCGGTTGCGGAAGGCGGCGACCTGCTCGTCCAGATGTTTCGCCATCGCGCTGACCTGGGACTTCGACAGCTGGGTGACGCCGAGGGACTCGGCGAGCTTCTCGACCCGGCGGGTGGAAACGCCCAGCAGGTAGGCGGTTGCGACCACCGAGATCAGGGCCTGCTCAGCCCGGTGGCGGCGTTCGAGGAGCCAGTGCGGGAAGTAACTGCCCTGGCGCAGCTTGGGAACGGCGAGTTCGACGGTCCCGGCGCGGGTGTCCCACTCGCGTGGGCGGTAGCCGTTGCGGTGGTTGACGCGTTCATCGCTGACCTGTCCGTACTCAGCGTTGCAGAGGGCGTCGGCCTCCGCGGACATGAGTGCGTCGGCGAACGTCTTGACCATCGCGCGCAGCAGATCGGGACTCGCCGCGGTGAGGTTGTCCTCGGCGAGGGCGTGCAGGGGCAGACTGTCTGGTGCGGTCATCGCGCTGATCTCCTTCGAGGCTTCGACACTTCGAAGATCAGCCGGTGGCCGTTCATCTATGTGGGCCCCATCTCGATGCCGGAGCAAACCCCCGGATCAGGTCGAACCCGTACACCACTTCCCTGGACGCAACCCTGACCTCGTCCCATGTCAGATCTCAAACGCGGTCTCACACCAGCTCGGGACTCACGGGTGAGCGCTGAGTCAGATGGTCGGGCCCCGGAGCGCGTCACATGGCATCGAGATAGTCCCGAAGTGCCTGCGAGCGTGAGGGGTGGCGTAGCTTGGACATCGCCTTGGACTCGATCTGGCGGATGCGCTCACGGGTCACTCCGTACACCTCGCCGATCTCCTCCAGCGTTCTCGGTCGCGCGTCGAGAAGGCCGTAGCGCAGGCGGATGATGCCTGCCTCCCTCGGGGTCATCTCCGCCAGCAGGTGCTCGATGGTCTCCCGCAGGAACCCGAACACGACCGTGTCCCACGCCGAGATGCTGTCGTTGTCCTCGATCAGGTCGCCGAACTCGCTGTCACCGCTATCGCCCAGCGCGGTGTCCAGGGACACGGGTTCCCTGGAGTAGTCGCCGAGTTCCATCAGCTTCTGCACCGTCACGCCGGCCTTTGCCGCCAGTTCCTCCGGCGTGGGCTCGATACCGAGATCCTGTCTCATCTCCCGTCGGGTCCTGGCCACCCTGTTGATGACTTCGACCATGTGGACCGGGATCCGGATGGTCCGGCTCTGATCGGCCAGGGCCCGGGAGACCGCCTGTCGGATCCACCAGGTCGCGTACGTCGAGAATTTGAACCCTTTGGCGTAGTCGAATTTCTCGACGGCCCGGATCAGCCCCGTGTTGCCCTCCTGGATCAGGTCCAGGAACAGCAGTCCGCGGCCGGTGTACCGCTTGGCCACGGAGACGACCAGTCGCAGATTCGCCTCGATCAGGTGGGACTTCGCGCGTTGTCCGTCCTCGGCGAGGAGGCGCAGCTCACGCTGGAATGCGGGATGGAGGCCAGGTTCCTCTTCGAGCTTCTTCTCGGCGTACAGGCCGGCCTCGATCCGCTTCGCGAGCTCAACCTCCTGCTCGGCGTTCAGGAGCCGGACACGGCCGATGAGCCGCAGGTAGTCCCGTACCTGATCCGCCGAGGCGCCCGAGGAAGACGAGAGCTGCGGGTCGGGTCCGTCGGTCTCGTCCTCCATGAGCACGACCTCGTCCGGCTCCTTGACCTCGGGCATGCTCACCGCACCTCCATCAATCCGCGCAGGAACTGTCCGGTGTGGGAATGCGGTTGGGCGGCCACCTGCTCGGGGGTGCCCTGGGCGATGACCGTGCCACCCCGGTGGCCGCCCTCCGGCCCCAGGTCGATCAGCCAGTCGGCGGTCTTGATCACATCGAGGTTGTGCTCGATGACGACGACCGTATTGCCGGCGTCGACGAGCCGGTGAAGGACCTCCAGCAGCTTGCGTATGTCGTCGGCGTGCAGCCCGGTGGTGGGTTCGTCGAGCACATAGAGGGTGCGCCCACGGGTGCGGCGCTGCAGCTCGGCGGCGAGTTTGACGCGTTGCGCCTCGCCGCCGGACAGGGTCGTGGCCGCCTGGCCGAGCTTGACGTAGCCGAGTCCGACATCGTGCAGGATGCGCAGGTGCCGGGAGATGATCTGGTGCCCGTCCAGGAAGTCCAGGCTCTCCTCGACGGTCATGGCCAGTACGTCCGCGATGGACTTGCCCTTGTAGTGCACGTCCAGCGTCTCGCGGTTGTACTGGGCTCCGTTGCACACCTCGCACAGGACGTACACGTCTGGCAGGAAGTTCATCTCGACCTTGAGGGTGCCGTCGCCGTAGCAGTGCTCGCAGCGGCCCCCCTTGAGGTTGAAGGAGAACCGGCCGGGCTGGTAGCCACGGACCTTCGCCTCCGGGGTCTGGGCGAACAGCTTGCGCAGGTGGTCGAAGACACCCGTGTACGTCGCCGGGTTGGAGCGCGGGCTGCGGCCGATAGGCGACTGGTCGACCTGGACGACCTTGTCGACGTGCTCGGTGCCGGTGATGGTGCGGTGCCGGCCGGGCACCTTGTGAGCGCGGTGGAGGTACTTGGCCAGCGCGGTGTGGAGAATGTCGTTGACCAGCGTGGACTTGCCGGAGCCGGAGACGCCCGTGACCGCGGTGAACAGGCCGAGCGGGAAGGACACCGTCACGTTCTTCAGGTTGTGCTCGGTCGCGTCGTGCACCGACAGTTCGCGGCCCTGTGTGGGGGGTCTGCGCTGCTGCGGCAGCGGAATCTGGCGGCGGCCGGACAGATACGCCCCCGTCAGTGAGGTGGGATGCTCCAGCAGCTCCCGCGTCGTCCCGGAGTGCACCACGTGCCCGCCGTGTTCTCCGGCTCCCGGACCGATGTCCACCACCCAGTCGGCCACCCTCATGGTGTCCTCATCGTGTTCGACGACGATCACGGTGTTGCCCCGGTCCCGCAGCCGCAGCAGCGTCTCGATCAGCCGCCGGTTGTCCCGCTGGTGCAGGCCCACGCTCGGTTCGTCCAACACGTACAGGACACCGGCCAGTCCCGCGCCGATCTGCGTGGCCAAGCGGATGCGCTGTGCCTCCCCGCCCGACAGACTCGCGGCGGGCCGGTCCAGCGACAGGTAGTCGAGCCCGACGTCGAGCAGGAACCGCAGCCGCTCGCCGATCTCCGCGAGGACCGCCTCGGCCACCCGGCGCTCCCAGCCCTCCAGCGGCAACGTACTCATGAACGCGGCGAGTTCGTCCATCGGCAACGCGGTCAGCTCGGCTATGGTGCGTCCGCCCACAGTGACGGCCAGCACGCCGGGCCGCAGACGCGCGCCTCCGCAAGCCGAGCAGGGCACGTCGCGCAGGTAGCCGCCGAATCGGCTTGGGGAGCCCTCACCCGAGGCCTGCGCATGGCGCCGTTCGATGTGCGGGATCACCCCCTCGTACCCGGTGCGGTGGGACCGCTCGCGCCCGAGCCGATTCCGGTACGCGAGGTGCAGCTGCCCCGGCGTGCCGTACAGCACCTTCTTCCGGATCTCAGCGGGCAGTTGACCCCACGGCGTGGCGGTGCTGAAGCCGAGCTCGGCCGCCAACGCTTCGAGGAGCCGGGCGAAGTAGTCGGCGCCACTGGTGTTCGTCCACGCCGCGATGGCGCCCCCGGCGAGCGACTTCTCCGTGTCCGGTACGACGAGTCCCGGATCGACCTCTGTACGCGAGCCGAGCCCGGTGCACTGCGGGCACGCGCCCCAGGGAGCGTTGAAGGAGAACAGGCGCGGCTCCAGCGCCTCCAGACCGATGTCATGGGCCTGCGGGCAGGCCATCTTCTCCGAGAACCTCACCTCCCGCTCGGGATCGGAGGTGTCGAGGTCCACGAAGTCGACGCACACAACACCGCCGGCGAGACCGAGAGCCGTCTCGACGGACTCGGTCAGGCGCTGCCGGATCCCCGGCTTGACGGCCAGCCGGTCCACGACGACGTCAATGGAATGCCCCTTGCCCTTGTCCAGCGCCGGCGGCCTGCTCAGCGGAAGGACCGTGCCGTCCACCCGCACCCGGCTGAAGCCGTCAGCCGTCAACTGGCGAAAGACCTCTGTGTGGCCGCCCTTGCGGTCGCGCACAACCGGGGCCAGCACCTGGATGCGTATACCCTCGCCCTTCGCCAGAAGCCGGTCCACTATCCGCTGCGGCGTCTGGCGGCTGACCGGCTCCCCGCACTGCGGGCAGTGGGGGCGGCCGACACGGGCGTACAGCAGACGCAGGTGGTCGTAGACCTCCGTGATGGTGCCGACCGTCGAGCGCGGATTGCGGCCGGTCGTCTTCTGGCCGATCGCGATGGCCGGGGAGAGTCCCTCGATGACGTCGACGTCCGGCTTGTCCAACTGTCCCAGAAACTGGCGTGCGTACGCCGAGAGCGACTCGACATAGCGGCGCTGACCTTCGGCGAAAATGGTGTCGAAAGCCAGGCTCGACTTTCCCGACCCCGATACTCCAGTGAAAACGATGAGCGCGTCTCTGGGCAAATCGACAGAGACGTCACGAAGATTATGCTGGCGAGCGCCCTTGATGACGATGCGGTCTATCACGCCGTCGGAGCCTAGCGCACACACAGACGTAGGGTTACCGAATCGTTATCGAAGCATTTTCGTCGGGCTTTGATGCTTGACGACAGGGCGCCGACTGTGGGCACAGCATCAAGGATTTCGACAATTGAGCAGACAGGGTCGCAGGTGTCAAGGCGTGCGAAGATCAGAGTTTTGATGGCGCATCCGCTGCCCTTCCCATATGCGGTGGAGCGCTATGTTCCAGAGGGTTGATCCCGTGAGGGAGTCACGTTTGCGGCGACGTTGACACGGCGGAGAAACCGTATGCGGACAAGTTCGCTCGACGGCACGGCAATCGAATACCGCGCCACAGGGGAGGGGGCGCTGGGTGTGGTTTTCGTTCACGGCTGGAGCTCTACGGGCCAGTTCTGGGACCACACTCTGCGGCACCTTCCGTCACATGGACGCACATTCACTACTGTCGACCTTCGCAGCCACGGCGATTCCGCAGCCAAAGGGCTCGACCATTCCGTGCAGCGGTACGCCGAGGGAATTCTCTCGGTTGCAGATGATGCTGGTTTCGAGTGGTTCGTCACCGTGGCCCACAGTATGGGCGCGAAGTACGCGCAGTATCTGCGCATACTCGCACCTGAACGACTGCTCGGGCAGATAGTAATTACACCGACCCCGTCGACTTCCGTCGAAGGAACCGGGGCCGAGGAGGACGTGTCTTTCATGGCCGGGAAGTCCGGTGATCCTGATGCGATGGTCGACTTGTTCGGCGAAATCACCAAGCACCCCTTGCCAGAGAAAGTGGTACGACCCCTCGCCGAAGCCGCCGCGGGCCTGTCTGGCGAAGTGCTTGCGCATGGTGCCCCCGGCGCGTTCGTTGGCGGCACCGCGCTTGTACGGCAGGGCTCACCTCGACTCCGCCGGCAGGGCACGCAGGTGCTCGATCTGTCGCCGGGCGAGTTCGGTGGTGCGGCGCATGTGGCGGCCGAGCAGGGCCAGTTCCTGTTCGGTGTAGCCGTCGAGCATCGCCTGCCAGCCCTCGTCGAGCGAGTTCCAGAACTCGCCGAAGCGCTGCATGGCGGCGGCCACCGGCTCGACAAGCACCCGTCGCCGGTCCTGCTCGTCCCGCCGCCGGATGACGTACCCGGCCTTCTCCAGGCGGTCGACCAGCCTGGTCGCCGAGCCACTGGTGAGGCCGGTCAGCTCGGCGATCCTGCCTGTCGTACAGGGGCCCGGCTCGATGTCGAGCAGGTTGAGGCACTGCACGTCCGTCGAGTGCAACCCCAGGTGGTCGGCCACCGCCTGGTTGAACAGCACATAGGAGGCCAGATACCGCCGGGAGTCCAGTTCCAGCCACGTCGGCCGATGACCTAGGGGCACGATCCGCTCCTCAATGTCTGCGCAACGCAGGCAATCGTGTATGTTCACTGCATGACACAGGCAATTTATCAGCCCATCGTCGCTGTCACCGGCGCGACCGGCGTCCAGGGCGGCGCCACCGCTCGGGCCCTGCTCAGCCAAGGGTCACGGGTCCGCGCGCTGACCCGTAACCCGTCGTCGGCGGCCGCAGAGGAATTGCGCCGGCTCGGCGCGGAGGTTGCGTACGCCGACTTCGACGACCGCGCCGGCCTGGATGCCGCGCTCGCCGGAGCCGATGCGCTGTTCGCGATGTCCACGCCCTACGTTGTCGATGTCGACGCGGAGCTGCGGCAGGCGTTCGCGCTGCTCGACGCCGCCGCCGCGAGCAAAGCCGTCCGGCACATCGTGTTCACCTCTGCCGCCAACGCGGACCGCGGCACCGGCATCCCCCACTTCGACAGCAAGTACCGCGTCGAACTGCGTCTGCGGGACCTGGGCATCCCCTGGACGGTCATCGCCCCGGGTAACTTCATGGACAACTACACCGGCGAGTCGACGATGAGCGGCCTGCGCGAAGGCCGGTTCGCCCTGCCTCTGCCCGCAGACATGCCGCTGCCGTTCATCCCGGCCGCCGACATCGGCGCGTTCGCGGCGCTCGTCCTGCGACACCCCGAGGAGTTCGCCGGGCGGCGCATCGACCTGGCGTCCGACCGCTTGACGTGTGCGGAGATCGCCGAGATCTTCTCCGGCGTCTGCGGCCGTCCGATCGAGTTCGCGACGGTCCCCTTCGACCAGGTCGATGCGCACTCATCCGATCTGGCCGCCATGTTCCGCTACCTCGCCGTCAAGGGCATGGACGTGGATGTCGAGGGCCTGCGCCGCGACCACCCCGAGGTGGCCTGGCAGACCTTCGCCGACTGGGCGGCGGCGCAGGACTGGAATCTGGCGAGCCCTGAAGCCCGCCCTCGTACGTGACGGTCGTACGTCCCTCAGCAGGCGGGGAGTTCGTCACGACGCCGAGCACCCCGTCGTCGCCGGCGCACCGGGTCAGCGTCACCTGATCCAGGCGTCAGCGCCACTGTTCCCATCGGCTTGGGCGAAGCACGCTCAAGCGGCAATCCCCCCGTAAGGCGCGGTACTGCCGCACGCCCAAAACCTGCCAGCCAGTCACCGGTAGCACTCGCACCACCGGAAACCATTGGGGTAACACACATGAACGAGCTCGAGTTCGGTGACGTCACGATCACCAGGGTCGAAGAGCTGCACGGCCCGAGCCTGCCCGCCGAGCAATTCCTCCCCGACCTGCCCGCGTCGGCCTGGCAGGAGAACCGCTCGATGCTGGTACCCGATCACCTCGGTGATCAGGACGACGTGGTCCAGGCCGCCATGCAGACCTGGCTGCTGCGCAGCGAGGGCAGGACGGTCCTGATCGACACCGGCGTCGGCAACGACAAGTCACGGCCCGCGGTCGCCGCGTGGGATCATCTGAAATCGAACTACCTTGAGAACCTCGCGTCGGCAGGCGTGCTGCCCGAGGACGTCGACCTGGTGATCAACACCCACCTGCACGTCGACCACGTCGGCTGGAACACCCGGCTGGTCGACGGCGCCTGGGTACCCACCTTTCCCAACGCCACCTACCTGATGCCCAAGGCCGACTTCGAGTTCTTCTGGGACCCGGCCAACAACTCCGGCATCGCGGGCGGTGTCAACGAGAACGTCTTCGCCGACAGCATCGCTCCCGTCCACGCGGCGGGCCAGGTCCAGCTGTGGGAAGGCAGCCACACGATCGACGGGAACCTGCGGCTGGAAGACGCCGCAGGCCACACTCCGGGGACGAGCGTCGTCCTGCTGGAGTCCGAAGGCGACCGAGCCCTCTTCGCGGGTGACGTCCTGCACACCCCGTTGCAGGTCCTGCACCCGGACCACAACAGCTGCTTCTGCGAAGACCCGGTCCGTGCTCGCGCTACCCGGCGCAGGCTGCTCGGCTGGGCCGCGGACACCAACGCCCTCGTGCTGCCCGCGCACTTCAGCGGTCACGGAGCACTGGAGGTGGCGAGCCGGGGCAACGAGTTCGAGATCAAGAACTGGGCGCCGTTCGCCCGGTACTGACAGTACGGTCGAAGGCCGTCGCCCCGCTGTGGTGACGGCCTTCGACCCCGCACTTCGGCGAGGAAGTCCCATGCCACCAACCGGTTCCGCGATCGTCACCACCACCTCCGGCCCGATCCGCGGTGGCACGCACGCGTACGGCACCAGCTACCCCTCGGTGAACCGGGCGCCCCCTGTCGGCGGCGCCCGGTTCACCGAGCCGCGCCCTCACCACGGGTGGACCGAGATCCGGGACGCGACGCAGCCAGGACCCGCGGCGTTGATCCTCAACGGGCGATCCCTGCCCGACGACGTTGGGAGTTCGAGCGCATGACGGTACCGCTCATCAGGAAGCAGTTGGGGCTCCGGTCGGAGCGTGGACCCGTCCTGCTGGCGGTGATGCTGACCACCGGACTGGTCGCGCTGGACAGCACGATCATCGCCACAGCGGTGCCGTCCATCGTGCAGGACCTCGGCGGGTTCTCGCAGTTCCCGTGGCTGTTCTCGATCTACCTGCTCACCCAGGCCGTGACGGTGCCGCTGTACGGGAAGTTCGCGGACGTCCTGGGACGCAAGCCGGTGATGTTCTTCGGCATCGGGGTGTTCCTGCTGGGCTCCGTGCTCTCCGGCGCGGCGTGGTCCATGCCGGTGCTGATCGCCGCGCGCGCCACCCAGGGCATCGGGGCGGGCGCGGTGCAGCCGATGGGCATCACGATGCTCGGCGATCTCTACACCGTGCCGGAGCGGGCGAAGGTCCAGGGCTACGTGACCAGCGTGTGGGCCGTGGCGTCGTTGATCGGGCCCGCGCTGGGCGGCGTGTTCTCCGACTACCTGTCGTGGCGGTGGATCTTCTTCATCAACGTGCCGCTGGGCGCGATCGCGATCGTGTTCCTCGCCCTGCGGTTCAAGGAGAACGTCGTCAAGCAGGTGCACAAGGTCGACTACCTCGGGGCGACCCTGCTCACGGTCGGCCTGCCGCTGGTGCTGCTCGGCCTGCTCGAAGGCGGCGTGGCGTGGGCCTGGGGATCGTGGCAGAGCCTGCTGGCGTTCGGCGCGGGCGGCCTGGTGCTGGTGGCGTTCGTGCTGGTGGAACGCCGGGTGGCCGAGCCGATCCTGCCGATGTGGGTGTTCAAGCACCGGACGCTGATCGGCGGCAACCTCACCGCGCTGGTGGTGGGCGCGCTGCTGATGGGGCTGACGTCGTACCTGCCGACCTTCGTGGAGGGCGTGCTCGGCACGGGTGCGCTGGTCGCCGGGTTCGCGCTGGCCGCGCTGACGCTCGGCTGGCCCATCTCGGCCACGCTGGCGGGACGGGTCTACCTGCGGATCGGGTTCCGCGACACGGCGCTGATCGGCAGCGCCTTCGTGGTCGTCGGCGCGGTGCTGATCGCGTTCCTGTCGCAGGAGTCCGCCGTGTGGGAGGCGGCGACGGGCGCGTTCGTGATGGGCGTGGGGCTCGGGCTGGTGTCCAGTCCCACGGTGATCGCCGTCCAGTCGACCGTCGGCTGGGACCGCCGGGGCGTGGTGACCGCGACGAACATGTTCAGCCGCTCGCTGGGCAGCACCGTGGGGGTCGCCGTGTTCGGGGCCATCGCCAACGCGACCCTGGCGAACCGCTTCGCCGAGCCTCCCGCCGACCTGGCGGGCCACCTGCCGTCGAGCGTGGACGCCACGACCATCGTGTTCGGCGGCCACGCCGACCCGACCTCACCCGTCGTGGTGTTCGTGCGGAGCGCCTTGGACGACGCGACCCACAACGTGTTCCTCGCCATGACGGTGGTCGCCGTGTGCAGCGCACTGACCGTACTGCTCATGCCGCGCCGCACGCGGGAAATCACATTCGTCTGACATTTTCCCCGACCTGACGAAACGCTTTTGGGAGCATTTGGGAAACATCGGCGAAACAACCGGAATTCACCGGACGTTGTCGGCGGTGTCCGTGAGTGGGTCGTTCTCGGAAGTGAACAGGGTCCACAGGAGGACGGCGACGACAAGACCGCCGATCAGGAAAACGGGGAACACGAGGTCGAATACGTCTGTGCCGACCTGCGTCGGCAGCGAGGACGCCAGTTCCACGCTCACCGCGGCCATGCCGGTGTAGTGCATCCCGGTGACGGCGACGCCCATGACCAGCCCCGCGGCGACGCGCGCCACAGCCGTCTTCACGATGAGGGTGAACCAGAAGGCGGCCGTGGAGGCCACGATGGCGATGACGATCGACAGCACGACGAGCAGCTGGTTGTAGGACAACTCGCCCTGGAACCGGGCGGTCGGCCACGAACTCGAACTCGAACCCACGGCGGCGAAGCTGGCCGATGTCCCCGACGAGCGCTTCGTCGCCGTCCTGCCCCACCTGAACCAGCTCGACCTGCGGACCTCCGCCGACCACGACCCACTCGGTGGCATCACCCGGTTCGGCTTGGTCGGTCGACGCCAGCCCGCCGTCGCGGTGGCTGCCGAGCACGGTGGTGAGGTGGACCTGCTGATCGGGGCGAACCTCGACGAGGGGAGCCTCTACCTGGCACCACTCGGACTGCTCGCGGCCAGCACCGACGCCGACGTCCACGACGTGGCAGCACGGTTCCACACCGAGCCCGATGCCGTGGTCCGCGACTACCGGCAACGGCATCCGTCAGCCGGCGCCGCGGAACTCCGCGTCCTCATCCTCGGCGACGGCCTGTTCGGTTCTCGATGGGGCATCGAGACACACCGTCGTTCGGTCGAAGACTGGCTAGTCGACATGCTCGGACGGTGACGTCAAAATTCGGATCTGTGACAGAGCCCAGCCAACACAGACATAGCCACCCTGTCGCGGTGACGACCTCGCGAGTACTGTCGATTGCCCTCCAGGCCACCAGTCGACCCCCGCTGCGTCCACTGCCAATCGAAGCAGCCGAACTGCTTCACAGTGTTGACGCTCCGCCGCGTCTGGTCGCCCATCTGCGAGCAGTCCACGACGTTGCAGGGCAACTCCTCGAATGGATTGCCACACGTAATCTCGATCTGGGCATCAACCCGGTGGCGGTTCTCTTCGGAGCCGCCACCCACGACATCGGCAAGACTCTGCACCCCGCCGAGTTGTCCGCTCCCGGTGCACAGCACGAAGAAGCAGGCCGCGAGCTACTTATGACCCAAGGCGTCGACTCCGCCATGGCACGCTTCGCCGGAACACACGCGTCCTGGACCAGCGAAGAGGCCGGGATGGAAGACCTCCTTGTCAGCTTGGCCGACAAGGTCTGGAAGAACAAGCGGGTCCCCGAACTCGAAGATCTTGTCGTCGCCAGACTCACAGCGGCGAGCGGAAGACCGGTCTGGGAAGAGTTCCTTGACCTGGACAGTGTGCTCGCTCGCATCGGTGACGAGGCTGACGAACGCCTCGCCTTCCAAATGTCCTACCCGACAGCTGGGAGCGACCATCGACCGCCGAACCTCCCAGACGCGCTCACGACATGGTTTGCCAAGAACGACGAGGTTCTCCGCACAAGTGGGATCACCGCTGAACTACGGCACTCCCCAGAAGACGGCCGACTCAAGAACAGCGCATGGCTGACGGTGGGACGCCACCGGCTCCGCTGTCCGGCGCGTCGGGTACGTCGGCCGCGGGTGAGGAACTGGACGTCATACGCCCCAGCACAGCAGATGGGCACCCCGTGCGCAGGAGGAGGGGCGGCACCGGAGCATGATCGTGATCCGGTGCCGCCCCACGCACCCGGATGGGGCCCGGCGGTCGGGACGTACTCTGGGGTCATGAGCAGCCCCACCGCCCCCGAACCGCACGCCCCGAAGCCCGCGCTGATCTTCGACGACCCGCTGGACCAGCAGTCGTCGGACGACACGGACCGGGGATGGGGCGAGCGCCCGGGTGACGGCGGCGGCGACAGCGCGGCCGACCTGAAGCGCTTCCTCGACGAGAAGCCGCCCCACCACCTCTGACACCGCTGAACCGGGCCGCGCGCCCTCTGGACGAGGCCGAGCGCGCTGCCTACCGCTCCTTGTGCTGGGAGTCCCGCGGGGCCACCAGGGACTCGTTGTGCCCGGCACCCCGCTGGGTCACCAGGGACTCGTCGTGCCCGGCGCCCCGCTGAGCCACCAGGGCGTCGCGGATCTCCTTGAGGACCTCCAGTTCGCTCACCTCGACGACCTCCTGCGCGCCTTCCTTCGCCTTCTGACGTGCGGCCGCCCGGGCCAGGTACTTCGACATCGGCAGGACCATCAGGAAGTACACGACGGCCGCGGTGATCAGGAAGGAGAGGCCGGAGCCGAGGACGGAGCCCCACAGGATCCGGATACCTTTCGTGCCCTTGCAGTCCGGGCTCAGGCAGGAGTTGTAACTGTCGAGGTTCTTCGTGCCGATCGCTCCGACCAGCGGGTTGATGATTCCCTTCACCACCGAGTTGACGATGTTGGTGAAGGCGGTGCCGATCACCACCGCTACTGCCAGGTCGACGACGTTCCCGCGCATCAGGAAGGTCTTGAAGCCCTGCCAGACGCTTGGTTCTTCCTTCTTGCTCACCTCGGGGGACTCTCCTCGCTCATGTGGCCCAGGGAACGAAACGTTCCGCAACCCAGGTTAGGGCGTTCAAGCCATGTCCAATTTCCTGGCGTGGGTGGGGGACTTGCCAGGGCGGACCGAGAGCGGACCGTCAGAGCTTGATGTGCTTCAGGGGGCCGCACTTCTTGAAGTCCTCGTAGGTGTGGCAGGCGCGGTAGTAGACGTAGTCGTCCAGGAGCCCCATGTCGACCTTCTTGTAGAGGTCGCTCTTGCCCTTGCTGCCGCACTTCTTCTTCAGGACTATCTTGCTGTCGACCGAGCCGGCCTCGAGGTAGTCGCAGCCGGTCGACGTCTTCTTGTTCAGCGTCCCGATGAACCAGACGCGCTGGTCACCGGCGCGGTTGTTGACCTCGTACTTGCCCGACACCGTCACATAGGTCGCGGAGCTGGTGGTGAACGTGCCGTGGGAGTCGGCGACGGCCGGTGATGCCGCGATACCGACCAGAGCGACGGAGACGGCGAGCGGCTTCAGGAAGCTACGGAGAAACACTGATTGTCCTTCTTCTGCGTGCCAGTGGCTTGTATGTGCCAGGGGCATGATCATGCCCGGAATGATCATGCTATTACAGGCGTCGGAGGGGCCAATTCTCAGTACAACGTCACCGCCAGCCGCGCTGTCGCGCCCGCGCCGGCCAGCCGGGACGCCGTGGTGCGCGGCACCGACAGCACGACCAGCGCCCCGCCCCCGGCCACGCTGTCCTGGGACCCCGTGGACCGCGGCACCTGAGTCACCCGGACCCGGTGGGCGACCACCCGGGCGTCGGTGCCTGTCGGTGAATCCTCGGCGGCGATGACGTCGACCCGGTCGCCGGGGCGCAGCAGCCGGACGGTGGCCGCGTCGGCGATCCGTACCGGCGCGGTCACCATCTCGACCGTGGGCCGCGCCCGTACGGGATCCGCCACGGGGTGCCCCCGGACCCGCCCGGCATCGGGCGGTGGGCCCGCCGTCTGACGTGGGCCGGCCGCGACGACCGCCGCCGCCGTGACGGCGAGGCCGACAGCCAGCGCCCGCCTCCGGTGCCGTACCAGGCAACGGAGTCGGTACCGCCCGCCGCGCACCCGCACGGGGGCGAAGTGGGGCACCTGGCAGGGCGCGGGGACGAGCGGGACGGAACGCACGGAGCCGACGGAACGCGCGGAGTACACGGGCTTCGCGGGCATTTCGGGTTGCACGGGACGTACGGAGGACACGGGGACCACCACCTGTGACGAGGGAGCTGCTTGCGTGGCTCCCACGATGAGGCTTCTCGGCGAATCCCGCTGAGGCCTGTGTGCTACTCGCCGGTTGTGGACAACTCGCTCACCCGAACGGGAAGTTCCGCCCCGCCGATCCCCGTACCTGGGCCCCCGCGGGCCCCTCTTGAGCCCTTCTGAGCCCTCTCGGTCCCTCGTCAGGGCATGTCGAACCCCGGATCCATCCCGCCCAGCGCCTTCGTGCACAGGCAGTCCCGTGTCGCGTTCGCCGGGAGTGCGGCCACCGCGTCGGTCAGCACGCCCCGCATCCGGTCCACGTTCGCCGCGAACACCTGGAGTACCTCGTCGTGCGAGACGCCCTCGCCGGTCTCCGCGCCCGCGTCGAGGTCGGTGACCAGGGCCAACGACGTGTAGCAGAGCTCCAGTTCACGGGCGAGCGCCGCTTCCGGATGGCCTGTCATGCCCACCACCGACCAGCCCTGCGCCCGGTGCCAGAGGGATTCGGCGCGGGTGGAGAAGCGCGGCCCCTCGACCACGGTCAGCGTGCCGCCGTCCACCGGCTCCCAGTCGCGCCCGCGCGCCGCCGCCAGGGCGGCCTCACGGCCGACGGGGCAGTAGGGGTCGGCGAGTGACACGTGCACGACGTTGGGGACGGCGCCGCCGGGCAGCGGCAGCCCGTCGAAGAACGTCCCCACCCGGGACTTCGTACGGTCGACCTGCTGGTCCGGCACGAGCAGGGTGCCCGGGCCGTACTCGGGCCGCAGACCGCCCACCGCGCACGGGGCGAGCACCTGGCGCACGCCGACCGAGCGCAGCGCCCACAGGTTGGCGCGGTAGTTGATGCGGTGCGGCGGAAGATGATGGCCGCGTCCGTGCCGGGGCAGGAAGGCGACCCGGCGACCCGCGAGCTCACCGAGGAACAGGGAGTCACTGGGGGAGCCGTACGGCGTGTCCACCTGTATCTCGGTCACGTCGTCGAGGAAGGAGTAGAAGCCGGAGCCACCGATCACGCCGATCTCGGCGTTCACCTGATTCACCATGCCCGCACCCTAGGACCTGTCCGGCGGCGCGCGAAAACACCGAAGACCCCGTCGTCGTACGACGACAGGGTCCCCTGGGACGAGAAGGCGGCGGCTACGCGGCCGAGCTGGTGCTCGACGAGCTGCTGGACCCCGAGGAGGAGCTGGACGACGAGGACGAACCGGACGACGAGGAGCTCGACGAGCTCGACGACGAGTCCGAGGACGACGACGTCGAAGAAGAGGCCGTCGACGGCTTCGACGCGGGCGCGCTGCTCGACGAGGAGCCGCGGCTGTCGTTCCGGTAGAAGCCGGAGCCCTTGAAGACGATGCCGACCGCGGAGAACACCTTCTTCAGGCGGCCGTTGCAGGCGGGGCACTCGGTCAGGGCGTCGTCGGTGAACTTCTGCACCGCTTCAAGGCCCTCGCCGCACTCGGTGCACTGGTACTGATAGGTCGGCACTTTGTCTTCCTCCTGGCACTCTCACTCGATGAGTGCTAACGACGGTCCAGTGTGACGTATTCCGGAGGATCAGTCCACTGTCACCGGCACGCGGTGACCGACGCCACGTGTCACGGTCCGGCTCGCGGGGCGGCTCGTCGCCCCCGGTGCGAGCCGTGAACGCAGGGCCAGCAGGGTCGCGAGGGCGAGCAGCGTGCCCCCCATGGGCACCAGGAATCCGGCGCCGTCCCAGAGGCTGTCCTCGAGCCGCCCGGCGACGGTGACGGCCGCCGCCTGGCCGAGGGCGACCGAGCCGGTCAGCCAGGTGAACGTCTCGGTGCGGGCGCCGGCCGGGACCAGACCGTCGACCAGGGTGTAGCCGGTGATCAGCGCGGGCGCGACGCACATGCCGACCAGGAGGCCGAGCCCGGCCAGCGTCAGCACGGACTGAGCCGTCCACAGGCCGGAGGCGGTGACCGCGAGGGCCGTGTACCCGACGACCAGGCGCCGCTGCGGGGTCATGCGCCAGGCGACGGCGCCGCAGACCAGGCCGGAGAGCATGTTGCCGGCGGCGAAGACCCCGTACAGGACGCCGTTGAGGCCGGGGTTGCCGCTGTACTCGCTGAACGCGGCGAGCGAGACCTGCATACCGCCGAAGACGGCCCCGATGCCCAGGAAGGCGGCGATGAGGACGCGGACCCCCGGGACGCGCAGTGCGGAAACGCGCTCCACGCGCGCGTGCGGTCCGGCGGCGGCGACGCGCGGCTGGGTGCTCTTCTGCGCCGCGAACAGGAGGCCGCCGAGGAGGGTCAGCGCGGCCTCGGTGACCAGGCCGGCGGCCGGGTCGAAGGCGGTGCACAGGGCGGTGGCGAGCAGGGGGCCGAAGACGAAGGTCAGCTCGTCCGTGACGGACTCGAAGGCCGCCGCCGTCGGCATCAGGGGCGAGTCCTGGAGTTTCGCGGCCCAGCGGGCCCGGACCATGGGCCCGACCTGGGGCGTGGTGGCGCCGGTCAGCACCGCGGCGGCGAAGAGGGTCCACAGGGGAGCGCCGGTCAGCGCGAGCGCCGTAAGGGTGAGGCCGGCCAGGGCGTGCAGGATGACGCCGGGGACGAGGACCGCGCGCTGTCCGTGACGGTCGGCGAGACGGCCCCCGTAGGGCGCGCACAGGGCCAGGGAGACACCGGTGACGGCGGCCACGGCGCCGGCGGTTCCGTACGAGCCGGTGGTGTGCTGGACGAGCAGCACGATGGAGATGGTGAGCATCGCGAACGGCTGTCGCGCGGCGAAACCGGGGAGTAGGAACGTCCAGGCGCCGGGGGTGCGGAGCAGCTGTCCGTAGGTGACCGTGGATGCCACGGCCGTGCCTTTCTGCCGCCTGGTGGCGCGGCCCCCTCGCGGGGGGCGGCGCCGAGAGCTGTCCTCTTGCGCGGACTGCGGTAGATGCCGTCTCTCCCGCAGAGGATGTCCCGGCCGCCATACGGTCGCGCCAGCTCTGCTTCAGGCAGAGGTGGTTCGATCAGGGTGCGCCTTCACTGTACAGGGCAAACGGGCTAGCAGGCCTGTGAAAGGAAGAAGCGGCTTACGTCACGCCTATGCTCCGTTGCCGCCCGTCCCGAGCCACTGCGCCAGCTTGCCGCCCTGCCCGACGGCCCGCAGCCGTCGTTCCGTCGCGTCGCGGACCGGGTCGGTGGTCACCACGAGGAGTTCGTCGCCACGGCGCAGGATGGTCGTCGGCAGCGGAACGAACGATTTTTCATCGCGGACGACGAGGGTGACCGCGGCGCCCGGCGGCAGCCTCAGCTCGCTCACCTCGACGCCGTGCATCTTCGAGCCGTCGGGTATCGCGACGGACAGCAGATGCCCGCGCAGGCGCTCCAGAGGGGCCGCCTCGATGCCGAGGTCGGCGGCCTCCGCACCCTTGCCGAGGTGCAGTTGGCGGGCCAGCCAGGGGAGCGTCGGGCCCTGGACCAGGGTGTAGGCGACGACCAGGACGAAGACGATGTTGAAGATGCGACGGCTGTCCTCGACGCCGCTCACCATGGGGATCGTCGCCAGGATGATGGGCACCGCGCCGCGCAGCCCGGCCCAGGACATCAGGGTCTGCTCCTGCCACGGCACCCGGAACGGCGTCAGGCTGACGATCACGCTCAGCGGGCGCGCGACCATGGTCAGGGCCAGCCCTATGACGAGGGCGGGCCAGATGTCGTCGCCCATCTCGTGGGGGGTCACCTGGAGGCCGAGCAGGACGAACATGCCGATCTGGGCGATCCAGCCGAGCCCGTCGGCGAAGCCGCGGGTGGCCGGCCAGTGCGGCAGCTTGGCGTTGCCGAGGACCATGGCGGCCAGGTAGACCGCGAGGAAACCGCTGCCGTGGGCGAGCGCGCCGGCGGCGTACGCGGTGACCGCGATGGCCATCACGGCGATGGGGTAGAGGCCGGACGCGGGCAGGGCCACGTGCCGCAGGCCCCAGGCGCCGAGCCAGCCGGCCGCGATGCCGATGGCCGCGCCGATGGCCAGCTCCAGGACGATGACGCCCAGCAGCTTGTACCAGTGTTCGACCGGGCCGGCCGTGGACAGCGAGACGACCAGGATGACCACCGGGGCGTCGTTGAAGCCCGACTCGGCCTCCAGCGTGCCCGTCACGCGCGCGGGGAGGGGGATCTTCCGCAGGACGGAGAAGACCGCCGCCGCGTCCGTCGAGGACACCACCGCGCCGATGATGAACGCCTGCCGCCACTCCAGCCCGACCAGGTAGTGCGCGGCCGTCGCCGTGACCCCCACGCTGACCGCGACCCCCGCCAGCGCCAGCACCGAGGCGGCCGGGAGGGCGGGTTTGATCTCCTTCCACTTCGTGCCGAGTCCGCCCTCGGCCAGGATCACGACCAGGGCCGCGTACCCGATGACCTGGGTCAGTTCGGCGTTGTCGAAGTGGATGTCGCCGATGCCGTCCTGGCCCATGGCGATGCCGATCCCCAGGTAGACGAGCAGGCTGGGGAGCCCGCTGCGTGAGGAGATCCGGACCGCCGCCACGGCGATGAGGAGGACCAGGGAGCAGACGAGCAGGAGCTGGTTGAGGTGGTGGACAGTCAGCGTGCCGTTCCCTTCCTGGGCCCGGGCGCGGCAGACGCGCGCGGGTCACGTACATCGGACACGAAGTGAGGCCACCGCGCACCCAAGTACTTCGTTACCTTACCTAACTCTTGACGATTTCTTGACACTTCCACAGGCATGATCGAACGCCCGTCCGTTCGCGTACCCGACTCCGCGTCAAGTCGCGTCGGGCCCTGCGCCTATGGTTGCTCCAGCACTCCAGTACCGCCTGCCGCTCGCGTTAGGACAGCAAGGACAGCGATGCCCCCCACTACCACCAGCTCTTCCGGACACAAGCCCGGCAAGTCCGGCAGGAAGAAGGGGCGCAAAGCCCGACTGTTCGTAATCGTCCTGGTCCTGGCGATCATCGGAGGTTTCGCCTTCGGCGCGTACTGGTCCGTCAGTACCGTCCGGGCCTCCTTCCCGCAGACCAAGGGCTCAATCTCCCTCCAGGGCCTGTCGGGGAACGTCGACGTCAAGCGCGACGGCCACGGCATCCCGCAGATCTACGCGTCCTCCGACGAGGACCTGTTCATGGCGCAGGGCTACGTCCAGGCGCAGGACCGGTTCTACGAGATGGACGTACGGCGCCACATGACGTCGGGCCGGCTCTCCGAGATGTTCGGGAAGGGACAGCTCAAGAACGACGAGTTCCTGCGCACCCTGGGCTGGGACCGGGTGGCGAAGGAGGAGTACGACAAGACGCTGTCGCCCGCGACGAAGAAGTACCTCCAGGCCTACGCCAGGGGAGTCAACGACTACCTCAAGGGCAAGGACGGCGCGGACATCTCCCTGGAGTACGCCGCCCTCGGGTTCGAGAACGACTACACGCCGCAGGCGTGGACCCCGGTCGACTCGGTCGCGTGGCTGAAGGCGATGGCCTGGGACCTGCGCGGCAACATGCAGGACGAGATCGACCGGTCCCTGCTGACCAGCCGCCTCGGCCCGCAGCAGATCGCCGACCTGTACCCGGAGTACCCGTACAGCCGCAACAAGCCGATCGTGCGGGAAGGCGCGTACGACACCGCCACGGGGACGTACGCGCAGGGCGCCGCCGCCGCGAGCACGCAGTCGGGGGCCTCGGGAGCGTCCGGAACCCCGGCCGCCGGCTCCGCGGCCTTCCAGAGCCAGTTGGAGGGCCTCTACCGGGTCCTGGACGACGTCCCGACGGCCGTCGGCGTGAACGGCAACGGCATCGGCTCCAACTCCTGGGTGGTGGCGGGCGCCCACACCATCACCGGCAAGCCGCTGCTGGCCAACGACCCGCACCTGTCGCCGTCGCTGCCGTCCGTCTGGTACCAGATGGGCCTGCACTGCCGCAGCGTCTCCGCCAAGTGCCAGTACGACGTCGCCGGGTACACCTTTGCGGGCATGCCCGGTGTGATCATCGGCCACAACGGTGACATCGCCTGGGGCATGACCAACTCGGGCGCCGACGTCACCGACCTCTACCTGGAGAAGCTCTCCGGCGACGGCTACCTGGACGACGGCCGGACGAAGCCGTTCACCTCGCGCGAGGAGACCATCAAGGTCGCGGGCGGCGCGTCCAAGAAGATCATCGTCCGGGAGACCGACAACGGGCCCCTGCTGTCCGACCGCGACGACGAGCTCGTCAAGGTCGGCAGGAAGGCCACGGTCGACGCCTCGGCCCCCGACCGGGGCGACGGCTACGGCATCGCGCTGCGCTGGACCGCGCTGGACCCGGGCACCGCCATGGACGCCGTCTTCCTGATCGACAAGGCGTCGAACTGGACGGAGTTCCGCGCGGGCGCGGCCTCCTTCGACGTGCCCTCGCAGAACCTCGTCTACGCGGACACCGCGGGCAACATCGGCTACCAGCTGCCGGGACGCATCCCCAAGCGCGCGGCGGGCGACGACGGCTCGCTGCCAGTACCCGGCTGGGAGTCCAAGTACCGCTGGACCGGCTACCTCAAGCAGGCCGAGCTGCCCTTCGAGTTCAACCCGAAGCGCGGCTACATCGTGACCGCCAACCAGGCCGTCGTCGACAAGGCCAAGTACCCGTACACGCTCACCACGGACTGGGGCTACGGCACCCGCAGCCAGCGCATCGCCGACCTGATCACCTCGAAGATCAAGGGCGGCGGCAAGATCTCCACCGACGACATGCGCCAGATGCAGCTGGACAACAGCAGCGAGATCGCCAAGCTGCTGGTGCCCAAGCTGCTGGCGATCGACGTCGACGACAAGTACGTCCGCGAGGCGCAGAAGCTCCTCGAGGGCTGGGACTACACCCAGGACGCCGACTCCGCCGCCGCGGCCTACTTCAACGCGGTCTGGCGCAACATCCTGAAGCTCGCCTTCGGCAACAAGCTGCCCAAGGAGGTGCGGGTCAAGGGCCAGTGCCTGTACGTCAGGCCGGTGAACACCACCAGCCCCGCCGACGCGGACCAGCCGGTACTCGAGTGCGGTCAGCGGGACGCGGACCAGGCGCAGCCGGACGGCGGCGACCGCTGGTTCGAGGTGGTCCGCAAGATCGTCAACGACGAGAACAACGACTGGTGGCACGCGCCGGGCAACCGCATAGAGAAGGCCGCGACCAACCGCGACCAGCTGTTCGCACGCGCCCTGTCCGACGCCCGCTGGGAGCTGACCGCCAAGCTCGGCAAGGACATCGACACCTGGAGCTGGGGCCGGCTGCACCGCCTGTTCCTGAAGAACCAGACGCTGGGCACCGAGGGCCCCGACTTCGTGCAGTACATCCTCAACCGCGGCCCCTGGAACCTCGGCGGCGGCGAGGCGACGGTCAACGCGACCGGCTGGAACGCGGCCGGCGGCTACAGCGTCGTCTGGGTGCCGTCGATGCGGATGGTGGTCAACCTCGGCGACCTCGACAAGTCGAAGTGGATCAACCTGACAGGAGCCTCCGGGCACGCCTTCAGCGCCCACTACACCGACCAGACGGGCGCGTGGGTCAAGGGCGAGCTGCTGGACTGGTCCTTCACGGACAAGGCGGTCGACGACAGCACGAGCGACACGCTGCTGCTGAAGCCATGAGCCCCCGGTAGCCGGAAAACCGCCCTCCACGCACGCGCGTGGAGGGCGGTTTTGTTTCACGGGAGGCTACGGGAGACCGCGGAACCGGCGTACTCCCGACGGCGTGACCACCGCCTGCACCGGCCGGTCGTGCGGCTCGGCGGGAACCCGGGGGACGACCTCGCAGTCGTACAGCAGCACCACCAGGGCCGGATCGGCGCCCGCGCGCTCCAGCCGTGCCAGCACCCGGTCGTACGAGCCTCCGCCGCGCCCCATCCGCAGCCCCCGGTGGTCCACGGCGAGGCCGGGCAGCAGGACGGTGTCGGCACGCGTCACGGCGTCCGCGCCGAGGCGTTCGCCGGCCGGCTCCAGCAGCGCCATCCGCCCGCCGTGGCGCACCTCCACCAGGGAGCCCTCCCCGGCGTACGGGCCCCAGTCGAGGTCGTTGTCCGGGAGGAGGACCGGCAGCAACACCCGTACCCCGCGCGCGTGGAGTGCGTCGAGGAGCGCGCGGGTGCCGGGTTCGGTGCCGACGGAGACGTACGCGGCCACCGTGCGCGCGTGCGCGAGTTCGGGCAGACCGAGCGCGCGGGCGGCCAGTGCCGCCGCCGTCTCCTGGACTTCGGCTGCCGTCAACCTGCCCCTCACCGCGAGGATGTCGCGTCGCAACGTCCGCTTGTCAGGCCCCGCCTCCATGGCTCTCCCATATCGTTTCCGGTGCGCTCATGTGCTTCATATGCCTATATGGGCGCCAGTTGATCAGAGTCACAGAATCAGCACAAAGGCACCGGTTAAGGTTGCCCGCATGACTGAGTCGCACCCCAGGATCAGCAAGGCTGTCATCCCCGCAGCAGGCCTCGGCACCCGGTTCCTGCCGGCCACCAAGGCCACTCCCAAGGAGATGCTGCCGGTCGTCGACAAGCCGGCGATCCAGTACGTGGTCGAGGAGGCCGTGTCCGCCGGCCTCGACGACGTCCTCATGATCACAGGACGCAACAAGCGCCCCCTCGAGGACCACTTCGACCGCAACTACGAGCTGGAGTCAGCCCTTCAGAAAAAGGGCGACGCCGCGCGACTCGCCAAGGTCCAGGAGTCCAGCGACCTCGCGACCATGCACTACGTCCGCCAGGGCGACCCCAAGGGCCTCGGCCACGCCGTCCTGTGCGCCGCCCCGCACGTCGGCCACGAACCCTTCGCCGTCCTCCTCGGCGACGACCTCATCGACCCGCGCGACCCGCTGCTCAAGCGCATGGTCGACGTCCAGGAACAGCACGGCGGCAGTGTGATCGCCCTCATGGAGGTCACCCCCGAACAGATCCACATGTACGGCTGCGCGGCCGTCGAGACCACCGACGACGGCGACGTCGTCAAGGTGACCGGCCTGGTCGAGAAGCCGGAGGCCGCGGACGCCCCGTCGAACTACGCGATCATCGGCCGCTACGTCCTCGACCCGCACATCTTCGGCATACTCCGCCAGACCGAGCCCGGCCGCGGCGGCGAGATCCAGCTCACCGACGCCCTCCAGCAACTCGCCCAGGACGAGAAGATCGGCGGCCCCGTGCACGGCGTCGTCTTCACGGGCCGCCGCTATGACACCGGGGACCGCGGCGACTACCTGCGTGCCATTGTCAGACTCGCATGCGAACGTGAAGACCTGGGCCCGGACTTCCGGACCTGGCTTCGCAGTTACGTAGCCGAGGAGATGTAGCAACGTTGACCAGCGCCGCGCCCCGCACCACCGGCCAGGACCACCTGTGGTCGGTGGACGAACACCTGGAGGACATCCTCGCGACCGTCCGCCCCCTCGAACCCATCGAGCTGCAACTCCTCGACGCCCAGGGCTGCGTCCTGGTCGAGGACGTCACGGTGCGGGTCTCCCTGCCGCCGTTCGACAACAGCTCCATGGACGGGTACGCGGTGCGGGTCGCGGATGTCGCGGGCGCGAGCGAGGAGTACCCGGCCGCCCTCACGGTGATCGGCGACGTCGCGGCCGGCCAGGACGGACTGCTCCACGTGGGCCCCGGTCAGGCCGCCCGCATCATGACCGGCGCCCCGCTGCCCCCCGGCGCCGAGACCGTCGTCCCCGTGGAGTGGACCGACGGGGGCCTCGGCGGGGGCCCCGTCACCGGGATGCGCGCCCGCAGCACCGACCCCGACGGCGCCCACGGCCAGGTCCGCGTGCACCGTCCGGCACCGGCACGCGCGCACGTACGCGCGCAGGGCAGCGACGTCCAGGCCGGCGACCGCGCCCTCGCCGCGGGCACCGTCCTCGGCCCGCCGCAGATCGCCCTGCTCGCCGCGATCGGCCGCGGCACCGTACGCGTGCGCCCGCGCCCGCGCGTGGTCGTCATGTCGACCGGCAGCGAGCTGATCCAGCCCGACGAGAAGCTCGGCAGCGGCCAGATCTACGACTCCAACAGCTTCGCCCTCACCGCCGCCGCCCGGGACGCCGGCGCGATCGCCTACCGCGTGGGCGCGGTCGCCGATGACGCCGAGACCCTCCGCTCCGCCATCGAGGACCAACTCGTCCGCGCCGACCTCGTCGTCACCACCGGAGGCGTCAGCGTGGGCGCCTACGACGTCGTCAAGGAGGCCCTCTCGCATGTCTCCGACGAGGACGAGCCCGGCGCCGGCGTCGACTTCCGCAAGCTGGCCATGCAGCCCGGCAAGCCCCAGGGCTTCGGCACCGTCGGCCCCGAGCACACCCCGCTGCTGGCCCTGCCGGGCAACCCGGTGTCGTCGTACGTCTCCTTCGAACTGTTCGTGCGGCCCGCGATCCGTGCCCTGATGGGCCTCACCGACATCCACCGGCCCACGATCCGGGCGGTCCTGGACGCGGACAAAGCGCTGACCTCGCCGTCCGGGCGTCGCCAGTTCCTGCGCGCCGCGTACGCGGACGGCCGGGTGAAGCCCGTCGGCGGCGCCGGATCGCACCTGATCGCGGCTCTCGCGCACGCCGACGCGCTGATCGTCGTACCGGAGGACAAGGAGTCCGTGGAGCCCGGCGCCGACGTCGAGGTCGTCCTGCTGGGCTGACCGGCGGGCGGGGAGCGGCTGAGGACGCGCGCGGGGAGTACCGTGTCGCGCACAACAGGCCCGACCGGGAGCGCCACAGCACATGAGCACGCAGGACGACCGACTGACGCACATCGACGAGACGGGCGCCGCCCGCATGGTCGACGTGTCCGGCAAGGACGTGACCGCCCGCACCGCCCGCGCCAGCGGCCGTGTCCTTGTCTCGCCCCGGGTGATCGAGCTGCTGCGCGGGGAGGGCGTCCCCAAGGGAGACGCCCTGGCCACCGCGCGGATCGCGGGCATCATGGGCGCCAAGCGCACCCCGGACCTCATCCCGCTCTGCCACCCGTTGTCGGTGTCCGGTGTGAGACTGGACCTGTCGGTCGCGGACGACGCCGTCGAGATCCTGGCCACCGTGAAGACGACGGACCGCACGGGCGTCGAGATGGAGGCCCTCACAGCGGTCTCGGTCGCCGCGCTCACCGTGATCGACATGGTCAAGGCGGTCGACAAGGGAGCGGTCATCACGGACGTACGGGTGGAGGAGAAAACCGGCGGCAAGTCGGGCACCTGGAGCAGGTCATGACACCGGCGCGGTTCGTCGAGCCGCCGACCGGGGGCGCGCTGCTCGCGCCCTACGCCGCCATGGTCGTCACCGCGTCGAACCGCGCGGCGGCGGGCGTCTACGAGGACAAGGGCGGCCCCCTGCTCGCGGCGGGGCTGGAGAGGTTCGGCTTCGCCGTCGACGGACCGTGGGTCGTGCCCGACGGCGAGCCGGTGGAGAACGCCCTGCGGGCCGGTGTCGAGGCCGGGTACGACGTCATCCTCACCACCGGCGGCACCGGCGTCTCGCCCACCGACCGCACCCCGGAGGCCACTCGCGCGGTGCTCGACCTGGAAGTGCCGGGAATCGCCGAGGCCATCAGGGCGTTCGGCAGGGACAAGGTGCCGACGTCGGCGCTGTCGCGTGGGCTCGCCGGAGTCGCGGGCGGGACGCTGATCGTCAACCTGCCGGGCTCCACCGGCGGGGTGAAGGACGGACTGGCCGTGCTGGAACCTCTGTTGAAGCACGCCGTGGACCAGATCCGGGGTGGCGATCACCCCAGACCCGACGGAACCGGTGGGGGTGCGAGCTGAACAGCCCGTCCTGGCCCGTCGAGCTGGTGGAAGGCGACGTCGTCCTCCGGCCCGTCAGGCTGCGCGACCAGCGGATCTGGCGCGAGATCAACCGGCGCAACCGGGACTGGCTGCGGCCCTGGGAGGCGACGATCCCGCCGCCCACGCCCAGCGGTCCGATCGCCCACCGGCCCACCTACCGTCAGATGGTCCGGCATCTGCGCGCGGAGGCGAACGCGGGCCGGATGCTGCCGTTCGCCATCGAGTACCAGGGGCAGTTGGTCGGTCAGTTGACGGTCGCCGGCATCACCTGGGGCTCGATGTGCTCGGGCCATGTCGGCTACTGGGTGGACGAGGCGGTGGCGGGCCGGGGCGTCATGCCGACGGCGGTCGCACTGGCGGTCGACCACTGTTTCCGTACGGTCGGACTGCACCGCATCGAGGTCTGCATCCGCCCCGAGAACGTACCGAGCCGCCGCGTCGTGGAGAAACTCGGATTCCGCGACGAGGGACTCAGGCCCCGCTATCTCCACATCGACGGGGCCTGGCGCGACCACCTCGTCTTCGCGCTCACCGCGGAAGAGGTACCGGAGGGGTTGCTGAGCCGCTGGCAGCGGGCACGATCCCAGAAGACGCCGCGGAATCCCGCATAAATTGAATAAGTGTTCGAATGAAATGGGCTGGAGGGCAATCGAAGGCCAATCGAAGGCCCTCGGTGATCAGCCGCCGATCAGTCGACGATCGGTCGCCGATCGACTTGGGGCGTCAAATTCCCACCCTTGATGACCCGCTGATCGCATCGATCACAAAAAAAGCTCGAAATATCAGCCAGATCGTGCGACACACCGGCTCAATTGGCAGATGGCCTCACGCAAACCCCTCTACCGTGTGAGGCGTGAGCAGCAGCGGCCTCATCTACGCAGTCATTGTCGGGGCCTGGGCCGCCTACTTGGTGCCGATGTGGCTCCGTAGGCAGGACGAGCTGAACGAGGCTCGTCCGACGGAACGCTTCAGCACCGCCATCCGGCTCCTGTCCGGACGGGCGGGCATGGAGCGCCGGTACGCCAAGGACCTGCGGGCGCGCTCCACCGACGAGGAGGAGCACGGCGCCATGGACCCGGAGGGTGTCACCGACACGGTGGACGTCCGGGCCTTCGCCATGCCCCCGACCCGCCCCCAGGCAAAGGTCCAGGTCCAGGCACAGGTCCAGACGGTCCAGCAGGAGCAGGCACCGCCGCCGGCGCCGAAGCGCGAACAGCAGGCGCAGGCCGAACGGCGGCGCGAGCGCGTACCGGCGGCTCGCCGGAGCGCGGGCACCTCGGCGGAAGCCGCCGCGCGCGCCCGGCGCTCGAAGGTGCTCGCGCGCCGGCGGCGTACGACGGTGATGCTGTTCTTCGCCTTCACGCTCGGCACGATCGTCGCGGCCGTCGGCGGACTCGCCCTGCTCTGGGCCCCCGCCGTCCCGGCGGTCATGCTCAGCGGATACATCGCCTATCTGCGTAGGCAGGAACAGCGCCGTTTCGCCTACCAGATGGACCGGCGCCAGGCCGAGCTGGCCGCGCAGCGACTGCGTGAGCGCCAGCCCCGGCGGCGGCCGTCCACCGACCCCGGCGCCGAGGAGCAGGACGACCACCCGGAGCCGGAGACCGACCCCGGCCTGTCCGCGCTCGCCGCCGACCGGCGTGCGCTCGTCGAGCAGACCGATCACGCCGAGTGGGTCGACCAGCAGCGCGAACGCCAGCGCCGCCCCGGCCACGGCGACAGCTGGGACCCGGTCCCGGTACCCCTGCCGACGTACGTGACCGCACCGGTCGCCCCCCGCGCCACCTCCGAGGTGGACCTCGGCGCACCGGACGCCTGGAGCTCGGCGCGGTCCAGCACGGTGGGCCGCGAGTCGGAGTCGTCGACGGACGAGCCGGTGCTGCCGGAGGACGCGACCGAGTCGGAGGCGGACCTGTCGCCGGAGTCCGACGCGGAGCTGGGCCCGGAGGACGCGGACGGCCGCACCGACGCCCGCCGCGCGGCCTCCGCCCGCCGGGCCCGCGAACGGGGCCGCACACCACTGTTCGACCAGTACGAGGACGGCGAGCGCCCTCGGGCGGCCAACGAGTAGCGAGCGGTACGCGACTGCTCCTGACTGTCCCCGGCCGCGGTCCGGGCCGGCTTCCGGCCAGGTGGGAGAGCGTGCGGCGGCCTCGACTGACCAGCACAGAACGGATTTCCGAGCACCCGGATCGGGATGCTAGAGTTTCACTCGTTGCAAGGGCCTGTGGCGCAGTCTGGTAGCGCACCTCGTTCGCATCGAGGGGGTCTGGGGTTCAAATCCCCACAGGTCCACCGCAGCGACTGTTCTTGAGTTAGCTCGGGAGTAGTTGACGAGATCCCGTCCGATCGGAAGATCGGGCGGGATCTTCGGCGTTTCCGGGGTGTGTTCGAGGCGGTGTCCGACGCCGGATACAACCCGGGCAACGTCGGCGACGTCGATTTCGACACCGCCCGCACCCGCGCCCGTCTGATCACTCCGGTCCCCGGCGGGGTCGGACCGATGACCATCGCCGTCCTGCTGGCACAGACCGTGGACGCCGCCGCCCGGCAACTGGAAAGTCGCCTCTGACAATCCACCTCGTTGGCACGCGAGCAAGGTCAGTAACGATGCCTCAGGACCGCTATGTCCGCGCCGAAACTGACCACCATCCGCCCGTCGGGCGCTACCGTCAGGCCTCTGATACGCGAAGGAAAGGCATACGCGCCGATCTGCTGTCCTGTGCTTGCGTCCCACATCCATACGGTTCGGTTGCCGGCGGCGGCGACGACAGGGCGGCCGTTCAGTGTGGCGGTCGCCCCTGTGGACACCTCGTTGGTGTGTCCCGTCAGTGGGGGTGCCAGGAGTTCGCCTGTGGCCAGGTCCCACAGGTGGACTCCGTCCGTGCTGTGGCTGGTGAGAAGGATGCTGCGGCCGTCCAATGTTTCCAGGGCCAGGGCGTCTTGTTGCCGGGGCTGCACTCCGATCCATTGACTCGCGGTCAGGTCCCAGACGCGGCCTTCGCTGGTCACGCCGACGAAGCGGCCATCGACTTCCGCGAAGAAGTCGATGGACAGGCTGGTGTACTCGCTGGTCGACCGTCCGTGCAACTCTTCCCGGGTGGTCAGGTCCCAGATCCGTACCGTCTTGCGCCAGTTGTCGCGTGTGAGGAGGGTGGGCCGGCCGTCCACCGTCCCGACCGTCATCAGGTCCAGCGCGGTCGTCTGGGCGGTCAGGGGCTCACTGAGCTGTCCCTTGCCGTCGAGGTCCCAGAACCGCACCTTCGTGTCCGAGCCGCCGGTGACGATGACGCGGCTGCCGTCCACCACGGCCGTGGCGATCCCTTTTATGGAACCGGCGTGACCAGTCAGCCGGTTGCCCGTCTCCGATTCACCGTCGAGGTCCCAGATCCGAACCGATCCGTCGTCGCTGCCTGTGACGGCGAGGTGACGCCTGTTCAGCACCGCCGTCGCCGCTCCCCGTACGGCCGCCTCGTGGCCCGTCAGCGGCGGGCGCAGGTGCCGGAGGGTGGACAGATCCCACACCTCGACCGGCCCATGGGCGTATGCGACGAGGGCGGCGGGGCGGTCGTGGAGCATCCTCACGGCCGCCGCTTCCACGGGCGTGGCCGCCACGGGCTCACCGACCTGCTCGCGCGTGGCCAGGTTCCAGACGTGCACCTCGTAGGCGTTGGCACTGACGGCCAGCGGGCACTCCGACGCCGGATCGGTCACCAGGAAATGCGCGCCGGCGTTGAGGTCCAGACTGGCGCAGCCCCCTGCCTCCCCGTCGCTGTCACCGCCGCCTTCCACCGTACGGTCGTACGGCCCCCGTGCACCCTGGTCCGCGAACACGGGAGGGTCGCCGAGGGCGGCGAACTCCCTTCCCGTCACCAGGTCCCACACCCGGACGGTCTCCTCCCCCGTGATCAGGTCCGTCGCCCCGAGTTCCTTGGAGTGGCTGGTGACAGCGACGGGATGGCCGTACAGCACCGCCGTCGACAGAGCGGAAACGAAGCCGGTGTGGATGGTCTGCGGCTCACTGTTCTGGGAGATGGTGGCCAGATCCCACACTCTCACCACGTCGTCGATGCACGCGCCGACCACCACCGGTCGGCCCCCGACCAGTCCCGTGGCCAGCGATTTCACCCAGGAATCGTCGTCGGCGTGGCACGCGCCGACCAGTTCTCCCCGCGCCAGGTCCCACACCCGAACGGTTTTGTCGTAGCCGCTGGTGACGGCGACGGGACGACTGTCCAGCACCGCTGTCGCCAGAGCCTCCACGGCGCCGGTGTGAGCGGACACGACCTTGCCGAGTCGGCTGCCCGTGGCCAGATCCCACCCGTGCAGCGTGCCGTCCGCGCAACCGGCGACAGAGAGACCACGGCCCTCCACGACCACGGTCGCCAACACGCCCACCTTGGCCGGTACGGGCAACGCGTACCGCAGCCGGGAGTCCAGGTCGCCGCCGGTCGCCCACTGCACGACCCAGGGGTCGTCTGTTTCCGTTTCCTGGCGGACTGCGACCTTGGCGATGTTTCGCGCCAACTCCCGGTTGCCGTACCGGGCCGCGTCCAGCGCCAGTATCTGTCGCCGCACCCCTGCACCGGCATCCCGGTGCACATGCCCCGACGCCCGGTACACCGCGGCCGCCAGCAGCTCCTCCCGCGAGGCAGCGCCGTCCAGGCCCGCGAGGATCACCTCCGGGTCGCCGTGCACCAGCCAGCCAGGATCGGTCAACCGGCCACTCCCCGCCGCGACTTCACGGTACGGACTACTTTTTTGGCGCTCGCCTGACATAACCGGCATGGTAACCACGCCGCCAATTCGTCGGCCGTTCGCAGCTGGCTGGCCGCCGGCACCAAGCCGCCGTCCGATTGTCAGTGCCTCCTGCGAGACTCGTTCCATGATTCCGAAGCTCCCCTTGAACAGCCCTCGTTGGCTTGATCTTCACGGCGTGAAGGTCAAGGAGGTGGCAGCACTCCTGGAGCAGTTGGCCGCCGCAGCTGCTACCGGGAGCGGCGATGCGTGGAGGCAGACCTGGACATACCTGGCCGGTGGCCTGCTGGATGACGGAGTTGTCTCCGACGGGGCCTATGCGGCCCTGCCGCACCTCGTCGAGGCGGTCGCGGCCCTGCCTCCGGGGCAGACCGCGGACTTCTGGGTGGACATGGGATTCATCGTGACCGCCGACTACAGGCCTCCGGTCCCGGCCGATCTTGAAGCGGGGTTCGGCGCCGCGCTGCGTCTGGCCGAGCGGGCGGCCGTCCGAAGCCTCCTTGCCGCCGATCCTCCCGCGCAGGTCTGCGCTCACCTCGTGCTCTCCTGCGTGGCCTTTGCCGGTCACCACATGGGAGAAGCGCTGGGGCCGCTCCTCGATCCCCGGGAAAGTGGCCTCCCGCTGGTGTGTCCCGGGTGCGGTAGCGACACCGAGTTCCCCGAGTTCTTCGTGGACCCGGCGCGTCCGCCTCTCGAGGTTCCGGTGCTGCCTGATCCCGCTCCTGCCCGGCAGGGAGGGCATCCCTGGGGGGAGGTCGCCGAGGTGGTAAGGGAAGAGGCGCTGGGGGAGGGGTGGGAGCCCTTCGTGCGGGTGGCCCGTGACGTCGCGGTGGCAGGGGTGCCGCCCGAAGCACCGGGGCGGGCCGTCCTGTGCCTGGTCGCCGGCATGGTCGCGGTGAGGGGCACCCCGCAACCGGCCGCAGGGGAACTGGCCCGCCAACTGATGGCGCTCACCGGATACTTCCGCTGCTGGGACTGCGAGCGGACGTGGACGATCGCCGACGGCCTGGCGGAGAACCCGGACGGTGCGCGCCCCCAGCACCATCCGGCGAAGGTGTGGACGGAATCCGACGGGTCGGCTGCCATGGTGGAGTCGGCGGCGGCCGGAGGAACAGGCGAAGCGGCGACCCGGTTCCGGCAGGACGGGAACGCGGTGATCGCGGCCGACGGCACGCCCTGGGGCCGTATATCGGTGTTCGCCGATTCCGCGCCCGGTTCATCGGGGGGTGTCAGCGCACTGGCGGTGGTGTCCCGTCCCGGTCGGCCGACGCTCGTGGCCGGCGCCGGGGACGCGGGCGTGGTGTGCCTGTGGGACGTGGCCGACGGCCGACTCGTCCATGATCCGCTGCTCGGACATCCTGACCGTATTCGCTCGATGACGGCCCTGCCCATGCCCGACGGCCGCACTCTTCTGGCGAGCGGAGGCGACACCGGGAAGATCGCCCTGTGGAACCCTGTCGCCGGGCAGCCGGTTCGCGAACCGTCCGGCGACTGGCCCGGCGGGGTGACCGGAATGTGTGCCGCGACCGTCCCCGACGGCCGCACCCTGCTCGTCACCGCCACCCCCAAAGGCGCGGTCCGGCTGTGGGATCCGGATACCGGTGAGTGCGTCGGGCGGCTCAACCCCTATGGCAGTCCGATCCAGTCGATCGCCGCCGTCCCGATCTCCGCCTCCCACATGCTGATCGCGGCCTCGGACACCGCCGGCCGCCTCCACGTGTGGGATCCAGCCGTCGACGACCCCTGGGAAAGTGGCGCGGCCGTGCAACTGAACGCACGTGCCCTCGCCGATGCCGACCACCGTGTGGCGGCTGTGGCGGCTGTGCCCACACACGACCGAACAGTGCTGGCCACAGGCGACAACCGCGGTGTGGTCATGCTGTGGGACCTTGCCACCGGTGCCCCGATCGGCGACGGACTGGCCGCCTCCACAGGCACCGCCGGCCTACCGGTCCTCACCGCCACCACCCCGCACGGCGGCCGCACGGTCCTGGTCACCGGCACCCGGCACGGTCATCGACTACGGATATGGGAACCGGAGACCGGCGCGGTGGGGCACATCGCCCTGGACGTGGCGCTCACCTGTCTGGCCACCGCGGGCCCGGACGTGATCGTCGGACACGACCGAGGGGTCCTCCGCCTCGCGCTCACCAGGCAGTGAAGGCGTTCGGCCGCGACAACCCGTCTCACCCCGTCTCACTCCGTCGCGCGGAGCAACGGGACGTATGCCGGGAACCCGCGCGACGGGCGCTACCAACACGAACCCCACGGCCCACGAAAGACGGACTCCGCAGGCGGCACGTCTGAGTTCGTCGCCTGCGGAGTCCAGTGGGGAAGGTGGCCGTCGTGCTGGCTAGGTCGGCACCGTCACCGAAGATCGAGGCTAACGGTGTGAGAACTGCCAGAAGTTCGAGGTCACGGCGAACTCGATCGAGTTCTGGTCACCCGGGGGCGTCAGATTGCTCTGCAGGTTGTACGTCTGTGAGCCGACGCCCGAACCGAGCGCGCAGTTCTGGTCGCGGAACGCGGTGACCACCACGTGGTCACCACCGTGGACCCAGAGGTCCGTCAGCGGGACGACGGGCCCACCCGCGCGCGGCGGGCGGTGGCACCCTCCCGCCCGACCGTTGACGGTGAGCCCGACAGCGGCAGTGCCGCCGGGCAGCGAGCTGGTGAGGGCGTATGGACTGAACGCGGTGGCGGCCGACGCCTGTCCGGCGCTCACTATGACCCCGCCCGTTCCCAGGGTGACAGCCGCGGTCAGTGCGGCGGCGAGCTTGCGCCCGTTCCGGCTCAGCGTGAGTTCCATCCTTGGTGCACCTTTTCTCATCTGATCATTGATGATCAATTGACTGTTCGTTCCCTTTCCCGCGAGGGGAGAGAGGCGAGGACCGACGGGCTGCCGTGGGGATCAGCCCGTAGGTGTCCTCAGCCCGTGACAGGCGCGGCGGCGCCGACGAGCCTCCTGGAGAGCGCACGGGACATGGCCCCGCTCCCTTCTGTCCTGTCGGTTCGGGCAGAACCGAGTTTGCCGGGCCGGCAAGTTGATCAGGACGCGTTTCTCTGGCACGAATCAATTCCCGGCCGGTCAATTCCCGGTCGGCTTCTCCGGGTCGAGGCCCCGCAAGCGGTGCCGCTTCGCCTCGACGTCACCCGGACCGCCATGATGTTGCTTTCGTCGGCCACAGGTTCGCCGGCCACAGGTTCGCCGGCTACAGGGAGGAGGTGTCCGCATGGGGCGTCCGGAAAGACCGCTGGACCCGACCGCCGGTCCCGTGCCGCGGTTCGCGCACGAGCTGCGGGAGCTGCGCAGGAACGCGGGCAGCCCTTCGTACCGGGCGATGGCGAAGATCGCGGGCTTCGCGTCGACATCGTTGTCCCAGGCCGCCGCCGGTGAGCGGCTGCCGTCCCTCGCCGTCGTCCAGGGATACGTACGGGCCTGCGGCGGCGACCCGGACGAGTGGGAGCCGCGGTGGCGGGACGCCGAGGCAGAGGTGGCGGGGGCGGTCTGCGAGGACGACGAGGACGCGGCGCCGCCGCCGTACCGGGGCCTTGCCCGGTTCGAGCCGGCCGACCAGAGGCTGTTCTTCGGGCGGGCCCGCCTGACGGAAGACCTGCTCCAGCTGGTGTGCGGGCACCGGTTCGCCGCGATGTTCGGCGCCTCGGGCAGCGGGAAGTCCTCCCTGTTACGGGCCGGACTGATCCCCCGGCTCCAGAAGGAGATCGAGGACCTGGGTCGCCCGGCGGTGCTGCGGGTGCTGACACCCGGCGACCGGCCTGCCGCCACGTACGGCCATCTGCTGGCCCCGGCGGCGGACGAGCCGGAGAGCTGGGTGGTGGTGGACCAGTTCGAGGAGGTCTTCACTCTCTGCCGGGACCGGGCCGAGCGAGCCCGCTTCCTCGACCTGCTGCTCGCCGCGAGGGACCCCGGCAGCCGGCTGCGGGTGCTCATCGTCGTACGGGCCGACTTCTACCCCCGCTGCGGCGAGCACCGGGAGCTGGCGGACACGCTGCGTGGCGCCGGACTGCTGGTCGGCCCGATGACCGCGGACGAGCTGCGCGAGGCGGTCGTCAAGCCGGCGCAGGAGGCCGGGCTCCTGGTGGAGCGGGAGCTGACCGCGCGGATCGTGGACGAGGTCCTCGACGAGCCCGGCGGGCTGCCGATGCTCTCGCACGCCCTGCTGGAGACCTGGCGGCGACGCAAGGGCCGCGTGCTCACCCTGGCCGCGTACCAGGCGGCCGGCGGGGTGCGCGGCGCCATCGCGGCGAGTGCCGAGAAGGCGTACGGGCAGCTCACCGCACCCCAGGCGGATGCCGCCCGGCGGCTCCTGCTGCGCATGGTCGAGCCCGGCCAGGGCACCGCGCACACCCGGCGTCCGCTGACCCGCGCCGAGCGGGCGGAGTGGGCGTGTTCCCAGGTGCCGACGGTGCTGGAGCGGCTGGCTCGCGCCCGGTTGCTGACCGTCGACGAGGAGGGCGTCCAGCTCGCCCACGAGGCGCTGATCAGCTGCTGGCCGAGGTTGCGCGGCTGGATCGATGAGGACTGCGAGCGGCTGCGCCACCACCGTCGTCTGACGGAGGACGCCCGCATCTGGCTGGAGCACGACCGTGACCCCGGTGCCCTGTACCGGGGCAACCGCCTGGACGGTGCGGCGGAGCTTTTCCCCGAACATGAGCGCGAACACACCCTGACCGTGCCGGAACGCGAGTTCCTCTCCGCCGCCCTGGCCGCCCGGGAGGCGGAGCGCAGGGCCGCCGCCCGCTCGACGCGCCGGGCGCGGGCGGGGGCGGGCGTACTCGCGGCGGTCCTCGCGGTGGCGCTGGTCGCGAGTGTCGCCGCCTGGACGCAGCGCCGGGACAACGAGCGCCGCCGCACCGACGACGCGGCCCGCCGTACCGCGGCCGTCGCCGACTCCCTGCGGACGACCGACCCGCGCACCGCGCGACTGCTGGGCGTCGCCGCCTGGCGGGTGGCGAAGCTGCCGGAGACCCGGCGGGCTCTGCTGGGCTCGCTGGGCCAGCGGGAACTCGACGCCTTCAGTGATCCGGTGCCTGCCGACGGCCCCTTCCGCCGCCTGACGGACTCCGGTCGCACGCTGCTGAGCGTCGAGGCGCGTACCTGGCGGACCTGGGACGTGGCACGGCACCGGCGGATCGCCGACGGGCGGTTGCCGGAGGCCGGCGTACCGGTCGGGGCGAGTCCGGACGGGCGGCTGCTGGCGATCTCCGGGGATGACGGGGTTCGGGTGTGGGACAGGGTCGCCGGACGGTGGGTCGGTGACCGGCTGCCGGGCTCGGCCCTGGTGGACTTCGCCGAGCGCACGTACGCCGTGAGCAGTGCGGACGACGCCCGGATACGGGTGCACTCGGCCGTGGACGGAAAGCCGCTGTTCGAGACCCGGTCGGCGAGCATGGTCACGCCGGCCCAGAGCGCCGACGGACGGCTCCTCGCGCTCTGCCCCTCCGGGGACGACCCCGTGCGGGTGCACGACATTACGCGGCGGAACACGGTGCGCGGGCGCTGGGAAGGCGCGCGGGACATCTGCGGCCAGGAGCGCGCGCAACTGGTGCTCGGCGGTGGCGAGCGAAGCGAGATGGGGGTCCCCCCGGCCGAAGGCCGGGGGAGGCTCGCCGCGGTGATCCCGAGCGGCGTGCGGGTCTGGGACCTCCGGTCGGGGGAGCAGCTTGCCGACCTCCCCGACACGGGAGTGACGGACGCCGCCTTCAGCGAGGACGGGAAGTTCCTGGCGACCGCCGACGGGGAGGAGATCAGGGTGTGGCGGATGGGCGTCGACGCCCCGGTGTTCCGGTACCTCCTCAACAACCAGCACCCGTACGGCGGACTGGCCTGGGACCCCGCCCGCCCGGTACTGCGTTATCTGGAGGCCGGCACGGTCCACTCCGTGGACGTCGCGACGGCCGTGACGTCCGCCTGGCAGGACCAGCCGGCGGACAAGGTGCTGATCAGCCCGGACGGCCGCACCCTCGCCGTCGCGCGACGCACCGGCCACACCTACCGCTTCGAGCTGCGCGACACCGAAGGACGACTGCGGAGAACGCTGCCGCCCACGCCGATCCCCGTGTCGCACGACCCGTCCCGGCGGGTACGCCCGCAGGACACCTCCCCTCTGCTGGCCTTCGCCCCCGACGGAAAGGCGCTCGCCTACGCCGTCTCGGCGCCCGGTTACGAGGCGTCCCCGCAGCGCCTCACGATCTGGGACGTCACCCGGGGCCGGGTCCGCACGACGCTGGACCTGGCGACGAAGGCGTCGGCCGGGGCGGTGATCACGATCGCCCTCGGCCCGGACGCCCGCACGCTCCACCTCACCCGCACACCGGCGATGGGCGAGCGGAGCAACGAGACCTGGGACATCGCCCGCCACCGCCGGACGGCGGTTCTCACCGGCCTGGCCAGCAGCCACCTGGCCGTGCGTCCCGACGGCGGGCTCCTGGCCGGCGACAACCGCACGGCGAGCCTGCCGGACGGCAGCACCACCGGACGCGACCGGTTCCAGGGCGGCGACATCGGCGCCCTCGCCTTCGCTCCGGACGGTTCGCTGCTCGCGGCGGGGGACCAGACGGGCCGGGTGACGCTGTGGGACCGGACGGTGCGCCAGCGGGAGGGGAGCTTGCCGAACGTCTTCCCCGCGCTTGCGGACGGCACGGCAGACACGCTCCAGGACGATACGTCCGAGGCCGTCAGCGCCCTCGCGATCAGCCCCGACGGCAGCACGCTGGCAGTGGGCGGCGAGGCGGGGAGCCTGCAACTGTGGGACGTCGCCACCCAGCAGCCGCTCGGCCGCCCGCTCACGACACCGGGCGAGCCGATCGACACGGTGGCGTTCGGCGCGGACAGCGGCACGGTGTACGCGGGAAGCGCGCATGTGCCTCTCCAGCGCTACCCGATCGACCCGTCGAAGGCGGTCGGGACGGTGTGCGCCGGCACGGGAGGCAACGGGCTGACGCGGGCGCAGTGGCAGAGGTACGTCCGCGATGTGCCGTACCGCGAGGTGTGCGCCCACTGAATCGTCCGGTCCGGTCGCCGTACTCGTCGAACGACTTCCCCCGGTTGACCGGCGACTCAGGTGTCCGAGCGTGTGCCCGTGGCCAGTTCGCGGTCCACGGCGACCAGGTGCGGTCGCCCTCCGGCCAAGGTGACGGAGGCGGAGACCAGGGCCTGGAGGCAGGCGTACTCGGCCTCCTCGTCGGGCATCGCGAGGCGTTGCGTCGTGAGGCCGTCGACGCCGGCGAGGAAGAAACGGGCGGTGGTCGTCGCGGGGTGTGGCAGCGGGTGGCCGGTGCGGTCGGCGGCCTCGGCGATGAGTCCGGCCGCCACGTCGGTCCCCGGTTGGCCGCGTGAGCGTCCCTACAGGCTCTTCGCGTAGCAGCGGCTCGCCTCGTGATGGCGGTAGTAGCCGAACTTCGCGGAGGGTTCGTAGCCGCTGGAGGTGTAGAGCGCGATGGCCTCCGGCTGCCGGTCGCCCGTCTCCAGGACCATGCGGGTACGGCCGGCCATGCGGGCGTCCTCCTCCAGGGCGGCCAGTATGCGGCGGGCCAGGCCGAGTCCACGGGCCTCCTCGACGACGTACATCCGCTTCAGCTCGGCATCGCCGGCCAGATAGCCTTCCTCGGTCTCCTCGTCGTGGCCGCGCCAGCCGCCGGTGGCCACCGGACGGTCCCGCTCGTCGTACGCGATCAGGTACAGGCCGGACGGCGGGTCGAACATCGCCGGGTCGAGATACGTGGCGTCGCCCTCGTCCTCGTACCGGAGGGCGTACTCGGCCTGGACCTGGTCGTTGAGCTTGACGGCGTCGGGGTGGGCGAAGGAGACCCGGCGGATATTCATACCGCATAAGGTACATCTATGCAGGTTGCCGTCGCCAGGGGGTTTCCGCCGGCGGGTATCGTGCCCGAGTGCTGACTGTCACCAGTGTGAATGTGAACGGACTCCGCGCCGCCGCGAAGAAGGGCTTCGTGGAGTGGCTCGCCGAGACCTCCGCCGATGTGCTGTGCCTCCAGGAGGTGCGCGCCGAACCGCAACAGCTGCCCGAGGAGGTCCGGGCCCCCGAGGGCTGGTACGTCACGCACGCGCCCGCCGCCGCCAAGGGCCGCGCCGGCGTCTCCCTCTACACGCGCCGCGAGCCCGACCGCGTCCAGGTCGGCTTCGGCTCCGCCGAGTTCGACGGCAGCGGCCGGTATGTCGAGGCCGACCTGCCCGGTGTCACCGTCGCCAGTCTGTATCTGCCGTCCGGTGAGGTCGGCACGGAACGGCAGGACGAGAAGATCCGCTTCATGGGCGAGTTCCTCGCCCATCTGAAGGAGCTGCGGGAGCGGGCCGCCGCCGACGGGCGCGAGGTGGTCGTGTGCGGCGACTGGAACATCGCCCACCAGCCGGCCGACCTCAAGAACTGGCGCGCCAACCAGAAGAACTCCGGATTCCTGCCGGAGGAGAGGGCGTGGCTCGGGCGGGTGCTCGACGAGGCGGACGGCGGGTTCGTGGACGTCGTACGGGCGCTGCATCCCGACGTCGAGGGGCCGTACTCGTGGTGGTCGTACCGGGGGCGGGCCTTCGACAACGACTCGGGTTGGCGCATCGACTACGAGATCTCGACGCCCGGACTCGCCGCCAAGGCGGTCAAGGCGTACGTCGAACGGGCGGCGACGCATGCGGAGCGCTGGTCGGACCATGCGCCGGTCACGGTCGTCTACGACCTCTGAGTGCCCCTGATGCCCGTAGCGGCCGTGGTCACTGGCGGCGGCGCATCCGGCGGTCCAGCGCCAGGGACAGTTCCGCCTCCACCACCCCGCGCGCCAGCGGGCGCAGCCGGGTCGGGTCCGCGTCCGGGGTGTGGGTGAGGATCACGTCCGTGAAGATCTCGGCCAGGGCGTCCGCGTGGTCGCGTACCCGTTTGCCCGCCGCCAGGACTGCCGAGAGCGGGATGCCCTCCTGGACCAGCGCCGACGCCGCGTCCAGGAGGCTGCGGCTGATGTGGACGATCTGCTCGCCGTCGGTGCCCAGGTAGCCGAGGTCCATCGAGGCCGCGAGGTTCTCGGGTGTGGCGTCCGGGCCGAAGCGGTCGGCGAGTTCCTCGGGGGTGAGGCGGACCGGGATCTCCTCGGTGGGGGCGCCGAGGCCGAGCAGGTCGGCGACGTCGCGGCCGTGGTCGAAGGCCTCGGCGAGTTCCGCGATGCCGTTGAGGGTGTGCCCGCGTTCCAGCAGCGCCGAGATCGTGCGCAGGCGGGCCAGGTGGTGGTCGTCGTACCAGGCGATGCGGCCCTCGCGGCGGGGCGGCGGGATCAGTTTGCGTTCGCGGTAGAAGCGCAGGGTGCGGACGGTGATGCCGGCCAACTCGGCCAGCTCCTCCATCCGGTACTCACGCTGTTCGGCGTTCTCAGCTGCGTCTGCCACGTCGGAACCCTATGGCGTACTCGCGGTAACTTTCCCTCTCCCGGACCCTACCCATCGGTACGGACCTGCTCTACTCTCCCCATTGCGCCAGTATTCACTGGCACGGTCGCGTGGGGAAGGGCATCGGCATGGCCGAACAGGACGCCGAGCAGAAGGCCGAGCAGGACGCCGGACACGAACATGTGCGGGTGGCGGTGATCGGGTCCGGTTTCGGGGGACTCGGGGCCGCCGTGCGGCTGCGCCGCGAAGGGGTCACCGACTTCGTCGTGCTGGAGCGGGCCGGCAGCGTCGGCGGGACCTGGCGCGACAACAGCTATCCGGGATGCGCCTGCGACGTCCCCTCCCACCTGTACTCGTTCTCCTTCGCGCCCAATCCCGACTGGCCGCGCGCCTTCTCCGGGCAGGAACACATCCGCGCCTACCTGGAGCGCGTCACCGACGTCTTCGGGCTGCGGCCCCATCTCCGCCTCAACTCCGAGGTGAAGAAGATGACGTGGGACAACAGACGGCTGGTGTGGGTCGTCGAGACCAGCAGCGGGACTCTTCTCGCCGATCTCGTCGTGTCCGCCACCGGGCCCCTGTCCGATCCCAAGGTGCCGGATGTCCCCGGCCTCGACACCTTCCCCGGCAAGGTCTTCCACTCCGCCCGCTGGGACCACGACTACGACCTGCGAGGCAAGCGGGTCGCGATGGTCGGGACCGGGGCCTCCGCCATCCAGATCGTCCCCGCCGTCCAGCCCGACGTCTCCCACCTCACCCTCTTCCAGCGCACCCCGCCCTGGGTGATGCCCCGCGTCGACCGCGCCATCGGCGACGCCGAACGCGCCGTGCACCGCGCGTTGCCCTTCACCACCCGGCTGCGGCGCGGACTCTCCTGGGGCGTACGGGAGTTGCAGGTCCAGGCGTTCACCAGGCATCCGGGTGAGCTCGGGGTGGTGGAGGCGGTGGCCCGACGCAATATGCACCGCGCGGTCAAGGATCCGGCCCTGCGCGCGAAACTCACCCCTGACTACCGCATCGGATGCAAGCGCATCCTCCTGTCGAGCGAGTACTACCCGGCGCTCACCCGGCCCAACGTCGACGTGGTGGCGAGCGGGCTGAGCGAGGTCCGGGGAGCCACCGTCGTTGCGGCCGACGGGAGTTCGGCCGAGGTCGACGCCATCGTCTTCGGTACGGGGTTCCACGTCACCGACATGCCCATCGCCGACCGGGTCGTCGGCGCGGACGGGCGTACGCTCGCCGAGGCCTGGGCGGAGCGCGGGATGCGGGCGCTGCGCGGGGCGTCCGCCGCCGGGTTCCCCAACTGGATGACGGTCATCGGGCCCAACACCGGCCTCGGGAACTCCTCGATGATCCTCATGATCGAATCCCAGCTGAACTATCTCGCCGACTACGTACGGCAGTTGGACGTCCTCGGCGGCCGCGTCGCCCTTGATGCCCGGCCCGCCGCCGTCGACGTCTGGAACGACCGGCTCCAGGAGCGGATGCTGCGCACGGTGTGGAACACGGGCGGATGCAGCAGCTGGTACCTCGACGCGAACGGGCGCAACACCACCGTCTGGCCGGGTACGACGTCCGAGTTCCGGCGGGCGACCCGGCGCGTGGACCTCACCGAGTACCAGGTCCTGCGGGCGAGGTCGCCACAGGATGACGTCAACTCGCCTGTGGAGGTGGGCGCATGAGTCGGCTGTCGCGATCGACGCGCCGGACCTCCGTGGCGGACCGTCCGGCCACACCACCCATACCCGTTCGTGAACTCACCGCCGTGTCCGTCGACGGCGCCCGGCTGCATGTCGAGGTGCACGGCGCGGACGACGCCCCCGTGGTCGTCCTCTCGCACGGCTGGACCTGCTCCACCGCCTTCTGGGCCGCCCAGATCCGCGAACTCGCCTCCGATCACCGGGTCGTGGCCTACGACCAGCGCGGCCACGGACGCAGCCCGGCGAGCCCCGGCTGCAGTACCGACGCACTCGCCGACGACCTGGAAGCCGTCCTCGCCGCCACCCTCGGGCCCGGTGAGAAAGCCGTGGTCGTCGGTCACTCCATGGGCGGCATGACGGTGCTGGCCGCGTCCGCGCGACCGGGTTTCCGGGAGCACGCGGCGGCCGTACTGCTGTGCAGTACCGGCAGTTCGCGGCTGGTCGCCGAGGCGCTGGTCCTCCCGATGCGCGCCGGGCGGCTGCGCACCTGGCTCACCCGGCGAAGCCTCAGCTCACGCGCCCCGCTCGGACCGGTGACGCCTCTCTCCCGGCGTCTCCTCAAGTACGCGACGATGGGCGCCGGTTCGACGCCGGCGATGGTCGAGGAGTGCGCCCGGATCGTGCACGCCTGCCCGCGCAAGGCGCGGTACTCGTGGGCGCGGGTGCTGGACAGGATCCAACTCGATGATCAGGTGCGGGAGTTGATGGTTCCGGCCGCCGTCGTCGTCGGTACGGCCGATCGGCTCACCCCGCCTGTGCACGCGCGGGCACTGGCCGCCGCGCTGCCCGACTGCCACGGCGTTATCGAGCTGGCCGGGCTCGGGCACATGACTCCGGTCGAGGCGCCGGGCGAGGTGGCCGGGGTGATTCGTGAACTGGTCTTGGCCTACGGGCAGTTGGGGTCGCGGGGCAATCAGGTCGGCGTACGTATCGAGGAGGGCGCATGAGCAGGGTCAGGCTGGACGGACAGGTCGCTGTCGTCACGGGGGCCGCTCGGGGGGTCGGTGAGCTGCTCGCGCGCAAGCTCTCCGCCCGGGGGGCCAGGGTCGCGCTGGTCGGGCTGGAGGCCGAGGCGCTCAAGGGCGTGGCCGAACGGCTGCACACCGACAGCGCGTACTGGCACGCCGACGTCACCGACCACGAGGCGATGACCCGGGTCGCGGCGGAGGTCAAGGAGCGGTTCGGGAAGGTCGACATCGTCGTCGCCAACGCCGGGGTCGCGAGCGGCGGGCCCTTCGTCGACTCCGATCCGCAGGCGTGGCGGCGGGTCATCGAGGTCAACCTCATCGGGGCGGCGGTCACCGCGCGGGCGTTTCTGCCGGCGCTGACCGAGAGCCGGGGGTATCTCCTCCAGATCGCGTCCCTGGCCGCCATGACTCCGGCGCCGATGATGACCGCGTACTGCGCGTCCAAGTCCGGCGTCGAGGCGTACGCGCACTGTCTGCGGGCCGAGGTCGGCCACAAGGGTGTCGGGGTGGGGGTCGCGTATCTGTCGTGGACCGACACGGACATGGTGCGGGGTGCCGACCAGGACGACGTCATGCGGGAGTTGCGGCAGCGGCTGCCGTGGCCGGCCAGCAAGACGTATCCGCTGGGGCCCGCCGTCGACCGGCTCGTGGCCGGGATCGAGCGGCGGTCCAGCCATGTGTACGGGCAGTGGTGGCTGCGCGGGACGCAGGGGGTGCGCGGGTATCTGCCGGGGCTGATCGGTGCGGTGGGGCAGCGGGAGGTCGGGCGGTTCGCGGGGCGGTTGCAGGGGATGCGGACGGGGCTGGTGGGGGCGGGTGGCGCTGCGGATGAGGAGCCTGGGGGGGTGGCGGCCGGGGTTGGCCGGGGTGGCGCGAGCACCGTCAGTGACTGACTGTAACTGATCGAAATGCGTGCTTCGTGTGGGCGTGTAAATGTGGTCGAGCCCCCATCCCCTCACCCACTTACGGGAGTGAACCCACATGGGCATGAAGGACGAGATGAAGGACAAGGCTCGCCAGGCCAAGGAGAAGATGGAGCCGACCCGGAAGGGTCAGCGCCAGCCGGGTCAGGGGGGCCAGCCCGGCCAGCCCAGCCAGGCCGGCCAGCAGGGTCGGCGTCGGCCGGGCCAGGAGGAGACTCCGGCGCGGGGGCGGTCGCGTGAGGACGATACGCAGCGGGCGATGCAGGACGAAGAGGATCGGCTCAATCAGGACTACGACATCTAGTCCGGGGTTGATCGGTTGACGTGGGGTGCCCTCGTGTTGTGTCGAGGGCACCCTGCGTTTTTGTTTTCTGGGCCGCTTTCGGTCGCGTTGTGGGGTGCGGGTCGGTGGGGGCTTGTCGCGCAGTGCCCCGCACCCCTAGGTGGGTGAGCCCGGCGTCTGTTGAGAAGGGCGGGGCGGAAGGGGTGGTCTTGCTCGGTTGGGGACCTCGTCGTATGTCGGGGGGGTTGCCGCTGGGTGGGTGTCGAGGAGGGCCAGGGCCAGTCTGATGGCGTCGTCCATTTCGACGTGGCGGCCCTCCGCCCAGTCCAGGGGGGTGCGCAGGGCCTCCAGGTCCGGGGCGACGCCCTGGTTCTCGACCGTCCAGCCGTACGTGTCGAACCAGGCCGCGTTCATCGGGACCGTGATCACCGTGCCGTCGCCCAGGCGGTGGCGGCCGGTCATGCCGACCACGCCGCCCCAGGTCCGCTGGCCCACCACCGGGCCGAGCTTCAGCAGCTTGAAGGCCGCCGTGATCATGTCGCCGTCGGAGGACGTCGCCTCGTCGGCCAGGGCGACCACCGGTCCCCGGGGGGCGTTCGACGCGTACGAGACCGGCTGGGCGTCGCGCGTCAGGTCCCAGCCCAGGATCGTGCGCGTCAGCTTCTCCACCACCAGTTCGCTGATGTGGCCGCCCGCGTTGCCGCGCACGTCGACGATGAGGGCGGGCCTCGACACCTCCATGCGCAGGTCGCGGTTGAACTGGGCCCAGCCCGAGCCGCCCATGTCGGGGATGTGCAGATAGCCGCACCGCCCGCCGCTCACCTCCCGTACCACTTCCCGGCGTTTGGCCACCCAGTCCTGGTAGCGCAACGGCCGTTCGTCGACGAGGGGGACCACGGCGACCCTCCGCGCCCGGCCCGCGCCCTCAGCCGAAGCGTCCTCGGCCGCGGTGAACGTCAGCTCCACCGTCGTACCGCCCGCTCCGGCGAGCAACGGGAACGGGCCCGTCACCGGATCCACCGGGCGTCCGTCCACATGGGTGAGCAGCGCGCCCTCCCGGATTCCCGAACCGGCCAGCGGGGAACGGGCCTTGGAGTCGGAGGAGTCGCCGGGGAGGATCCGGTCCAGCATCCAACCGCCCTCCCTGCGTACGAAGTTGGCGCCCAGCAGGCCTTGGCGGCGCTGGTAGTGGGGTGGCCCCTCGTTGCGGCGGGAGGGTGTCACGTAGGCGTGGGAGGTGCCCAGCTCGCCCAGTACCTCCCTCAGCAGGTCGGCGAACTCGTCGGGGGACGCGACCCGTTCCAGGAGCGGGCGGTACTGCGCGAGTACCGCGTCCCAGTCGATGCCGCACATCCGGGGTTCCCAGAAGTAGGCGCGGATCAGCCGGCCCGCCTCCTCATAGGACTGGCGCCATTCCGCAGGCGGGTCGACCTCGTGCATGACCCGGCGCAGATCGATCCAGACGGTCGTGTCGCTGTCGCCCGGGTCGCTGGACGGCACCGCCCGCAGCTCGTCCTCGTCGACGACGACCAGCCGTGAGGCGTCGCCGCTCAGCGCGAACCAGTCGAGGTGCTCGACGAGTTCGGACTTCTTCGCCTTGCTGATGTTGAAGTGTTCGAGCGTCGGCCGGCCGGTCATGTCGGCCGGGTTCGCGAACGTCTCGCCCAGCGCGCCCGAGATCGGCCAGCGCAGCCACACCAGCCCGCCGCCCGCGACCGGACACAGCGCCGAGTACTTGGAGGCGGTGACCGGGAAGGGCGTCACCCGGCTCTCCAGGCCCTCGACCTCGACGATCACCGTCCCGTCGGCGCCCTCGCCCTCGTCCTCGACCGGGTCCAGGCCTCCGGCGGCCGGCCGCCCGTGGGGGGACAGGGCGAAGGGGGAGGGCGTGGCGGAGGAGAGGGGGACCAGGTAGGGGCGGCAGCCGAGCGGGAAGGAGAGGTCGCCGGTGTGGACGTCGTACACGGGGTCGAAGCCGCGCCAGGAGAGGAACGCGAGATAGCGGCCGTCGCGCGTGAAGACCGGGTTCTCGTCCTCGAAGCGGCCGTTGGTCACGTCGACGATCAGGCGGTCCTTTATACGGGCCATCTTGATCTGGCGCAGCGAGCGGCCGATGCCCGGGTGCGACCAGGTCAGCCAGGCGCCGTCCGGGGAGAAGGCGAGGTCGGTGACCGGTCCGTTGATGGAGCGGATCAGCTCGGTGACCTCGCCGTCCGACTCCTCCGTTGCGTCGATGAGGAGGAGGCGGCCGTCGTGGGCGGCGATCGCGAGCCGTTCGCCCGCCGGGTCGGACACCAGTTCCAGTACCCGGCCCAGTGCGCCGGACGCCAGCCGCCTCGGCTGCCGCTCCCCGCTGGCCCTCGGCAGATAGGCGATCTCGATCGCGTCCTCGCCCTCCGCGTCCGTGACGTACGCGACCTGCCCGCCCGAGCCGAGCATCTCGGGCAGCCGGACCCGTACCCCCGGGGTGTCCGTGATCGTCCGGGCCGGGCCGTCCCGATGAGTCAGCCAGTACAGGCTGCCGCGTACGACGACGGCGCTCGCGCGGCCCGTCTCGTCGACCGAGATGCCGTCGACGTGCTGCGCGGCGGGCACCTGGTACGTACGCCGGCCCGCGCGCGGACCGCCGAGCCGCACGTCGAGGCGGCGCGGGAGGGAGTCGGCGGCGAGGTCGTCGACGATCCACAGGTCGCCCGCGCACTGGTAGACGACCCGGGTGCCGTCGCTGGAGGCGTGCCGGGCGTAGAAGGCGTCGTGGTCGGTGTGGCGGCGCAGGCCGGAACCGTCGTACGCGCACGAGTACAGGTTGCCGATGCCTTCGTGGTCGGAGAGGAAGGCGATGCGGTCGCCGACGAACATGGGCGAGTGGAGGTGGCCCTCGAGGTCGGGAAGCAGCCGCTCGCCGTGCAGCCAGAGCCGGCCGGTCGCGCCGCCCCGGTAGCGCTTCCAGCCGGCCGGCTCGTGGGGCGGGGTGCCGGTGAGGAGGAGGCTGCGGCGCTCGCCGTCGATGTCCGCGACCTTGATGTCGGAGACCGGACCCCAGGGCAGCCGGCCGCCGGGGCCGCCGTCCGCCGGGACGCTGTAGGCCCAGGTGAAGTAGGAGAAAGGCTGGCCGTGGGAGGTGACGGCGAGGATGTCCCCGTCCGGGGACCAGCCGCAGACCTGGGTGTCGGCGCTGCCCCAGTAGCTGAGCCGCCGCGCCGGGCCGCCGTCCACCGGCACCCGGTGGATCTCGGGCACGAGGCTGCGCCAGCTCGTGTACGCGATGTGCCGGCCGTCGGGCGAGAAACGCGGGTGCCCGATCTTCGTACGGTCGACGGTGAGCCGCCAGGCACGGCCGTCGCCGCCCGGGCCGGCTCCTCCGGTCTCTCCGTCGAGGCGGGCGAGCCAGAGATCGTCCTCGGCGACGAAGCACAGCAGGTCTCCGCTGAGGTGGGGCAGACGCAGATAGCTCACGTCCCCATGCTTTTCCGCAAATGGGGCGCCAGCAACTCCGGACGCCGTATTAATGCTGGCAACTCAGGAAAAATCGTGCACATGGAGGCGTCCGGAGGTGCATGAGGAGTTCGTGGAGATGCCCGGATTCCGTCCGTGAGCGAGGACACGTACGAAACCGTTTCGTTTCTTTGATTCTCGGGGTATGTTCATTGACGTACGGCGGAGCTGTACGAAACGGTGTCGTCCGATACCGGAGCCGGAAAGGGTGAGTGACATGACCGAGGTCGCAACGGCGCGTCGCAGTCGGATCACGCCCGAGCGCGAGGCCGAGCTGTACGGCGCCACGCTCGACCTGCTCCGGGAGGTCGGCTACGAGGCCCTCACCATGGACGCCGTCGCCGCCCGTACGAAGTCCAGCAAGGCCACGCTCTACCGCCAGTGGGGCGGCAAGGCCGAACTGGTCGTCAGGGCGATGCGGCACTTCAAGCCAGGTGGCGCCATCACCGACGTCGACACCGGGTCCCTGCGCGGCGACTTCTACGCCCTGCTGGTCCGCGAGGACGACTGCGCCATGGAACAGAACTCCGCGCTGATGCGGGCTCTGGGCATGGCGGTCCAGGCCAACCCGGATCTCCTGAAGGCGTTCCGGGAACTGCTCATCGAACCGGAGATGGCGGAGTTCCACAAGGTGATGCAGCGTGCCGTCGACCGTGGTGAGGTCCGCGCGGACAACCCGGCGGTCGGCTATGTGCTGCACATGATGATCGGCGCCTTCGTGGCACGCACGGTGATCGACGAACTGCCGCCGACGCAGGCCTACTTGCGTGACTACGTCAACGCCGTGGTGCTCCCCGCCCTCGGTGTGACGGCCCCGGTCCCGTAAGCCGACCCGCCCCGCCTCTTCCGAACCACCCCACCTGAACCTGACGCGACCGCTCACGCCGTCGGGCTGATCACTCCTGCGCCCCAACAGGCCGATCAAACCTGCCCTGTTGCTGTTCAACCACCTGACCGGGAGTAACCCCCTCGTGGCCACGTTCCTCTATAAACTCGGCCGACTCGCCTTCAGGCGACGGCATTTCGTCGCCCTGATATGGGTGGCCCTGCTGACGCTCGCGGGAGTCGGCGCGGCCAGCGCGCCCGCCCCGGGCACCACCTCCTTCTCCATTCCGGGTACGGAGGCCCAGAAGGCCTTCGACCTGCTGGAACAGCGTTTCCCCGGTGCCAGCGCCGCCGGAGCGACCGGACGCATGGTCTTCAAGGCGCCCGCGGGCCAGAAGATGACGGACGCCGCCAACAAGGCGACCGTCGAGAAGACCGTCAGGCAACTGGGCGACGGCTCCGAAGTCGTCTCCGTCACCGACCCGTTCACGACGTACGCCGTCAGCAAGGACGGATCGGTCGCGTACACGTCGGTGAAGTACAAGCTCCCCGGCATGGAGCTGGCGGACTCGACCAAGGACGCCCTCGAGAAGGCGGGGGAGCAGGCCCGGGCCACCGGGCTGACCGTCGACGTCGGCGGTGACGCGCTGCAGGCGAAGGCTGAGCCCGGCGCGATCGGCGAGGTCGTCGGCATCGCCATCGCCGCCGTCGTCCTCGTCGTCACCCTGGGCTCACTGGTCGCGGCCGGACTGCCGCTGCTGACGGCGATCATCGGCGTCGGGATCGCCGGTGCGAGCATCACCGCCCTCGCCAACGCGCTCGACCTCGGCGACAACACGTCCACGCTCGCGCTGATGATCGGTCTCGCCGTCGGCATCGACTACGCGCTGTTCATCGTCTCCCGCTACCGCAGCGAACTCGCCGAGGGCCACGACCGCGAGGAAGCGGTCGCCCGCGCCACCGGCACCGCCGGTTCGGCGGTGGTCTTCGCGGGCCTCACGGTCGTGATCGCCCTGGCGGGCCTCGCGGTCGTCAACGTCCCGATGCTGACCAAGATGGGCCTCGCGGCCTCGGGCACGGTGGTGGTCGCCGTCCTCATCGCGCTGACCCTGATCCCGGCGCTGCTCGGGTACGCGGGCCGCAAGATCCAGCCGGCGGGCCGGAAGAAGGCCGAGAAGGTCGCGAAGAGCGCGCAGGGCGGCCAGGTCGAGGAGCAGCCGGCCGGCCCCAACATGGGCACCCGCTGGGCACGCTTCGTCATCCGCCGCCCGGTCGCCGTACTCCTGCTCGGCGTACTCGGCCTGGGAGCCATCGCGCTCCCGGTCACCCAACTGGAACTGGGCCTGCCCGACGACGGCTCCCAGTCGACGTCCACGACCCAGCGCAGGGCCTACGACCTGCTGTCGGAGGGCTTCGGCCCCGGCTTCAACGGCCCCCTGGTGGTCGTCTACGACGCCAAGGGCAGCAGCACCGCCCCCCAGGCGGGCATCGACAAGCTGACCGCGAAAATCAAGGGCCTCAAGGACGTCGTCACGGTCGCGCCGCCCGCGTTCAACGAGGCCGGCGACACCGCGACGATCGCCGTGATCCCGAACTCCAAGCCGTCCTCGACACAGACCGAGGGCCTGGTCCACGCGATCCGTGACCAGAGTGCCGGCGTCAAGGCCGAGTCCGGCGCGACGGTACTGGTCACGGGCACCACCGCGATGAACATCGACTTCTCGCAGAAGCTCAACGACGCCCTGATCCCGTATCTGGGCCTGGTGGTGGGCCTCGCCTTCCTCCTCCTCATCTTGGTCTTCCGCTCAATCCTGGTCCCGCTCAAGGCGGCCCTGGGCTTCCTGCTCAGCGTCCTCGCCGCGCTCGGTGCCGTGGTCGCGGTCTTCCAGTGGGGCTGGCTGAGCGGCCTGATCGGCGTCGACGAGACCGGCCCGATCATGTCGATGGTGCCGATCTTCATGGTCGGCGTGGTCTTCGGCCTCGCGATGGACTACGAGGTGTTCCTCGTGACCCGGATGCGGGAGGCGTACGTCCACGGCGAGTCGCCGTCCGACGCCATCGAGACCGGCTTCAGGCACAGCGCCCGGGTCGTGGTCGCCGCCGCGATCATCATGATGGCCGTCTTCGGCGGCTTCATCAGCTCCAGCGAGTCGATGATCAAGCTGTTCGGCTTCGGCCTGGCGATCGCGGTCTTCTTCGACGCGTTCGTGGTCCGCATGGCGATCGTCCCGGCGGTACTGGCTCTGCTCGGCAAGCGGGCCTGGTGGCTGCCGAAGTGGCTGGACCGCGCACTCCCCAACGTGGACGTGGAGGGCGAGGCCCTACGCACCCCGGCCCCCGACAAACACCCGAAGGACGAGGACAGGGAGCTCGCGCAGGTCTGACCCAGGACCCGGCAACGAGCGAGGCGAGGAGGGGCATCCCGGCTGCGGCGGGGGTGCCCCTCCTGCTTTTCTGCCTTTTCTGCGCGGAGCTACTCCTGCGCGTCCGGCTCCTCGGCGAACACCTCGGCGGTGGAGGTGGCGGTGATGGCGCGGTCGATCCAGCGGGTGAGGGTGTCGGGAGCGTCGCAGGTGGTGATGCGGTCCCGGTCGGCGTCGGAGACGGGGATGCCACGGCGCTCGAGGTGGTGGAGGAGATAGTGGGCGAGGCCCTTGGCTTCTCCCTTTGCCTCTCCCTCGGCTCGGAGTTCCTCGGCCACCAACGATGTGAAGAAGGAGGTCTGGGTCTTCAAGAGTTCGCTCCAGATCTTGAATGCCTCGGTCCTGCCCAGGCCCTGGCTGGTGAATTCGGCGAGGAGCCCCGCTCGTTCCGGGTCACGGGCCTCCATGGCGCTCAACGCTGCTGCGACCGCTTTCAACGGCCAATCGGGTGATGATCACCCATCTGGGTGACATCGCCATCGCCCCCGCCACATGGAATTCGCTCGTGGTGCGTCTGTCCGGCCCGCTACCGTGCCGGGCATGACCACGTCCTCCCGTTTTGCCGAGGCCCTCGATCAACTGGGCCTCGGTGAACTCCACTCCCGTATCCGCCGGTTCCCCGACGAGACCCGTACCGCCGTTGAGGCCGCCGCCGCGATCGGGTGTGAGTTGAGCCAGATCTGCAAGTCGCTGATCTTCGCCGCCGACGGCGTCCCGGTGCTCGTCCTCATGGACGGTGCCTCCCGGGTCGACGTCGAGCTCGTCCGGCGCGAACTGATGGCCGCGAAGGTCACCCGCGCCAAGGTGGACGTCGTACGGGAGACCACCGGGTACGCCATCGGGGGCGTGCCGCCCTTCGGGCACCGGACCAGGACCCGGGTGCTGGCGGACCGTTCGCTGCTGGAGCACGACGTCGTCTGGGCCGCCGCCGGCACCCCGTACACCGTGTTCCCCATGGAGCCGAAGGCTCTCGTCGCCCACGCCGGCGCCACTCTCGTGGACGTCCGCGAGTCGGCGACCTCGTGACACCTGCCGTCACCGCGGCCGTACTGCTCGCCGCCGTCACGCACGCCTGCTGGAACGCGCTCGCGCACCGCATCACCGACAAGCTGGTCGGATTCACGCTCATCGCCGGCGGCGGGATGGCCATCGGGCTGGTCGCGGTACCGTTCCTGCCGCTGCCCGCCGCCGGGGCCTGGCCGTATCTCGTCGCGTCGGCCCTCATCCACGTCGCCTACTACGTCCTGCTCATGCGGTCGTTCCGGCTCGGCGACTTCGGGCAGGCCTATCCGATCGCGCGCGGCACCGCGCCCCTCGTCGTCACCGTGCTCGCCGCCGTGTTCGCGCACGAGGTGCCCGACGGGTGGGCGGCGGCCGGAATCGCCGTGTCCTGTGCGGGACTTACCGGCGTCGCGCTGTGGGGCCTGCGCGGGCGGCGGCCCAACTGGGCGGCGATCGGGGCGGCGTTGGCGACCGGGCTGTCCATCGCCGCGTACACGGTCGTCGACGGCCTGGGCGTACGGGCCTCGGGGTCCGCGCTCGCTTACATCGCCTGGCTGATGGCCCTGGAGGGCATCGCCATCCCCGCCTACGCGTGGTACCGCTGGCGGGGCCAGTTCCTCGCGACGGTACGGCCGTTCGCCGCCGTCGGGCTGCTCGGCGCCGCGCTGTCCGTGGCGGCGTACGGGCTGGTGCTGTGGGCGCAGACAAGGGCGGAACTCGCGCCCGTGGCTGCGCTCCGGGAGTCGTCGGTCAAGCTTCGCTCATGCGGTAATAACTTCGCTGCTCAGGGCTGCTGAGCCCGGCCCTAGGACGCAGGTCCCGAGTGCGCGTTCGTGAGCCCGTCATACCAGTCGGTCGCCGACCAGGCGGCGTCTGCCAGAGCAAGAGGTGGGGTGGTGGCAAGGGGCGCGACCTGCTGGACTTGGCCCATGGAGACTGCCGCTGGCGACCGTCCGTCGGCCACGTACGACCGCATCGGCATCGGGTACAGCGACATCCGACGTCCTGACCGCCGACTGCATGCTTTGATCGGCCAAGTGCTGGGAAGTGTCCACACCGTCGTCAATGTCGGCGCCGGCACCGGTTCCTATGAGCCGGAGGCCGCCGACGTGACAGCCGTTGATCCCTCTCAGGTCATGCTCGACCAACACCTGGGACGAAGAAGGTGAAGGCCGGGGCCGAAGCCCTGCCGTTCGCGGACAGCTCCTTCGATGCGGCCATGGCCATCCTGACCATCCATCACTGGCGTGACCCGCATCGGGGACTTGGCGAACTGCGCCGCGTCGCTCGCAGGCAGGTTGTCTTTACCTGGGATCCGACGCACCGGCCGGAGTTGTGGGTGCTTGAGGAGTACCTGCCGGAGATCCGTGAGATGGACCATGCCCGGTTCACCTCTGTGACCGAGGTCGCCGACGCCCTCGACGCGCACACTGTGACGCCGTTTCCCATCCCGCACGGCTTCACCGACGGTTTCCAGTGCGCCCACTGGCGCCGAGCGGAGTGCTACCTCGACCCGGTCATCCGGCAGGCCAGCTCCACTTTCGCCCAGCTGCCGCCCTCCGTCGTAGAGCCGGCGATCGCCCGTCTCCGCGCCGACCTCGCCTCCGGCACCTGGCACCGCCGCCACGCCGACCTGCTGGGTCAGCAGAGCATGGACTACGGATACCGCCTGGTCATCGCAGGTGGGTAGAGCAAGTTGCCCGGCAACGTCACGTTAGTCAACTATCTTTCATGCGGCAATAACTTGGCTGGTCAGGGGGCTGGACGAGGTCATCCCTTGGCCTCGTTCCGCACCATGCGTCCCTCAGCACAGTCGAAGCCGTGTCCAGCGCACGCGGGTTGACTGATCATGAACGGTCGGGGTGCGTGGGCTGGCTGCGTCTTACTGGACGCAGTGGAGTCAACGCTCACCCGGACGTACCACTCTGCGGCCACCTCTCCCTGCTCCGCTACCTTGGTGCCCCACGTCCACGGCAAAATGGCTGTTCACCGGACATACAGCTAACAGATTGGCTAGCGTTAACTTGTCGAGCGCCTCGAAGGATCAGTGACAAAGCGGAGGGCCCAGTGGCAGACGCACTTCCATCTCATGCAGAGAGAATGGCACAGGAAGCTTGCACTCTTCAGCCATTCCGAGAAATAAATCTTCTCGGCATTCGAAATAATGTGGAAGAGCTCCTAGGGGCGATTGGGAATGTTGGAATCTTTGAAGAATACACGAAGCACGACATCAGTCACATTGACGCGATGCTGGAATCGCTTGAGTGGATCATCCCAGAGGAAACTAAGAGCCAACTAACGCCGACCGATTGGCTTCTCACGGTCCTAGCGATCTATTTTCATGATCTAGGCATGCTTGTCACGAAAGATGAATACCAGCAGCGAGATCAGTCGTCTTTCCAGAGGTTCAAGGAAGACGTGCTGCTAACCGATGACAATAACGGGCGAGACTACAAAGCGCGCATCGACGAACTGCAAATCCAAGGAGGTGACGTTGAGAAATTTCTATATCAAGAATTTGTGCGCTATTTCCACGCGACGCGCGTGCGTAATTGGATCATCGGTAACGCAACCGGAGAGTACGGCGTCTCTAACACTGCACAGACGGAAGTAGCGAAAGTACTTGACGGTCTCCCTTATGTATTTCGTAAAGATCTCGCTTTGGTCTGCGAGAGTCATCACCTAGATGACCTTGACAACGTCGATAAGTACAGTGTGTCTAAGCCGTACGGTACGCGAAAAACGCAAACTGCGAACGTTCAATATGCAGCCATTCTGTTGCGAACAGTGGATATCCTCCACGTCACGAGTGATAGAACTCCGTCAATTACGTTTCGAATCCTGAATCCAAGTGACCCCACTAGTCAACTGGAGTGGGCTAAGCAGCAAGCGGTAACATCAGTACGAGCAAAATTGGCCGTTAATAGCGAAGGGGAACTCGACCCCTCGCTCACCCCAGAGAGTATTGAGGTTCACGCGCTCTTCACGGATGGAAACGCCTACTTCGGCTTGATCGCCTATTTGCAATACGCGGAGCAGCAACTTCGTATGAGTCACGAGTGGGTTACCCGCTCCAATCGCCTATTTGCGTCCACGTTCACTTTTCCTTGGAAGCATATCGACACGCACCATATTCACGTAGAGGGCTTTCTTCCGCGGCAATTCGACTTCAACATCGATCGTGAGAAGATCCTCGATCTCCTCACTGGGCATACTCTCTACAATGACAGCAATGTTGTGTTGCGAGAGCTCTTGCAGAACTCCATCGATGCTGTACGACTTCAGGAGGAACTATCTACCTGTAAAAACGGAAAAATTTGGATTTCCTGGGATAGTAAGACTCGAACCCTTGAGGTTAGAGACAACGGCTGCGGTATGACGCAGGAGATCATCGAGAATAACCTTCTCAGGGCTGGATCCAGTCGATACCAAGAGCCGGATTTTAGGAAAAAGCACCCTAACTTCAGTCCTATCAGCCGATTCGGCATCGGAGTAATGTCCGCCTTCATGATTGCTGACCAGGTTGAAGTAATTACCTCGAATCCGGAAGAAGAGGAGGCTCGTCAACTCGAATTGCGTTCGGTTCACGGTAAATATTTGGTCAGGGTGCTCCCGAAGGAAGAAGTTGACGCTACGATCAGGCCTCACGGCACGATTGTGCGTCTGATCGTGCGTCACAGCGCCGAAATTGACGACATTCTTGACACGGCACGCCGCTGGATCGTGGTGCCAGGTTGCGCTGTAACTTGCACGATTGACGGTTCAGAAGAGGTACGTGTGGGCTATGACAACCTTAAGGAATCTCTAGAAGACTTTATGATCGAGTCTTCCATAATTTCTCGCGAGCACCTCACTTCGAATAAGGTTCGAGTGAACGTGGTCGAGAAGGAGAATGCAACAATCGCTTATGCGCTACGCTGGAATGAATTCTTTAGGCAATGGGAATTCCTGAAAAACAATCGGAATATGGCTGCGTCGCGTAGGCTCAACTTGCGAGCTCAATACGTCAGCGGCCGCGAAAACTACCAGCGCGATCAGTTTTCTCCGGGCGTGTGTGTGGAAGGTGTTCGGGTTGAAAGTACGGCGCCGGGGTATAAAGATCGAAATGGCATTATTGGCCTCGTTAATGTAAGCGGGCAGGGTTCTCCTCGTACAAATGTAGCCAGATCATCTCTGGATGACACGCCTGAGAAGACCGCGCTGCTCGGCAAGATCTATGAAGCGTACTGTGACCACATCCGGGATCAGACTGATCTACTTCAAAGTGAGAACGGATATTCACTGACTTGGGCTTGCAGTGAGGCTCAGTTCCTAACTTCGTCATTGACGGCCAATAACATGGTTCCTAGTTCTTTTAGGCTCCTCCAGTCCGCACTTCAACAAGTACCGTTGGCCGTAGTGGAAGAAGGAGGTGTGCGCCGGAAAGCGTCAATCGAAGAAATTCGTGTGCAACCCGAGATTCATATGCGCATTAGTAACTTTGCCGACCATGTGGAGGCGCTACTGCGTGAGGTGCCAGCCGATGTTTCTTTGCAGTCTCTCCTGGAGTTCCTAGGAAATGCAGACGATCCGATTCCGGCGAACTGGACGCTCCTATGCAGTCGCATTGGTGGATTCGGGCTTTTGGAAGAGCATCTCGCATCAGAGTGGGAAATCGCAGTTCTCTCCGGTCGTATGGATCGGAGGTCCTGTAACGTCACCTGGCGCCGGCATGAAGGCGCAGCAAGGTGGACGTCAAGCCTAAACAGCAGAGAGACCCTGCACCTGGTCGAGCGTCTATCGATGCGGTCAATGGAAGGCGAGAGGGATATCCGTCTGCGGCATGTTGCGAGATTGCCCATTGGGGATGTCGAGTCAACAGGGTTCTCGGACCGCTACGTGGGAGTCCGAGTAGGTGTTGAGTACTACCTATTTAACGATCACCCGTGGGCTTGGGCTGTTGATGCTATAAAGAGTCAGTTCAGTGACCCGGAAGAACTCAGTCGGCAGTTGACGGTTCTGTCATGGCTGGTCACTTATGTGGGCCTGAACCGGGCAGAACTTGCAGAAGATGTCTATCGGAGGCTTTTGGGGTCAGAATTTGACATCAGCTATCTCGAACTCAAAAAATTCCAGGAGTCTTGTGAGGTAGCTGCAACCAGACAGATTTTCGATTCTTCTCGTTGGACGCGATCGGATAATAATTGATTTCCTTCGATGGTCGCCTGTCGCCTCACCAGGTCTCGGGCGTAGTCGCATGGTGGCGGTTAGTGATCATGTGAGCCTAAAGGAGGGCGAGCGGACGCTGGGCGTTGTGGTGCCCGGCGTCCGCGATGTTTGTGACGCTGCTTAGCCATAGGATTTCGATCGCGAGGGTGCGCGCTCACTTTATCGCTGGTAGAAGGAAGAAGTCGGCGAGCAGCCACATAACCATCAGCGAGACGAGAATGAATAACAAGACATAAGTCTCGTACCAGCGAAAGAAATTACGAGAGCGTGGACGCGTGCGAAAGCCGGGCTCCACCATCTCGTCAGTGATGTCGCACTCCTCGTTTCGGTAGTCAAACCATGCAATGGCACCGACCACAATCAACGTAGAGGTGAATGCGGCGACCACTGTGGTGAGGCTGAGTAATCCGATCACTCCGCCTCGCGCGGTGCTAGGGTTCACCCCCCACTTTCGATACCCAACAAACAGTGCAAGAGCTGCGGTGACGAGGCCCGTAGCGAGCGTCTGGTAGATGGCAAGAAAACGGTGCGCGTTCTCGTTCACTGCGTGAATCTGCTGCAGGAGGTAACGGTACCGTTCCAACGCGAACTCGTTCCTCATGGACCTTACTTCAGGCCCTGTATCGCCCGGCGCTGTCATCGCTCCCCTACCCATCTGACGTGCCGTTTGCATCCCATGTGTCACTTACATGCTGCCACGGGAGCGTCAGTTGCGGGGGGACTGGGCCGCGAGCGTGCCAAGCGCAAGGTGTATGCCTGAGCTTGGCACTCGTCTCAGCGCTCGGGAACTAGGTACCGTCGGGGTCGTGTCTGGCGTACGTCGGGTTGGTCACCCGTGGGCGTGCGCCGGTTGATCGCGCGCGACTAGGGGAGCTGGTACGGGCATGGCGGTTGATGCTGCTCGGTCGGAAGAGGGGTTCACGTCGGCGAGGGCTACGCGGGTGTTAGGTGCCGCGTGCCGGGCTGTGGGGCTCGATGGCGGTGGGGCGGAGTTGATCCGGCTTGGGGAGAACGCGTTGTTCCGGCTGGCTTCGGCTCCGGTGATCGTGCGTGTGGCTCGGGGGGAGGAGTGGTGGCCGACGGCGCGTACGGAAGTGGCTGTCTCGCGATGGCTGGCGGCGGAGGGGTTCCCTGCGGCTCGAATCGTTGAGGATCTTGAGCAGCCGCTCTTGGTGGACGGTCATCCGGTGACGTTCTGGCATCTGATCGTTGAGGGTGATCGGAAGGCGACCTACGGGGAGTTGGGGGGCGTCCTGCGGGATCTGCACTCTCTGACCGTGCCGGACGGTCTTGAACTGCCCTCGTTTGATCCCTTCGACAAGCAGGAACTGCGTCTGGACCGGGCCGTGGTCTCCGACGATGACAAGGTCTTCCTGCGTAAGCGCTGGTTCGAACTGCGTGACAGGTATGACGAGTTGCGGTTCGAGACTCCCAAGGGTCCGGTGCACGGTGATGCCCACGTACAGAACCTCATGGTGGACGATCAGGGAAAGGTGATCCTGATCGACTTCGAGGCCTTCTGCTTCGATCATCCCGAGTGGGATCTGATGGTCACGTCGGTGGAGCATCACAGTCTTGGCTGGCAGACCGATGAGCAGTACGCCGAATTCGTGGCCGCGTACGGGCGGGATCTGTACGACTGGCACGGCTACGAGACGCTGCGTGGCTTGCAGGAGTTCGGTATGACGACGTGGCTGATGCAGAACGTGCAGGAGGACGAGGGGACGGCGGCCGAGTATCGCCGGCGGATCGCTGGGCTGCGCAATGATGATGCGCTTCGGGACTGGCGGCCCTGGTAGGCGTTACGCGTCGTCCTCCAGGCGGGCAAGTGCGTCGCGGACCTGGTTGTTGAAGGCGGCCACGACCGGGTTCGTCGCGTGGGTGCTCACCTCGGCCTGGAAGTCGGTCACGTAGCGCTGGAAGCGGGTGGACTGGAGGGTGTCTCCGCCGTTCACGGCCAGGCTGGCGGTTGTGACGGCGGCTTCCAAGTCACCGTTCAGGAGGTGGCTTTGGGCGAGCACCATGCGGCAGAAACCGAGGGTGCGGGCGTATTTCGGGTCGGTGTCGTCGACCGCGCGTTGCGCTGCTGTCACGGACTCCCGGCGCATCCTGAGGTCGCGGAAGCAGTGGCAGATTTCGCCCATGAGTTCCGCGGAGTCGAAGTAGCCGAGCCACGCGGGGTCTTCGGCGGTGTCCGCGCGTTCGAAGTAGCGTTCCGCTTCGTTCATCGCGCGTCCGGCGCCGATCGGGTCGCCTGCGTTGGACAGGGCGCGGGCCTCCATTGCCGAGTTCAGCGCCATCGCCCTGGGTGTGGCCCGGCCTTTGGCGCCCTCGACTGCCGCACGGGAAAGGCGGATCGCCTGGGCGTGGTTGCCGAGGTAGTTGGCCTGGTGGCTGAGGTTGCCGAGGATGCGGGCGCCGAACATGCGGTCGTCGATGACCTGCGAGAGGCGGAGTGTGGAGGTGAGGTAGCGGTGGGCGAGTCGGTGGTTTCCGGTGTCGTACGCGGTCCACGCGAGTAGCTGGGAGACTTCGGCGGCGGCGCCGAATAACGCCGTACCTACTCTTTCGCTGTAGCTGGCGTCCAGCAGGGGCAGGACTTCGTGCCGGAAGTAGTGGCGCAGTGCTCTGTGGCCGTGGCCTCCGCCGTACTTGAAGTCGAGTTGCATGAACATGCTGGCGGCGTCTCTGATCGCGCGTACGTCCCGCATGCCGATGCGTTGGCCGGCGGGCTTGTCGGCCTGGATGCCGTCGGGGCGCGCGATCATCCATGACAGGACAGCGGAGTTGAGGTCGCCTTCCGTAACTGTCAGTTGGTCGGATGCGGGGGCTTCGGCGCGCTGGTCGGCCAGTCCTGCCAGCATCGACAGCACGTCGGGGACAGTGCCGGGGTAGCCGATTTGTTGCGGGGTGCTCGCACGCGAGTGATCGAAGAACCCGAGATCGCCCGGTGTCATGCGGCGGCCCAGCTTGGCGGAGAGTGCGTCCGCCATGATCGCCGCTGTCTGCGGCTGGATGCCGGAGCCGTCTCGCCATCGTTGTACGGCGACGTGCGTCGTGCCGAGATTCACTCCTCGCTGGGCAGCGGTGTCCTGCATTCGCTTCGCGAGACCCTTGTTCGAAACTTGCGCCTCGCCCATGACGGCGATCAGCTGTGCGTTCGGCTCTCGGTTCATGCTCCCCTGCCAACCCGAGAATGACAGCGAGTGTCCATCGTGTCACAGCAGTTTCGTCTTGGGGGGTTCATTGGTGAACCCCCTTTGTGCTGGCCGGTGTTCACGTGAACCCCCTGGTGAACGCTCCCGCTTGCGCTTCCTGCGTCGTTCACTGGTCGGCACAGATCGACGGGCTACAGGGCCTGTCAGTGCTCGGGAGGGGACGCGGTGGAAGCACAGCAGAGCGAACACACGGCGAATGCAGCGGCGGTGGGTGCTCCGCGTCGTTCGATTCATGATCCGGCAAACGGACACTTCCGGGCGCTGACGCTCTTTGCCGAGTCGCCGGACTGCGTCAAGGCTGCGCGGGACATGGTCGGCTCGTACCTCAAGACCTGGCACCTGGAGCACGCGGTCGACGACGCGCGGCTCGTCGTGTCGGAACTGGTTGGCAATGTCGTTCATCATGTGGTGCCGGACAACCGGCTAGCGCTACCTGGTTCTGGGCGGCGTATCGATGTGTCGCTGATGACGTATCCGGAAGTGTTGGTCATCGGGGTGTCGGATGAGGATTCGACTCCGCCGGATCTCCCGGTGGGTGAGTTCTTCTCGCCCGATCTTGCGGGCAGTTTCTCCGAAGCGTTGCTGCCGGATCGGGGACGGGGGCTGCTGATCGTTCAGCGGCTGGCGGACGCGGTGTGGTGGTCGCCGGGGACCAGGGCCGGCAAGACGGTGTGGTGCCGCCTCGACCTTGACCGGCTATGGGCTGAGAACTCGGCCTGACCGACCCCGGGTCGCCGCCCCGTTCTGCTCCCTCGCGCTCGGGAGTGGACGGCGATCCGGTCAATGGCCGGAGTCTGACCACTCCGGCCAAGGGGCGCGGCTCGTCGGAATTCTGGGAGCTCCCCTCCCAACCTGGGGGGCCGCGCTTCACAACCTCATACCGAGACCGGACCACCCCCTCGCCTGGCAGCTATCGGGGTGGTCCGGGAGGGGGCCTTGATCCTCACCCGCCTGCTACGGGCGTACCGCCACCGCGTCCACCTCGAACAGCATCCCCGGCAGGGTCAGTGAGGCGACCCCGCTCAGGGTATGCGCCGGGAGGCGGTCGCCGAAGCGGGCGTGCAGTGCCTTGCCGAGGGTCTCCAGCTTGCCGAGGTCGTGGTCGACGACGAACGTGCCCAGGCGCACGACGTGTTCGTAGCCGAGGCCAACTCCCTCGAGCGCCGAGCGGAGCCGGTCGAACGCCAGGTCCACCTGGGTGGCGAAGTCGCCGGGGACGGGTCCGCCGGTGGCGTCGGAGGCGTACTGGCCCCCGATGTACGGGGTTTCGCCGGGCGCCGCCGACACGGCATGGCTGTAGCCGAAGGGCATCGGGTCGTGCAGGGCGGGCGGGTTGGTGATCGTGCGCCGGTCGGAGGTCATGTCGGGGCCAATAAGTGGCGGGCCCCCGCGATTCCGGGGAGATGCCTGCTCAGGGCCCCGGCGCCGCATAGCACCGCACCGTCACCCGCCGCCCCGGCCCCCATTCCTGCTCCACCTCCGCCGCCAGCAGCGTCCAGCCCAGGCGCTCGTACAGGGCCGCCGCCGCTGTGTCGCTCGACGCCACGTCGAGTACGGGGTGCAGGGCGCGCAACTCCGCCTCCGCCACCGCCCGTTCCATCAGCGCCGCGCCAACTCCCCGGCCCCGGGCCGCCGGATCGACGTACAGGCGGTTGATCACGGCCGTCGGGCCGCCGCTCCACAGGGCCGCCGCCGCGTCGCCCTCCTCGCTGCGGGACAGGACGATGTGGCCGATGATGCCCTCACCACCCTCGCCTTCTGCCACCCACACCGCGAGGAGTGAGCGTGGGGTCAGCCAACCGGCCGGGTCGGCAGGCCAGTTGAGGGGGTACGCGTTCTGGTCGTGGACCGTCGACGTGTTCGTACGCATGCGTCGAGGTCCGCCTCCGTGCGGGGACGGATGTGGAACGGGGCTGTCTTCGCCGGGGTGTTGACTGTCATGCACGCAGGTAAGCACGTACGCCCGACAGGTCGTGCGGGCGCATGCTGTTGCGGTCGGTCACCGAGCGGCCGAGGGCGTGGTGGGGCCACAGGCCGCCCGCTGTGAGGCGGCTGCGTTCCACCCAGGCTCGGGCCGGGACGCTGCTGTTCTTGTAGTAGTTGAGGGCGTAGCCGCCGGTGTGGACACGCAGGAGGCAGAAGCCGCCCGGGTAGTCCTTGACCGCGCTGACCTCCTGCTGGGTGACGTGCGGGGCGCTCGTCAGGACCGTGCGTTTGTTGCGGTGGGTGTGGCCCGCGTGGTGGAGGAAGACGCCGGGGGAGGACGCGTAGGCGTCGACGATCTCGCGGGCCTGGCCGCGGTCCAGGCGCTGGCCGCGGCCCATCGGGAAGACCGAGTCCCTTGTGGTGAGCGGGTGGTGGCCGAAGACGATCGTCGGCTGGTCGCGGTCGGCGCGCAAGCCGGCCCGGAACCATGCCAGTTGCTCCGCGCTCAGCCCGCCCGCGTCTCCGCCGTTGCCGTTCTTCTCGTAGGTGTCGAGGCCGATCAGGCGCAGGCCGCCCAGGTCGCGCGCGAAGTAGCCGGGGCCGTCGGCGCCGCCCAGGAAGCCGTCGCGGAAGGAGTCGTCGGGGTGCCGGGGGCGGTCGTGGTTGCCGCGTACGACGAAGTAGTCCCGTCCGTGGGTGCCGAAGCCGTCCAGGATGCGGCGGGCCTCGGCCAGGTCCCGGGGTGCGCCGGCCGCCGAGATGTCCCCGGCCGCGAGGAGCACGTCCGCGCCGCGCCGGTGGGCCTCCTCGACCATGGCCACGCTCATGATCTCCGGGTACGGGTCCAGGCCGGGCTGCTGCGAGACCCCGCGCAGCATCGGTACGCCGGCCACCCGGCCCGCCGTGGTCTCGCCCAGGTGCAGGTCGTTGCAGAGCGCGATGGACATGAGATGGCGGCCGGGGGGCGGCTCGGGGGTCGTGAAGGAATAGGGGCCGCCGTGGGAGCCCAGGCCGTGCAGAGAGGTGCCGACCGCGTTGCCGCGCACCAGGTGCAGGGGCGTCGGTGTGGCCGCCCGGCCGCGCGAACGGGCCTGGTAGTAGTACGTCTGGCCCGGTTCCAGGTCCGTCAGCTCGACGTGGTGGTGGGCGGTCGGGCGACCCTCCGACGCCGTGCGGTTGAGGTGGGCCGGGTGGGTGCCGTAGACGACCTCGCCCTCGGTGACCGCGGGGACGAGGTGGCCGAAACCGTCGTCGGTGCCGGGTACGGCCGTGTACCAGGTGATCACGGCGTGATCCTCGGCGAGCGTGACCAGCTCCAGGTTGAGGGCCGTCACGACGTCGGTGCGGGTGAGCCGCTCCCGGCGCGCGGCGAGCGCGGACCGGAGCACGGCGGGCGTCAGGAGCGCGCCGGAACGGACGAGGTCGCGGGGAGCGGGGAACGCCGCCAGGGCGGCGAGGGGGGCGGAGAGACAGCAGCGCATGATCGGAACGTGCCCGTGGCCCGTTAACGGCCGCGGTGGGCGCGGGGTCGGCCGGAGGTATGGGGCACGACAACTCCTTGGCGTCGGTGCGGGAGGTGCGCGGGAAGCCTTCAGCAGAGCACGGTACGGGCCCCGGGCACACATGAGACAGGGCGATCGCGACGAAAGTCACACACAACGGACGCCGCAGAGGGGGCGGTACGCGTGCGGGCGCGGGCGGACAGGCGCACCCTGGAAGGAGCGGGTACCGGAGGTGATCGTCATGACGCAGACCGCGGTGGGATGGCATGTCGAGCTGGAGTTCGAGGAGGACGAGCAGCGCACGCGGGCCGCGGCGCTCGTAAGACTCGCGGACGGGAGCGAGGTACGGGCCCACGGATACGCCAGCCGTCACCGGTCCGACGAGAATCAGCCGCGCGTCGGCGAGGAGATCGCCGGGGCGCGCGCCCTCAACGAACTGGCGATGAAGCTGCTGACAAAGGCCCACGACGAGATCGACGAGGCGTCGGGGCGTACATCGCGTTCACTGGCCCTCGGGTAGAGCTCACCGGCTCGGACGGGTTCATCTGCCCTCGGACAGGAGGGCGGTCCGCACGCCCCGTACCAGGGCCTGCGCCCGCCCGTCCGCCGTCACGCTCTTGCGGAAGCCGTTCGTCACATAGCCGAAGGCGATCCCCGACTCGGGGTCGGCGAAGCCGAGGGCGCCGTCCCTGCCCGGGTGGCCGAAGGAGCCGGGGGACAGCAGCGGCGAGGCGGCGCCGTGGAGCATGTAGCCGAGGCCGAAGCGGGTGCCGATCACCAGCACGCGGTCCGGGCCCGCCGACTGCTCGCGCCGGGCCAGCTCGACCGTCGCCGGGGTGAACAGGCGGGTGCCGCCGTCCACTTGGCCGATCAGGGAGGCGTAGAAGCGAGCGAGTCCGTCGGCCGTGGCGATGCCGTTGGAGGCGGGGAGGGCGGCGGCCCGGTACGCGGGGTCGTTCTCGTCGGGCAGCGGGCTGATCGCGGCGAAGGCGCGGCTGGTGAGCGAGTCCGGATCGGCGTAGGCGTCGGCGACGGACCGTTTGGGGCGCGTCCTGAGGCCGGGGCTCCCCGTCACCGGTATCTGCACCCGCCCGACCCGGCCCACGCGCCCCGCCTCGTTCTCCGGCAGCCCGATCCACAGGTCGAGCCCGGCCGGCCCGGCGATCTCGGCGGCGACCCACTCACCGATCGGGCGCCCGCCGACCCGCCGTACCAGCTCGCCCGTCAGCCAGCTGTACGTCTGCGCGTGGTACCCGTGGTCGGCCCCCGGCTCCCAGGCGGGCGCCTGCGCCGCGACGGCCGCCGCGCCGAGGGCGGGATCGGCGGCCTGGGCGGGCGTGAGCGGCCGGTCGAGGACGGGGACGCCCGCGCGGTGCGCCAGCAGGTGCCGTACGAGGGTCCGCTCCTTGCCCGCCGCCTTGAACTCCGGCCAGTACTCGCCCACGGGCGCGTCCAGGTCCAGTTCGCCGCGTTCGGCCAGCATCAGGAGTACGGCGGCGGCGACGCCCTTGGTCGCCGAGCGCACGATCTGGGCGGTGCCGTGCTCCCAGGGGGCGTCGCCGTCCACGTCACGGGTGCCGGCCCACAGGTCGACGACCCGGTGCCCGTGCCGGTACACGGTGACGGCGGCGCCGCGCTCGCCGCCGGTCGCGAAGTTCGCCGCGAAGGCCGCCCTGACGGGCTCGAAGCCCTCCGCCACTGTGCCGTTCACGGCAACGCCCGCGTCCATGTTCAAGTCCACGCGGGGGTAACGCGCACCTGCCCGCCCGCGATTCCTCATCGCAGGAGGGTCAACCCAGGATGATCGTCACATCGATGTTGTTACGAGTGGCGTTCGAGTACGGGCACACCACGTGCGCCGCCTCCACCAGCCTGGCCGCGATCTCCTGGTCCAGGACCGGCAGCGAGACGCTCAGGGCGACCGCGAGGCCGTAGCCGCGCTGCTTGTTGGGGCCGATGCCGACCTTCGCGGCGACCGTGGAGCCGGTCAGGTCGAAGCCCTCGCGGCGGCCGACCAGGACCAGGGCGTTGTGGAAGCACGAGCTGTAACCGGCCGCGAACAGCTGTTCAGGGTTGGTGCCGTTGCCGTCCCCGCCCAGCTGCGGCGGCATCGCCACCTTCAGCGCGATCTGGCCGTCCTGGCTGGTCACATCGCCGTCCCGGCCGCCGTGGGCGGTGGCCTCGGCGACGTACATGATCTTCGTCGGACGGGTGTCGACAGCGGTGGCGTCGTCGGTCACGGCAGAACCTCCCCCAAGTGAACACAACTACATCGTGCACAAGGTACCGGCCGGTAGGGATGCGACCGTTACCCGGGGGTAGGAACCGTGGGAAACCTCAGGTCAGCGGCGTGCCCGGTCGGCCGCCCCCTGCGCCCGCTCCGTCAGCTCCCACAGCTCGCCCCGCAACCGCGCGACCGCGCCGTCGCCCAACTCCGTCGCCGCGAGCAGCGCGCCCGGCACGCTCGCCGCGCGCTCCCGGAGTTCCTCGCCGCGCCCGGTGACGCCGATGGAGAACGACCGCTCGTCCCGCGCCGACCGCTCCCGGCGGACGAGACCCGCCGCCTCCAGCCGTTTGAGCAGCGGCGAGACCGTGCCGTAGTCGAGGCACAGGGCGCTGACCAGCTCCTTCACGGTCACCTCGCCCCGCTCCCACAGGACCAGCAGCACGAGGTACTGCGGGTAGGTGAGGCCCAACTCGTCCAGGAGCGGGCGGTAGGCGGCGGTCACCGCGCGCTGGGCCGCGTACAGCGCGAAGCACAACTGGTCTTCGAGGCGCGGCGACCCGGGGTTGTGCGCGTCCTCTTGTTCGATCACGCGCCCATTGTCACGGACGCGTTGACGGCGTGAACGTCACGGGGTGGGGGCGGCGGCGACCGAGCGCGGGTCGAACCCGAAGGGCAGTTCCAGGCGGTGGGCGCGCATCAGGTCGTCGTCGGCGAGGAGGTCGCCGGTGCGTCCGTCGGCGGCGATGACGCCCTCGCTGAGGATCAGCGCGCGCGGGCACAGCTCCAGGGCGTACGGCAGATCGTGCGTGACCATGAGGACCGTGACGTCCAACGACCGCAGGATGTCGGCCAGTTCGCGGCGCGAGGCGGGGTCGAGGTTGGAGGACGGTTCGTCGAGGACGAGGATCTCCGGCTCCATCGCGAGCACCGTCGCGACCGCCACCCGGCGCCGCTGCCCGAAGGAGAGGTGGTGTGGCGGCCGGTCGGCGAAGTCCGCCATGCCGACCAGGTCGAGGGCGCCGCGCACGCGCAGCTCGAGCTCCTCGCCCTTCATTCCCGCGGCGGCGGGCCCGAAGGCGACGTCCTCGCGGACCGTCGGCATGAACAGCTGGTCGTCGGGATCCTGGAAGACGATCCCGACCTTGCGGCGAATCTCGGCCATGTGCCGCTTGCCGACGGGCATTCCGGCGACGGTGACCGTCCCCGCGCCCCCGCTGAGGATGCCGTTGAGATGCAGCACGAGGGTCGTCTTGCCGGCGCCGTTGGGCCCCAGCAGCGCCACCCGCTCTCCGCGCCCGACGCAGAAGTCGACGCCGAAGAGGGCCTGATGGCCGTCGGGGTAGGCGTAGGCCAGCCCGGCGACCTCGAGGGAGGGGATCGGTGAAGGTGTCATAGGGACCATCCCAGCAGGCAGACGACGAGAGCGGCGGCGGGCAGGGCGAAGGCGTACGACCACTGCGCCCGGGACGCGGTCACCTCGTCGATGACGGGCATGGAACCGGCGTACCCCCGGCTGATCATGGCCAGATGTACGCGCTCGCCCCGCTCGTACGCCCGGATGAACAGCGCTCCGGCGGACTTCGCCAGCACGCCCCAATGCCGCACTCCCCGCGCTTCGAACCCGCGCGACTCCCGGGCGATCCGCATCCGCCGCATCTCGTCGGTGATGACGTCGCCGTACCGGATCATGAAGGAGGCGATCTGCACGAGCAGCGGCGGGAGTTTGAGGCGCTGGAGTCCGAGGAGGAGTTCGCGCAGTTCGGTGGTGGAGGCGAGGAGTACGGAGGTGGCGACGCCGAGGGTGCCCTTGGCGAGCACGTTCCAGGCGCCCCAGAGGCCGTTGACGCTGAGCGACACGCCCAGGACGTCCACCCGCTCGCCCTGTGCCACGAACGGCATGAGCACGGCGAAGGCGACGAAGGGGACCTCGATCAGCAGGCGCTTGAGCAGGAAGGCGGCGGGCACCTGGGCGGCGCGGGCCACGGCCGCCAGCAGTACGGCGTACACCGCGAAGGCCCACACCGCCTCGCGGGGCGTGGAGACGACCACGATCACGAAGGCGAAGGCGGCGGCCAGTTTGGTGTGCGGCGGCAGGGCGTGCACGGGGGAGTGGGCGTGCCGGTAGAGCCGGTGCGCGTGCCCTGAGCCCACCTCAGACGCTCGCGCGGGGGGTGACGGCCGGGCTGTCCTCGTCGGTACGCCGCCTGCGTACCGCCCAGAAGACGCCCGTCCCGGCGGCGATCGTCGCGCCGACGCCGATCACACCGGCGAGCCCGCCCGAGAGCCGGCCGTCGGTGATGCCCTCGACGCCGTAGTCGGCGAGCGGGGAGTCGGCGGCGGCGTGTGCCTCGGCCTTGGCGTCGATGCCCTTGTCGGCGGCGACCTTCTCCAGGCCGTCGGGGCTGGCGGAGGCGTAGAAGCTGACGACACCGGCGAGGACGAGCGAGGCGGCGAGGCCGGTGAGCCAGACGGCGCGGGTGCGGCGGGCCGGGGCGGGGGTGGGCTGCGGCTCGGGGGCCGCGTCCACCAGCTCGCCGCCGACCCGCAGCTGGAGCTTCTGGCGCAGGCCTCGGGCGCCGTGCACGAGATCCGGCCGTACGGCGATGACGGCGCCGACCGTGAACGCGGTGATCGCGGCCTCGCCGAGCCCGATCAGTACGTGCACGCCGACCATCGCGGTGAGGACCCGGCCGATCGGTACGTCCGTCGTGCCGCCGATCGCGTAGACGAGCGTGAAGGCGAGGGCGGCGGCCGGTACGGAGAGCGCGGCGGCGACGAAGGCCGAGACGGTGACGGAACGGCGCTTCCTGGGGAGCACCTTCACCAGGCCGCGGAAGACGGCGTAGCCGACGACGGTTGTCACGACGGCCATGACCGTGATGTTCACGCCGAGCGCGGTGAGGCCGCCGTCCGCGAAGAGGATGCCCTGCATGAGCAGGACGACGGACACGCACAGGACCCCTGTGTAGGGCCCCACGAGTATCGCGGCGAGCGCGCCCCCGAGCAGGTGTCCGCTGGTCCCGGCGGCGACCGGGAAGTTCAGCATCTGCACGGCGAAGATGAACGCGGCCACCAGACCGGCGAGCGGTGCGATCCGTTCGTCCAGCTCGCGCCGGGCGCCGCGCAGGCTCACGGCGACGGCGCCGGCGGCGACGACTCCGGCCGCTACGGAGACGGGGGCGTTGATGAATCCATCAGGCACATGCACCGTTCGATGATAGTGGCTTGTTGCGAACTCCTTGCAAGAGCGATGTGTAACTGATTGGGCGGGGCGCGGGCGCAATTCGGAAAATATGCGACATTGGAGGGGAAGTGAAGCGGATTCACAGCTTCCGCATAGGTTACGTAGCGTAAGGGGCCGTCCGATGTCCGTAGTGGAGCAGTACGCGCGAGCCCATATCATCACGGACACCCAGGACGACGATCGCGAAGCGGTCCGCGTCGTCCTGCGCTACGACCCGGACGCCGACCCGCGCGCGGTGCGGGTCGGGCTGCCCGGGCACCACGAGTGGACGTTCTCGCGGTCCCTCCTGGAGGAGGGGCTGCGGGCGCCGGTGGGGTCCGGGGAGGTGCGGGTGTGGCCCCTCGGGCGGGTGCAGGCGGTTGTCGAGTTCCACTCGGGGGGGAGTGTGTCGGTGGTGCAGTTCGAGAAGAAGACCTTGATGCGGTTCCTGAGGCGCACCTATATGGCGGGGGCGCGGGTGCCTAGTTGACCTCGCTGGGGGGCTGCGCCCCCAGACCCCCGCTCCGGCCCTGAACGGGCCTTGTCCTCAAACGCCGGACGGGTTGGAAATGTGAGCGCCTACGACCCCGCCTTCAGCAGCGCCGCCACGATCGGACCCGCCGTGCTGCCACCATGGCCGCCCTCCACCACCACGCCCGCGCCCGCCAGGTCGCCCCGGTACGCCGTGAACCAGCCGTTCGGCTTGTCCTGGCCGTCGACCTCCGCCGAGCCCGTCTTCGCGCCGTAGTTCGGGCCCAGCCCGGCCATCGCCTCCGCCGCCGTGCCGGACGACGCCGTGTACTGCATCAGCTCCCGCAGTTGTGACAGCGTCGACGGCGACATCGTGCGCGACGCCTTCGCCAGGGTGCGTCCGTCCACCTCCGGCGAGACCAGGTACGGCTGCCGGAACACCCCCGTGTCCACGGTCGACGCGACCGACGCCATGTTCAGCGGGTTCATCCGCACCCCGCCCTGCCCGATCAGCGACGCCGCCATCTGCGCCTGCGACTGGACCGGCACCGAGCCGTCGAAGGTCGAGACGCCGATCGCCCAGTTGTCCATGCCGAGGCCGAACACCTGCTGCGCCTGCTTGGTCAGGCTGTCGTTGTCGAGTTCCTTCGCCTGGCTGATGAAGGCCGTGTTGCAGGACCGCGCGAAGCTCGCCTTGAACGTGCCGCCCTTGATCTCGAACTTGTCGTCGTTCTGGAACTTCCAGCCGCCGTACGTCGAGAACTTCGGGCACGGGTGCGGCTTGTCCGGGGACGCCAGCCCCTTCTCGATCAGCAGCGACGACGAGAGGATCTTCATCGTCGAACCCGGCGCGAGCGAGCCCTGGAACGCGGTGTTGAAGCCGTGAGACTGGTTCGCCACCGCCAGGATCTCGCCGGTCGAGGGGCGCATGAGCACGACCGACGACTTCGGCTTCTTGGCGACCTGCGCCTCCGCCGCCGCCTGCAGGGTGGGGCTCAGCGTCGTCTTCACGGTGCCCGGGGTGCCCTTGCTCAGCTCCAGCAGCGTCTTGTCGGCCGACTTCGCGGCCTTCGACTCCGTACCGCGCACGACGCGCAGTTCGATGCCCGCCTTGCCGCCGGCCTTCTTGCCGTACTTCTCCCGGAGGCTGTCCAGGACCGTGCCCAGGGACGGGTACTTGGCGAGGGTCAGCTCGCCGCCGTCACGGTCCACCGCCTTGATCGGCGGGGTGCCGGACTCTCCGGTGAGGAGCTTGTCGCCGTCCGCCAGGTCGGGGTGGACGACCGACGCGTGCCAGTCGACCAGCGGCTTCCCGTCGGACGTACGACGGACCACGGTCAGCGCGCTCTCGTACGCCAGCGGCTTGCTCGTGCCGCGGAACGTCACCGTGCCCTTGACCGAGAAGGGGACCTTGGCGCCCGTCGCCACGCCGGGTGTGATCGTCACACCGGTGATGTGGGCATCCTTGGTGTAGCCGGTGAGGAGGGTCGCTGCGGCCGTGGTCGTGTCGTTCGTCGCCGCCGCCGCTTCGGCGACCTTGCCCGTCTGCCAGGACGTCAGGAACCGCGTGGCGATCGCCTTGACCTGGGGCGCCGGTACCGGGCCCGTCGGCACCGACGGCTTTCTGTCGGCCGTGGCCGCGCTGGAGGAGCCCTCCTCGGCCGCCGCTCCGCCGCCGGACAGCGCGTAGGCGCCGAAACCGGCGCCGCCGACCACCACGGCGATCATCCCGCCGACCACCGCAGGCTTGGCCTTGCGTGCACTCCGTCGCTCGGCGACGCGCCTTCTGTTGCCCACAGCTCCCGATCCTTCGCGTAATCCCCAGGGTCCCCGTTGCCCTCATCCACCTCAACGACGAGGACCACACTAGAGTCCCGTCACGCGAGGGTGAGTTCAGTCGCCGGTCCGTAGCACGGCTGCGACAATCGGCCCGGCCGCGTCGCCGCCGTGACCGCCCTCCTGGGTCATGGCCGCCGCCGCGATGTCGCCCCGGAACCCGGTGAACCAGCTGTTGGACCTGGCCTGCCCGTCCACCTCGGCTGACCCCGTCTTCGCCCCGATGTCCCCGCTCAGCCCGGCCATGGCCCGCGCCGCGGTGCCCTGCGTCGCCGTCATCCGCATCATCTGCTTGAGCTGCGCGGACGTACTCGCCGGCAGGCCCTTCGCCGTCGCCAGCTCGCGCTTGTCCAGGTCCGGCGATACGAGGTACGGCTGCCGGAACTCACCCGTGATCGCCGTCGCCGTCACCGACGCCATGTTCAGCGGGCTCATCTGGACCTGGCCCTGGCCGATCGCGTTGGCCGCCCGGTCCGGGCCGGCGGAGGCGGGGACGCTGCCGTCGAAGGAGGTGATCCCGGTCTTCCAGTCGTCCCGCCCGAGCCCGAACCGCTCCTGGGCCTCGGTCGTCAGCGACTCGTCGGTGAGCGGCTTCGCCTCGGTGCCGTCGATCAGCTTGATGAAACCGGTGTTGCAGGAGCGCAGGAAGTCGTTCGCGAGGGTGGCGTTCTCGTTCGGAGCCATGCCCTTGAGGTTGCTGAAGGTCTGGCTCTTCCAGACCGCGGTCTGGGTGCAGGGCGCCGGCCCGTTCATCGAGGTCACGCCGTTGTCGATCAGCATCGCCGCCGTGACGATCTTCATCGTGGAGCCCGGCGCCAACGTGCCCTCGAAGGCCGCGTTGAACTGGTCCTTACGGTGGTTCGCGACCGCCAGCACCTCACCGGTGCTCGGCTGTACGGCGACCACGGACGACTCGGAGAACTTCAGCACCGCCTCCTCGGCGGCGGCCTGCGCGCTCGCGCTCAGCGTCGTCTCCAGCTTGCCCGGGGTGCCCTCGGCGAGGGTCACCAGTGAGGTGTCGGCGACGTTCGTGTCGGCGTGCCGGACCATCAGCTCGATGCCCGGCTTTCCGCCCGCCTTGTCGCCGTAGCGCGCCCGCAGGGTGTCCAGGACCGGCCCGAGGGAGGGGTACTTCTCCTTCGTCAGGACCTTGCCGTCCCGGTCCACGGCCTCGATCGGCGGGCTCCCGGCCTCCCCGGTGACCAGCGCGTCCCCGACGGCCCTGAGCCCGGGGTGGACGACCGACGGCTTCCAGTCGACGAGCGCCCGCCCGGTCGTCGTACCCCGGACGATGCGCAGGCTGCTCGTGTAGGCGAGGGGCTTGCTCCGGCCCTGGAAGGACACGGTGGCCTTCACCGAGAAGGGCACGGTCGCTCCGGTGGCCGTCCCGGGGGTGATCTTCACGCCGGTGATGTGCGCGGTGGCCTTGTAGTCACTGATCAGCGTGGTCGCGGGGGCCGCGTTGTCGGTGAGGTCGCCGGCGGCCTGCGCCTGCCCCTTCTCCCAGGCCGCGAAGAACTTCTCGCTGGTCTCCGCTATCTCGTCCTTCGACGGCGGCCCGGTCTTCACGGCCGGCGGCCCGCTGTCCTCGTTGAGCGCCGACACGATGTTGAACGTGCCGTATCCGGCTCCCCCGACCATCACCGTGAACACGGACCCGACGATGACGGCTTTGGCTCCCTTGCGCATGTGAGTTCCCTCCCCGTTGGCCACTGCACTGTAAGTGGCCCGAGGGGCTGCGGTGAGGGGTGTTTCCGCCTCTTGTCCCAACTGTTGTCCGAAGAATGATCAGAAGTGTGATCTGAAGACCGATCGGACCCTGATTCAGAACCTGGTTCGGGTCCTGCTTCAGACCCAGGTGTCCAGCCACATACGTGAACGCCATGAGTCGATGGGAATCGGCGTCCCCGTGTAGATGGGCCAGAAGTAGATGAAGTTCCACGCGATCAGCAGCACCAGCACGCCCGCGCCCGCCGCCCCCGCGACCCGGCGGCGTTCACTCGACCCCGGTGGGCCGACCATCGCGCCGATCATCATCGCCACGGCCAGGCACAGGAAGGGCAGGAAGACGACCGCGTAGAAGAAGAAGATCGTGCGCTCCTGGTACATGAACCAGGGGAGATAGCCCGCCGCGATCCCGCAGGCGATGGCGCCCGCCCGCCAGTCACGCCGCAGCAGCCAGCGGTACAGGACGTACAGGACCGCGAAGCAGGCCGCCCACCACAGCAGGGGCGTGCCCAGAGCCAGGACCTCGCGGGCGCAGCTCTGGCCCAGACCGGTGGGGCAGCCGCCCTTGCCGGGTTCGGGGGACTCGTAGAAGAAGGAGACCGGGCGGCCCAGGACGAGCCAGCTCCACGGGTTCGACTGGTAGTTGTGCGGGGTGTGCAGGCCCACGTGGAACTCGTACACCGCGTGCTCGTAGTGCCAGAGGCTGCGCCACCAGTCCGGCAGCAGCCACGACCAGCTGCTGCCCCGGCCCTCGGTCGCGGCCCAGTTGCGGTAGTAGCCGCCGGTGCCGTCGGACGGGGAGAGGATCCAGGCCGTCCAGGAGAGCAGATACGTGACGATGGCCACCGGGACCGTCGCCAGGAACGCCCAGCCCAGGTCGCGCTTGAGGACCGCCTCGTACGGGTGGCCGGCGCCGGCGACCTTGCGGGTGCCGACGTCCCACAGCACCGCCATCACACAGAACGCGGCCAGGATGTACAGGCCGTTCCACTTCGTACCGATGGCCAGGCCCAGCAGCAGCCCCGCGAGCCAGCGCCACGGGCGCACCCCGAAGCGTGTCGTCTCGGCGGTGTGCGCGTCCGGTCGTACGACACCGTCCGCGTCCGGCGGGAGCGCCGCCGCCAGTCGTTCGCGGGCCCTGTCGCGGTCGATGACCAGGCAGCCGAAGGCGGCGAGGACGAAGAACTGGAGGACGCCGTCGAGCAGCGCGGTGCGGCTCATCACGAAGGCCAGGCCGTCGACCGCCATCAGCGCGCCCGCCAGACAGCCCAGGAAGGTGGACCGGAAGAGCCGGCGGCCGACGCGGCACAGGATCAGGACCGACAGCGTGCCCAGCAGCGCCGTCATGAAGCGCCAGCCGAACGGAGTGAACCCGAACATCCATTCGCCGAGCCCGATGACGTACTTCCCGACGGGCGGATGCACGACATAGGCCGGGTCGGTCGGGATGGGGACGTGCCCGTTGTGCTGGAGGATCAGGTTGTTGACGTCCTTGTCCCAGTTGACCTCGAAGCCGCGGTGGATGATGCCCCACGCGTCCTTCGCGTAGTACGTCTCGTCGAACATCACCCGCTTGGGACTGCCCAGGTTCCAGAAGCGCAGCAGGCCCGCCAGGAGCGTCACCAGCAGCGGGCCGCCCCAGCCGGACCAGCGCGTGATCCGGTCGGTGAGGGTCGGCGGCAGTCCGAGGGCCGACCACAGCCGGGGACTCGGCTCGGTGTACGGCGGCACCAGCCGGTCCCGGACATCGCTTGTCGGCTTCGGCGTGTAGCCGTATCGGCGCAGCCGCTGCTGCCACGACGGCCGCTGCTCTGCCGAGGGGGAGCTTTGCCGGATGTCCGTGGAGGGCGCGGTACTGGTCACCGCGCCATCGTAGGGAACAGCGCTGTGTGCGTCCTGGGATAGGGCCCTGCGAGGATGGAAACGTGACAGGAACCTTGGTTTTGGCAGGCACCCCCATCGGCGACATCACGGACGCGCCGCCCCGGCTCGCGGCGGAACTGGCGGGCGCCGACGTCATCGCGGCCGAGGACACCCGGCGACTGCGCCGGCTCACGCAGGCGCTCGGCGTGCAGCCCAGGGGGCGCGTGGTGTCGTACTTCGAGGGCAACGAGGCCGCGCGCACCCCCGAACTCGTCGAGGCGCTGCTCGGCGGGTCGCGGGTGCTGCTGGTGACGGACGCGGGCATGCCGTCGGTGTCCGACCCCGGGTACCGGCTGGTCGCCGCCGCCGTGGAGAAGGACGTCAAGGTGACGGCCGTACCGGGTCCGTCCGCCGTGCTCACCGCGCTCGCGCTGTCGGGGCTGCCCGTCGACCGGTTCTGCTTCGAGGGCTTCCTGCCGAGGAAGGCCGGCGAACGCCTCTCCCGGCTCCGCGAGGTGGCCCAGGAACGCCGCACCCTCGTCTACTTCGAGGCCCCGCACCGCCTCGACGACACCCTCGCCGCCATGTCCGAGGTGTTCGGCACCGACCGACGGGCCGCCGTCTGCCGGGAGTTGACGAAGACGTACGAGGAGGTCAGGCGCGGCCCGCTGGCCGAGCTGGCGGAATGGGCGGCCGAGGGCGTACGGGGTGAGATCACCGTCGTCGTCGAGGGCGCCCCCGAGAAGGACGGCGGGGAGCTCGGCGCGGAGGAACTGGTGCGGCGGGTGCGGGTGCGGGAGGAGGCGGGGGAGCGGCGCAAGGAGGCCATCGCGGCCGTCGCGGCCGAGGTGGGGCTGCCCAAGCGGGAGGTGTTCGACGCGGTGGTGGCCGCGAAGAACGCCGGTGAGGCGATGCCGGTCACGCCATAGGCGCACAAAGCCATAGGCGTGCAAAGGGGAACGGCCAACGGCAAAGCGCAGCCCGCGAATTGGGGCTGTTCCCACAAGGAATGCCCAAAACGCCTTCAACAGTCGACAGGTCGGATGCCTTCCCGCCGGTAGAGGCGTCCACTGGTTCCCAGGGACGCTTCCGTCCTTTGTCCAGCGGACAAGAGGAGCTGGCATGAGCGAGATCACCGGCCACCGCGGTACGGCCACCGCCGTCGTTCACGAGTCGTATTCCTTCGCCTGCATGCGCTGCGGGCACGGCTGGGAACAGTCGTACGAGATCGAGCACCACGTCGACGCCGAGGGCGCCCAGACGGTCATGTACGTGGCGGACGGCAACGTCGTACCGTCCCCGCTGACCCGGCCCACCTGTCAGAACTGCGACGCCCACGTCGTGCGCATCATGCGGGCGGGGCAGGTGTCGTCGGTACAGAACTCGATGCACCGGCAGCGCTCGGCACCCGAGGCGGAGTCGGCCGTCGGCGGGGCGTCCGGGGCGCCGAAGGAAGACCATCACTGGCACCTCTCGGATCTCCTGCACCCCTTCCACCGCAAGGCGAGTTAGGCTCCGCCGGCTGGGCGGTTCTTCTCTGCGGGCCGGTGGGGGCTGGTCGCGCAGTTCCCCGCGCCCCTCAGGGGCGCGGGCTTTGCGCCCTTCGTAGGATCAGGGGCATGTCTGCCAAGTCCCCAGCCGTCGAAGCGCCGCCGCTGCCCGAACCCCTGCGGGTGGCGGTCGCCGACTCCCACACCCACCTCGACATGCAGTCCGGCACCGTCGCGGAAGGCCTCGCCAAGGCCGCGTCGGTCGGGGTGACGACGGTCGTCCAGGTCGGCTGCGACCTCAAGGGCTCCCGGTGGGCCGCCGACACGGCGGCCACGTACGAGAGCGTGCACGCGACCGTCGCCCTGCACCCGAACGAGGCCCCCCGCATCGTCCACGGCGACCCCGATGGCTGGTCCCGGCAGGGCGCGCGGGTGCCCGGCGGGGACGCGGCCCTCGACGAGGCGCTCGCGGAGATCGACCGGCTCGCCGCGCTTCCGCAGGTCAAGGGCGTCGGCGAGACGGGACTCGACTACTTCCGAACCGGACCCGACGGCAAGGCGGCCCAGGAGCGGTCCTTCCGGGCGCACATCGAGATCGCCAAACGGCACGGCAAGGCCCTCGTCATCCACGACCGGGACGCGCACGCCGACGTCCTGCGGGTGCTGAAGGAGGAGGGCGCCCCCGAGCGGACCGTCTTCCACTGCTACTCCGGCGACGCGGAGATGGCCCACGTCTGCGCCGCGAACGGCTACTTCATGTCCTTCGCCGGGAACATGACCTTCAAGAACGCCCAGCCCCTGCGCGACGCGCTCGCCGTGGCCCCCCTGGAACTGGTCCTCGTCGAGACGGACGCCCCCTTCCTCACCCCGGCGCCGTACCGGGGCCGGCCCAACGCTCCGTACCTCATTCCGATCACCCTGCGCGCGATGGCCGAGGTGCGGGGCATCGACGAGGACACGCTCGCGACGGCCATCGCGACGAACACCGCACGCGCCTTCGATTACTGACGCACACTCACGTCTGTTGACGCTCCGTAGCCGCGTCGCTTTGGAGAGTGACGGCCACTCCGCTAGGTTCTGGTGCTCGTCGCCGGAACCTGGAGCGTGTCGTCGTGAGCAGTTCGCCGTACGAGACGTACAGCCCCGCCAGTGGGCCCGAGCAGCCATCGCCGTACGGGGGGTACGACCCGCACACCGCCGAGACGGTGGCGTACGGGCTGCTGCCGTACGAGGACACGTACCGGCCCGCCTACGAGCCGTCGGCGCCGCAGCTGTCGCCCACGCTGCCCCAGCAGCAGATGACGGGCGGGCGCGTCCGTGAGGGGCGGGGGGCCAGGCGCCGCAAGGGATCCGAACGGCCCGACGCCCTCCGGCGTTTGCTGCCGCAGGCACTCGTCGTGGCCTTCCTGGCGGGTGGTACGACGGCCTTCGTCGCCAAGGACAAGGCGATCGAACTGAGCGTCGACGGCAAGCCGCGCACCCTGCACACCTTCGCCGACGACGTCACCGAACTGCTGGCCGACGAGGGGGTCGCGGTCGGCGCCCACGACGTCGTCGCCCCCGCGCCGGGTACCGCACTGGCCAGCGGCGACGAGGTCCGCGTCCACTACGGGCGACCCGTACGCATCACTCTGGACGGTGAACGCCGTGAGGTGTGGACGACGGCACACACGGTGGAGGAAGCACTCACCCAGCTCGGGGTGCGCGCCGAGGGCGCATACCTCTCACTCGCGCGCTCCCAGAAGATCGGCCGCCATGGACTGGCCATCGACGTCCGCACCGAGCGCTCGGTGACGATCATGGCGGACGGCCGGGCCCGCACGATCCGTACGAACGCGGCGACCGTCGGCGAGGCGGTCGAGGAGGCCGGGATCACCCTGCGCGGCGAGGACACCATCTCGGTGATCCCCGAGAGCTTCCCGCGCGACGGCCAGACGGTGACGGTGCTGCGCGTGACGGCCTCCAAGGAGGTACACGAGGAGCCGATCCCCTTCGACGTGCGGCGCACCCGGGACGCGACCCTGTTCAAGGGCACGGAGATCGTCGACCAGACGGGCCGCCCGGGTCTGCGCCGGGTCACCTTCGCCCTGCGCGCGGTCAACGGAGTGAAGGAGAAGCCACGCCGGGTGCGTACGGAGACGGTGCGCGAGCCTCGGGCCCAACTGGTGAGGGTCGGCTCGAAACCCCTGCCGACCTCGGTACACGGGGCGGACCATCTGGACTGGGGATCACTGGCGGCCTGCGAGTCCGGGGGGCGCCCGAACGCGGTGGACCCGTCGGGAACGTACGGCGGCCTCTACCAGTTCGACACGCAGACGTGGCAGCACCTGGGGGGCTCCGGGCGGCCACAGGATGCCACGGGGGCGGAACAGACGATGCGCGCGAAGAGGCTGTATGCGAAACGGGGGGCGGGGCCTTGGCCGCATTGTGGGGGGCGGTTGCACGGCTAGGCCGCCGTGGCCCGGAGGCCCCTTCGGGCCCGCACCCTCCCCTCCATCACGACACCACGTCGTAGACCGCCACCCCCAGGACGAGGAGGACCAGGGCCAGGACGACCCCGCAGGTGAGGCGGAACCGGAATCTGCTCCAGAACTCCGCCCGCCGGCCTCCAGTACGGCGACCCGTCCTGACCCCAGCACCACCCCAGCACCACCGAGGCGGCGCCCCCGGGACAACACCCTGCGGCCCCCCCCGCGCACCCGGGGGTGGTTAGTAGTAATGGGTCGGCCCCCCCCCGTACGTCCCCCGCCCCCCCCCGCCGTACCGGCGGGTGCGGACATCCGCGCGATGAGCGGTTCCCGGAAGCCAATCCTTACGCACCGGCCACAGCTCGGCGATCTGGCGGCTGTTCAGCCAGGGTTCCTCGTCGGGAGCCGCCTCGGGTGCTCCCGGATCCGGCGTCGTCGGCATACTGCCCCCTCAATGCGGCAAACCACCCGTACCCATCCACCTCTCCGCATGGTGACAGAGCGTCTGCGGCGCCACCAGAGGGACGTCGGCATGGCCACCGACGCCGACAACGAGAGGATCCGGTGACGGCGATGCCCGACCAGCCCGACCAGCCCGACCAGCCCGACCAGTCCGGCCTGTTCTACTACGACGCTGAACTGCGCCTGCACAACGAACACTTCCGGGCCGCTGCCCGCGTGGGCGCTCACGACCGTGTGCTCGACATCGGCTGCGGCACGGGACTGTCCACACGCGAGGCCGCTCGCGCCGCCGTCACCGGAAGCGCGGTCGGCGTCGATCTCTCCGCGCCCATGCTGGAACGGGCCCGCCGCCTCAGCGACGACCAGGGCCTGACCGACGTGACCTTCCAGCAGGCGGACGCCCAGGTCCACGACTTTCCCCCGGGGGGCTTCGACCTGTGCATCAGCAGGTTCGGCACGATGTTCTTCACCGACCCGGTCGCCGCGTTCACCAACATCGGAGGTGCTCTGTGGTCGGGGACACGTCGGGTGCCGCTGGTCTGGCAGGAACGTGCCCGCAACGAGTGGGCCACCGCGATCCGCCGGTCCCTCACCACCACGTCAGCCGCATCGCAGGGCCCCGACGCGTTCTCACTGGCCGACCCGGCCGTAACGGAAGGCATCCTGGCGGCAGCCGGCTTCACGGACGTCGGCTTCACCGACGTACACGAGCCCGCGTACTACGGCCAGGACGGTCCTGCGGCGCCGATCCAGCATGACCCGCGCCCAGTTGTACGGCGGGGGCCCGGTCTTGATGTGGCGTCGGCTGTCTTTGCGGCCGAGTTCGACCGGCCGTCAAATCGCTCGTACCGTTCATCGGCGAGTTCAAAAGGCGTTCGGGGTCGAGCAGATCTGCCGTGTGCTGTCCAACTCCGCAGAAAAAGCCAGGCTGGTTTAACCTTCAGCGTTTGCATTCCGCGACCGGCGTCGTTCCGCCCGCCGAACGCAAGGGCAATTACTACGCTCAACCAGCTCCAACCGGCGGCCGGACCCAACCCGTAGAGCCTCAACTGATCCCGGAGTGGTTCAGTGCGTGCAGGTGGGAGGGGCTGCCGAGCGGAGGATTCAGCCTCAGTCGATCACTCAGTGAATGGTTACCAGCGGGTCCGGTCACCAATTCCCGGCCGACCGAGCCCTTCTGTTGATTACGAGTGTCATTGTGACCTTCCCTTTATCGGTCCCCATGCCCAAGTCCGTGTCGCCCTTGCTAGGTTGATGCCCACACCTCCGAAGCGAAGTCGGGCAGATCCCGCAGTCTCACGGAGGCGTGCCCCCCATGCCTTTATCGAGGCCTTCTTCGGGTGCCCGAAAACCGTAGCGGCTGAATTCCCGCTGCCCTCCAGCCGCACTTCACGCCGCGTCCTTCGGGCGTTCACCCCCCCCAGCAACTGGAAAGTGCACATAAGTGATGAGACCCCTTCTGAGTGTCGGCTCCCGGCTGACTGTCGCTGCCATGACGATCGTGCTGGGCACGCCCGGACTGGCCACCGCCGACGGGGCGGCCGACGGCAAGGACGCGACGTACTACATCTCGCTCGGCGATTCCCTGGCCTCTGGCTACCAGCCGGACGTCGACAAGGACACCGACGTCGCCTACACCGACCAGCTGTACACGCAGCTCAAGCAGCGCACTCCCGGGCTGAAGCACATACGTCTGGGCTGCACCGCTGAGACCACCGAGTCTCTGCTCAAGGGCGGCAAGTGTGACTACCCGAACGCCAAGTCCCAACTGGACGCCGCACTGAAGGCCATGGCCCAGCACCACGGCAAGGTCGCCTACGTGACCCTCAGCGTGGGCGCGAACGACATCCTGCTCAACTGCGTCAGCCCGGCCGGCACCCTCGACGGGGCGTGCCTGAACAGCCGGAGCCAGACCATGGCGACCAACCTCGCCCAGATCGCCGGCGCGCTGCGCAAGGCGGGCGCGAAGGACACCCAGTTCGTGGGTTCGACGTACTACAACCCGTTCCTGGCGGCCTGGTTGCTGGGTGCCGCGGGGCAGCAGGCCGCCAAGGAGTCGGCACCTCTGCTCGAGGCCGCCAACACGGGGATCAGCCAGGTCTACAAGTCCACCGGCTTCAAGGTGGCGGACCTGCCCGGGACCTTCTCCTCAAACGACTTCACCACCCAGGTGAACGTACCCGGCGCGGGCGAGGTGCCGGCGAACGTGGCCAAGATCTGCCAGCTGACCTGGGCGTGCACGAAGAAGGATCCCCACCCCAACGCCGAAGGCCACAAAGTGATCGCGGGCGCCTTCGCGGCGGAGCTCGCCAGGAACGACGCGCCCGCTCCTAGCGCGACCCCGGCCCCGACCCCGAGCGAGTCGGCCACGAACGACGCGCCCGCTGCGGGCGCGACCCCGACCCCGAGCGAGTACACGGGGGCGAACGACCCGACCACGAACGGAGATCTCGCCGAGACCGGCGCGTCGAGCAGTACTCCCGTCCTCGCGGGTGCCGGTCTCGCGGTCGTGGCGGCCGGCGCCGCCGCGGTCTACTTCGCGCGCAGGCGCCGTACGGTCGAGGAGGGCTGACGCATAGTCAGTTCATGCTGACCCGAGCAGCGGGCCGCTCGCGGTGTCGCGGGCGGTCTGCTCGGGCTCGGCCACGGGCGCACCAGCGGCGCACCGTCTCGTAGGAGACGACGATCCCGCGCTCGACCATCAGCTCCTCGACCTCGCGCAAACGACAGCGGGAAGCGGAAGTACAGCCACACGCAGTGGGAGGTCACCTCGACCGGGTACCGGTGCCCCTTGTACGACAGCGACACGGCCTCCACGGACAGCCCCCTCCAGCACGATCAACCAGAAGATCATTTCACCCGGCTAACCAACGTGACAGCGCCGAACCGTCTGCTCAGCCGCGAACGCGCCGCCGTCGAGCACGGCTTCGCCAACCTCAAGACCTGGCGCATCCTCACCAAGGTCCGCATCCATCCTCCTGCGGGCCCTCCTCGTCCTCGCGAACACCGAGATCCAGAGGTGACCGACGATCTCCCCAGGACGATCACGATGCTGACCGGCACGAGTCCGTCATCCCCGACCCACACCAGCCCCGTGACCTGCGAGATCAGGATGAAAGTCTCTCAATGGCCGCCGCCATTGCTGTCGCGCAGCGCCAGCCACTCCTGCAGCTCGATCAGGTTCCCTTCCGGGTCCTCCAGGTAGGCGACCCGTATCCGGTCGCCCATCGGAGCCGGTTCCCGGACGAAATCCGCCCCGCGCGAGGTGAGTTCGGCGTGGGCGGCGTCCAGGTCGTCCACCCGCAGCACGACCAGCGCGCGGTACCCCTCCGGCTCCGCCCCCAGCCGCTCGAGCACGCCGGCCAGCTGCGCCCGGTCCTGCAGTGCGATCGCGGCGTGTCCGGTGTCGGGGCTGAGCTTGGCGTACGGGCCGCTCTCGGCCTCGAACTGCGGCTTGAGCCCGAGGACGTCCCGGTAGAAGCGGTAGACGGCGGGGAAGTCGGACACCAGCAGGCGTATCTGGGTGAGTTCCATACGGATCTTTCTAGACCGGCCCCGGCTCCGGTTCCGGCTCGATCGCGATCCTTAAGCGAACCTTGACGGAGCCGTGTTCAGCGTTGCGGGATGAGCTGTACGCGGATGTCGTCCGCGTACGGAAGGACGATCGTCTGGTCCCGGCCGAGTTGCCACTGCGGGGTGACCAGGAACAGCCGTCCGCCGGACGCCAGCAACAGCCGGAATCCCCGGTAGCGGTGGCGGTACTCCCGCCCGCTCTCGCCGGGCTTCCCGAGCTGGATCGGGGTCACCCCGGTCGGCAGCCCCTCCAGCGGTTCCTTGGAGTCGATGACGACCTCGGGGCGGCGACCGAGAGCGGTGACGTCCTCCTCGCCCCGGCCCCTGCCGTACGCCCACGCCAGCTGCGTGGATGCCCAGAACAGCCCGGCCACACCCAGCGCGAGTACGCACATCACACCGTTCCTGGCCATACGTTGCGACAGCAGCGGGCTCCCGCGCCGGCGGCCGTAGATCCAGACCCCGTACGCCACCGCCGCAGGTCCGAACGCCAGGGCCAGCGGCACGATGCCGAACTTCACGCTCGTGTCGGAGCTCTGGACGAACATGCCGATGAGCGCCTCGCCGATCAGGATGACGCCGACGAGGACGAAGCCGTACGCGAGGAGGAGGGCGGCGGACGCGTCGCCGCCCGCGTCGCGGGCCAGCACCCAGGTGACGAGGGCGTGGATCGCCACGAGCGCCATGACCCCCAGGAAGATCATCGCCGCCGGGACGAAGACGACCTCCATTCCGTCCAGCATCAGGCCCTGGTTGGACCGGCCGGTCATGTCCACGGGGACGCCGAAGTAGTCGTAACGCGCGCGGGTGGCGACGTAGCCGAAGTAGATCAGCAGCGCGGTCGCCAGCGTCGTCGGACCGAGTGCCTCCGCGAGGTGCCGGACCCGGGCGGAGACGGGCTGCTGGTCGGAGGGCTCGGGCGGCGGCGTGGGGGCGGCCGTCATCACTGCTCCGGGGGGCTGGGGGTGGTCGGGGTGCCGCCGGGGGGTGGGTTGACGGGCTGGGGTGGATTGCCGGGATCGGTGTCGTCCGTCGGGGGTGTGTCGGGGGGTGTGCCCCCGACGTCGAGGCCCGTGGGGAGAGGAGCGCTCTCGCCGGAGATCGACACGGGGTTCTGGGGACTCGGGGGTGGACCGCCCGCCTCCGACGCGTGATCGCACGGATTGATCTTGGCGTTGTCGCAGACGAAGGTGTAGCTGGCCACTGCCCCCACGGTGTAGTGCCCGTGGGCTCCTGGCCCGAGGACCGCTCCCGCCTGGCACTGTTTGCCCTCGATCAGCCGGAGGCCGTCGCACGGGGGGTCCGCGTCATCGTCTTGCTGTCCGTCGCAGTGGGCGGCGTTGTCGGAGCTGATCGTCGGATCGCCCGCTCCGCGGACCTTGGTGAAGGAGACGCCTGTGATGCGGGCGGGGGTGGACGTCTTGTTGATGAAGGTCACACATCCGTCGCCGTTGCCGTTGCCGTCGATGCGTAGGCCGTTCACGCTGATCGACCGCTTGTCCCCGCCAGGAGTCTTGCCCCCGCCCGGCGTGCGACCCCCGTCACCGGTCGTGCTCCCGGTCGTCTGTCCGGAGCCTGTCGTCTGCCCGGATCCCGCGGTCTGCCCGGATCCCGTGGTCTGGCCGGTGCCCGTTGTCGTCCCCGACGCCGTCGTTCCGCCGTCCGTGGCATCTGAAGCCGCCGTGGAACGGGCCGCCGAGGTGTCGGTGCCACTGCCACTCGTGTTCTGACTTCCGGTGGTGGCCGACTTGACCAGCCATACGACCCCGAGCACCGCGATCAGACCGAGGACCGTGGCCATCACAGCGAGACGGGTACGTGAAGTGGTCATAATCGGACAGTAGGGCAGGTTATCAACTCTTTCCTCCCGGGTTACTCCACAGGGCCTCACCAGGAGTCCCGCATGGGGCGGGTACGGCTAGGCCGCCGGTAGGGGTGCTGCCGGACCACTGCCGCCGACATCGCCGGCGCCGAGTTCGCACCACACGAACTTGCCGCGATTCCCGAACCGGCTCAGCGGCTGCCACCCCCACACATCGGCGCAGGCCCGCACCATCCCCATCCCGCGCCCGTCCTCCGACTCGGTGAGCTGCCCCAACTCCTGCGGCGGCTCCGGCGGTCGGGGGTCCGCGTCCCAGGCCCCGATCCGCAGGACACCGGCCGACCAGCGCACGCGCAGGGCGGCGGGGCCTTTGGTGTGGCGTACGGCGTTGGACACCAACTCCGAGGCGAGGAGTTCGGCCAGATCGAGGTAGCCGGTCAGTCCGTGCGTGGTCAGGATCAGGCGGAGGGTGCGGCGGCTGATGGTGACGGCGCGGAGGTCGTTGGGGATGTACAGGGAGTACTCCCAGGACTCGGGGTCGGTTTCCTTCTCGGATGCGGGCATGCGTCAACTCCCGTTCGGTGGTGGGGGGTTGCGGTCGGCGGGCGGTGGCGTGCCGCAGTCGTCGCGGCAGGGCGGAGCGGTGCGCTTCCGGGGGCCCGGGGTTCCGCAGGGTGTGCGTTGCGTCACCGACGGTAGACCTTAGATTTAAGAATCGGCAAGCTGGTCGCGTAATCTGACCCCCGAACGAGTTGCACTCGCACGTTCGTTGAGCCGAGGAGCGGTCGATGGGGACCAAGCGCGAACCAACCGCGCGTCAGATGCGTCTGGCAGTCGAATTGCGCAGGCTCCGCGAGGCCGCAGGCCTCAGCGCGCGGGAATCAGCGGCGCTGCTCGGCGTCAACTCCGTTCAGATCAGCCAGATCGAGTCCGGGGTGTCTGGCGTGAGCGAGCAGCGGCTGCGAAGGCTCGCGGCCCACTACGCGTGTACGGACGAGTCGCTCATCAATGCCCTGGCGTCGATGGCGGCCGACCGGACGCGCGGGTGGTGGGAGGAGTATCGAGGCCTGTTGCCGACCTCGTTCCTTGACCTGTCCGAACTGGAACACCATGCCACCCACAGGTGGGACGTGGACTTCCTGCACATCCCCGGCCTCCTCCAGATCGAGGACTACTCCCGGGCGCTCTTCTCCCGTCGGGTCCCAGAACTCCCCGAGAGCGAGCTTGAGTTGCGCGTCCTGCACCGAATGCAGAGACGCCTTGTCATCGAGGAGGCGCAGCCGATCCCGTACGAAGCGCTGGTCCATGAGGCTGCGTTGCGCATCAACGTCGGAGGCCGTGCCACATCGCGGGCTCAGCTCGCTCGCATCCTGGAGCTCTCCGAAGCAGACCACGTCACCGTGCGTGTCATCCCCTTCGCGCTGGACGACTTCGCCGACATCACAGCAGACATGGTCTATGCCGGAGGTGTGGTTCCCAGGCTGGACACCGTGGTGCGCGACGGCCCTCACGGCGCCCTCTTCATCGACTCCGAAGCTCAACTCGCAGTCTTTCGAACCCTCTTCCGTAGAGTGGAGGCGGTGTCACTCGAACCGGAACGGTCGCGTGACTTCATCCACAGGCTGGCCAAGGAACTGTGAGGCGTCCGGTGACCATCCCCGAGAACTGGCGGAAGTCTTCCTACTCGGGAAGCGGCGACGGCAACGCCTGCCTGGAGATCGCCAACTCACGCACCCGCATAGCCGTCCGCGACTCAAAGGCCCCCGCCCGAGCGCCCCTCACCTTCCCCGTCGGCGCTTTCGCCCCCTTCGTCGAGTTCGTCAGGGCGTCCGTGGACGCGGGTTGACCTTCCCCTCGTGGGGTGCGGATCGCGCCGGCCGGCTGCGTATCCCGCAACAAAAGTCGGTCGACGCAGATCAGTGCGGTACCCGATCATGCGTTCATGCCCCTGACAGAGACCCTCGCCCGAGTCGACGCGGACCTGGCCGCCGGCCGGGTACCCGTCGCGCGACAGCGTTTGCGTGGCCTCGTCTCGTCCTTCCCGTACGACTTGACGCTCCGCCGACGTCTGGCCGAGGTGTACCGGCTCTACGGCGACCCCGCCGAGGCCGGACGCTGGATGTACCTCGACGAGGACCGCGACGCTGACGAGACCGCCGCCTTCGAGGCGCGGTACGGGTCTCCCGGGCGGCGGATGAAGGCCCTCGCCTGGCACGGCCCCGAGGCGACGGCTGCCACCGCCTTCGCGGAGGGCCAGCTCGTCGCGGTACGCACCGCCTGCGCCGAGGAACTGGGGCACCCCGTCGCCTGGGACGACCCGGATTCCTACCGGGAGGGCCTGGAAGAGGAGTCCGAGGAGCCCTCCGCGCCGTGGTCGGTGAGCGGTGTACTGGCGGGCGTCGGCTGCCTGGTGGGGGCCCTCGCGTTCGTTGCGATCTGGGTGAATGGAGTCGTGGCCCTCTTCGGCTGAGTCAGTTCACCAGGCCCGAGGAGGACGGCCACCATGCCTGGGGTGCTCACTCGTCACCCTTCGCGATCTGGATCTGGATCTGGTTGAGCGGCACATCCCATTCCGTGAGAGCGGCGGAGGTTCCCGCGACGTCCCCCGCGACGGCCTACGCGCTCCGGGGCGGTGACTCCGGGACGCCCACCAGCAGCTCATCACCCGCCCGCAAACGGTCCGTGCCACCCTCCTCCCAGGTGACGACCACGAACAGCCCGCCCATCGCGCCGATGTCGGTTCTGGTGGCCCTCACCGTGCGCCACTGCCCCTCATAGCCGATGTGGTCACCAGGGCCGAGGAGGGCAGCCACTTTGGTCGGCGTCGTCACGGCTGCGCTTCAGCGGGCCGGATACGGGCCAAGGGCGCGTCCCACTCGATGCCGCCCCCCTTCGGCCGCACGTAGGCGGTTCGGCTGAGGAGCTTGCCGGACTCCTTCAGGCGTTCCTCGATCACGCCGACGAGTTCGCCGGTCCGGTCGTGCCGCGTGTCCTCGACGAGTGTCCCGGGTGGGTAGGGCAGTTCGCCGTGGCTGAGCATCGTCGGGGGCTTGTCGTAGGGGGTCACTCGCGGCCCCCTCGCTGAAGCGCTTCCGCCAGGCGCACGGCCACGTCGGCACGCACACGACCCAGCTCGACCAGCCGCAGTTGCGGGGATGCGGGGTCGATCCGCAGGGAGGGCAGGACGATGCCGACCTCGGTCAGTGCTGCTCTGAGGGACTCCATCGCCGCGACGGGGTCGGTGTCAGGTTTCTTCGTGGGCATGAACGGGACGTTAGGGACGAGCGGTTAGGGCGCACTACGGTGTTTTCTCGTTTTTTCTCGTCCGGGGACTGGCTTTCCTCTTTCTTTCTCCTAAGGTCGGATGCACGCTGTAGTCCGTGATGTACGGCCCGCGCATCCTGGAGTGGTCCGCAACCACGAGAGGACCACAACCATGCGACTGCGTTTCACCGGTACCGACAGCAAGGTCGGCAACTGCCCGGCATTGCACGAGAGTCTGGACACGCCAGAGGTCGTGGTGCAGGGCAGGCCGCTGACCAACCCCGAAGACCTTGCTCAGTTGCACCACTTCGGCGCCGGAGAAGCGGCGGTCGTCGTACCGCGCGAACTGCTTGTGAACTGGGCGCCGAAGGAGATCAACCCGATGCCCGAGGTGATTGACGCGGACGAGTTCGCCCGTCTGTTCAGGGACTTCGAGCACAGCGCATGGCACCTGGAGACCAGGCGGGGCTACGCGTCGGACCGTGACGAGACGTTCGACGAGTTCCTCAAGACCGGCGTCGTGGTGTGGGAGCCCGACATGGCCGGCGAGTGGCACCAGAACATCCGGCGCCAGGTCGACCTGGGTAAGGCCATCGGGCGGGTACGGGTCGTCGACAATCCGCCCACTGACGGACAACGGTTCCTGCTCGGCTACGCGGCGTGCAACGCCGCCACAGGTGAGGACGCCCGCTGTCTGTGGCGGTCGGATGCTGAGCGGCTGCGGCTGCTCGAAGAGGACTTCTGGATCTTCGATTCGCGCCTTGTCGTGGTGCTGCACTTCAATGATGCCGACGAACTGACCAGCTACGAAGCCAAGACGGAGCCCGCCGAAGTCGTGCGGTATGCCATCGCGCGTGACGCCGCCCTGCATCACGCCGTCCCATACGACCAGTTCGCGGCGCAGGTAGCCGCCATGGAATAGGAGCAGACGCGTACCGGTGACCGACTATCAGCAGGCGCGCGAGGCGCTCGGCGCGCGTTTGAGGGGGCTCAGGTTCACCGCCGCTGGTGGGCAGATCACCGGTACGCAGCTCGCCGCGCGGCTGGGCTGGCCCGTCTCGAAGGTCAGCAAGCTGGAGCACGGACGGCAGACCGCCACACAGAGAGACCTCAGGGCGTGGGTCGACGCGACCGGGCAGCCCGAGGCTTACGGCGAACTGGTAGGCCGGCTCGCAGGGTTCGAGACCCATATCCGCTCATGGCGCCGCCAGCTGGCGGCAGGGCAGAGCCCGGTGCAGGAGAACTGGGCAACAGAGACCGCCCGCTCGCGGGTCATCCGAGTATGGGAAGAATCCACGGTCACAGGGCTGCTCCAGACGGCCGATTACGCGCGGGCGGTACTCACCCGGTACGCACAGCTGCACGGCTCCACGACCGACACTGAGGAAGCTGTACGGGTCAGGATGCGGCGGCAGGACTGGCTGTACACATCAGGTCATCGGCTGCGGGTCGTCATGTGGGAAGCCGCGTTGCGCGTCCTCGTCTGTCCGCCCTCCGTGCTGGTCGCCCAGCTCGACCGGCTCGCGGGGGCCATCGGAATGGACACCGTTGAACTGGGGATCATTCCGCTCTCGGCCTCCGTGAAGATCCCGCCCGGAAACAGCTTCTGCATCCTGGACGACCGGGTCGTCTCGGCGGAGGACTGGCACGCCGAGCTGTGGCTGGACGACGCCGACAACATCGCCTTGTACGCGAAGGTCTGGAAGACCCTGAGCGAATCCGCCGTGTACGGAACCGACGCCCACAACGTCATCAACGCGGCCAGGCGGGCGCTGAGACCACATTGAGGTGGGGAGGGGACCCATCGACGTTACTCGTACGTAGGTTCTAATCCTGTCGCCGTGGCTTTCGGCGCGACTCCCCCGCCGCCCCTACCCAGCCCCCGCCCCCGCCCACC
>NZ_LGDW01000443.1 GCF_001280005.1 Streptomyces sp. NRRL WC-3618 | reverse complement strand
GGGGAAGAGGGGGTCACGGGGGCGGAGCCTGCCAGAGGTGCACTGTGGAACGCACCTGGTTTTTACCGGCGTACAGGGCGCCCGGGACGCTCAGAGTCCCTCCCCTGCCTCCCTCTCCTCCGGGACGGCGGCCGTTGCCGTGATCTCCACCAATTGCCCTGGGTAGCCGAGGCAGGCCACTCCGAGCAGGGTCGACGAATGAGGTCCGGCCGACAGCCCCGACGCCTTGACGACGTCCCAGACGGCGGACAGAACCTCAGGCTCGCCGCTCACGACGTACACGTCGGTCGACAGAACATGCGCGAAGTCACTGCCCACCGCCCGGATTGCTCGCCCAGGTTGACGATCACCTGCTCTGCCTGCCGTACGGGATCGCCCACGCCGACGATCCGCCCCTGCACGTCGAGCGGCACGGAGCCGGCGAGAAACGCGAGACGCGTGCCCGCCTCGACGACGGAGGCGTGGGAGTAGACGGGCGGCGGGAACAGACCCGGGACGGTGACGCGCTTGAGCATGGCGGGCTCCTGGAGAGCGGTGGGAGGTGGGACGGGGAACGAGGACGGGGCAGTGGGTCGCCCGCAGAACAACCTGCCGATCATGCGGGAAGCCAGGTCGCGGGCGCACCCAGATTTCCGTTGGGGGCACTGCTGTTGTCGTACGGCGGTCGCTGTCCGGCCCGTCCACGTTGCGGGTGTGTCAGCCGTGGCGCGCGTGGGACGACGGGTCGTACAGACCCGTCAGCCGCCAGCCGTCGTCGCGGGCCACCTGTTCGAAGATCTCGATCTTCCGTGCGAGCCCCTCCGGGTCTCCGATGTCGCACCACCGGCCCGCGATCGCCTCGGCCCACTCCTCCTTCCCTCTCACCAACGGCAGCCCGCGCACGGCGAGATGCAGTGCCAGCGTCGAGCGCGCGTAGTACCGGACGGGGTTCCGCTGGTCGCGGATACGGGCGTACTGTTCGGTCTCCCGCAGGCGCAGCCGCCCAGCGACGGCGTCTGCGACGAGCAGCGGGACCATGGCTCCAGGTGTGCGCGCACCCGGAGACGCGATCAGGAACGTCAACTCGCCTTCACTGGCCCTGACTTCGTACCGGGGCAGATACGACAGCCGGGCGAACCCGAGCGCGTGCTTCCATGACGTCACCCACAGGCCCCGGTTGAGGTAGTAGCGAACGCTCCGCTGCCAGGTCCAGCACGTGTCGAGGCGGAAGCCGTGCAGGGCCTCGGCGCGGCACGCCTCGTACACCGTGTCCAGCGTCGACGAGGCGAGGCCGCGCCGCCGGGCCACGGGATGGACGTACAGCGACGAGACGCGCAACGCCCCCACGCCGGTCGGCCAGGTGTCCACGGCGACGGTTCCGAGCGGCCCCCTCGGCCGTCCGTACGGCCTGTCTTCGGCGGCGTCCCAGAGCCAGTACCTCCTGGAGTAGTCGTCGTTGTGCTCGTACTCGCGTCCGGACGCCCCGAGCCGGAGGCGTAACCGCTTCACGTGCGAAGCCGTGAACGAGTCCGGGTCGCTGCACTCGCCGAGGGCGCCCTCGGCGAGTGAGGCCAGGTCCCAGAGAGCGAAGCGGTGTCCTTCGGCGGGCCCGACCGCGCGCAGGCCGGGGCATGCCGACAGCCGTTCGTGCGCGCGCAGGGCGAGATCATCTTCCATGGCCGGAGCGTAAGGACGTGGAGGGTGTGTCTGTCCGGCCCGGGAGGGGATCTCACCTGCGGGTTCACCTTGGCGATGGACCCGCTCATTGGTCGCGTGTTTGCCTCTCGCACTCCTGTTCAAGTGGTGGGTACGCCTCGGCGATGGCCGCGCAGATCCGCCGACGGAGCAGTTCCTCGGCCTCGGACCGGCCGGAGTCCCCCTCGCCTCCCGGCAGCCCGTCCAGAAGCTGGTCGTAGTGGCTCATCCGGTGCCTCAGGTAGTCGACCTTCCAGGGAGCGAGAGTGGCACGGCCGACGCCGCCCCGCTCCGCCGAGTCGCCGGCGGGCAGCTCGATCGGGCCGCCTGCCGCCGCCTCCCGTCGCGCCCGGTGTTCCACCGCTCGCAGGGCCAGCTTGCCCGGCTCCAGGCGCGGTACCTCGATCGGCTCGGTCCTGATCCGCTCCAGGACCTCCAGCCGCCGTCGCCGCACCGCGTTCCGCACCGCTTCCGACCGCCGCGCCGAGGACGCGGCCACCCTGCGGAACTCGTCGGTCCGCTCGGCCGCCGCGACCCGCTCGACGTGGTACAGCCGGACCTGCGGTGCCGCCTTGAGTCGAGGATTGACGCTGAGCCGGTCCGGTGGCCCGAGCAGCCGGTGCACCATCGCACCGGTCCATCCGCGAGTCCGCAGACCCGCCAGAGAGACGTACCGCTGGCCGTCTTCCTCATAGCCCTCACTACTCTGAGAGCCCTGCTGGTCCCGACTTTCCTCGTAGCCCCGATCGCTGGCATGGCAAACCATGACTACCTCCCCCGTAGCTCGGTCGTGACGCTCTGTGACGACACCTCCCATTGAAGCGCCCACCACTGACAATCACCCGAGCCGCCCTGGAGCCAGGAGCCGAACGGTTCGCTCTCAGGCGGTCAGGACAAGACCGAACCTGCTCCCGGTCGTGCCCTCAATCACCGTCAGAAGGGCTCTGAGCTGCGGGGGGGGGTGCCCCAATCCGCGACCCAGCCCCGGCGGCCGTGGCGCAGGCAGGTCGATCAGGTCGCTGACGCCCGCCACCTGCTGCAGGGTCCGGGCCAGTGACACCAGCGTCTGGCGGACCGCCGCGATCTCCGAGCGCAGGGCGTCCGCGTGTTCCCAGGCCCGTTCGTACGCGACCGGGTCGACGTCCGCAGGCCGGCTCGACTCGTACGCGGTCAGACGGGGATGCCAGGACGCGAGCAGCGGGCGCAGGACACGGTTGAGGACCGTGACGGCCAGGACGCCGAAGCTGACATGGCCGGGAGCGAGGGGCGGGGCGATCTCGGGGCCGTACCGGCGCAGTATCTCGCGGGTGGTGCCGAAGAACGTGTACAGGGACGACAGCGCCTCGCGCAGGAAGCCCTCTTCGCGGTCGAGTTCCTCGACGGACACCCGGGTGATCAGCTCCAGATACAGCTCCCAGGCCGCGCTCCGTTCCGCGTCGGCCGGGACCCAGGTGCCTGAGATCTCGCCGACGAACGGAATCGCCAGTGTGGCCGTTATCTGCGACGGACCGCCCGGTCCGCGTCGCCTGCGCTGCCTGCGTCTCATGATCGCCCTCCCCGGACTCACAGTAGGGTAAGCCGTCGTGTGGGACGTCTTCCTCAGTTATAGCCGCAGTGACGCGGACCTGGTGCGTCCGCTTGTCCGGGCGCTGTCGGACGGCGGACTCTCCGTGTTCACGGACGAGACCGGAGTCGCGTCCTTCGCCGGCATCAGCGACACGATCCGGCGTGAACTGTCCCGCTCGAAGGCCCTTCTGGCCTACTACTCGGCCGGCTACCCGGAACGCGAGGCCTGTCAGTGGGAGCTGACGACCGCCTACCTCGCGGGACTCGGCGAGGGCGATCCGCGCCGACGCGTCATGGTCGTCAACCCGGAGCGGACCACGGACCACATTCACCCGGTGGAGCTGCGCGACGCCAGGCACGCCTCATTCGACGACCCCGCTGCCCTCGTATCGGACGTACGCGCGCACCTGGCCCGCATCGATGAGCCCATGACGATCACAGAACCCGGCGTACGGCGTTGGCTGCTGGGCACGCCAGAGCCGCGCCCCGACTTCCTGGGCCGTCTCTCCGAGCTCTGGCAGGTGCACTCCGCCCTGCACGCCCACGCGGCCCCGCTCGTGACCGGTCGCGCGGCCGCGCTCGCCGCGCAGATCCGAGGCATGGCGGGCATCGGCAAGACGCTGCTGGCCCAGGAGTACGCTCTCCGCTTCGAGGCGGCCTACCCCGGCGGCGTGTGCTGGGTGAACGGGGAGGCGTACGACGAATCGGTGCGCGCCCTCGGTACCGGCGGTGCGGGCGCCCTCTTCGAGTACTTCGACGCCATCGGCGAACCGTTCCTCTGGATCGTCGACGATGTCCCCGCCGAGCGCTTCGAGGCGCGCGAGATCGCCGCGATGAGGGCACCCCACCCCCTCGGCCGCACTCTCTTCACCCTGCGCAGCCGCTCCTACGATGTCCTTGGCACGCCGGTCGACGTGGGACCGCTCGACGCGCCACACGCGCGCGTGCTGGCCGGTGACGACGCGCTCGCGGAGGCGGTGGGCGGCCATCCGCTCGCCCTCGGCCTGCTGGGCCGGGCGGTCCGCTCAGGAGAACAACCGCAGAGGCTCTACGACCGGCTGCACGCACGCGGCAGATCCCTCCTCGACACGCTCGCCGACGAGGATGTGACGGGCTCGGTCGTACGGGACGTGGGCACGCGGGACACCGCCGACGCCCTGCGCTGCATGGCAGCCCTCCACCCGCTGCCCCTCACCACCGATGAGGTGGCGCAGGTCCTTGGCGCCGCCGACCGCGTCCCCCGGGTCGTCGCTTCCCGGCGGGCGACGAACGGCGTCCGCGAACTGCGCGCCCGCAGCCTCCTGACGCCCGCCACCGACGAGCGCTGGTCCCTGCACCCTGTGACCCTGCACGCCTGGCACCACCACGACCCGGCCCCCGCCCGCGCCGAAGCCCTCCGCCATGCCGCCCTGCGTACCCTGTGCGGCCGCCGCGACCCGGTTACGCTGGCCTTCCCCGATAGCCGTAGGGAGGCACCCATGGCAGCGCCCAGCGAGTCGGAACGGATGGCCGCCTACGACATGCAGGTCGAGCTGGTCACACGGATCGGCGTGCAGGAGTTGGCACCGGGAACGGGAAGCCTGCGCGAGGCCCTGGCCTCACTGAAATCCCTGATCGATTTCACGCGCGCGACGCTGCACACGTACAGCATCGGTCTGGAGCGCGGCGCGGACCTGGGACGTCCGACGGTCCAGAGCCTCGCCTACGCCTTGGTCAACGACACCATCCGCCCCTTCACCACCCCCTGGCATCCCAGGCTCGCGGCCTACGAGGCCCGGTGTCCGGTGGACACCTCCCCCCTCGACCACGAGGCGGCGTGGCCGGAGGCCGAGGCGATGCGCGCCGAACTGGCCGCCCTGCGTGAGCCGTTGCTGCGGATCGTGGGAGGGCTGGGAGACATCTCCGGGGCGGACTTCGGCGTAGCGGCGACGGGATGAGCGCGTGTCCGGCGTGGTGGTCGAGACCGGTCCGCGCCAGCGGGACCCTACGGACGTCAGCCCGTGAGCAGCGGTTCGAGGAACCGGCCAGTCGTGCGCCGCGTGGGGTGGAAGTGAACTGCGTGGCGAACTCCTGTAGGGAGGGGGCGATGCGTTGGGGTAAATGCCCTTGTGGGGGAGTCAGGGGCTTCATGGCGTCAACGGTCGTACCACGTGCGTAGCTTTGAACAGGCACGATGCGCTGACCGATGCCGGTGCGTCCAGGACAAGCACGGCAGGCCGACCCTGGTCCTGTCGGAATCGGATCCGTGCCGCCGCCCCGCAACCGTGCCGCCCCTTGCGTTCATAAAGAACGTGGCTTTTGCAGGCATCGTCACACGCGAGTAACACAAGGGCCCCGAACCGTCCAAGAACCCGATCTACGGTAGATACCACCAGCCCCCAGCCCGGCCACCGTCGCCCGAAGGCACACCCCCGCCTCCCCAGACGACAGGAGCCCCGTGTCGCTCGCCCTGCCTCCCTGGCTCGCCCACACCCTCCGCGCCCAGCGCGGCCCTGTGCCCTGGAACGCCGTGATCCGGGGCGCTCTGGCCGCCGGGCCGCTGCTGCTGGCCGGCGTGCTCACCGGCCGCACCTCCGTCGGTGTCGTCGCCGCGCTCGGTGCCATGTTCGCCGGGATCAACGACCGGCCGGGCAGTCGGCGTTCCTCCGTGCGGCGGCTCGGCGTGCCCGCGTCGGCCGGGGCCCTCGGGCTGGTCGTCGGGACCTACGCCGGAGAGCAGTTCGGAGCCGTACCGCTGACCCTCCTCCTCACGGCCCTCGGACTCCTCGCGGGCGGCATCAGCGCGGTCGGGCCCGTCGCGTCCGGCGCCGGCACGCAACTGCTCGTCACCGCCGCCATCGGGGCCGGGATGCCGTTGCCCGAGCCGGGCTGGCAGCGGGCGCTGTTCTTCGTGGCGGGCGCCGGCTGGCTGCTCGCCCTGCGTCTCGCCCTCCCCACACCCGGTGGCAGCGCCGGTGACTTCCGCTTCGACGGCGAACGTGCCGCCGTCGCCGCCGTGTACGACGCCGTCGCACATCTGCTCGACGCCGCAGGTACGGACGAGGCCGGTGCCCGGCGCGTCGCCCTCACCGCCGCCCTCGACCACGCCCAGGACGCGCTCGGCGGACCCCGGCTGCGCCAGTACGCCAGTTCCGCGGACGAGCGGCGGCTGCGCACCCAGTACGCCGCCGCGCTGCCCCTCGCCGAGGCGGCGACCGCCCTCGCCTGGACCGGGGACGCCCTCCACGCGCGCGTGGCGGAAGGGCCACGGCGCCTCGCCGCCGCCGTACGGACCAACACGCACACCGGGCCGCTGCCCGCCCCCGCCCGTTCCGCACCGGGGCTGCGCGCCCTCGACGACGCGCTGCTGCACGCCGCCGACGCGTTCGACCGCGGCGGCGACACGCACGACCTGCACACGCGGCGCCGTTCCGTCGCGGCCCTGCTGCGCACGGCCGTCGACTCCGGTGGGCGCGAGTACGGGCTGCGGGTGGCGCTCTGTTTCGGGGCCGGCGCGGCCGTCGCACAGGCCACGCACCACGCTCACTGGTATTGGATTCCGGCCACCGCCGTCTTCCTCGTCAAGCCCGACCTCGGGCCGCTCGTCTCGCGTGTCCTGTGCCGGGCGGCGGGGACCGTCCTCGGGGCCGTCGTCTTCGCCGGGCTCGCCGCCGTACTGCCACGCCCCGAGGGACCCGTCGCGCTCGTCGCCGTGAGCGGCGCGCTGATCCCGGTCGCCACCCGGCACTTCGCCGCCCAGACCGCCGTCGTCACGGTGCTTGTGCTCGCCCTCGTGATGGTGGGCGGCGAACCCCAGGCGTCAGGGAGCCGGATCCTCGAGACGCTGGTGGCCTGCGCCCTCGTACTCGTCGTCGGACATCTGCCGATGCCCGGGCAGCGCGGCGGGGGCGTACGGGCGCGGCTGGCGCGGGCTACCGAGGCCGCGCAGTCGTACCTCCAGCATGTGCTGAGCGGCTCGGACGACCGGCACGCGCGCTGGAAGCTGCGTCGCGAGGCCTATCGTGCGCTCGCCGAGGCCCGTACGGCCATCGCGCACTCCGCGGCCGAACTGCCCGCCCTGGCACGGCACACCGAGGGGACAGGGGAGGTCGCCGCCACGCTCGAACGACTTGTCGACACAGCGACCGCCTGCGCCGTACACCTCGACGACACCGGTCACCTCACCCGTCAGCACAGCGAACACCTCACCGAACTCCTGGACGAACTCGCCGAGCGGCGTGAGCGCGCCGGGCTGCGCATGCGGGTGCCGGGGGCAGACGGGACGCCGCTCGCCGGTTGACGTCGGCCGGTGCCGCCCGTTCTCACGGTTCGCGCCGCCCACCGGTACGAGCGCCTCGTACGGCGGCCGTATGACGCCTGCTCCCGCGGACCTCGTCATCACCGGCTGTACCGCAGCGAGGGATCCGGGCGCATCTCGGTGAGGCGTATTTCTCCTCGCAGGGGCCCCAGGGGCGGGCGAAGTCGCTGGAGTCCGCACTTAGGCCCTGCCGTTTGGATCATCTCGGCGTCGCGGGAACCGCGACCAGACCGACACCAGCCTCGCCCGGCGCGGCCTCACCCCGATCGAGGTACTGGCCCGCACCGGCGTCCTGGATGGAGACCTCGACGTCCTCATCGCGCTCGGCACCGGCATCGTCGAGCGGGACCTTCCCGTCCTGGCGCGTACGAACGGACGTACGGCCGTGGCGACCGCGCCCCGCGAATACCTCAGGTTCGCCTGGCCCACCACCACGCCGGTACGCGCGCTGCGCGAGATCGGCGTCCCCGTCGGCCTCGCCACCGACGGCGCCGCCTCCAGCGGCTCGCTCGACGTGTGGGAGTCCATGGCGCTCACCTCGCTGATCCAGAAGTCGGCTGTGGGCGACCCCCGCTGGCTGACCTCCCGGCAGGCTCTGCACCATGGCACGCTGCACAGAGCGCACGGGCGGTGGGACTCGGCGAGTGGATCGGCGGCCTGACGCCCGGCCGGAGGGCCGACATCATCGTCGTCGACCTCACCGGGCCACACACCCAGCCCGTGCACGACCTCGTCGCCATCCTCGTGCTGACCTCGACGTCCCGGGAGTCCGGGAGCTGGGCAACCGGCTGCCGGCGCTCGTCGACCGGAGTCACGGCAGGCGGGTTCAGGAGTACGACACCTGACGTCTCTCCGTGGGCGCAGATGAGGGGGCGACGGCCTCACGTGCGCGTGACGCGCCGATACACCGATACGCCGAGCACGTGCGCCCTCACGACGAGCATGACGACCGATACGGAGGGTGAGAAAAGCGGCGTAAGGGATGTAACGGGGTGAGGTGATCCTCACATCCGGCGGTGAACGGGTGTCAACTACGTCTCAGTACGGTCACTTGGCGAGGCCCTTTCCCCATGATGAGCGTTTAAGTCTATGAGATCAGCGCTACATGGAGGTGCAGGGTGAACGGGCGACAGGTGCTCGAACGCTTTCCTGCCGGCGGACCGCGCGGTTCCTGGCCCGCGGAGGAGTTCGCGCAGGCGCGGCGGCTCGAGGGGCAGGCCGCAGAGGTCGTCATGGACCTCGCGACGGACACGTTCCTCGTGATCGTCCGGGGCGGGGTCGCGGGGGAGTGAGGCGGTCGCCAGGGCCCTTCGGGAAGGCCCTCGGCTCCCTCAGGTCCTCAGGCCCTCAGGCGCTGATCGGCCTCGACCACGTCGGAATCGTCCCCGTCACCTGGCACAGGGCCAGGTAGAGCGGTATCGGTGGGGTGTACGGGAGGGTGTCGTGCGGGCGGTGCAGGAGGGGCGGGGTGCGCGAGGCGTCGCGAACGACCGCTCCGGTGGCGTAGTGGGCGGGGGCCGGCCACTCCAGGGCGTAGTCGGAGTCCGCGGGGACGAGCCACCACCAGTGGTTGGTGTCCGCGTACACGCAGCCCACGCGCGGTAGCCGGGGGAGTATCTGGGGGCCGAAGCGGGCGGGTACCGCCACCGCGTCGCAGCCCAGGGGGGCGGTCATGCCGTCCGGTATCGGAAGGCGCAGGGGGGCGCTCGCACGGGGTGGACTGTGCAGGCCACGCTTCACGCGCACCAGCGTGTCCATGGTGACGACCCGGCCCCCCGTGGACGAACCCCTTACACCCATTCGGCCTCTGTCCCCGTCCCCGTCGTCGCGTGCCCTTGGAGCGTGTGGCACCCGTGCTGCCCGTGGCCGCCCCCGCCGTCGCGTGCCCTTGGAGCGTGTGTGACCGGTGCTGCCCGTGGTGTGCCTGTGGGTCCTGGGGGGGCTCCGGGTGCGGGTCACCGGTCGTGTGGGGGCGGGGTGGCGGCGCGCCCCAGCCGAGGTCACCGCGGGCCGCCGTGTCGTCGGCGCCGGTGGCGACCGTTGCTCGCGCGAGTTCCGCCCAGACCAGCAGGCCGGGTCCGTGTTCCTGGGCGCCCCAGGCCCTGCACATGGCCTCGACAAGCAGTAGTCCCCTGCCCTGCTCGTCGGCGGGGCGCTGCGGCGACTGATGGGGTATTCCGGGCGCGCAGCCCTCGTCACGCACCGCTATGCGCACCAGCTCGTCGCCGTCGTGCAGCTCGCAGATTATGTGGCTGCTCGCGGTGTGCACGATGGCGTTGGTGACCAGCTCGGTGACGACCAGAGCCGCCGTGTCGCACGTGTCCTCGCAGATCGACCAGCCCGTGAGCCGGGCGCGCGTCAGGCGGCGGGCCTGCGCGGGCGAGCCCGGATGGGCGGCCAGTTCGAAGCGGAACCGGCGCTCGGCCGCCGTATCGGAGCGCAGCGCGGCTGCGGCCCCGGGACCGGAGCGGTCCGCGGCGGCGTCTGTTCCTAAGGACGGGGACGGAATCACGCTTGCCACTATCTCCCCGCCGTGAACACTTGGCAAGTGTCACTCTGAAAATTGCAGAGTGCGGTGTGACGGAGTGGAACGGCGTGGCACACTGCTCGCAACAGCACTCGGAGCGGCGCCAGTTGGGACTTTTGGTAGGTTTTCGAATAAACCTTCGAACGGATTCCCGGTGGCGCCGCCGGGCTGTCAGGAATTCTCACCGGCGTACGCCGGTGCCCGATGGAGGTGGAGCGTGAGCGAACCGCGGTCCGCGCCGACGGTCGGACAGGTCGTCCTCGGCCGACGACTGCTGGACCTGCGGGAGCGTGCGGGCCTGCGACGCGAGGAGGCGGCACGCATCCTCAGGGTCGCCCCCGCCACCGTCCGCCGCATGGAGATGGCCGAGGTCGCTCTCAAAATCCCCTACCTCCAGCTCCTCCTCAAGTCGTACGGAGTTTCGGACGACGAAGCCGAGGCGTTCGTCCAGCTGGCCGAGGACGCCAATCAGCCCGGGTGGTGGCAGCGGTTCCACGATGTGCTGCCCGGCTGGTTCTCCATGCATGTCAGCCTGGAGGGCGCGGCGAGCCTCATCCGCCAGTACGAGCCTCACTTCGTCCCCGGCCTGCTGCAGACCGAGGGGTACGCCCTCGGTGTCCTGAGATCGGGCGCCATCGGCCAGACCAGACCCGAGGACATCGAGCGCCATGTCGCGCTGCGCATGGAACGCCAGGGACTGCTCACCCGTGAGGGTGCGCCCCGGCTGTGGGTCGTGATGGACGAGACCGTCCTGCGTCGGCCGGTGGGTGATCCGGAGGTGATGCGTGGGCAGATCGACAGACTGCTCGAAGCCACGGACCTGCCCAACGTGACGATCCAGGTCGCCCCCTTCTCCTCGGGGCCGCACCCGGGCACGTACGGGCCCTTCGTGCTCTTCCGTTTTGCCGTGCCGGAACTCCCGGACATGGTCTACAGCGAGTACCTGACCGGCGCCATCTATCTGGATTCGCGCCCCGAGGTGGCCACCCACCTGGAGGTCATGGACCGCATGGCGGCTCAGTCCGCTACAGCGCATCGCACGAAGGAGATCCTCCGGGATCTCCGCAAGGAGCTCTGAATCTCTGCATGGATCGCATGACGTCCAAGGTCCGGATACGCCGCGAGCGAATCAATGAGCTGACCACTGACCGGGTCACCGAGCGGGCGAGTGCCCGTATCTACAACGGCATGCCCGCCGGCGAACTGGGCAGCGAGGGCTGGCACAAGCCGTGGAGCGGTGGCAACGGCGGCAACTGTCTGGAGGCGATGAAGCTCGCCGACGGACGGATCGCCGTCCGTCAGTCCACCGACCCGGACGGTCCGGCGCTGATCTACACCACGGCCGAGATGCTCGCCTTCATCGAGGGCGCGAAGGCCGGGGAGGCCGACTTCCTGCTCTCCTGAGGTCCGGCTTGGGCCGTTCATGGGCCGTCGGTTCCGTTGTGTTCAGTCACGTCCTTAATTCGGTGCTCAGTCGATCGCTTGCCACGTCAGTCCACGGGTCACACAACGTAGGGAGTTTGCTCGGCCCGCTCGTCCAATCACGGAACCGCCGGTGGAGGTCACCCAGAGCAACGGCCGGGTCAGCCGTCCGCGTTGTCGGCACTTCCTCATTCCGGGGGAAGCGCCTGGCAGAGAGCCTCCAGTGCCGCCGCGTACGCGTGCTCGGACGGTGCCGCGTACCCCACGACCAGGCCGTCGGGGGCAACCACCCCGTGACCGCTTTCAGGGGCCCTCTCCGGGTAGTGGAACTCCGGATGCCGGAACTCCGCGAGCCCGTCGAGGGCGATTCCCCGCCAGGTCGCCGCCTTCACCGCTGACCGCTCCGTCCCGGGCGGCAACCGCAGCACGGCGTGCAGTCCCGCCGCGACACCGGTGACCACGACATGCGGCGCGTGCGAGGCGAGCGCGGCGACGAGCCGGTCGCGGCGGCGCCGGTACCGCTGCCGCATGCGCCGCACATGACGGTCGTACGACCCGGACCCGAGGAAGTCCGCGAGCGCCAGCTGTTCGAGCGAGCTCGCCCACGCCTCCCGCTCACCCTTCGCCTCGAGTACGGGCTCCACGTACCGCTCCGGCAGCACCATCCAGCCCAGTCGCAGCGCCGGTGACAGGCTCTTGCTGACCGAGCCGAGGTGGATCACCCGCTCCGGATCCAGCCCTTGCAGGGCGCCGACGGGCCGGCGGTCGTAGCGGAACTCCCCGTCGTAGTCGTCCTCCAGGATCACGCCGCCACACGCGCGTGCCCAGTCGATCACGGCCGCGCGGCGCTCGGGGTGCAGCGGGCCGCCAGTGGGGAACTGGTGTGCGGGCGTGAGCAGTACGGCCCGCTCCCGGTCGAGCAGACCGACCCGCGCGCCGTCCTCGTCGAGGGGCAGCGGCACGGTCCGTACCCCGGCCGCGGCCAGCAGTTCCCGGTGGAAGCCGAGCCCGTACGCCTCCACGGCCAACGGCCCGCGCAAGACCGCGTCCGCGCCCCCGCTGCCGCCCGTGCCGCCGAAGAGGAGCCGCAGGGCGTGTGCGAAGCCCGAGCAGATGACGATGCGTGCCGGTTCCGTACGTACGCCACGCGCGCGTGCCAGATACTCCGCGAGCGCCTCCCGTAGTTCGATCCTGCCGGCCGGATCACCGGGCCCGTACGCCTCGTTGGGTGCCTGCTGGAGCGCCCGCCGGTACGAGGCAAGCCAGGCGGCGCGCGGGAACTCCGACGCGTCCGGTTTGCCCTGACGCAGGTCGTGTCGTGGTCCACGCGCGCGTGGAGGTGCCTTTACGGGGACGCGGGCCGCCCTTGCGGGGGCGGCGCGCTCCGCGACCCGGGTGCCCGAACCCTGGCGGGCGGTCAGCCAGCCCTCAGCGACGAGTTCGGCGTAGGCGTCGGCCACCGTGTTGCGGGCCACGCCGAGATCGGCGGCGAGGGAACGATACGGCGGCAGCAGGGTGCCGGGCGCGAGCCGCCCGCTGCGGACGGCGTCCCGCAGGGCGCGGATCAGGGCGTCCCGCCGCCCGCCGGGCCCTGACCCCTCCAGTTCCAGATGGAGGTCGGCACCGACACGCTCCGCCGAATTGACCCACGTTTCTGCCACAGGAATGAACCCTACAGCCGGTCTTTCAGGCCCGTAGATTCATGGTCATGACGACGAACACGAACACCGCGGACCCCACGATCGCCCACCTCGCGGGGGTCGCCGAAACTCCCCGCCTGAACCTCGCGAAGACGGCCCCCAAGGTCTTCCGCGCTCTCATCGGCTTCGACGCGGCGGCCCGCGAGGGCCTCGACCCGGCACTGGTCGAACTGATCCAGATCCGCGCCTCGCACCTCAACCACTGCGCCTACTGCCTCCACATGCACACGAACGACGCGCGCAAGGCGGGCGAGAGCGAGGACCGGCTGCACCTGGTCCCGGTGTGGCGCGAGGCCCGCCACTTCTACACCCCGAGGGAACAGGCGGCGCTGGCCCTCACGGAAGCGGTCACCCTGGTCGCCGACGCAGGCGTCCCGGACGACGTTTACACCGAGGCCGCGGCCCACTTCGACGACCGGGAACTGGCCCAGGTCCTGTCCCTCATCCTCGCGATCAACACCTGGAACCGGGTGGCGCTGGCGACCCGCAAAGTCGCGGGCACGGACGAGCGCTGACCCACGCCGGCGCGGACAGGGCCTAGACGATCATCGGCCGGTCGTACGGGCCTACGGGCGCCGGCAGCTGAGTGGCGCCCGTCAGCCGACGGTCCACGGCCGCCGCGACCGCCCGCCCCTCCGCGATCGCCCACACGATCAACGACTGCCCGCGGGCCGCGTCCCCCGCCGCGTACACGCCCGGCACGTTCGTCGCGAAGTCGGCGTCGCGGGCGATCGTGCCGCGCGGGTCGAGGGCGAGCCCGAGCTGCTCGATCAGACCGTCCTGCCGGTCGGGTCCGGAGAAGCCGAGGGCGAGCAGCACCAGGTCGGCAGGGAGCGTCCGTCCGGACCCGGGCAATGGCCGGCGCTCCGCGTCCACCGCGACGAGGTGCAGCGCCCGTACGTGCCCGTCCGCGTCGCCCGTGAAGCGGAGCGTGGACGCCGCGAAGAGGCGGGCGTCGGCGTCGGCCGCGGGCGCCGACTCCAGGTCACGGGCCTCCTCGTGCGCGGCCGACAGCCGGTAGACCTTCGGGTACGTCGGCCAGGGATCCAAGTCCTCGTCGCGCTCCCCGCCGGGCTGGGCGTAGATGTCCAACTGGGTGACGGAGGCGGCCCCTTCACGCACCGCGGTGCCCAGACAGTCGGCCCCCGTGTCACCACCGCCGACGATGACGACGTGCTTCCCGGCGGCGGACATCGGGGATATCTCCAGATCTCCCTGGCACACCCGGTTGGCCAGGGGCAGATACTCCATCGCCTGTTGAACCCCGGCCAACTCCCGCCCAGGAAGCGGGAGTTCACGCCACGCCGTGGCACCCACGGCCAGTACCACGGCGTCGTAACGCGATCGCAGCTCGGCGGCCCCGACATCCCGCCCGACGGCGGTCGACGTACGGAACTTGGTTCCCTCGGCCCGCATCTGCTCCACGCGCCGCTCCAGATGGTGCTTCTCCATCTTGAACGCGGGGATGCCGTACCGCATCAGCCCGCCGAGCCGGTCGTCCTTCTCGTACACGGCGACGGTGTGTCCCGCCCGGGTCAGCTGCTGTGCCGCTGCGAGCCCGGTGGGCCCCGACCCGATCACCGCGACCGTACGCCCCGACAGCCGGTCCGGCGGCCTCGGAGGTACGAAGCCGTCGGACCAGGCCCGGTCGGCTATGGCCACCTCGACGTTCTTGATGGTCACCGCAGGCTGGTTGATGGCCAGCACACAGCCCGCCTCGCACGGCGCCGGGCACAACCGTCCCGTGAACTCGGGGAAGTTGTTCGTGGCGTGCAGCCGGTCGCTCGCCGCGCGCCAGTCCTCCCGGGAGACCAGGTCGTTCCACTCGGGGATCAGGTTCCCCAGCGGACAGGCTTCGTGGCAGAACGGGACACCGCAGTCCATACAGCGACCGGCCTGCTTGCTGACAATGGGCAGCAGCGCCCCCGGCACGTACACCTCGTCCCAGTCACGGACCCGCTCCTCGACAGGCCTGCGGAGCCAGTCCTGGCGGGCTGTGGTGAGAAAACCTTTGGGATCACCCATGGCGGTGTCCTTGCCGTCTTCCGTGCGGACGCGTGACGGGGCCGTGCGGGCCGTGCGTCATCGGGCGGCACTCTCTTCCGGACACGATACGACTCATCGGCCAGGCACGGCGAGCGGGACGGTGGCTCAGGCGACGGCCAGGACGTACAGCACCGAGGCCGCGGCGGAGGCGATCGTGCGTATGTGGTTCCACAGCGTCCACTCGCGCACATACACGGGCCAGTAGGCGTCGGCCTCCGCCGTGCCCGGCTCCAGCTTCAGCAGGGCGTTGTTGCGCGGCACGTTCGCGCCCATGGTGAGCCCGAACGAGCCGAACAGATACAACGCGCTGCCCACCAGCAGCTTCACCGCGCCCTTGTCCGGCCACACCACCCACGTGACGACGACGATCACCAGACACAGCGCGGCCGACCCGATGAACACGAGCATGAAGGGCGGACGCACCGCGGTGACGTTGATCGCCCGCATCGCGGCGACCCCCTGCGCGGGCGGCAGCGCGGCGAGCCCCCTCATCACGAAGGTCGAGAACCCGCAGAACACCCCGGCCACCACCCCGGTACCGAGCACACCCAGCACCACGAGTACGAAGTACGCCCCATCGATCACGCCGACTCCCCGCTCGATCCCCAACCGTCCCCACCAGTGAACCCCCTGCCGCTGACAATGCCCCTGGCCCGGCGGCGCGGCGCCCTCGCGAGCAGGTCGCGGAGCCACCGCGCTCACATCGGCTCGGCCCGGACATCGGCCGCCGTTCCCGCATCCGCCCCCGCTTCCGTCGCCCATTCCCGAAGCCTCGCCTCGACGGCACCGGCGATCCGCCGCCGAGCCTCGTGCCGCGCGCATCCGCTCATCAGCAGCAGGTCGTACGACGTGTCCACATGCCGTACGGACGCCACGACCGCCGAGGCCACCGCCCCCTCGGACAACGCCCGCCCCGCCGCGCTCCGCCCCACACGCCCGCTGCCCCGCACCGAGGCGTGCGCGGCGATCTCCGCCGCCCGATCCGCCGGGCATCCCGGAAAAAGCCTGCGGATCTCCCGCGCGAATGCCTCGGTGAACCGCAGATCCTCCGCGGCCCGCCGTCGCGCGTCCCGCGTCCGACGCCGTCGTCGTGCCTCGGTATCCGCCAGGCACCGCTCCTCGGCCCGGGCGAGCGCCGCCTCCTCGACGAGAACGCCCTGTCGTTCGTACCGCCCCTGCCGCCGGTTGAACCGCACGACCACCGCCCACAGCCCGCTCTCCTCCCTAGACCTGCGTGTCAACGCGGTGTCGCCCCTCGGCAGGAACACCAGGTGCCCGAGATCGGCACAGTCGAGACACCGAGGCGCCCCCTCCTCCAGCACGAGCAACGCCAACGGCCCCTGTCGGCACGCGACGCACTGCCGCCGCTTGAGAGGCTGCACGACGAGAAGTCCGGGGTGAAGCAGGGGAGTTGTGCGCCTTGTCATGGATGCTTGATTCCCACCGGCGACCACAAATCCCGGCCCGGCCCCCGTCTTCTCGCGCATTCGCTGTTCCTCCTCACCAGTGGCCACCCGGCATGATGGACCGTGTGCGACTGGAACCGATCACCTGGGACCGGCTCGGCGACCTCCTCGCCGAACGTGTGCTCGACCTGAAGCCGGAAGACGGCAGCCCCTGGCCGCGCATCGCCTTCGACGGAGCCCCGGCGGCCCGCCCGGGAGACCTCGCCGAACGCGTGGCCGAGGCGCTGCGCGTACGCGGTCGGCCCTCCCTCGCCATCGGCACTGCCGGCTTTCTGCGCCCCGCCTCCCTCCGGCTGGAGTACGGCCACGAGGACGTGGACGCCTACTACGACGGCTGGTTCGACACCGGCGCCCTCTGGCGCGAGGTCTTCGGCCCTCTCGAACCGGGCGGCGACGGCCGCGTCCTGCCCGACCTCCGGGACCCGCTCACGGACCGTTCCACCCGCAGCCCCGCCGTCAGGCTCCCGCCCGGTGGCCTCCTGCTGCTGCACGGACCCTTCTTGCTGCGCCACTGGTTCCCGTTCGATCTGAGCGCCCACGTCCTCCTCTCGCCGGCCGCCCTGCGTCGACGCACCCCCGAGGCCGAGCACTGGACCCTCCCCGCCTTCCAGCGGTACGAGAGGGAGACGGACCCCGCCACCACCGCCGACGTCCTCATACGCGCGGACGACCCGCGGCATCCGGCGTGGAACGGCTGACCCGGCCCCGGTGCCCGGAAGCCGCGGACTTCCGGGTGCGCATCCCCTCGAGCGCGACAAGAATGTAGGACGCCGGGACTAGCGGTGCCCTCTGTGCCGCGCCGGCCGTCCGGCACCGGGAGGTACTTCATGACCACCGCCGGAGACATCATGCATCACGGCGCCCAGTGGATTCCCGCCCACGAGACCCTCAATCGGGCCGCCGAGATGATGCGCGAGCTCAACGTGGGCGCCCTGCCCATCAGCGACGAGAACGAACGACTGTGCGGCATCCTCACGGACCGCGACATCGTCGTCGGCTGTGTGGCCATGGGCCACGACCCGGCGAAGGTCACCGCAGGCGAGATGGCCCAGGGAACCCCGCGCTGGATCGACGCGAACGCCGATGTCAGCGAAGTGCTCGAAGAGATGAAGGACCATCAGATCCGCCGACTTCCGGTGATCGAGAACAAGCGTCTGGTCGGCATGATCAGCGAGGCCGATCTGGCCCAGCACCTCACGGACGACCAGATCGCGGCCTGGGCCGAGAGCGTCTACGCCAAGAGCACGATGCGCTGACCCCACCGCTCCCGCACGCATCTTCTCGCCCGGCCGCCCACGCCGGGCGACAAGGTGCGCCGGGGCCGGCCGCGTCAGAGCCAGCCGTTGCGCCGGAAGCTCCGGTACAGCGTCAGACAGGCGACGGATATCAGCCCGATGACCAGCGGATAGCCGAACTGCCAACGCAACTCCGGCATGTGATCGAAATTCATGCCGTAGACACCGCAGACCATCGTCGGTACGGCGATCACCGCCGCCCACGCCGTGATCCTGCGCATGTCCTCGTTCTGCGCGACCGTGACCTGCGCGAGGTGCGCCTGCAGAATCGAGTTGAGCAGTTCGTCGAACGCCGCGATCTGCTCCGTGGCGCGCAGTTGATGGTCGGAGACGTCGCGGAAGTATGCCTGTATCTCCGGGTCGATCACCCGGATCGGCCGTGTCGCCAGTTCCTGTAGCGGTCGGTGCAGCGGGGCCACGGCCCGCTTCACTTCCAGGAGTTCGCGCTTGAGCTGGTAGATCCGGCCGGGGTCGGCGCCCGCACCGTCAGCCGCGAAGACATCCGTCTCGACCTGGTCGATGTCCGCCTGGACCGCGTCCGTGACCTGCAGATAGTCGTCGACCACGTGGTCCGCGATCGCGTGCAGGACAGCAGCCGGGCCTTTGGCGAGCTGTCGTGCGTCGGCTTCGAGCCCCTCACGCAGGGGGCCCAGAGAACCGTGCCGCCCATGTCGTACCGTGATCACGAAGTCCTGGCCGACGAAGACCATGATCTCGCCGGTGTTCACCACCTCACTCGTCGCCGTCAGCTCGGTGTGCTCGATGTAGCAGACCGTCTTGAACACCGCGAACAGGGTTTCGCCGTACCGTTCCAGCTTCGGGCGCTGGTGGGCGTCGACCGCGTCCTCGACCGCGAGCGGGTGCAGGTCGAAGAGTTGTGCGATGCCCGCGAACTCCTCATCCGTCGGCTCGTGGAGACCGAGCCAGACGAAGCCCTCGTCGCTCTTGCGGACCCGCCGCACCGCGTCGACCAGATCCCGGCCGGCCGGGATCCGGACACCGTCCGCGTAGGCCACGCAGTTCACCACCGCGGAACCCAGCGGTGACCGGGCATGGTGACTCAGGTCGACAAGCGGGCGCCGCCGTGCCAGCCGTGCCACCTTACGGAGGTCGCCGACCCTGCCGAGGCCCGTGACCTTCCGCAGATTCCCTGCCATGGACATCTGGATCTCCTTGCGTGGATCTCCTCGCGCCGCACTGTCCGCACCTTGCGCCTGACTCGCCAGTTTGCCAGCCCCGCCCGAACGCCGGAGAAGCCTGGGGGAACGGAAGGTTCCGTTTCGCTTCGCCGGTGCGGGAGCGTCGACCCGGCCGAACAAAGCGGATGACTGGGATGATCTCGGCATGACGCGAACCGACGGGTATCTCCTCGACAACCGGCAGACAGAGGCGGGACAACGCTTCGACGCCTTCGCCGCTCTCTTCGATCCCACGACCTTCCGGCACCTCGAGGGATTCGGTGTCGGACCCGGCTGGCGCTGCTGGGAGGTCGGGGTCGGGGGGACCTCGGTGGTCTCCTGGCTGGCCAAGAAGGTCGGCCCGACCGGAAAGGTCGTCGCGACCGACCTCGACACCTCGTGGGTCGCCCCGGCGGCCCGCCCGCCGGTAGAGGTACGCGTCCACGACGTGGGCGTCGACGAGCCGCCGGGGGAGGGGTTCGACCTCGTGCACGCCCGGCTCGTCCTCGTCCATGTGCCGGACCGCGAAAGGGCGTTGCGCTCGATGATCAAGTCGCTGCGTCCTGGCGGACGCCTGCTGGTGGAGGACGCCGATCCCGCTCTGCAACCCCTGCTCTGCCCCGAGGAGCACGGCCCCGAGCAGCAGCTCGCCAACCGGCTGCGGCACAGCTTCCGCCAGCTCCTCGCGGACAGCGGCGCCGACCTGGCGTACGGGCGTAAACTCCCGCGGCTGCTGCGTGAGGCGGGCCTGCGCAACGTACAGGCCGACGCGTACTTCCCCGTCACCTCACCCGCCTGCGCCACGCTGGAGTCCGCGACGATCCGTCAGATCCGGGAGCGGCTTGTCGCCGGAGGCCTCGCCACGGACCAGGACATCGACCGCCACCTGGCCAACGTGGCCTCGGGAGGGATGGACCTGGCCACCGCACCGATGATCTCGGCGTGGGGACGCAAGGGTTAGGTCCCCGGCCGACGGCTCCGGCCGGAGCCGCGGGGCATGGCACCCCCGGACCGGGGCCCACCGAGTCGAAACCCTCCTTCGCCTCGGGGGCGGACGTACCCTGCCCCGCTCACCTCCGCCGATGAGGCGCCGCGACACTTTCCCGGCCCGATCCGCCGGACAGACCCCAGACACGGGCCGACGGCAGTCAGGGCGCCGCCTCGTCGGCCCTCATCCGAGAACCGGCGGCCTTCCGCCGACCCGCTCCACCGCCCGCGCGCCCGCCCGGCACCCCTGTGTCGCCGCCTCCTCGGGTCCGGCACCCGTCAGCAGGGCCGCGAGGAACGCGCCGGTGAAGGCGTCACCGGCGCCCGTCGTGTCCCGGGGCGTCGCGGGCGCGGCCGGAACGCGGGCGCACAGGGTCCCCGATCGGGCTACCAGCGCGCCCTCGGCACCCTGCTTGGCGACCACCAGCGGGACGTGGCGGCTCAGCTTGGCCGCCGCGTCCGCCGGATCGGGCAACCCGGTGAGCAGACAGGCCTCGTCACGGCTGGGCAGCAGGACATCCACTCCGGACGCCAGATCCAGGAAGCGGTCGACACCCAGTTCGACCAGGAACCCCGCCGACGCCGGATCCAGACTCACCGGTACCCCACGCGCGCGTGCCGACTCCAGAGCCGCCGCCACGAACGCCCGACCCAGCGCCGAGAACAGCAGATAGCCCGAGAGATGCAGACGTGCCACACCGTCGAGCAGCTCGTCCGACCAGTCGTCGGGATCCAGTCGCGACGAGGCACCGCTCTGGGTCAGGAACGTGCGCTCGGCCGCCGAGTCCGTGTCCACCAGGCAGATCACCGTCCCGGTCGGTACCCCGGGATCGACGACGAGGCGTGGTCGCACCCCGCACGCAGTCAGCTCGCGCTCGTGCCATTCCGCGGAGTCCGCGCCCACCCGTCCGAGCAGCCGAACCTCCGAGCGGCCCCAATGGGCAGCCCAGCAGGCCACGTTGGCGCCCGCACCGCCCGGCAGCGTCCGGATCACGGCGCTCGTGTCGGTCCCCGATGCGAGCGGACCCCGGTGCCGGGCGACAACGTCCGTGATGACGTCCCCGACGACGAGCAGCGCCCTCCCCGGCTCCGTCACTGCCCGGCCCAGGCCGCCGCGATCCGCCCCGCGAGCCGTACGTTGCCGCGGACCGCTGCCAGGTTCGCGCTCAACGAGGCGCCGTCGGTGTGCCGCACCAGGTAGTCGAGCAGGAACGGCGTCACAGCCTGCCCGCTCACGCCCTGTTCCTCGCACGCGTGCAGCGCGTCGGCGAGCACGCGCGCGTGGAGCCCGGGATCCAGTTGCTGCTGCTCGGGCACGGGATTGGCGACGATGAACGCCGACTCCGGGGAGTCGAGCGCGTCCTGGGCCCGCATCACGTCCGCGACCTGCTCCGGCGTGTGGAGCGTCCAGTCCACCGGATGCCCGGAGTCCGAAAGGTAGAAGCCGGGGAAGTTGCCGGTACCGAAACCGGCCACGGCGACCCCGAGAGTCTCCAGCCGCTGCAAGGTGGCTGGCACATCCAGGATCGACTTCACGCCCGCGCAGACGACCGTGATCCTGGTACGTGCCAGCAGTCCCAGGTCGGCGGACTCGTCCTGGGTCACCGTCCACTCCCGGTGCACCCCGCCGAGCCCACCCGTGGCGAACACCCGTACGCCGGCCTGGGCGGCCAGCAACGCGGTCGCGGACACCGTGGTCGCCCCGCTCACCCCGGCGGCCACCGCGAGCGGCAGATCGCGGTGCCCCAGCTTGCGGATCCCGTCCTCGTTCGCGACCCGGTCCAACTGTGCCTTGTCCAGGCCGACATGAGGGCGCCCGTCCAGCACTGCGATCGTTGCCGGGACGGCACCCTCCTGCCGTACGACGTCCTCGAGTTCCAGCGCCACCTGCAGATTGCGGGGGCGCGGCAGCCCGTGCGCGATGATCGTGGACTCCAGAGCCACCACGGGTCGACGCGCGTCGACCGCTTCCCGTACTTCTTCGGACACCACCAGCATGACGCGCCTGCTTCCTGTCGTTCGGTCTTCCCTCATCTCTGGCGGGCGGCACGCCTGGTCAAACCCTTGCGATCAGGCGAAGAGGCCACCAGCCTGGAGTACATGACGGACAACTCGGCGCGTCTCGACCATGTCGTCCTCTGGGTTCGTGATCCGCTCGCCGCTGCCGACTTCTACGAGAAGGCGGTCGGCATGGAGCCCCTGAGGATCACCGAATTCGCCGGGGGAACCGTGTCGTTTCCCTCCGTGCGCCTCAACGGCGAGACCATTTTCGACCTCGCTCCGGTCTCGCTGGCTGAGCGTATGGACATGCTCCCCGGGTCTGCCGACAGCGCGGGCCATCCCGTCAACCACGTATGCCTGTCCCTGCCCGAAGATTCCTTCGACGCCCTGCGAACCCGCCTGAGGGAACAGGACGTACCCGTCTCGGACTTCTCGTACGACTCCTACGGCGCTCGTGGCACGGCGAGGCGCAGTTTCTACTTCCGTGACCCCGACGGCAACGTCTTCGAGGCACGGCACTACGCGTAATGACCGCCGGACCTGCGGCCGAGTGGCTCAGCCGCCTGCCTTCGCGCTCCGGACCCGCAGTGGGCCGTTGCGGGTGAACAACACCAGTGCGCCCACGGGTATCAGCAGGCACGCGGCGGCGAAATTCAGCCATCCGTAGCCCGCCTGGGCCATCACGAGCCCGGCGGTGGCCCCGCCGAGGCCCGCCGAGGTGTTCATGACAAGGTCGGAAAGCCCCTGGGCCGCAGCGCGCGCCGCCTCGGGTACGGAGTCCGTGAGCAGGGCGGATCCGGAGACCAGCCCGGCCGACCAGCCCAGCCCGAGGACGAAGAGCCCCAATGCGACGCGCCCGTGACTGCCGCCTGCCGTCCCGGCGAGGAACGCGGCGCAGGCCAGCAGCCCTATGGCGAGCCCGATGCCCGACAGCCGTCCGACCCGGTCGGACAACCGCCCCATGAGCGGCGAGAACGCGTACATGCCCGCGATGTGACCACTGATGACCAGCCCGATCAGATCGATGCTCGCGCCGTGGTGCCCGAGAGCGACCGGCGTCATCGACATGACCGAGACCATGGCCGTATGGCACATGGCCACCGTCACGAGCGCGAGCCGGGCGCGCGGCGAGGCGGCGACGGCGGTGAGGCCCGCCCGCAGGGACCGGCTCTCGGCCGACCGCTCCTGCGCCGGGGCGAGCGCACGGGCCGTGAGCAGCGGATCGGGGCGCAACAGGACGGCTACCGTCACCGCGGTGACCAGGAAGATCCCGGCCGCCCAGAGAAAGGGGCCCGCCGTCGCGGGTATCCCGAGTCCGGACACGCTGCGTCCTGCGGGCGCTGCGATGTTCGGTCCGAGGACCGCCCCTATCGTCGCCGCCCACACGATGTTCGAGATGGCTCGGGCTCGCCTGTCCGGCTCGGCGAGATCGGCGGCCGCGAACCGCGTCCCCAGATTGGCCGAGGAAGCCGCGCCGAACCCGGCCATGCCGCACAGCAGCAGCGGAAAGCTGTCGATGACTGCCGCGACCACGACGACACCCGCCCCGAGGGCACCGACGAGATACCCGAGGACCAGTCCGGGCCGCCGCCCGCGCGCGGTCATCAGCGCCGCAAGCGGCAGCGAGGCCATCGCGGTGCCCGCGACCATCGAGGTGGGCGCGAGCCCGGACAGCGACTCGGTACCGCTGATCCGCTGGGCCAGTACGGACGAGAGGGCGACACCGGTGGCGACTCCGAGCCCGCCGAGAATCTGACTCGTGACGAGCACCGCGGAGACGCGACGTCGCAGCGCGGCCCGCTGCTCGCCCGTCACAGGCATGCCGACGCTCCGGTCGACGGCGGTCATCGCGGCCCGCTCACGCGGGCGAAGAACGTGCTCACTGGCGTGGTCCCCCCTGCTGCTTTTGCACAGCGTCCCCCACGGAACCTCCTCCCGCACGGGACTGTCCCCTCGTACTGCTGGGCCTCCTGTTGAGGAAACCCTCGAGCCCTGCGGCTGTCCCTCAGAACAGTGGCTCGGGCAGCACCCCTTCGAGCGCGAGCAGTTTCCGCTTGGTCTCCAGACCGCCCCCGAACCCGCCGAGGCCACCGTCGCTCTCCACGACCCGATGGCACGGCACCACGACCGGCAGCGGATTGGCGCCCATCGCCGCACCCACCGCCTGAGCCGCGCCCGGCTGGCCGACCCGGCCGGCCAGGTCGCCGTACCCGACCACCGCGCCGTACGGCACGCCCGAGGCGAGTTCGCGCAGCACCTGGCGGTTGAATCCGGAGATCAGGGACCAGTCGAGCGGCAGCTCGAAGTCGTGCCGCTCACCCGCGAAATACGCCGCGAACTGGCGTATCGCCTCAGCGAGGAGCGGGGACCCGGGCGCCTCGACGGGTTCCGCGCCGAGCCGGGAAACGAGCCGCTCGATCGTCCTTTCCCGCACCGACTCCGTGGCGTGGAACACCACGTTCACCAGGCCCTCGTGCGTCGCGGCCAGCAGCAGGGGGCCGATGTCGCTGCCGACGACCGCCCACACCACCCGCTGCCGGTTCTCCGGGTCCTGTCGCTGGTCCCGCCCGTGGCTGTCCATACGCCCACCGTACGACCCACCACTGACATCAACGCCCGGCGCACGGGTGCGAGCGAGCACGGACGGTCCGCGAGTGACAGCCGAGGGACAAGGGAGGGAGCACGGGCAAAGAGCCGCGACACACACAGATTGAACGGAGTTGCCCGAGTCCGCACACTCCTGCCGCACAAGTGGGGCAAGGCCGTGTTTCTTTGCCGGAAAATCGTTCGACCCTTCCGGAGCCAGTCATACTCTCTGCCACACCCCTGACCGCTGGCCGGTCCTGGGGCACGGAGGCATTTCAGGGAAATCCGGGGATGCGACAGGGCGGAAGGGCAGCCGCGCATGCAGGGCACGGTCGACGGATTCAGCTACGGACTCGTCACACCGCTGGTGGCCTACCTCATGGCCTGCCTGGGCGGTGCGCTGGGCCTGCGCTGCACCACCAGATCGATGCTGGTCACCCAGTCCTGGCGACCAGGATGGCTGGCACTCGGCTCGGCCGCGATCGGCTCCGGCATATGGACGATGCACTTCATCGCGATGATGGGGTTCGCCGTCAAGGAGACCCCGATCAACTACGACATGTGGCTGACCTTCGCCAGCCTGGGCGTCGCCATCCTCATGGTCGGCATCGGGATCTTCATCGTCGGCTACCGGGGCGCGAGCGGAACAGCCCTGTTCACCGGCGGCACCATCACCGGCCTCGGCATCGCCTCCATGCACTATCTGGGCATGGCCGGAATGCGCCTCAACGGGAAGCTGGAGTACAACACCCTCACCGTCTCGGCCTCGGTCGTGATAGCCGTCGTGGCCGCCACCGCCGCCCTGTGGGCGGCCGGGCAGATCCGCGGCTTCCTGTGGAGCGTGGGCGCCAGTCTCGTCATGGGGCTCGCCGTCAGCGGTATGCACTACACGGGCATGGCCGCCCTGAGCGTCCACCTCCACAACGCGCCCGGGAGCCCGGAGGGAGCCTCCCCCGCGGCCCTGCTCGCCCCCCTGATGATCGGCCCCCTGGCCTTCCTCCTGCTGGCAGGCGTCGTCGTGCTGTTCGATCCTCTGATGGTCAAGGGCAAGCCCGACCGGCGCCTCACCGAGAACAAGCCCGGCATCCCGGCCCACCCCGCCGTCCCGCACCCCGGCCGTCGCCCGCAGCGTCCCGGTCACAGGCGCGGACACCAGAGCTCCCGCACCCCGCAGAACCGGTGATCAGGACCCGTTGTCAGTGGGTGGTCGTACGGTGGATGTCATGCGGCCAGTTTCCAAGATCGAACGCACGGTGGCGCCCTTCGAGGTCGTCAGCCCCTATCAGCCGAGCGGCGACCAGCCGGCGGCCATCGCCGAGCTGGCTCGGCGCATCGAAGCAGGTGAGAAGGACGTCGTGCTCCTCGGCGCGACCGGCACCGGCAAGTCCGCCACCACCGCCTGGATGATCGAGAAGCTTCAGCGCCCCACGCTTGTCATGGCGCCGAACAAGACTCTGGCCGCCCAGCTGGCGAACGAGTTCCGGGAACTCCTCCCGAACAACGCCGTCGAGTACTTCGTCTCGTACTACGACTACTACCAGCCCGAGGCATACGTCCCTCAGTCGGACACCTACATCGAGAAGGACTCCTCGATCAACGAGGAGGTCGAACGCCTGCGTCACTCCGCGACGAACTCGCTGCTCACCCGGCGGGACGTCATCGTGGTCGCCTCCGTGTCCTGTATCTACGGCCTGGGTACTCCGCAGGAGTACGTGGACCGGATGGTCCCTCTCAAGGTCGGTGAGGAGATCGACCGGGACCAGCTGCTGCGCCGCTTCGTCGACATCCAGTACACGCGCAACGACCTGGCCTTCACCCGCGGCACGTTCCGCGTCCGGGGTGACACCATCGAGATCTTCCCGGTCTACGAGGAGCTGGCCGTCCGCATCGAGATGTTCGGCGACGAGATCGAGGCACTCTCCACCCTCCACCCGCTCACCGGCGAGATCATCAGTGAAGACGAGCACATGTACGTCTTCCCTGCCACGCACTACGTGGCAGGGCCCGAGCGCATGGAGCGGGCCGTCAATGACATCGAGAAGGAACTCGGCGAACGCCTCGCCGAACTGGAGAAACAGAACAAGCTCCTGGAGGCCCAGCGCCTGAGGATGCGGACGACGTACGACCTCGAGATGCTCCGCCAGATCGGCTCCTGTTCCGGAGTCGAGAACTACTCGATGCACTTCGACGGCCGCCTCCCCGGCTCTCCGCCGAACACCCTGATCGACTACTTCCCGGACGACTTCCTGCTGGTCATCGACGAGTCGCACAACACGGTCCCGCAGATCGGCGCCATGTACGAGGGGGACGCGTCCCGCAAGCGCACGCTCGTCGACCACGGCTTCCGGCTGCCCTCCGCGCTGGACAACCGCCCACTGAAATGGGAGGAGTTCCAAAAGCGCATCGGGCAGACCGTCTACCTGTCGGCGACCCCCGGCAAGTACGAGCTGTCCCGAGGCGACGGCTACGTCGAGCAGATCATCCGCCCCACCGGTCTCATCGACCCCGAGGTCGTCGTCAAGCCCACCGAGGGTCAGATCGACGACCTGGTGCACGAGATCCGCACGCGCGCGGACAAGGACGAGCGAGTCCTGGTGACCACGCTCACCAAGAAGATGGCTGAGGATCTCACCGACTACTTCCTGGAACTCGACATCCAGGTCCGCTACCTGCACAGCGACGTCGACACCCTGCGCCGGGTCGAGCTGCTGCGCGAACTGCGCGCCGGCGAGTTCGACGTCCTGGTCGGCATCAACCTCCTCCGGGAGGGCCTCGACCTCCCTGAGGTGTCCCTGGTGTCGATCCTCGACGCCGACAAGGAGGGCTTCCTGCGCTCCGGCACCTCCCTGATCCAGACCATCGGCCGCGCGGCGCGCAATGTCTCGGGCCAGGTCCACATGTACGCCGACAAGATCACCCCGGCGATGGAGAAGGCCATCGAGGAGACCAACCGCCGCCGGGAGAAGCAGGTCGCGTACAACAAGAAGCGGGGCATCGACCCGCAGCCGCTCCGCAAGAAGATCAACGACATCGTCGCGCAGATCGCCCGCGAGGACGTCGACACGGAACAACTCCTTGGCTCGGGCTACCGCAAGTCGAAGGACGGCAAGGGCGCCAAGGCCCCGGTGCCCTCGCTCGGCGGCAAGGCGGCCAAGGGAGCGAAGGCGGTCAAGGGCAAGGCCGGGGAGACGGTGCCGACGGATCGCCCCGCGGCCGAACTCGCCGACCAGATCGAGGAGATGACGGCACGTATGCGTGCTGCGGCAACCGACCTCCAGTTCGAGATCGCCGCCCGGCTGCGCGACGAGGTCTCGGAGATGAAGAAGGAACTGCGGCAGATGAGGGAGGCGGGCATCGCCTGAGTGGTGCCCGGGGCGCACGGGGTGCCGACCGCCGCACCGGTCGGGCACCCCGGTCCGCCTCCGCGACCTGCGTCGTACGCGCAGTGTTGCAACACCGACACAAAGTGCGCCCAGGCTTCGGCACTGTCAGTGCTCCTGCGTAGGGTTCAGGTCATCCGCGGACCCCGCGGAAACAGGGGACGGCTCGAGAGGGGAACAGCGCGTGGTGGACGTATCCAAGGGCGGAACGCCCAGTGGCAGCGTCAATCTGACCAAGGGTCAGGCCATCAGCCTGCAGAAGAACGACGGGGGCACCCTGACGGCGGTGCGCATGGGCCTTGGCTGGCAGGCGGCTCCCCGGCGCGGCCTGTTCGGCACACGGACGAGGGAGATCGACCTCGATGCCTCCGCCGTGCTGTTCGCCGACAAACAGCCCGTCGACGTGGTGTTCTTCCGTCACCTCGTGAGCGACGACGGCTCGGTGCGACACACGGGCGACAACCTGGTCGGTGGCGTCGGCCAGGGTGGTGACGACGAGGCAATCCTCGTCGACCTGCCGCGTGTGCCGGTCCACATCGACCAGATCGTCTTCACCGTGAACTCCTTCACGGGCCAGACCTTCCAGGAGGTGCAGAACGCCTTCTGCCGTCTGGTCGACGAGGCCAACGGTGACGAACTCGCCCGCTACACACTGGACGGTGGCGGCCAGTACACGGCCCAGATCATGGCGAAGGTGCACCGCGCGGGCGGCGGCTGGCAGATGACCGCCCTTGGCACGCCTGCCAACGGCCGCACCTTCCAGGACCTGATGCCGGCGATCCTGCCGCACCTGTAACCGGGCCCCGGACAGCCCACGAACAAGAGAACGACGCGGGGGGACGAAGGCGATGACGGCCGAGCTGGTCCGGGGGCAGAACCATCCGCTCTCGCAGGTCCGTCTCGAGGTGCGGATCTCGGCCGGCACGCCGATCGTGGCCGCGGCCACGATCGGCGACGAGCAGGGCAAGGTCCACGGTGTCGAGTGGGTGGCGCATCCCGGCGCGCCCACCCTCCCCGGCCTGGAGGTCTCCAGGCAGGCGGCGGCCGATCACCGGCTCGCCGTGGACCTGGGCGCCATGCCGGAATCCGCGCACCGGATCAGCGTGCTGCTCGCTCTTCCGTCCGGTGTGGGCGGGCCGGTCCGCTTCGGCGGTGTGTCCGCACCCTTCGTCGCCGTCACCGGCCTCGACGGCAGCGGGGTCGCCAGTTACACGATCACCGGCCTGGAGGCCGAGTCGGCTGTGGTCGCCCTGGAGCTCTACCGCAGGCAGGACGCCTGGAAGGTACGAGCCATCGGTCAGGGATACGCCGGCGGCCTCGCCGAACTCCTCACCGACCAGGGCCTCCCCGAGGCCCGCCGGCTCGCGGACGCCATCAACGAGGCGGTGTTCCAGGCTCACTCCCGCTCGGTGGCACCTCCTCCGCCCCGCACGTCCGACAGCGACCGCACCCGCTTGGCGGCGTCCCCCGCGCCCGCGCAGTCCGCGTCGCCGTACGCGGCTCAGATGCCTGAGGACCCCCCGATGCCCGGCGCACCGGCGCAGGCCGGTCAACCGGACGGTTCGCCCCAGGTGGGCCGCGCCGGGGAAGCCGCGCAGACCGACTCCTCCGCCTCCTCCCAGCCGTCAGCACCCACCGGCGGCGCACCGATCAACTACAGCCATCCCAGCCGTCGTCCCGCCGCTCCGCCCCCGGCGCCGCCGACCGTACCCCTGGCCCAGTCGGGACAGCCGCCGCGGCCGGTCGCGGGTGACGCGAACGGGTGGTCCATGGACGAGCGGCTCTACAACCAGGTCTGGGGCATGTTCGAGGACCTGGCGCGCACCGTCGCCGCATACCGCAGCGCCGTGGATTTCGCCGACTCGCGTCTTGAACAGGAGATCGACAAGGCCCTGGCGGATCCACGCAGCCGGATCGGCGACCGGGGCGATGCCGCCCGGGAGGCGGCCCGCGTGAAGCACGTCCAGCTCGTCGACCAGGCCCGGGTAGCCCTCGACCGCGACCTCTCCCAGCTCATCGCCGAGGCTGAGGTCGTCGAGCCCGCGCTGCCCCTGTCGTACGCACGCTGGGACAACCCCGTCTGGCACGGGTACCGCGTGCCGATGGAGCTGCCCATGGCGCTGCGGCTGGGCGACCTGCGGCTGCCCGAGAGCCTCGACCTGAGCATCCCGATGCTTGTTCGGCTGCCGTTGGAGCGCGGCCTGTGGATCGACAGCGGTGGTGAGGCTCTCGAGAGGTCGCTCATCGATTCCGACGAGCTGCGGCGGCTCGCGATGGAGACGGCAGTGACCCACGCGGCCCGGCTGCTCGCCGTCCATCCGGCGGGCGAGTTCGCCGTGCATGTCATCGACCCGGCAGGCTCGGGCGCCCCGGCCCTCGCGCCGCTCGTACGGAGCGGTGTGCTCGCGGGGCCGCCCGCCGCCGGGGCCGCAGGCGTCGCGGACGTCCTGGGCCGGCTGACCCAGCGCGTCGACCTGGTGCAGATGGCGGTGCGTGGCGGCGCGGCCGATTCACTGCCGCCCGATCTCGACACCGGTCAGCAACTGCTGATCGTCAATGACTTCCCGCACGGTTTCGACGACCGGGCGGTGACTCAGTTGCGCTATCTCGCGGACGAGGGCCCGGCCGTCGGCGTCCACCTGTTGCTGGTCGCCGACCGCGAGGACGCCTCGGTCTACGGACCCTTGCTGGATCCGCTCTGGCGTTCGCTTCTGCGACTCACTCCGGTACCCGACGACCATCTGGCCGACCCATGGGTCGGCCATGCGTGGACCTACGAGCCGGCGGTCGTGCCGTACGGCAGCCAGGTGCTCCAGCAGGTGCTCGGCCAGGTCGCGGCAGCCCGCCGAGAGTGGAACGGCTGACACCCGCAGGACTTCACCAAGTATCCGCAAAGTGACCTGACCTGCGAGTTTTGGTTTTCCTTTACTAATCTCTTTACCTTTCCTTGGTGATTGGGGTACTGTTTTCCCAACGGAGGGGAGTACTCCCTACCTGCTGCGGCGTACCCGTCAATACGGATCAATCCAGATCCCGGGGCGTCGGCCCGCAGGCACCGGGCGCGTGAAGGAGCCAGGCTGTCGCGGGTGGAAGAGACCTCCGGTAGCGACGACGCTGAAATTTGCCGTTACGTACTGCCGGAGGCGCAGTGAATGTTTCCGTGACCCTGTGGGTCCTGACCATCGTGGGTCTTGCCGCGTTGATCGCGGTGGACTTCTTCATCGGGCGTAAGCCCCACGACGTATCAATCAAGGAAGCCGGAATCTGGACGGTCGTCTGGATAGCTCTGGCCGGTCTCTTCGGCCTGGGGCTGCTCTTCTTCAGCGGCGGTGAGCCGGCCGGCGAGTTCTTCGCGGGCTTCATCACGGAGAAGTCGTTGAGCGTCGACAATCTCTTCGTCTTCGTCCTGATCATGGCGAAGTTCGCGGTGCCCTCGCAGTACCAGCAGCGCGTGCTCCTCGTCGGTGTCCTCATAGCGCTCGTCCTGCGCGCGATATTCATCGCTGCCGGCGCCGCGATCCTCGCGAGCTTCGCGTGGGTGTTCTACATCTTCGGCGCCTTCCTCATCTGGACCGCCTGGAAGCTGATCCAGGAGGCCCGCACCGACGACGAGGACGAGGAGTTCGAGGAGAACAAGCTGCTCAAGGCTGCCGAGAAGCGGTTCGGTGTGGCCGACCGCTACCACGGCACCAAGCTGTGGATCGAGCAGAACGGCAAGCGGATCATGACGCCGATGCTGGTCGTGATGCTCGCGATCGGTACCACGGACGTACTGTTCGCCCTCGACTCGATCCCGGCGATCTTCGGCCTCACCCAGGACCCGTACATCGTCTTCACCGCCAACGCGTTCGCTCTGATGGGCCTGCGCCAGCTGTACTTCCTCATCGGCGGCCTGCTGAGGAAGCTGGTCCACCTCTCGTACGGCCTGTCGGTCATCCTCGGTTTCATCGGCGTCAAGCTGGTGCTGCACGCGCTGCACGAGTCCGGCGTTCACGTACCGGAGATCTCCATACCGGTCTCCCTCGGAGTGATCTGCGGGGTCCTGGTCATCACCACGATCACCAGCCTGATCGCATCCAGGAAGCAGGAGGCGGCCGAGGCGGCGCAGAAGGAGAGCGAAGGCGCTCCGAAGGACAGCATCGAGGCCTGAGTGCGTCGGACGTAGAGACATCGGGAACGGTGCGCGGTGAATTGCCGGTCACCGTTCCCGGTGCTTCGTTGGGTGCGTGTGTACGCGGCCGCCGTCCTTCACCGACTGTGACGTTGGAGGCCGGTGCGAGGGCTCGGGGCGGTGCGTCCCGTTCGGGGCGCCAGGTTGGAGCGCGGGCCGGGTCTGGGGGTCCGTGGGCAGGATCGACTGTGAGGTGAGCGTGAAGGGTGCGAGCGGGGCGGTGTGTGAGGGGCTGTGTGCGGGTGCGTGGCCTGTGTCCGTCTGTGACGATCGCTGAATCATCGTCCGGTTGCGGTCGCTCGCGACGCGGTGGACGGCCGTCGTGCCGGTGGCCGCGGTCGTTCTGCTCGGGTTCACCTGGGGGCGCGACCTTGCCGGAGCGGTCGTCGCGCTGGTGACGCTGATCCTCGCCGGAGCCGTATTGGCCGCCGTGCATCACGCCGAGGTGATCGCCCACCGGGTCGGTGAACCCTTCGGATCCCTGGTGCTGGCCGTCGCCGTCACGATCATCGAGGTCGCCCTGATCGTCACGCTGATGGCCGATGGCGGGGCCAAGAGTGCCACCCTGGCGACGGACACCGTGTTCGCGGCTGTGATGATCACCTGCAACGGCATCGTCGGACTGAGTCTCCTCACCGCCTCGATCCGTCACGGGACCGCGGTCTTCAACCCGGAGGGCACCGGCGCGGCCCTCGCCACGGTCGCGACGCTGGCCACCCTCAGCCTGGTGCTGCCGACGTTCACCACGAGCAAGCCGTCCCGATTTCTCCACCGTCCAGCTCACCTTCGCCGCGCTCGCCTCGCTGGTCCTGTACGGCCTGTTCGTGGCCACCCAGACCGGGCGGCACCGTGACTACTCCCTGCCGGTCACCAGACGGGGCAAGGTCATCGCGGCGGACGGCCACGCGGAGCTCCCCGGCCGCCACGCCGGGGTCAGCCTGGGACTGCTGGGCCTGGCACTGATCGGCGTGGTCGGCCTCGCGAAGGGAGTGTCGCCCACCATCGAGTCCGGGGTGGAGGCGGCCGGCCTGCCGCATGGCGTCGTCGGCGTGATCATCGCCCTGCTCGTGCTGCTCCCCGAGACCATCGCCGCGCTGCGCTCCGCGCGCCGTGACCGGGTGCAGAAACAGCCTGAACCTCGCCCTCGGGTCCGCGATGGCCAGCATCGGCCTGACCATCCCCGCCGCGGCCCTGGCCTCCGTCTGGCTCTCCGGGCCACTGGTCCTCGGCCTCGGCGCCAGCCACATGGTGTTGCTCGCCCTGACGGTGGTCGTGGGCTCGCTGACGGTGGTGCCCGGAAGAGCCACGCCGCTCCAGGGCGGCGTACACCTGGTGCTGTTCGCGGCCTACCTGGAGCTGGCCGTCAACCCCTGATCACTGCGCGCGGACCCGTCACTCTGTGGCCGGTAGGGCGGCGAGGCGGGGGACCGGTCCGGGTCTCCGGCAGCAACGCGAAGCACGCCAGGCTGAACAACGCGATCCCCGTCAGATAGGCGCCCACGCCCCATGGAACCCGGCCCTCGTGCTCGGCGAGTGCCGTCGCCACGATCGGGGTGAGCGCTCCGCCGAGAACCCCGCCGAGGTTGTAGCCGACCGCGGCGCCCGTGCAGCGTACGCGGGGCTCGTACAGCTCCGGCAAATACGCGGCGATCACCGCGAACATCGTGGCGAACGCGATCATCGCCACCAGGAAGCCGAGGAACATCAGCAGTGGTTCGCCGGTCGACAGCAGCGCGACCATCGGGCACATCCACACGGCAGCGGCGGCACACCCCGTGAGGCACAGTGGCCTACGGCCGTAACGGTCCCCCAGGAGAGCCACCACCGGCGTCAGAGCGCCCATGACCACCACCGCGGCCATGATGCAGGCCAGCATGACGGTGCGGCTGACTCCGAGCCGTTCCGTCCCGTAGGCGAGGGACCAGGTCGTCACGGCGTAGAACACCGCGTAGCCGACCGCGAGCGCGCCCGCCGTCAGCAGGACCAGCCGCCAGTGGTCGCGCACCACTTCGGCGAGCGGCACGCGCGCGTGGTCGTCGATCTCCAGGAAACTCGGGCTCTCCGCGAGCGAGGAACGCAGCCACAGCCCCGCCACGGCGAGCATCCCGGCCGCCCAGAACGGCGCCCGCCACCCCCATGCGGCGAACTGCGCCTCCGAGAGCGACGCCGACAGGACCAGCATCACCCCGTTGGCCAGTACGAAGCCCACCGCGGGGCCGATCTGCGGGAAGCTCGACCACAGGGCACGCCGTTCGGCGGGAGCGTGCTCAGCGGTCAGTAGGACCGCCCCGCCCCACTCCCCGCCGAGACCGAGCCCCTGGAGAAAACGCAGCACCAGGAGGAGCAGGGGAGCCGCGGTACCGATCGACTCGTACGTCGGTACGCAGCCGGCCGCGACCGTCGACGCCCCGGTCAGCAGTAGCGAGGCGACCAGGACCGGCCGCCGCCCCCGCCGGTCTCCGATGTGCCCGAACAGCACCGACCCCAGGGGCCTGGCGACGAACCCCACGCCGAACGTCGCGAAGGCGGCAAGTGTCCCGGCCAGCGGCGAGAACGTAGGGAAGAAGAGTGGCCCAAGAACCAGTGCGGCAGCGGTGCCGTAGACGAAGAAGTCGTAGAACTCGATGGCCGTCCCCGCGAGCGAGGCGGCGGCCAGCCGCACCATCGAAGGCGCGCTCACCATGCGTACGTCGTGCATGCCGGGTCAACTACCCACGGTGATCGCACGTTACGGGGCGTGCGGGAGGCGACCGGGATCAGTACGTCACGATGATGCGCCGGTCGGGGCCGTCCACCCGTATCGACCCTCCATAAGGGAGGACGAGTTGAGGATCCGTGTGTCCGAAGTCCACGTCGAAGACGGTCATCAGGCCGGGAGCGTAGGCGCTCAGCGCGCGCAGGACCGCCTCCCGCTGCTCGGCGGCGTAACGGTCGGCCTCGTCCGTGGTGTTGGGGCGTTCGAAGGACCAGCTCTTCGGGCGTGCCATCAGCAGCGCCGAGAAACGCTGGAGCAGTCCGCGCTCGCCCATGTTGCGCAACGTGCGGAAGACCTCCTCGCCGCTCGGCATCTCCTCCGAGGTCTCCAGCAGCAGCACTCCGCCGTCGTACACCGTCAGATCGTGGGAGATCTCGCGGTCGGCCATCAGCAGCCAGCCGAGGATCTCCAGACAGCCGCCCCAACTGCGGCCCTCCACCACGCGTTCGGCGTTCAGCCACGTCCAGCCGTTGCCGGGACGGGTTGCCGGTTCGGCGTCGAACGTCGCAGGGTCGGCCCAGTCGCGGTTGACGTCGTTCCAGCGCTCCGCGGGCCCCAGTTCGTACTCACCCGAGGTGAACAGGGCGGCCCGCAGAGACTCGGCGGTCAGCGGGTCCATGGCCACGGGACGTCCGAGCGCCGCCATCACGGTCGCGCCGTGGTAGCCGACGATCCCGGTGTTGTACAGGTACGCCAGCAGGTTCGTGTTGTCGCTCATCCCGAAGAACGGCTTCGGGTTCGCCCGGATCAACTCGCGGTCCAGAAAGGGCAGCACGGTGATCTGGTCGTCGCCGCCGATCGTCGCGATGACCGCCTTGATGTCCGGGTCGGCGAACGCGGCGTGGATGTCGTCGGCGCGCTCCTGGGGAGTCGAGCCCATCTTCCGGGTCGCCGGATATTCGACCGGTTCGAGCTCGAACTCCTTGCGCAGCCGCTCCAGTCCCAGTTCGTGAGGGCGCGGGAAGAGACCGGGCAGTCCGGCGCCCGGCGAGATGACGGCTATGCGGTCGCCGGGGGAGGGCTTGGGGGGATAGGCGGGGGGGGTCATGCCGGGAGCGTACGGGCCGTCGCGCTGTCGGTGCACCGTGATAAACCGGGGCTGAGCAGCGGTCCTGGACGGGCCGCCATCCCCGAACGGACCGGAGGAACCGTGCCCCGCACTCTCGCCAACGCCCCGATCATGATTCTCAACGGGCCCAACCTGAATCTCCTGGGCCAGCGCCAGCCCGAGATCTACGGCTCCGACACCCTCGCCGACGTCGAGGCCCTGTGCGCCAAGGCGGCGGCCGGGCACGGCGGCACGGTCGACTTCCGCCAGTCCAACCACGAGGGTGAGCTGGTCGACTGGATCCACGAGGCACGCCTGCACCACGTCGGCATCGTCATCAACCCGGGCGCCTACTCACACACGTCCGTCGCGATCCTGGACGCGCTCAACACCTGCGACGGCATGCCGGTGCTGGAGGTGCACATCTCCAACGTCCACCAGCGTGAGACGTTCCGGCACCACTCGTACGTCTCACTGCGCGCCGACGGCGTCATCGCGGGGTGCGGGGTGCAGGGATACGTGTTCGGGGTGGAGCGGGTCGCCGCGCTGGTCAGGGCGGCGACCGTGGGGGCGTGACCTACAGCCGCCCCGCCTCCACGATCCGCCGCAGGAACTGCCGGGTGCGCTCCTGTCGCGGATCACCGAACACCTGCTCGGCCGTGCCCCGTTCCAGGACTACGCCGCCCTCCAGGAAGCAGACCTGGTCCGCGACATCGCGGGCGAAGCCCATCTCGTGGGTGGCCAGGACCATGGTCATGCCGTCGCCCTTCAGATCCCGGACGACGGCGAGCACCTCGCCCACGAGCTCCGGGTCGAGGGCCGCGGTGATCTCGTCGAGGAGCAGCAGCCGGGGGCGTACGGCGAGGGCGCGGACGATCGCCGCGCGCTGCTGCTGGCCGCCGCTCAGCCGGTCCGGGTACTCGCCCGCCTTCGCGCCGAGCCCGAGCCGCTCCAGCAGCTCACGGCCGTACCGCTCCGCCTCGGCGCGGTCCACTCCGTGCACCCGGCGCGGGGCGAGGGTGATGTTCTCCAGCACGGTCATGTGCGGGAAGAGGTTGTATGCCTGGAAGACCACGCCGATCCGGCGGCGCACGGCGTCCTGGTCGGTCCGCGGGTCGGTGATCTCCTCGCCGTCCAGCCAGATCGCGCCGTCGTCGATCTCCTCCAGCAGGTTCGCGCACCGCAGGAGCGTCGACTTGCCCGAGCCGGACGCGCCGATCAGAGCGGTCACCGTGTGCGGGGCGACCTCCAGATCGACGTCCCGCAGGACGACCGTGTCACCGAAGGTCTTGCGCACGGCCTCCATACGGAGGACGGGGGAGGAGCTGTCGGGAATGCCGCTCACAGTGTTCCTCCCTGTGCCCGCTGTCGGTCCATCCGGGCGGTCACCCAGTCCGTGAAGCGCGTCATCGGGATGGTCAGCGCGACGAAGATCAGTCCTGCGACGATGTACGGCGTGTAGTTGAGGCTGCGGCCCACGATGATGTCGGCCGCGCGTACGGCGTCTACCGCGCCGCCGATCGAGACGAGCCCGGTGTCCTTCTGCAGCGACACCAGGTCGTTCAGCAGCGGCGGAACCTGGCGCCGTACGGCCTGGGGCAGCACGACGTACCGCAGCGCCTGCCGGTTGGTCAGCCCCAGCGAGCGCGCCGCCGCCCGCTGCGACGGGTGCACGGACTCGATGCCGGCCCGGAACACCTCGGCGACGTACGCCGAATACGTCAGCGTCAGCGCCGTACCGCCGAGGAGCACCGGGTCCACGGTGATGCCCTGGAGCCGCAGCGCCGGGACACCCAGGACGACGATCATCAGGTTGATGATCAGCGGGAGACCGCGGAAGAAGTCCGTGTACGCGGCGGCCAGCGCGCGCAGCGGGAAGAACACCGGGCCGCGCAGCGTGCGCGCGATGGCGATCAGCATGCCCAGGACGAGCACCGCGACACCGCAGATCAGCAGCAGCCGTACGTTGAGCCACAGCCCTTCGAGGACCTTGGGGAACGCCTCGCGCGCGTACCGCCCGTTGAAGAACGTCTCCTTGGTGCGCGGCCAGCCCGGCGCGTTCACGACGACCAGATAGAGGACCACCCCGGTGACCAGGGTGGACAGCGCGGCGATCGACGTGGCGCGGCGCGCGCGGGTGCGCTTGTACCGTTCACGGTCGATCCGACGCTTCGAGGGGACGTAACCGTCGCTGCGGTCCGGCAGGCCTGCCGGGTCCTCCTGCCCGGACTCCTCCTTCACTACGGTCACTTGAGCACCGGAGCGTCGACGGCGTCCGACAGCCACTGCTTCTCGAGGGAGGCGAGCGTGCCGTCCTTGCGCAGGGCGTCCACCGCGGTCGTCACGCACGAGGTGAGGGCGCTGCCCTTGTCGAGCACGAGCCCGAACTGCTCCGGCGTACCGCCCTGGTTCTCGAACTGCCCGACGATCTTCGCGTCGGTCACCTCGGCGGCGGTGATGTAGAAGGCGGTCGGCAGGTCGACGACGATGGCGTCGACCTGGCCGTTCTGCAGTGCGGACTTGGCCTGGTCGTTCTTGGCGTACGCGGCCGGCTCGTGGGTCGGCTTCACCACGTCGTCGATGTAGTTGAGGCTCGTGGTGCCGACCTGGGCGCCCAGCTTGAGGCCCTTGAGGTCCGCGATGCCGGTCGCTTTCGAGGCCTTGGAGTTCTTCAGCGCGATGACGGCCTGGCGCACGTCGTAGTAGCCGGACGAGAAGTCCACGGCCTTCTTGCGCTCGGCACTGATCGACACCTGGTTGACGTCGAAGTCGAACGTCTTCTCGCCGGGCGCGAACGCCTTGTTGAAGGGCACGCTCTGCCAGACGACGTTCGCCTTGTCGTAGCCGAGCTGCTTCGCCACGGCGTACGCGACCGCCGACTCGAAGCCCTCGCCGTTGGCGGGCTTGTCGTCCTTGAACCACGGCTCGTACGCGGGCTCGTCGGTGGCGATGGTCAGCTTGCCCGAGGTCTGGGTGGCCAACTTGCCCTTGGCGCAGGTGGCTCCGGCCGTCCCGGCGGGTTTGGCGGCGCTCTTCTCCTCCGGCTGCGGGGCACAGCCGACAGCGGTGGCGAGCAGGGCGACAGTGGCGGCGGAGACGATGCGGCGCAGCGCGTGAGGGGCAAGGTACATGGCGGGAGAGTGGCAGCGAGAAGCGCTATTTGTCCAGGTCACAGGCAGGATTGTCCGCATAGTGGGAACGTGTGTTTCATGTCTGTGAACGCCGGGGCCGCCGACCCAGGGCGGGGATCGGCAGGTCGGCGGCCCGTGCCGCCCAGGAGCCGTCATCCTGTGCGGGGCTGCCTTTCATTGGACTACGCCGGGGCGTACGCCGGGAGCGCGTGCGCGCAACCAGCGCGTGTGTTCGTTTCACACGGGGCGTGCAGTCGTCAACTGCGCGCCCCGTCAATGGAGTTCACCACCGCGTGCGCGCGGCCCCCGCCGGCGGACTCACCAGCCTCGTGCGTGCCACTCCGGCAGATGGGGCCGCTCCGCGCCAGGGTGGTGTCGTCGCCGTGTCCCGGATAGACCGGGGATGTGAACCTCGGCAACAGCGGAGCTGTCAACTCCCACAGTCCGTCCGGAACCTGCCGACGCGACAGGTCAACCCTCACGGTGCAGCATCATGCCGTTCCACCGAAGCACCACGTGAGACACCCTCTGAGCAACCGGACGAAACGTCCTCTCAGCCCAGCCGCCGGAGGCCCGAGCAGGTAGTCGGCCCGGGGACAGCCGCTGGCCGGCGAGGCCGAATTGGAGCTCGCCGTCGTCACGAGGCGGGTCGGCAGCCGACCCCCGCCCAGCGGGTCCGCAACGGCCACCGGAACTGACCGCCTCGACCGCCCGGACCTCGAAGGACACCCACAATGCCTCCGGAGGTCCGGCCGTCCCTTGCGTTTGACAGCCCGCGCACAGTGTCGCGTACTGGAAGAAAGGCTGGGACGCACAGCGAACACAGCCTGTCGTGCTGTTCAGGGCCCCCTCCTCGGGACCGGTGCCCTCGCGGCCGCATGAACCACCGCGCCACTTTGCACGACCGCACGGTGGCCAACCCGGTCGACGGCACGACCGCGACTAGCTCCCTCATCATCCGTAACTCCTGGGGAACCACGTGGGGCTACGCCGGATACGGCTATCTGCCCTACAAGTACGCACTCCAGGGCCTCGCCTCCGATTTCTGGGTCCTGGTGAACGCCGAGGACGTCCAGACGGGCCAGTTCGGCTCCTGACCGCCTGGCTGCCCCGGCAGTGCGCATGGTCTGCACAGCCGTGAGGAGAAACAACCATGACCGAGCGTCACGAGAACCGCGTCGTCGGATCGGGTCGTCCTGCCAGCGTCGGCGACTTGGAGGAAGAGCACTGGACCGAAGAGCGCCGGCGTGCCGCGAAGCCGGTCCCGCTCCCGGCCGAACGCCCGCCCGGCGAACAACCCGTCGCCGAAGAGGCCGAGCCCGCCGAGCGCGGCCCCACCGGCCACCTGCCGCCCAATCCTCCTCCCAAAGAACAGAAGGAAACAACCGGAGAGCAGGCGGAGTCCGATGCCTCTCCGGTGCTGAATCCGCTCGTTTACCCGTACACCACGTGCGGGAAGCTGTTCTTCACGCAGAACGGCAGCGGCTTCGCGGGTTCGGCCGCGATGGTAGCTCCGAACGTGCTGCTGACGGCCGGGCACTGCGTCTACAACGGCGGCTGGTCGACCAACGTCGCCTTCTTCCCGTCGTACCCCAAACGCGCGGCGTCCGACCCGGCGTACCACTTCACCTATTCGCACGTCGCCGCATGGACGGCCTGGACCCAGAACGGCAACCGTGCGTTCGACTACGGGATGGTGTGGTTCGACAGCGCACCCGGCAATACGGTGGGCTGGCTCGGCCTGCTCTGGAACGTTTCGACCGCAGGCCGGGTGTGGGACGCCGTCGGATATCCGGCAACGCCCGCGCCCCCGTTCGACGGCAACACGATGGACGAGGCGGTCGGTACGTTCACCGCCAGTTCGGTACCGGGGACGGTGGGTCTCACCAACGACCAGATGGAACACGGCAGCAGCGGTGGCCCCTGGATCTACAGGTGCACGGGCCGTAGTAGGGCAGGTCAGCGACCAACTCGGCTAGCCGTTCGCCCTCAGCACGCAGCAGTCCTCGTCGACGGTCTTCTTATCGCCCATCTTGAGGACGCTGTCGCTAGCGTCGGGAGCGGCTTTGGTGCCGGGCGTGGCGGTGACGGTCTGGGTGACGGTGACGCGAATGGTCTCCCGCGCCGGATTCGGTCGTACGCGGTATAGCCGTCTCGTGACCCGTGGGGGTGGTGAGTCCACCGCCCGAACCGCTTTGTTGGTTCCGGATCCGGTGACCCAGCGCTTGAGCCTGTCCGCCGGCTCGTCCTCAAGCATGATCCGGCGTCACCGCACATCCAACCGCCGAACCACCAACCCGGCGAAGCATGCCGGTCAAAGTACGAGATCACCTCGAACAGATCCCCGAGTATGTGCCGCTCGGGCTCTACGCGTCTGACCTGACCTATGTAGCGGAGGGTGCAGCGCCGGGCGTCTGGAAGCTGTCGAGATGATTGCCGACCCCGTCCATATTCCATGCCGCAGACGCCATCACGGAGAACCGTGTCAGCTCCCGGACGAGATTGACACGAATGTCGAGGGCTGCCTGCAGCGCCTGCTGCCTGCCATCGTCGTCCAAGGACTCGTCGTAGATTGCCGACATGGCGCTCGCAAGTCTGTACGGGATGCGGCACAGCTCCGGGGCCTGGCCAGCGACTGCCTGCGGCCCGTCAATCATCACCGTGTTGCGGGCCGTGTCGATCTCGCCAGCGGCTTCGGCCATCTCCGTAAAGTACTGGACGATTTGGCCGGTCAATCGAGCGCCGTCAATTCTGTCGTCTCGCGTCGCCTGGACCAGTATCGACACCGCCTGCATGAAGGCGATGTACGTCGCTCGACGGTTCTCTGAGCGCCTGCCCACGTGATCGACGTACAACTGCTGCGTGCCTGTTCCCTCGACTGATCCAGTTCCTGGGGCTTGCTGCGCGCGCTGTTCGCGCTTGCCAGGTCGTACTTATCAGCGTGAGGGAGGCGCCGAGGCCAGTTCCAACGACACCTACCTCGGCCGTGATGATCTGAGTCCTCATTACCCGCGACTACCAGCCCCGAGCCCACCACTCCTGAATGTGCGGGCGCTCCGCCCCGAGGGTGCTGTCGTTGCCGTGCCCGGGGTAGATCCAGGCCTCATCTGGCAGGCTGAACACCTTCTCCTCTAGCCCGCTCATCAGGCTCTGGAAGTCATCGGGCCGTGTTGTCCGGCCGGGACCGCCGGGGAAGAGACAGTCTCCGGTGAACACGTGCGGGTGCCCGTGCGGGTCGTCGTAGACGAGCGCGATCGAGCCCGGCGTGTGTCCGACCAGATGGCGCGCGGTGAGTTCCACGCGCCCCACGCGGATCGTGTCTCCGTCGTCGACGGGCACATCGGTCGGTACGGGGATGCCCTCGGCGTCGTCCCGGCCCGCGTACGTACGTGCGCCGGTGGCGGCCACGACCTCGGCGAGCGCCTGCCAGTGGTCTCCGTGCTGATGCGTGGTGACGACCGACGCGATGCCGTCGTCACCGATGAGTGTGATCAACGTCTGGGCGTCGTTCGCCGCATCGATCAGCAGCTGCTCGTCCGTGGCCCGGCAGCGCAGCAGGTAGGCGTTGTTGTTCATCGGGCCCACCGCGACCTTGGTGATCATCAGATCCTGCAACTCGTGCACATCGGCAGGGCCGCCGACCTTCACCGCTCCGCTGTACGTCATGGCGTTCAGCCTATAGCGACGCACTGACCTAGAGCGGGGGCAGTGGGGGCAGGGCTCCTCCCCGCACGTCGAGTCCCGCTCCGTCGCGTCGGCCGCAGAGCCACCCCAGCAGCTCGGGCGCCGACCCGGTGACCGTGATCCCGGGCCCGGCGGACTCGCTTCCCGTGCTCCACGCGCGCGTGCCGTCCGTGACCACGGTGTGGGCCACGTCGGGGTGGCCGGTGAACCGGTCGGTCAGGAACGTGATCTCGCGCTCCGTGAACTCCGCCGGGAGATCTTCGAGCTCGTACCCGATGCCCAGGTCCACGTGGTGCAGCTCGACCTCGGCCCAGCGGCGCAGCGGCACCCCGGAGGCGGTGTCGGTGACCCCGTTGCGCAGTTCCACCGTGCGTGACCAGTCCGCGGGCGCGGCCCCCGTCTCCTGGAAGCGGGTGGCGCTCTCGCGCACGTCCAGGAGCTGTACGTCGAGGGGGCGCGGGGCGTCCCGGTCGATGTCGGCGTCCCGGGCCTCGGCGGAGGCGTACATGGGGCGCCCGGCCAGGACGTTCACGAGGGCGTCCGCGTTACGGGCGAGGTGGGCGAGGACGTGGCCGCGGGTCCAGCCCGGCAGCCGTGACGGCTCGGCCACCGAATCGTTGTTCAATTTCCCGGCTGCGGTGAGCAGCCGTTCCGTCGCGTCGCGTACAGATGCCAGGTCGCGCACATGATCGGCCATGGTTCCGACGATAGCCCCGCCACACGTTCGGGTGAAGGCGGCGGACCAGGCCCGCAAATCGAATGTGCGTGCTATATGGTCGAGCGTGGCGTCGGGCATGCTGGATGGCCGGGGATTGTTACCGCCCCAGGAATCCGAACCGGCGTTGTCAGTGGCTCCCCCTAGTCTGAGAAAGCACGGGGGCCCCGCCCCTGTCACTTCTCTCAAGAAAGGTGCGGACCGGCGTGGCCGACCGTCTCATCGTCCGTGGCGCGCGCGAGCACAATCTCAAGAATGTCTCGCTCGACCTCCCGCGCGACTCGCTCATCGTCTTCACGGGCCTGTCCGGGTCGGGCAAGTCCTCCCTGGCCTTCGACACGATCTTCGCCGAGGGCCAGCGCCGCTACGTCGAGTCGCTCTCGTCGTACGCCCGCCAGTTCCTCGGCCAGATGGACAAGCCGGACGTCGACTTCATCGAGGGCCTCTCGCCGGCCGTCTCGATCGACCAGAAGTCGACCTCGCGCAACCCGCGCTCGACGGTCGGCACCATCACCGAGGTCTACGACTACCTGCGTCTGCTCTTCGCGCGCATCGGCAAGCCCCACTGTCCCGAGTGCCGTCGCCCCATCTCGCGTCAGTCGCCGCAAGCCATCGTCGACAAGGTCCTGGAGCTGCCCGAGGGGAGCCGCTTCCAGGTGCTGTCGCCGCTGGTGCGCGAGCGCAAGGGCGAGTTCGTCGACCTGTTCGCGGACCTCCAGACCAAGGGCTACTCCCGCGCGCGGGTGGACGGCGAGACGATCCAGTTGTCCGACCCGCCCGCGCTGAAGAAGCAGGAGAAGCACACCATCGAGGTGGTCATCGACCGCCTCACGGTCAAGGACACCGCCAAGCGCCGTCTCACCGACTCCGTGGAGACCGCCCTCGGCCTCGCCGGCGGCATGGTCGTGCTCGACTTCGTCGACCTCCCCGAGGACGACCCAGAGCGCGAGCGCATGTTCTCGGAGCACCTGTACTGCCCGTACGACGACCTGTCCTTCGAGGAACTGGAGCCCCGCTCCTTCTCCTTCAACTCGCCCTTCGGTGCCTGCCCCGACTGCTCGGGCATCGGCACGCGCATGGAGGTCGACCCCGAGCTGATCGTCCCGGACGAGGACAAGTCCCTCGACGAGGGCGCCATCCACCCCTGGTCGCACGGCCACACCAAGGACTACTTCAGCCGCCTCGTCACCGCCCTCGCGGACGCGCTGGGATTCCGTACCGACATCCCCTTCGCGGGCCTTCCGCTGCGCGCGAGGAAGGCGCTCCTGCACGGTCACAAGACCCAGATCGAGGTGCGTTACCGCAACCGTTACGGCCGGGAGCGTGTGTACACCACGCCGTTCGAGGGCGCCGTCCCGTTTGTGAAGCGGCGGCACAGCGAGTCCGAGAGCGACGCCAGCCGGGAGCGCTTCGAGGGCTACATGCGCGAGGTGCCCTGCCCCACCTGCCAGGGGACCCGCCTCAAGCCGATCGTCCTCGCGGTCACGGTCATGGAGAGGTCCATCGCCGAGGTCGCCGCGATGTCGATCAGCGACTGCGCGGAGTTCCTGGCGAAGCTGAAGCTGGACGCCCGCGACAAGAAGATCGCCGAGCGGGTGCTCAAGGAGGTCAACGAACGACTGAAGTTCCTGGTCGACGTCGGTCTGGACTACCTCTCGCTGAACCGCGCGGCCGGCACCCTCTCCGGCGGTGAGGCCCAGCGCATCCGCCTCGCCACCCAGATCGGCTCCGGGCTGGTCGGCGTCCTGTACGTCCTCGACGAACCCTCCATCGGTTTGCACCAGCGCGACAACCACCGGCTGATCGAGACCCTGGTCCGGCTGCGGGACATGGGCAACACGCTCATCGTCGTCGAGCACGACGAGGACACCATCAAGGTCGCCGACTGGATCGTCGACATCGGCCCGGGTGCGGGCGAGCACGGCGGCAAGGTCGTACACAGCGGGTCCCTGAAGGAACTGCTCGCCAACGACGAGTCGATGACCGGGCAGTATCTGTCCGGCAAGAAGGCCATCCCGCTGCCCGACATCCGGCGCCCGCAGGACCCGACCCGCCGCCTCACCGTGCACGGCGCCCGCGAGAACAACCTGCAGGACATCGACGTGTCGTTCCCCCTCGGCGTCCTCACGGCCGTCACCGGGGTGTCCGGCTCCGGCAAGTCGACGCTGGTCAACGACATCCTGTACACGCACCTGGCCCGCGAACTGAACGGCGCCCGCAGCGTGCCCGGCCGGCACACGCGCGTGGACGGCGACGACCTCGTCGACAAGGTCGTGCACGTCGACCAGTCGCCCATCGGCCGCACCCCGCGGTCGAACCCGGCGACGTACACCGGTGTCTTCGACCATGTGCGCAGGCTGTTCGCGGAGACGGTCGAGGCGAAGGTCCGGGGCTATCTGCCCGGCCGCTTCTCCTTCAACGTCAAGGGCGGACGCTGCGAGAACTGCGCGGGCGACGGCACGATCAAGATCGAGATGAACTTCCTCCCGGACGTGTACGTCCCGTGCGAGGTCTGCCACGGCGCCCGCTACAACCGGGAGACCCTGGAGGTCCACTACAAGGGCAAGTCCATCGCCGACATCCTGAACATGCCGATCGAGGAGGCCCGGCACTTCTTCGAGGCCGTCCCCGCGATCGCCCGCCACCTCAACACGCTGCATGACGTCGGCCTCGGCTACGTCAGGCTCGGCCAGTCCGCGACGACCCTGTCCGGTGGCGAGGCCCAGCGTGTGAAGCTCGCCAGCGAACTCCAGAAGCGCTCCACCGGCCGCACGGTGTACGTCCTGGACGAGCCGACCACCGGTCTGCACTTCGAGGACATCAGCAAGCTCCTCAAGGTCCTCTCCGGCCTGGTCGACAAGGGCAACACGGTCATCGTCATCGAGCACAACCTCGATGTGATCAAGACCGCTGACTGGGTCGTCGACATGGGCCCCGAGGGCGGCGCCGGCGGCGGTCTCGTCGTCGCCGAGGGTACGCCCGAGGAGGTCGCCGGGATCCCCGCCAGCCACACCGGCAAGTTCCTGCGCGAGGTCCTGGGCGCCGAGCGGGTCAGCGACGCCACCGCGGTGAAGGCCCCGCGCAAGACGGCCGCCAAGAAGGCGGTGGCCGCCAAGTCGACGGCGACGAAGACGGCTGGAGCCACGAAGAAGGCCGCTCCGGCGAAGAAGACGACGACCCGGGCCCGCAAGGCCTGAGCCGTCGACGGATCCGGACAGCGTGACGAACACGGCGGCCCGCGGGGACTCCCCGCGGGCCGCCGTACGTCGGACAAGCAGGAGGTACCACCAACCGGACCGCCCCTACAGAGCGCCCAGTTCGGCCGCGTACGGCGGTTCCGCGCCCGCTCGTGAACAGGTGATCGCCGCGGCACGGGCCGCGAGACGGAGCAGGCCGGTCCAGCCGTCGGGGCCGAGCTCGGCAAGCGCCGTCGGGGACAGGGCGTCCCTGGTCGACAGGCCGTGCAGCAGTGCCGCGTTCACGGTGTCGCCGGCGCCGATCGTGTCCACGACGTCGACCTGCTCGCCGGGCACGGAGTATTCCGCGCCGTCACGTGTGAAGACGCCCAGCCCGTCGCCGCCCCGGGTGACCACGACGGCAGAAGGGCCGGCGGCCAGCCATTCGTGCGGATTCCCGCCGAGCCACTTCGCGTCCTCCTCCGAGAGCTTGAGCAGTGACACCGAGGGCAGCCAGCTCGTGAAACGAGCCCTGTAGGCGTCTGCGTCGGGGATGAGTACGGGTCTGATGTTCGGGTCGAGCGCGGTGAACACGCCCTGCGCGGCAGCGCTCCGCAACAGTTCCTCGTACGCGCTCGCCCCCGGCTCCAGAACCAGTGAACAGGTACCGAAGGACACCGCCCTGGCCGTGGCGGGGAGTTGAGCGGGCGCCGTGAACAGCCGGTCCGCGGTGCCCTCGACATAGAAGGAGTAGGCGGCGGAGCCGTCCACGCCGATCGAGGCGACCGCCAGGGTGGTCGGCTCGCTGCCGCGCTGCACCGCCGACACGTCGACGCCTGCCGAGCGCAGCCCGTCGAGCAGTGCCTCGCCGAAGGCGTCGGACGAGACACGGGAACAGAACGCGGTGGGGGAACCGAGGCGGCCGAGGGCCACCGCCGTGTTGTAGGGCCCGCCGCCGAGCGCCGGCCGCAGATCCGCGAGGGCGCCCGCCGTGTGCGGAACCAGGTCGATCAGGGCCTCACCGGCGACGACGATCACGAAACGGGTCCTTTCCCGGACTGAGGGGTGTTGCCGCGGTGCTTCTGGTCGGCGCAACCGCACGAATGGCGATGGACGAACGTGCACGGGAGCCGCACGGTTCGGGCCGGGCGGTCCGGGTCGGCCAGGCGTTCCAGGAGCAGACGTACGGCCTGGGCGCCGATGTCCCTGCCGGGCTGCGCGATCGCGGTGAGCCCCGGGGTGAGGAGATCGGCCCAGGCGAAGTCGTCGAAGCAGCACAGCGCCAGGTCGTCCGGCACGGTGAGGCCCCGCCCGCGCAGGGCGCGCAGGGCGCCGATGGTCATCGCGTTGTCGGCGGTGACGAGGGCGGTCGGTGGCGCCGCGAGGGCGAGGAGGGCGGCGGTGGCCCGCTCGGCCCCCTCCGGCCCTGCGCCGCCATGGGCCACCAGGCGTTCGTCGTGGGGGAGCCCGGCGGCGGCGAGGCCGATGCGATAGCCGGCGATGCGTTCCGCCGTCGAGCTGAGGCCGGGGCGGCCCGTGACGAGCCCGACGCGTTTGTGGCCGAGGGCGGTGAGGTGGGCCATCAGCCGGACCATCGGTTCGGCGTTCTCGGCGCACACCTGGTCGAAGCGCGGAGCGCTGTCCGCTGGGGTGTCGACCAACCGGTCCAGGAACACCGTCGGTAGCTCGTGCCGGGTCAGATAGGCGACCAGCGCCCCGGGATCCGCCGAGGGGGCCACGATCATGCCGTCCACGCGTCGCTCGTGCAGCAGCTGGACGACTTTGCGCTCGTGCTCGGGGTCGTCGTGCGGGTCGGCGAGGAGAAGGCTGTAGCCGTGTTCCAGGGCGCAGGCCTCGACGCCCTGGAGGATCTCCGTGAAGTACGGGTTGCTGATCGCCGACACCGCGAGCCCGAAGGACCGTGTTCGCGCGGTGACCAGAGAACGGGCCAGAGTGTTCGGGGAGTAGCCCAGCGTCTCGATGGCGTCGAGGACGGTCTGACGGGTCGCGGGGCGCACGACGCGGGTGCCGTTCAGTACATGGGAAACGGTCGCCACGGACACGCCGGCGTGCCGTGCGACATCGGTCATCGTCGCCATGAAGTCCCCGCCTTCCCGTCCCGACCGGACGTCACTGACGGCAACGTATCGCATCCCCAGCGCGACGTAAACGCTTGCGTAAGCGCTTACGTAAACGCTTACGCCTGTGCCGGGCCGGTCATTCCCAGTCCCAGCCGATGCCCAGAATCCCTGGTCGCAGCCTCGGCTCGACGAGGTGGACCGAGCGGTGGCGGGCGCTCACCGGCAGTTCCTGACGGCCACTGCGAGGCGCCGCCGCCGAGTGCTGGGCGAACCGGTGGCAGCGCACCGGCAGGGAACCGTCGTCGAAACGGACCTGGAGGGCGTACTGGCCGCCCGCGACACCGAATCCGCGCACGTACTCACGGGACATGCCCGCGGTCCCGTCCTCGACGGCGTACCGGAAGAGGAACGTGTCGCCCGCGCGCAACCGCGTGTCGAAGAGGAGTTCGGCGACGAGCACTCCGGTGTCGTGGTGCCGGCGTACCCGCCCCGTGCGGCAGTTCTCCAGGGCGTGGACCGACATGCGGTCCGGCACGCAGCCGGGGTCACCGTGGTGCACGGCGACGAAACGGTCGGTGTCGTCCCGGTGGGCGCGCACGATGTGGTGGGACTCCCGGGTGAGGAGTTCACGGTGGGTGCCGATTCGTACCCGTTCGTGCAGGCCGAGAGTGTGCAGGCCGCCGTCGGGCGGCGCCGCCAGCTCCGTCAGCAGCCGCTCCAGAGCTCCGGAGGCCTCCACCAGAGAGCGGTACGAACGCGCGGCGGGACGCTGCGTGGCGGCGCGCTCCTCGTCCTGGGAGAGCAGCCGGATCAAGGCCTCGTCCGGTAGCTGGAGGATCTCCTCCAGGGCCCTGACGGCCCGCAGCGACTCGGGGCGCTGCGGGCGGCGGGCGCCCTGCTGCCAGTAACTCAGGCTGGTGACGCCGACCTTGACCCCGTACCGCCACAGATGGTGCTGGACGCGCTGCAGGGGCAGACCGCGAGCGGTGATCGCGGCGCGCAGGGCCACATGGAAGGGGCCATTTCGCAGAGCCGTGTCCAGTTCCGCGGCGGTTTCCTCCGCGACGACGTCGTCCGCGTGCGGTGTGCCTTGTCGCATGCAGGGGGCCCTTCTGTGGATGATCGCGGCGGCTGGTCGGACCGTGCGCGTGGGTCGAACCGGGGCTGCCCGGCGGGCGTACGCGGCGTTCTCGCCCCCGTGTCCGCGTGCCCCCGTGTCCGCACGGGTGTACGCGGCTGTTCACCGCCCCCGAGTTCCCCCGCATTGAAGCGTGTTGACCAAGACGGGACAACACCTGAGGCTCACGTTCCTGCCCGCCCCTCCCGGGGACCGGGGGCTTCGGTCCACGGGATCACCGCGCTGTCACACCCCGCCAGTAGGGTGTGAGACATGGCCGACCCCTCCAGCTACCGCCCCAAGCCGGGACAGATCCCGGACTCTCCCGGGGTGTACAAATTCCGCGACGAGCACCGCCGGGTGATCTACGTCGGGAAGGCGAAAAGCCTGCGCCAGCGCCTGGCCAACTACTTCCAGGACCTGGCCGGCCTCCACCCGCGTACCCGCACGATGGTCACCACGGCCGCCTCCGTGGAGTGGACGGTGGTGTCCACGGAGGTCGAGGCGCTCCAGCTGGAGTACTCCTGGATCAAGGAGTTCGACCCTCGTTTCAACGTCAAGTACCGCGACGACAAGAGCTACCCGTATCTCGCGGTGACCATGAACGAGGAGTACCCGCGCGTGCAGGTGATGCGCGGTCACAAGCGCAAGGGCGTCCGCTATTTCGGGCCGTACGGGCACGCGTGGGCCATCCGCGACACCGTGGACCTGCTGCTGCGCGTCTTCCCGGTGCGCACGTGCTCGGCCGGTGTCTTCAAGAACGCCGCCCGCACCGGCCGCCCCTGTCTCCTGGGCTACATCGGCAAGTGCTCGGCGCCCTGCGTCGGGCGGGTCTCCGCCGACGAACACCGTGAACTGGCCGAGGAGTTCAGCGACTTCATGGCCGGCCGGACAGGGACGTATCTGCGCCGGCTGGAACAGCGGATGACGGAAGCGGCCGAGGAGATGGAGTACGAGCGGGCGGCCCGGCTGCGCGACGACATCGAGGCCCTGCGGAAGGCCATGGAGAAGAGCGCGGTCGTGCTCGCCGACGCGACCGACGCCGACCTGATCGCGGTCGCCGAGGACGAGCTGGAAGCGGCCGTGCAGATCTTCCACGTACGCGGTGGACGGGTGCGCGGCCAGCGGGGCTGGGTGACCGACAAGGTCGAGGACGTCACCACCGCGGCCCTGGTCGAGCACGCCCTCCAGCAGCTCTACGGGGAGGAGAAGGGCGACTCCGTGCCCAAGGAGGTCCTCGTCCCCGCGCTGCCCGACCCCCTGGAACCCGTCCAGGAGTGGCTGGCGGAGCGGCGCGGATCCGGGGTCTCGCTGCGCATCCCGCAGCGCGGCGACAAGAAGGCCCTCATGGAGACCGTGCAGCGCAACGCGCAGCATTCGCTCGTGTTGCACAAGACCAAGCGCGCCTCCGACCTGACGACCCGCTCGCGCGCCCTGGAGGAGATCGCCGAGGCCCTCGACCTGGACAGCGCCCCGCTGCGGATCGAGTGCTACGACATCTCCCACCTCCAGGGCGACGACGTGGTGGCCTCCATGGTCGTCTTCGAGGACGGCCTGCAGCGCAAGAGCGAGTACCGCCGCTTCCAGATCAAGGGCTTCGAGGGACAGGACGACGTCCGGTCCATGCACGAGGTGATCGGCCGTCGCTTCAAGCGCTACATCGCCGAGAAGGAGAAGACCGGCGAATGGGCGGACGGCCAGGAACCCGCCCAGGAACCCGCACAGGAACCCGATCAGGAGCCCGGCGTGGAGCTGAAGCACGACGACGGGCGGCCCAAGCGGTTCGCCTATCCGCCGCAGCTCGTCGTCGTCGACGGCGGGCAGCCACAGGTCGCCGCCGCCCAGCGGGCGCTGGACGAGCTGGGCATCGATGACATCGCCGTCTGCGGCCTCGCCAAGCGCCTGGAGGAAGTCTGGGTTCCCGGCGAGGACGACCCGGTGATCCTGCCCCGCACCAGTGAGGGCCTGTATCTGCTCCAGCGCGTGCGTGACGAGGCGCACCGCTTCGCGATCACGTACCAGCGCGTCAAACGGGCCAAACGCTTCCGGGCGAGCCCCCTGGACGATGTGCCCGGACTCGGCGAATCCCGGAAACAGGCGCTGATCAAGCATTTCGGCTCGGTGAAGAAGCTGCGGTCCGCCACAATCGACCAGATCCGCGAGGTTCCCGGCATAGGTCTCAAGACGGCCGAGACGATCGCCGTGGCCCTCGCACAGGCGGCCCCGGCCGCGCCCGCCGTGAACACGGCGACGGGAGAGATCATGGACTACACGCAAGAGCCGGAAGCCACGGCAGTCACGCAGGACGGGGAACCCGGGACGAGGGCGGGTTCCCCGGGGGAGCCCGTAGCCGCGGGCACCCCGGACGAGCGACGGGGGCAGGAGAAATGACCGAGCACGAGACACCGAAGCCCGAGCACACAGCGGAAGGCCAGACGGGTCCCAAGGAAACGGGCGACGATCGCTCGCGACACGCCGAGGGCCCCGCGCCGGGCGCCGCGGCGGACCAGGAACCGCCGGGCCAGGAAGACGGAGAGCAAGTGGGTACGGGCATCGAGACAGCCGGGGTCCCCGAAGCGGCCATCCCCGAGCTGGTGATCATCTCCGGCATGTCCGGAGCCGGCCGCTCGACGGCCGCCAAGTGTCTGGAGGACCTCGGCTGGTTCGTCGTCGACAACCTGCCGCCCGCGCTGATCCCCACCATGGTGGAGCTCGGCGCCCGCTCGCAGGGCAACGTCGCGAGGATCGCGGTCGTCGTCGACGTACGCGGCCGGCGTTTCTTCGACAACCTCCGTGAGTCGCTCGCCGACCTGGCGGCCAAGGGCGTCACCCGGCGGATCGTCTTCCTGGAGTCCTCGGACGACGCCCTGGTGCGCCGTTTCGAGTCGGTGCGCCGGCCGCACCCCCTCCAGGGCGACGGCCGCATCGTCGACGGCATCGCCGCCGAGCGCGAGCTGCTGCGTGAGCTGCGCGGCGACGCCGACCTGGTGATCGACACCTCCAGCCTCAACGTGCACGAACTGCGCGCCAAGATGGACGCCCAGTTCGCCGGCGAGGAGGAGCCCGAGCTGCGGGCCACGGTCATGTCCTTCGGCTTCAAGTACGGCCTGCCCGTCGACGCCGACCTGGTTGTGGACATGCGGTTCCTGCCCAACCCGCACTGGGTCCCGGAGCTGCGCCCGTACACCGGCCTCAACGAGGAGGTGTCGGCGTACGTCTTCAACCAGCCCGGCGCCAAGGAGTTCCTCGACCGGTACACCGAGCTGCTCCAGCTCATCGCCGCCGGATACCGCCGCGAGGGCAAGCGCTATGTGACGATCGCGGTCGGCTGCACCGGCGGCAAGCACCGTTCGGTCGCCACCTCCGAGAAGCTCGCCGCCCGCCTGGCATCGCAGGGCGTGGAGACCGTGCTCGTGCACCGGGACATGGGACGGGAATGACGGGACGTACACCGAGGCTGGGCAGGCTGCGACGCGCGACCCCCGTGGTGCGCACGGGCCGGCCCGTCGAGGCCCGCGGCGCCAGGCCGCGCCGCCGGGGCGCCCAGCCCAAGGTCGTCGCCCTGGGCGGCGGCATGGGGCTGTCCGCGTCGCTGGCCGCACTGCGCCGGATCACCGGCGACCTGACCGCGGTCGTCACCGTGGCCGACGACGGCGGCTCCAGCGGGCGCCTGCGCGACGAGCTCGGCGTGCTGCCGCCCGGCGACCTGCGCAAGGCCCTGGCCGCCCTGTGCGGCGACGACGACTGGGGCCAGACCTGGGCCCGCGTCATCCAGCACCGCTTCCAGTCCAAGGGTGACCTGCACGAGCACGCCGTCGGCAACCTGCTGATCGTCGCCCTGTGGGAGCAGCTCGGCGACCACGTACAGGCCCTCGACCTGGTCGGCAGGCTCCTCGGCGCGCACGGCCGCGTCCTGCCGATGTCCGCCGTACCTCTGGAGTTGCAGGCGCTGGTCAGGGGGCACGACCCGGAGCGGCCCGACGACGTCGACACCGTACGGGGACAGGCGACCGTCGCGTTGACGCCCGGCGAGGTGCAGACCGTGCACCTGGTGCCGCACGACCCGCCCGCCGTCCCGGAAGCCGTCGCCGCCGTCCTGGACGCCGACTGGGTGGTCCTCGGGCCAGGCTCCTGGTTCTCCTCCGTGATCCCGCACCTGCTGGTGCCCGAGCTGCTCGACGCGCTCACCGAGACGAAGGCCCGCCGGGTACTCTCGCTGAACCTCGCGCCGCAACCCGGAGAAACCGAGGGGTTCTCTCCGCAGCGTCATTTGGAGGTTTTGGGACGACACGCCCCTAAACTCGCCCTGGACGTGGTGCTTGCCGACGAGGCCGCCGTGCCCGACCGCGACTTGCTGACCGATGCCGCCAAGCGGTTCGGTGCCGCGGTCGAGCTGGCGCCGGTGGCCCGGACCGACGGATCTCCTCGGCACGATACGGAGCTGTTGGCCGCCGCGTACGACCGTATTTTTCGGATGCATGGAAGGATCGGCCCATGGCGATGACGGCAGCGGTGAAGGATGAGATCTCCCGGCTCCCCGTCACCCGTACCTGCTGCAGAAAGGCGGAGGTCTCCGCCATTCTGCGGTTCGCCGGCGGCCTCCATCTGGTGAGCGGGCGCATCGTGATCGAGGCGGAGCTGGACACCGCGATGGCGGCACGCCGGCTCAAGCGGGACATCCTGGAGATCTTCGGCCACAGTTCCGAACTGATCGTGATGGCGCCCGGCGGACTGCGCCGCGGTTCCCGTTACGTGGTCCGGGTGGTCGCGGGCGGTGACCAGCTGGCCCGCCAGACGGGGCTCGTGGACGGCCGTGGGCGCCCGATCCGAGGCCTCCCCCCGCAGGTGGTCTCCGGGGCCACCTGCGACGCGGAGGCGGCCTGGAGAGGTGCCTTCCTGGCCCACGGCTCGCTCACCGAGCCGGGGCGCTCCTCGTCCCTGGAGGTGACCTGCCCGGGCCCGGAGGCCGCGCTCGCCCTCGTCGGCGCCGCCCGCCGTCTGTCGATCGCGGCCAAGGCCCGTGAGGTGCGGGGCGTCGACCGGGTCGTCGTCCGGGACGGGGACGCGATCGGCGCCCTCCTCACCCGGCTCGGCGCGCACGAGTCCGTGCTGGCCTGGGAGGAGCGCCGGATGCGCCGCGAGGTCCGCGCCACCGCGAACCGCCTCGCCAACTTCGACGACGCCAACCTGCGCCGTTCCGCGCGCGCGGCCGTCGCCGCCGGCGCCCGTGTCCAGCGGGCGCTGGAGATCCTCGCCGACGAGGTTCCCGAGCATCTCGCGGCGGCCGGCCGGCTGCGCATGGACCACAAGCAGGCCTCCCTGGAGGAGCTGGGCGCCCTCGCCGACCCGCCGCTGACCAAGGACGCCGTCGCCGGCCGTATCCGCCGGCTGCTCGCCATGGCAGACAAGCGGGCCCAGGATCTCGGCATCCCGGGCACGGAGTCCAACCTCACCGAGGAGATGGCCGACGCGGGCTGACTGAGCCTCACCACAGGCTGACGAAACCTCAACACGCCGGTGCCGGTACCCACTTGGGTACCGGTATCGGCGTTTGTCAGTTGATGGGGCCCCCTTGACTGGATCATGAACTGTCATGAGCCTGGCATCTGATCCACCACTGCGGCGGATCATCGCTAGGGGGGTACATGAGACGCAGAGCGAGAACGATCCTCGCCGTAGGCGCACTCGTGCTGGGCGGCGCGGGACTCGCGCCCATCGCCGTGGCCGCGGAGGACGCCGGTACGCCCGGCCCCGACGAGGTCAAGGTCTTCCGCGCCGAGGTGACGAAGGCGCAGATTCCGCTGTTGCTCGCGGCCGGCCAGGACGGTCACGAACTCGGGGAGCAGGCGCCCGACAAGGGCACGGCCACGGTCGAGGTCTACCTCACCGACAAGCAGGCCGACCAGCTGGAGGACAAGGGCGTCCATCTCAAGGAGCACACGCTTACGGCGACGGCACGCGCGCGCGTGGCCGCCGCCGGTGACGGCGTCTTCCGGCCGTACAGCGGAGCCGGCAACCTCCGCGAGGAGATCCTCAAGACCGCGCAGCAGAACCCGGGCCTGACCAAGGTCGTCTCCATCGGCAAGACCCTTCGGGGGCAGGACATCCTCGCGCTCAAACTGACCAAGGGCGCGAAGAAGACCAAGGACGGCGCCAAGCCGTCGGTCCTGTACCTGTCCAACCAGCACGCGCGTGAATGGATCACGCCGGAGATGACCCGGCGGCTGATGCACCACTACCTGGACAACTACTCCAGGGACAAGCGCATCAAGAAGATCGTCGACTCGACCGAACTGTGGTTCGTCCTGTCCGCGAACCCCGACGGCTACGACTTCACGCACCGCCCCGACGGCGACCGCCAGTGGCGCAAGAACATGCGGGACGTCAACGGCGACGGCAACATCACCATCGGCGACGGCGTCGACCTCAACCGCAACTTCGCCTACAAGTGGGGCTACGACGACGAGGGTTCGTCCCCGTCCCCCACCAGCGAGACCTACCGCGGCGCGGGCCCGGCCTCGGAGCCCGAGACCAAGGCCCTGGACGCCTTCGAGAAGCGCGTCGGCTTCACCTACGGCATCAACTACCACTCCGCCGCCGAACTCCTCCTCTACGGGGTCGGCTGGCAGGTGGCGTCGCCGAGCCCCGACGACGTCCTGTACAAGTCGCTCGCCGGTACGCCGGAGAAGTCGGCGATCCCCGGCTACCACCCCCAGCTCTCCTCCGAGCTGTACACCACCAACGGCGAGGCGGACGGCCACGCGGCCAACGTCAACGGCATGGGGATGTTCACCCCGGAGATGTCGACCTGCCAGACCGCGTCGAACCTCTACCCGGACGACGCCTGGAAGGCGGCCGACTGCGCCTCGGTCTTCACCTTCCCGGACGACGAGAAGCTGATCCAGCAGGAGTTCGCCAAGAACATCCCGTTCGCCCTGTCGGTCGCCGAGTCCGCGGCCAGGCCCGACCAGCCGAAGTCCTCGGTCGGCATCGCCGCCCCCGACTTCACCCCGGCACCCTTCACCACCTCGTACTCGCGCGGCGCCGACCAGGAGGTCTCGGTCGTCGTCCGCAGGTCCGTACGCGACAAGGAACTCAAGTACCGCGTCAACGGCGGCCGTACGGAGGACATGGCGCTCAAGGCGTGGAAGGGCGGCGAGACCTACGGCGGTGACGACAACCTGTACTTCGACGAGTACCGCGCCAAGGTCGCCGACGGCGACCCGGGCGACAAGGTCGAGGTCTGGTTCACCGGCGAGACGAAGGCCGGGAAGCACACCAAGAGCACCCGGTTCACCTACACGGTCGCCGAACGGCCACGCGCGGACACCCTCGTCGTCGCCGAGGAGGGCGCGACCGCCACACAGGCGCAGACGTACGTCGACGCGCTGAAGGCCAACGGCAGGAAGCCGCTCGTCTGGGACGTCGCCGCCCTGGGCGCACCCGACGCGCTCGGCGTGCTCCGCCACTTCAAGACGGTCGTCCACTACACGGGCGCCGTACGGCCGGGCAACGCCACCCAGCTCCAGCTGCGCGCCTACCTCAACGAGGGCGGCAAGCTGGTCGAGGCCGGCGAGAGCGCCGGAGGCTCCGTCGACCTCGGCGGGGGCACCCTGTCGAACGACTTCAGCCAGTACTACCTGGGCGCCTACTCCCGTACGACCACACCCTCGGTCAGCGCCTTCAACGGCTCCGGGAAGCTCACCGGGTTCAACGGCGCCCTCGGCGACGCGCCCGGCAACCCGCTGAACGCGGCCGGATCCTTCGGCGTCACCTCGGACAACCTGGCCGCGCAGACGTATCCGCAGTTCGCCAGCGCGGGCGCGGGCGGATACCCCGGAGCCGCCAACCCGTACGGACCGTACGCGGGCGCCTCCATGGCGGCCGTCAAGCACACCGACTACGCCTGGAACCGTCTCACCCGCACCATCGACCTCACCGGGGTGAGCGCGGCCTCCGCGCCCACGTTCCGTACCCAGCTCCTGTGGGACACGGAGGAGGGCTACGACCACGCCGTACTCGAAGCCCACACCGCCGGGGCCGACGACTGGACCACGCTCCCCGAGAAGGGCGGCGCCACCAGCACCGCCGTGCCCGCCGAGTGCGAGGCCGGGTTCTTCATCAAGGGCCACCCGGCGCTCACCCGCTATCTGACCCTCGGTTCGGGTGCCTGCACGCCCACCGGGACCAGCGGCTCCTGGAACAGCTTCACCGGGGCCTCCGCGGGCTGGCAGCAGGTCAACTTCGACCTCTCGGCCTACGCCGGCAAAAAGGTGGAGATCTCGATCAGCTACATCACCGACCCCGGCTCCGGCGGACGCGGCGTTCTCGCCGACAACGCCACCGTCGTGATCGGCGGCACGGCGGGCCCGGTGGAGGACTTCGAGACGTCCCTGGGCGCCTGGAGCGTCCCCGGACCGCCCGCGGGCAGCCCCGCGGTCATCAAGGACTGGGGTCTGTCGGGCGAGCTGGCCAGGACGTACGGAGCGGTCACCACCGATGACACGGTGCTGCTGGGCTTCGGCCTGGAGCACGTCACCGCGGCGGCCGACCGGAAGGCACTTCTCGGCAAGGCACTGGCCGCGCTGAAGGACTGATCAGCACCCGTTTCATCGGATCATCGCGCCGATTTCGATCAGGTAATCGCAGCGCGAGACCAGGGCGGTCCGTACCCCTACTGGCGGGTACGGACCGCCCTGCCGTGTATGAGGCATCTCGATGTCACCAGCGGCGCCGCAGGGAGGTAGGGTCGTAGGCGGTCGGGGACATCCCATACAACTCGCCGGCACGTGAGCCGGCGTACCAACGAGGAGATCGGTTTCGTGACGATCCGCGTAGGCATCAACGGCTTTGGCCGCATCGGTCGTAACTACTTCCGCGCGCTGCTGGAGCAGGGTGCTGACATCGAGATCGTGGCTGTCAACGACCTGGGTGACACCGCGACCACCGCTCACCTGCTCAAGTACGACACCATCCTGGGCCGTCTCAAGGCCGAGGTGTCGCACACCGCCGACACGATCACGGTCGACGGTCACACCATCAAGGTGCTCTCCCAGCGCGACCCGGCCGACATCCCGTGGGGTGAGCTGGGCGTCGACATCGTCATCGAGTCGACCGGCATCTTCACCAAGAAGGCCGACGCCGCGAAGCACATCGCCGGTGGCGCCAAGAAGGTCCTCATCTCGGCTCCGGCCTCCGACGAGGACATCACGATCGTCCTCGGCGTCAACGAGGACAAGTACGACGCGGCGAACCACCACATCATCTCCAACGCCTCCTGCACCACCAACTGTGTGGCGCCGATGGCCAAGGTTCTCCTGGAGAACTTCGGCATCGTCTCGGGTCTGATGACCACGGTCCACGCCTACACCAGCGACCAGCGTCTGCAGGACTTCCCGCACAAGGACCTGCGTCGCGCCCGCGCCGCCGCCGAGAACATCATCCCGGCGAGCACCGGTGCGGCCAAGGCCCTCGGCCTGGTCATCCCGGAGCTGGCGGGCAAGCTCAACGGCATGGCGATGCGGGTGCCGGTCCCGACGGGATCCGTCACCGACCTGGTCGTCGAGACGGAGCGGGTGGTGACCAAGGAAGAGGTCAACGCCGCGTTCCAGAAGGCCGCCGAGGGCGAGCTGAAGGGCTACCTGGACTACACCGAGGACGCGATCGTCTCCTCGGACATCGTCAACTGGCCGGCCTCCTGCACGTTCGACTCCTCGCTGACCATGGTGCAGGGCAACAGCGTGAAGATCATCGGCTGGTACGACAACGAGTGGGGCTACTCCAACCGCCTCGTCGACCTCACGGTCTTCGTCGGCAACCAGCTCTGAGTACCGGAGCAGGCACTTCGATGTGAGCACAGGGCTCGGGCGACGCGAAGCGGCGTTGTCCGAGCCCTGTGGCGCGTATTGATCGACCCGGCCCGTTCCGGACCACAGAGCCCTCCCTAGGAGTCCCCTTCATGAAGACGATCGATGAACTCCTCGCCGAAGGAGTCGACGGCAAGCGGGTCTTCGTCCGCGCCGACCTGAACGTGCCGCTGGCCGACGGCGCCATCACCGACGACGGCCGCATCCGGGCCGTCCTGCCCACCGTCAAGGCCCTCGCGGACGCCGGCGCCAAGGTCGTCGTCGCCTCCCACCTCGGCCGCCCCAAGGGCGCCCCGGACCCCGCCTTCTCCCTGCTGCCCGCCGCCGAGCGCCTCGGTGAACTCCTGGGCGCCCCCGTGGCCTTCGCCCAGGACACCGTCGGCCCCGCCGCCCACGACGCCGTGAACGGCCTCGAGGCAGGCCAGGTCGCGGTGCTCGAGAACCTGCGCTTCAACGCCGGTGAGACGTCGAAGGACGACACCGAGCGCGGCGCCTTCGCCGACCAGCTGGCCGCCCTCGCCGACGTCTACGTGGGCGACGGCTTCGGCGCGGTGCACCGGGGGCACGCCTCGGTCTTCGACCTGCCGGCCCGGCTGCCGCACTACGCCGGCTACCTCATCGCCACCGAGGTCGGCGTCCTGAAGAAGCTCACCGAGGACGTCAAGCGGCCGTACGCCGTCGTGCTGGGCGGCGCCAAGGTCTCCGACAAGCTCGCCGTCATCGACCAGCTCCTCGCCAAGGCCGACCGCATCCTCATCGGCGGCGGCATGGTGTTCACCTTCCTCAAGGCCAAGGGCTACGAGATCGGCGCCTCCCTCGTCCAGGAGGACCAGCTCCCGGCCGTCAACGAGTACATCGAGCGCGCGGAGAAGAACGGCGTCGAGCTGATCCTCCCCGTCGACGTGCTGGTCGGCTCCGCGTTCCCGGACCTGAAGACCAAGGCGCCCGCGAACCCGGCCACCGTCGCCGCCGACGCGATGCCCGCCGACCGGATGGGCCTGGACATCGGTCCGGAGTCCAGCACGCTGTACGCCTCGAAGCTCGCCGACGCCGCGACCATCTTCTGGAACGGTCCCATGGGCGTCTTCGAGCACCCCGACTACGCCGAGGGCACCAAGGCGGTCGCCCAGGCACTCCTCGACTCCCCGGCCTTCACGGTCGTCGGTGGTGGAGACTCCGCCGCCGCCGTGCGCATCCTGGGCTTCGACGAGAACGCATTCGGCCACATCTCGACCGGCGGCGGCGCCTCCCTCGAATACCTCGAGGGCAAGACGCTCCCCGGCCTCGCCGCACTGGAAGGCTGACCCCGCACATGACCACTCGCACGCCGCTGATGGCGGGCAACTGGAAGATGAACCTCAACCACCTCGAGGCCATCGCCCACGTCCAGAAGCTCGCGTTCGCCCTCGCCGACAAGGACTACGAGGCCTGTGAGGTCGCGGTCCTGCCGCCCTTCACCGACCTGCGCTCGGTACAGACCCTGGTCGACGGCGACAAGCTCAAGATCAAGTACGGCGCGCAGGACATCTCCGCGCACGACACGGGCGCCTACACCGGCGAGATCTCCGGCTCGATGCTGGCGAAGCTCAAGTGCACGTACGTGGCGATCGGCCACTCCGAGCGCCGCCAGTACCACAACGAGACCGACGAGCTCGTCAACGCCAAGGTGAAGGCCGCCTACAAGCACGGCCTCACCCCCATCCTGTGCGTCGGCGAGGAGCTGGAGGTCCGCGAGGCGGGCAACCACGTCTCCCACACGCTCGCGCAGGTCGAGGGTGGCCTCAAGGACCTCCCGGCCGAGCAGGCCGAGACCGTCGTCATCGCGTACGAGCCCGTCTGGGCCATCGGCACCGGCAAGGTCTGCGGCTCCGACGACGCCCAGGAGGTCTGCGGGGCGATCCGCGCGAAGCTCGCCGAGCTCTACTCCCAGGACCTGGCCGACGCCGTACGCATCCAGTACGGCGGCTCGGTGAAGTCCGGGAACGTCGCCGAGATCATGGCGAAGCCCGACATCGACGGCGCACTGGTCGGCGGAGCCTCGCTCGACGCCGACGAGTTCGTCAAGATCGTTCGGTTCCGCGACCAGTGAGTATGCGCTAGAGGCGATCCGTCGTACTCTTGCGGGGCCGAAACTAGTATTTGGTACGCCGGGCGTTCCGAATGAGAGTTCCGGCCCCGTCGTCCATCAGAATCCGAGGAAGTTGGTCCAGCCGTGGTTTTGGGGTTCTCGATCGCCCTGATCGTCTTCAGCCTGCTGCTGATGCTGCTGGTGCTGATGCACAAGGGGAAGGGCGGCGGCCTCTCCGACATGTTCGGTGGCGGCATGCAGTCGTCCGTCGGCGGCTCCTCGGTCGCCGAGCGCAACCTCGACCGCATCACCGTGGTGATCGGTCTGCTGTGGTTCGCGTCCATTGTCGTACTCGGCATCCTGATGAAGGTGAACAACTGATCAGCGGCTGACACCGGTCGTCAAATTTCGGTACGACAGCACATTACGCACGCACATTCCGCACGTAAGGCCCCATGTTCGGTACGCCCTGCCAAGGGCGGCCTATCATGGGGCTTGCGTCTTGGTGCAGGGCCTGTAACTCCAAGCACTGGACGCGCGTTGGGCCTTACGTAGACTGAGGCGCTCGCAACGAAGCGAAAACGTCGACTCGCTTCGCGGCACCATTACGCAGGGAGTTACGACCGTGGCAAGTGGCAACGCGATCCGAGGAAGCCGGGTCGGGGCGGGGCCGATGGGCGAGGCCGAGCGGGGCGAGTCCGCGCCGCGTCTGCGCATCTCCTTCTGGTGCTCCAACGGACATGAGACGGTGCCCAGCTTCGCCAGCGACGCGCAGGTCCCCGACACCTGGGACTGCCCGCGCTGCGGATTTCCCGCCGGACAGGACCGGGACAACCCGCCGGACCCGCCGCGCACCGAGCCGTACAAGACGCACCTGGCGTATGTACGGGAGCGGCGCAGTGACGCGGACGGCGAGGCGATCCTCGCCGAGGCGCTCGCCAAACTGCGGGGCGAAGTCTAGAAACTGACGGCGGCCAGGCACCGAGAGGTGCCTGGCCGGAGTCGTCTGACGGGGCGTCGACCACCGGCTCCCCGACCGATTGTCAGTGGTGCCCTCTACGGTTGGTGAATCGGCGAACCGAGAGGGGGAATCGTGACGACGGTCGCGATGGCGGGAACGCGTGTGCCCACGTGGCGCGGAGGCTTCGGGCGGCTGTGGAGCGCCGCCGTACTCTCCAGCTTCGGCGACGCACTGCGCACGGCGGCGCTGCCGCTGCTCGCCACGACACTCACCGGCAATCCCCTGCTCATCGCCTCCGTGACGGCCTGCGGCTATCTGCCCTGGCTCGTCTTCGGACTGCTCGGCGGCGCTGTCGCGGACCGAGTCGACCAGCGGCGCGCCATGTGGACGGTGGACGCGGTACGGGGGCTGCTGGTCGCCTGCTTCGCCGTGGCCGTCGGCCTGGGGCACACCTCGATCGGCCTGCTCATCGCCCTGGCCTTCGCGCTGACCACGCTCCAGACCCTCTTCGACAACGCCTCGACAGCCCTGCTGCCGGCCCTGGTCGACAAGGAGGCGCTCGGCGGCGCGAACGCCCGCCTGATGACCGGTCAGCGTGTCGCGGGAGGTCTGCTGGCCGGGCCGCTGTTGCCGGTACTGATCGCGCTGGGCGCAGCCGTGCCCTTCGCGGCCGATGCCGTCACCTTCCTGGTCGGGTCGGCCCTGGTCGCCTCGCTTCGGCCCGATGCGCCCGCGCGGGCACCGAGACCGGCGGGCAGCACCTTGCGTGGCGAGATCGCGGCCGGCCTGCGCGTCCTGTGGCACGACGGGCCGCTGCGCAGCCTGTGCGCGGCCACAGCACTGTGCAACGTGGGCATGGGCGCCCTCATCGCCACGATGGTGCTGTTGGTGACCGGCTGGCTGGACTCGGGCAACGCCGGGTACGCGGCGGCGATGACCGCCTACACGGTCGGCAGCCTCACCGGCGGGGTGCTGAACGGACGTCTCGTGGACCGGCTCGGACGGATACGGGCCGTCGTGCTCGCCGGTACGGTGCAGATCGGCGCGCTGGTCGTCATGGGCTCGGTGCGCAGGCTGAGCGCGCTGGTCATCGCCCTGGCGGTGTTCGGGCTCATGGGGATGGTGTGGAACGTCAACACGACGACCCTCATGCAGCGCCACAGCCCCGCCGCGATGCTGGGCCGGGTCAGCTCGGCCTTCCGCACCCTGGCGATCGCCGGAGCCCCGCTGGGCGCGCTGCTGGGCGGAGCCATCGCGACGGCGTGGGGACTCAACACGCCGGCGCTGCTCGCCGCCGCATTCTTCGTCCTGTCGGTCACCGCACTGATACCGGCGCTGAAGTCGGACGTATCAGGTGTCGGACCGGATGACGGTACGACGACATCGACCAACAAACTGATCAATTAGGTTGGGGCCGGCAGCGGGGGCCCAGGCAGGAAAGAGGCGGAAGCCCGAGATGAACGCAGACAGCCGTAGCAGGCTCAACCAGACGCCCGAGTGGACGGCTCTGGGCAAGCACCGGGAGGAACTGGCGGACACCCATCTAGGGGATCTGTTCGCGACCGACCCCGGGCGCGGCGCCGGGTACACGCTCCAGGTCGGTGACCTGCACATCGACTACTCCAAGCATCTCGTCACCGACGAGACGCTGCGGCTGCTGCGCGAGTTGGCCGCCGCGACGGATGTGTTCGGGCTGCGGGACGCCATGTTCCGGGGCGAGAAGATCAACATCACCGAGGACCGTGCTGTGCTGCACACCGCGCTGCGGGCGCCGCGCGGTGCGGTGGTCGAGGTGGACGGCGAGAACGTGGTGCCGGCCGTGCACGCGGTCCTGGACAAGATGGCCGCGTTCGCGGACAAGGTGCGTTCGGGTGAGTGGACCGGGCACACCGGGCGGCGTATCAGGAACGTCGTCAACATCGGCATCGGG
>NZ_LGDW01000442.1 GCF_001280005.1 Streptomyces sp. NRRL WC-3618 | reverse complement strand
ATCAGGGCCCACGATGAGGCGCCGTACCGGCAGGGCCCGCCCCATTCCAGGGCTGCTGTACCAGGCATTGGGCCCTGGGCCCTTGTCCTTATGACCGCGACCTTGATCGGGTCACCGCCAGCACCTCTACGCGGCAGCGGTGTGCAGGAACGGGAAGGCCGCCGCTCATCCCGGGCAGCCCGGCGGTCCGGGAACAGCAC
>NZ_LGDW01000441.1 GCF_001280005.1 Streptomyces sp. NRRL WC-3618 | reverse complement strand
TCGAGGGGCGGCCTCCGTGAAACCGCCCCTGACCACTCCACAGCCCGCTACACTCCAGCCGCCCGGCGAAACCCGCAGGTCAGACTGCGAAATCCTGCTGGAGTACTAGTACTCCAGTTGTACTTCTCCATATGTCCTGGTCACAGGGCCCTTTCGGAGTCTAGTTGGCTGACGCTGCATCAGGTTGGTGGTGGTTCGTGACTC
>NZ_LGDW01000440.1 GCF_001280005.1 Streptomyces sp. NRRL WC-3618 | reverse complement strand
AAACATCAACGGCTCGTTTGAGAGACACCCAAGTAGCACGGGGCCCGAGAAATCCCGTGTGAATCTGGCGGGACCACCCGTTAAGCCTAAATATTCCCTGGTGACCGATAGCGGATAGTACCGTGAGGGAATGGTGAAAAGTACCGCGGGAGCGGAGTGAAATAGTACCTGAAACCGTGTGCCTACAAGCCGTGGGAGCGTCGC
>NZ_LGDW01000439.1 GCF_001280005.1 Streptomyces sp. NRRL WC-3618 | reverse complement strand
CGGCCAGTTGATGCAGTCACTGCCCGAGGGCGGGGCCATGCTGGCCGTGCAGGCGGCGGAGGCCGACGTGCTGCCGCTCCTTGAGGGCATGGCAGACCGCGCTGGTGTTGCGGCCGTGAACGGCCCCTCGCAGGTGGTGCTCTCCGGTGAGCGGGAGGCTCTGGAGGGACTGGAGCAGGCGTTCCGGGGCGAGGGTCGCAAGGTGCGG
>NZ_LGDW01000438.1 GCF_001280005.1 Streptomyces sp. NRRL WC-3618 | reverse complement strand
GTGTACCCGCCCCTCTGCGCATACCTCATGATCCCGTCGTACCGCAGGGATCACGAACCGTCACGACCCCCGCAGGCTCTACGAGTTCAACCTGAGTACTGACGTCAGATGGTTCAGCCCAGGTACGGCTTTTCGCGCTGTTCCAGGAAGTGGTGGAGCCTGAGTCGTTGGGTGTGGTGCATCGGCAACTGCTCGATCTCTTCCGGCAG
>NZ_LGDW01000437.1 GCF_001280005.1 Streptomyces sp. NRRL WC-3618 | reverse complement strand
ACCCTTCCCAAAACCCCGCTCGGGGGCCCCCCCCCCCCCCCCCCCCCCGCCTCCCCCGGCCCCCGCGACCCCCCCGCCAACGCCGCCGCCCCCGCCGACGTCGCCGCGAAACACCCCACCTCCTCCCTCGCCTGGGCCCAGCTCGCCGACGACGCGTTCGAACGCGGCAGCGTCGTCGAGTCGTACGCCTACGCCCGCACCGGCTACCACCGCGGCCTCGACTCCCTGCGCCGCGCCGGCTGGAAGGGCCACGGGCCGGTGCCCTGGGAGCACGAGCCGAACCGTGGCTTCCTGCGGGCCCTGCACGCACTCGCCCGCGCCGCCGGTTCGATCGGTGAGCAGGAGGAGTACGAGCGCTGCACCCAGTTCCTGAAGGACTCCTCCCCGACCGCGGCCCAGACGCTCGGCCAGTAGTCCCCCCGTAGTTCCCCGTATTCCCCTGTCTGTACTGCGAGGCCCGCCTTTGACGTGAACAGGCGGGCCTTGCGCGGTCGGGGCACGATTGTGTTAGATGCCCCGGGGACCGGGGCCCCCGTGTCGGAATTCGGCAGGGGCGGACCGCTACCCGGAGTACAACAGGAGACAGCGATGTCCCTCCAGGCTCAGCCCCCCGAGGCTTCGGAGCCCGAGACCCCGCATCTCGACTTCGCCGGTACCACGCCGTACGAGGACTACGTCCAGGCCGACGTCCTCACCCACCTCCAGCACACCCTCTCCGACGACCCCGGAGAGATGGTCTTCCTGGTGACGACCCAGGTCATGGAGCTGTGGTTCACCGTCATCGTGCACGAGTGGGAGACCGCCTCGAAGGCGCTGCGCGGCGAGGACGTACCCACCGCCGTCGCCGCGCTCAAGCGTTCCGTGCGTGAGCTGGAGGCGCTCAACGCCTCGTGGCGCCCCCTCGCCCAGCTCACCCCCGCCCAGTTCAACTCGTACCGCGCCGCCCTCGGCGAGGGCTCCGGGTTCCAGTCCGCGATGTACCGGCGGATGGAGTTCCTGCTCGGCGAGAAGTCCGCGTCGATGCTCGTACCGCACCGCGCGGCCCCGCGCGTGCACGCCGAGTTGGAGAAGGCGCTGCACGAACCGAGCCTGTACGACGAGGTGTTGAGGCTGCTCGCCCGGCGCGGATACGCCGTTCCGGACGCCGTCCTGTCCCGGGACGTGTCCCAGCGGTACGAGCCCTCGGCCGAGGTCGAGGCCGCCTGGACCGCGCTCTACTCCGGTGACCCCGAGGACGAACTCGCGCGTCTCGGCGAGGCGTTGACGAACGTCGCCGAGCTGGTGTGGCGTTGGCGCAACGACCATCTCGTGGCCACCCGGCGCGCGATGGGCGCCAAGGCGGGTACCGGCGGCTCCGCCGGGGTGGCCTGGCTGGAGAAGCGGGCGCAGAAGAACGTGTTCCCCGAGCTGTGGACGGCGAGGTCCTATGTCTGAGTTGCTGCCCTCGAAGCCGGAGGTCGCCGCGAGGCTGGACTCGCGCGACGAACTCGCCAAGGTGCGCGAGAAGTTCGTGCTCGACTACGGCGTCACCTACCTGGACGGCAACTCGCTCGGCGCGCTGCCCGCGTCCGTCCCCGGCCGGCTCGACGACGTCGTACGCCGGGAGTGGGGCGAGCTGCGCATCCGGTCCTGGGACGAGAGCGGGTGGTGGACCGCGCCCGAGCGGATCGGTGACCGTATCGCCCCGCTGGTGGGTGCGGCGGCCGGGCAGATCGTCGTCGGCGACTCGACAAGTGTCAATGTTTTCAAGGCACTTGTGGGAGCTGTAAGGCTGGCGGGGGGTGGGGAGGGCAGCGGCCGGGACGAGATTCTCGTCGACGCCACCACCTTTCCCACCGACGGCTACATCGCCGAGTCCGCCGCCCGGATGACCGGCTGCACCCTGCGTCCGCTCGAACCGGGCGCCATAGCCGGGGAGTTGAGTGAGCGTACCGCCGCTGTCCTGCTCAACCACGTCGACTACCGCACCGGCCGGCTGCACGACCTGCCCGCCCTCACCGCCGCCATCCACGCGTCCGGCGCCCTGGCCGTCTGGGACCTGTGCCACAGCGCGGGCGCCCTGCCGGTCGGGCTGGACGAGCACGGGGTGGACCTCGCCGTCGGGTGCACCTACAAGTACCTGAACGGGGGGCCCGGTTCGCCCGCCTACCTGTACGTGAACCAGGCGCACCAGGAGCGGTTCGACTCCCCGCTCCCCGGCTGGACCTCGCACGCCGACCCCTTCGGCATGCGGCCCGAGTACGCCCCCGCCCCGGGTGCGACGCGCGGGCGGGTCGGTACGCCGGACATCCTGTCCATGCTCGCCCTGGAGTCGGCCCTCGACGTCTGGGAGGGCGTCGGCATCGACGCCGTACGGGCCAAGTCCCTTGCCCTGACCGACTTCTTCCTGGAGTGCGTCGACGAGTACGTCCCGGAGGGCCGCGTCGAGTCGGTGACGCCGGACGCGCACGCCGAGCGCGGGAGCCAGATCGCGCTGCGGTGCTCCGACGCGGGCGCGGTGATGGCGCGGCTCATCGAGCGGGGCGTCGTCGGCGACTTCCGGCGGCCGGACGTGCTGCGGTTCGGGTTCACTCCGCTGTACGTCGGCTTCGCGGACGTGGAGCGGGCGGCTCGGGTGCTGGGTGAGGTCGTGGCCGGCTGAGCCGGTGTGGATGCGGTTCGGTGGGGGCCGGCGTGTACGTCACGCCGGCCCTTCCGCGTGTCGGCGCACGTCACGGGGCCTGATAGCGTCCCGGCGACGGCCGAATTCTCTCCAGGTCCGCCAATTCCTTTACGTCGCTGAGAGGTTGGAGCAATGCCGGACGATGCCGTAGCACGTGAGCACGGCGCCGCGGGGGCCAGTGCCGCGGCCGCGCGCGCGGCGGAGGAGAAGTCGGCCTTCTCGCACGCGCCCGTCGACCCGGACGCCACCGCCGCGTACGGCGACCACCCCGACCAGGTGATCGACTTCTACGCCCCGCAGGGCCCCCGGTCGCTGCCCGACGACAGCAGCGCGCCGCTGGTCGTCGTGATCCACGGGGGTGCCTGGCGGGCGCCGTACGACCGCCGGCACATCACACCGTTCGCCGCGTTCCTGGCCCGGCGCGGGTTCGCCGTGGCCAACGTGGAGTACCGGCGGGGCGACGACGACCCCGCTGTCGCCGGGCGCTGGCCCGACACCTTCGACGACCTCGCGGCGGCGCTCGACGCCCTGCCCGCCCTCGCGGCGGCCCGCCTTCCGCAGGCCGACCCGCGCCGCACCGTCGTCACCGGGCACTCGGCGGGCGGTCACCTGGCCCTGTGGGTCGCCGCCCGGCACCTGCTCCCCGCCGACGCGCCCTGGTTCCTGCCCCGCCCCGCCCCCCTGCGCGGAGTGGTCGCCCTCGCCCCGATCGCGGACTTCGCGGTCGCCGAGAAGCTGGCCGTCTGCTCCGACGCCGCCCGTCAACTCCTGGGCGGCGAAGGGCACTTCGCGGAACGTCAGCCCTACGCCGACCCGGCGCTGCTGCTCCCGACCGGGATCGCGACCACCCTCGTACAGGGGCGCGCCGACACCGACGTACCGGAGATCGTCGCCGAGTCGTACGCGGACGCGGCGGCGAAGGCCGGTGAGGTGGTCGGGCTGACGCTGCTGGCGGACGTCGGTCACTTCCCGCTGATCGACCCGGTGGCGGACGCGTGCGCGGTGGTCGCGGAGGAGATCGCCCAACTGGCGTGGTGAGGGCCTCGTAGCGGTCCCCGGCGGGCGCCGTAGTACCTGAGACGGACGGCGAAGAACCCCTCTCACTGCTGACGACCGACGCCCGTGTGCCGCCTACCGTGATGGGTGTGACTGAGACGACCCACACGCAGACGAAGCCCGGGCCGAGGCCGGCGGGCGACGGTCTGTCGAACAGCCCCGAGTTCCGGCTGGCCATGGACGCGCTGGCGGGGCTGCGCGCGGACCTGCTGGACGACCCCTTCGCCTACCGCCCGCTGCCTCCGCGGGACAAGCCCGGCCAGATCGCCCGGGCCCTGCCCGGGAGGCTGCGCCCGTACGCGGTCTGGACGCGGCACGCCCTGGTGTGCGCGGCCGGGATGCTGGCCGTGCTCATCTCCTTCGCCCAGACGGGGGGGAGTCTGTTCGAGGCGCTGGTGATGAGCGTCTTCTCGGCGGGGCCGATCCTGCTGACGCTGGTCCGGCCGGTCGGGGCCTTCTGGTTCTCCCTGACCTCGCTCCCGATCGTCGCCGTGATCGGCCAGTCCGGAAACGGTGACTGGCCGTTGCTGCCTTCGAGCACCGTCACCCATCTGGTGGTGCTGACGGTCGTGGCGGTCCGGACCCGGCCGCGTACGGCCGCCTGGATGTGGGCGCTGACGGCGGCGTACTGCATGGTCGCCGAGGGCCTCTTCGGCAACCGCTACCTCAACAGCAACGCCGTGCCCTTCCTCTTCGTCTCCGCGCTGGCGCTGCTCGTGGTGACCGTGCTGCTGGTGCGCCGGGCCGCTGAGCAGGAGGTCACCGCGCAGCAGACGGTGACCGCGCGCGAGCGGTCCAAGCGCACCCTGCTGGAGGAGCGCTCCACCATCGCGCGCGAGCTGCACGACGTCGTCGCGCACCACATGATGGTCGTCGCCATCCAGGCGGAGGCGGCGCCCTACCGGGTGGAGGACCCGCCCGAGGAACTGGCGAAGGCCTTCGCGACGATCCGCGAGAACGCGGTGGCCGCGCTCACCGAACTCCGCCGGGTCCTGGGCGTCGTACGGGCGGAGGACTACGAGGCTCCCGACGCCCCGCAGCCCACCCTCGCCGACCTCGACGCGCTGCTCGCGAACGTGCGGGAGACGGGCCTCGCCGTCGACAAGGTGGTGACGGGCGCGGTGCGTGAACTCCCGCAGGGCGTCGAGCTGTCGGCGTACCGGATCGTGCAGGAGGCGCTGAGCAACACGCTGAGGCACGCGCCGGGTGCGAGCGCGCGGGTCGAAATCGGGTACGTGCTGGGCGGGTTGGGCCTGCGGATAGTCAACGGCCCGGCGGCGGAGGTGTCGTTCGTGAAGCAGACGCCGACGCAGGGCGCGGGCCAGGGTCTGACGGGGATGCGCGAGCGCGTCTCCATGCTGAACGGCGAGATGACGACGGCCCCGACGGCCGACGGCGGCTACGAGGTCACGGTCTTCCTGCCGGCGGCGAGCATCGCGGACGAGGGCGGAGAGGGGGCATGAGCGCCCGTACGATCCGCGTACTGATCGCGGACGACCAGATGATGGTCCGCGAGGGCTTCTCCGTGCTGCTGAACGCGATGCCGGACATCGAGGTCGTCGGCGAGGCGGTGAACGGCCGGGAGGCGGTGGACCGGGTACGCGAACTCGCCCCGGACGTCGTCCTGATGGACATCCGGATGCCCGAACTCAACGGTATCGAGGCGACCCGGGAGATCGTCGCGGCGGACAGCGCGGCGAAGGTACTGGTGCTGACGACGTTCGACCTCGACGAGTACGTGTACCAGGCGCTGCGGGCGGGCGCGTCGGGCTTCCTGCTGAAGGACGCGTCGGCACGCCAACTGGCGGACGCGGTCAAGGTGGTGGCGGCCGGCGAGGCCCTGCTCGCCCCCTCGGTCACCCGGCGCCTGATCACCGAGTTCTCGAAGCTCTCCGAGGCGCCGCGTCTGATGCCGGGCGCGCAGGCGGCGTACGGCGATCTGACCGACCGGGAGACCGAGGTGCTGGTGCTCATCGCGCAGGGCCTGTCGAACGTGGAGATCGCGGGGCGGCTGGTGGTCGCCGAGTCCACGATCAAGACGCATGTCAGCCGCATCCTGGTGAAACTGGGGCTGCGGGACCGTACGCAGGCGGCGGTGTTCGCGTACGAGGCGCGGCTGGTGACGCCGGGATGAGGGGAACCGGGGTGCGGGGCGGGGGGTCATCTGCGGCCGAGGTAGACCCCCAGTGCCCGGTGCAGCAACTTGCCCTGGCTGCCCACCGGTAGTTCCCACTCGCCGAGGTACTCCACCGCCCGGCCGCCGGCCCCCGTCTTGAAGCGGAGCCGGCCGAGCAGCCGGTCCTCGGTGAGGGTGGGGGTGATGGAACGCAGGTCGTACGTCTCGGCGCCCGACGCCCGCGCGTCGCACAGCATGCGCCACAACAGGGCGCTGCTGGGCCGCAGTCCGCGCCCCCGGCGGCCGGACGCGGGGTACGAGTGCCAGGCCCGGGAGCCGACGTTGATCATGAGGGCGCCGGAGAGCACCTCACCCTCGTACTCGGCGACGTACAGGCGCAGCCGGTCCTCGTCCGAGTCGTTCAGGGCCTGCCACATGCGCCGGAAGTAGTCCAACGGGCGGGCCTTGAAGCCGTCGTGGGCGGCGGTCGCGGTGTACAGGCGGTGGAACTCGGGCAGGTCGGCGTCCGACACCCACGAGACCAGGACGTCCGCCGACTCGGCCGTACGCAGGGACTGTTCAAAGTACGGGGCGAGGGCGCCACGAAGGTCGTCCTCCGTGCGGCCCGCGAGCGGTATGTGGCATCCGTAGCGCGGCTGGCCGAGGCCGAAACCGCTGCCGTCGTCCTCGTCGCAGGGCCGCCACCCGAGCCGCCGCAGCCGCTCCGCCGCGTCGAGCGCGTGTCCGTCGATGCCGGCGGCGGGCAGATCACGCAGATGCCGCACGTCGGGGTCGGCGATGCCCGCCGTCACGGTCGCCGCGTCCCAGTGGCGTACGACCAGGGGCGGCCCCATCCGCACCGCGAACGCCCCGATCCGCTCCAGGTGGGCGACGAGCGGGTCCAGCCAGCGTTCCAGGCGCGGGGTCCGCCAGTCGATCGCGGGTCCGTCGGGCAGGTACGCGAGGTAGCGCCGCGTCCCGGGCATCGGCCGGTACAGGACGAGCGCGGCGGCGACCATGGCGTCGTCAGGAGCCCCCGCCGCCTCGCCCGACGGCTCGCCCTCGAACCAGCCGATGCTCTCGGGCAGCCAGTCGGGCTTCACGCCGCCCCACTCGGGGATCTGGAGATGGCTCGCGTCGGGAGACCGGCGCAGATGGGCCAGATGCTCCTCGCGCGTGATCTCCCGCACGTACAGGCTGGTCATGGGTGGGGTACTCCTGTTCGGGGGCGGCCACCCTAAGCCGGAGATCACCGGACGGGTCAAGGGTTCCCGGGAGAAGGACGGGAGAAGGTTCGCCGACGGCGACCCGAACTCCGCCCTGCGGCGGCCGGTGGCGCCGTACGGTGGGACGTCCCTGGTCAGATGGGGGTGACTCGGGCTAGCGTCCACGCATGGCAGCTCCTTCCGACCTCGCTTTCGACCCCTGGGACCCGGCGTTCGTCGCGGACCCGTACCCCGCGTACGCCGAACTGCGGGCCCGGGGCAGGGTCGTGTACTACGAACCCACGAACCAGTGGCTGGTCCCGCACCACGCGGACGTCTCGACGCTGCTGCGCGACCGCCGCCTCGGCCGCACCTACCAGCACCGTTTCACCCACGAGGACTTCGGCCGCACCGCGCCCCCGCCGGAACACGAGCCGTTCCACACCCTCAACGACCACGGCATGCTGGACCTGGAACCGCCGGACCACACCCGCATCCGCCGCCTGGTGTCGAAGGCGTTCACGCCGCGCACGGTGGAGGGCCTCAAGCCGTACGTGGAGCAGCTGGCGGCGAAGCTCGTGGCCGACCTGGTGAAGGCGGGCGGCGGCGATCTGCTGACCGACGTGGCGGAGCCGCTGCCGGTCGCGGTGATCGCGGAGATGCTGGGCATCCCCGAGGGCGACCGCGCCCCGCTGCGCCCCTGGTCGGCGGACATCTGCGGCATGTACGAGCTGAGCCCGTCCGAGGAGACCGCGGCGAAGGCGGTACGGGCGTCGGAGGAGTTCACCGAGTACCTGACCGGCCTGATCGCGGCCCGCCGCAAGGAGCCCGGCGAGGACCTGATCTCGGGCCTGATCGCCGCGCACGACGAGGGCGACCGCCTGACGGAACAGGAAATGATCTCGACGTGCGTGCTGCTGCTCAACGCGGGCCACGAGGCGACGGTCAACGCGACGGTGAACGGCTGGTGGGCGCTGTTCCGCAACCCGGCCCAGCTGTCGGCCCTGCGCGCGGACCACTCCCTGATCCCGTCCGCCGTGGAGGAGCTGATGCGGTACGACACCCCGCTCCAGCTCTTCGAACGCTGGGTACTGGACGACATCGAGATCGACGGGACGGTGATCCCGAGGGGCAGCGAGGTGGCCCTGCTCTTCGGCTCCGCCAACCACGACCCGGAGGTGTTCACCGCCCCCGGCTCACTGGACCTGACCCGCACGGAGAACCCGCACATCTCCTTCAGCGCGGGCATCCACTACTGCATCGGCGCTCCGCTGGCGCGGATCGAGCTGGCGGCGTCGATGGGTGCGCTGCTGGAGGGTGCGCCGACACTGGCGTTGGCGGCGGAGCCTGCCCGGAAGCCGAACTTCGTGATCAGGGGGCTGGAGGGGCTGCGGGTGAGCGTCGGGACCTGAGCCGGGATCCGAGGCCCCGCAGGACCGCCCAGACGCCCAGGCCGCCTGCGGTGCCGGCGAGGCTCAGCAACGGCAGCTCGGCGTGGAGGACGCTCCAGTCGGCGCCCTGCTCGAAGCGCCGGACCCGGCCCGGGGCCCGCACGGCCCACACCGCCAGGCCCGCGCCCGCCCCGAGGGCGGCGGTCAGACGTAAGAATGACAACGGCCCGGGCACGCCCGGACGGGCATGCCACCGCCGGCCCGTGCGTTCAGGGCTCTTGGCCCCGGCCGCCTACTCGTGGCTCTCGAACCTCCATGCCTGCCGCTGGTCGGCAACCTCCAGCGGCCGCAGAGCGAGCCGCGGCGGGAAGATCCGCAGCAGGCTCATGTCCAGCGCCAGCTCGTACCCGTCGATGGGGCCACCGGGCACGACGATGTGGAAGGTCTGCGGCTCCGCCGCCTGGTAGAGCGCCCACGGGCGGGGCTCGGTGCTCCCCATGATCATCTCGTTGACGTTCGGGTCGTTGTCGTACGTCAGGAAAGTGCCATGCCGGAGGTTCCTGATGACGATGGTGCCGTCGCTACGCCCCTCCACCTCCCACTCCTGCTCGCCGGGGTTCCCGGTGGGCGGGAGCAGTAGCGCGAGGTCCTTCGGCTCCATGAGCGTGATCAGCTGCTCACCGCGCTTGGTGATGGCATAGACGCCGTTCGGGATGGGTGCCACGGTCGACTCCACTCTGGTAGGCGGCGCCGCCAGGGCGCCGCGCACTACTGGGCGAGTCGCATTCAATCGCCGCATGCCTGGCCGTACACGGACGAACCGCCGGAGCCTCACTCCATCGGGCCTCGCACCCGACCTCTTGCCGAGGACCGAACGCCCGCGCCCCGTCGCCTCCCCGAACCGGACCGCCCCGCCGCCGCCGATGAAGGCCGGACCCCGTCCCGCCTCGGCTTTCGCCGCTTGCCGGGCGGTCTTCCGCAGCGCCGCGTACGGGCGGATCACGACCGCGCGTTCCTCGCCCCAGTGGCGCGCAACGGCACAGGGGAGCAAGGCGGGGCAAGTAGGGGACGGTCAGACGGAGAGGGGGCCGCTTGCCGCGTCAGCCGCCGCCATCGGGCGGGGTCCGCGTTTACGCCGTCACGTCACGCCGCCGGAGTCCCACCAGCCCCGCCGAAACCAACCCCACCGCCACCCCCGTGAGCACCAGCACCGGCGTCCAGCTCATCTCCCCACCCGGCACCTTCGGCAGATGCCAGAACGGCGACAGATACAGCACCGCCTGCGGCACGTCCAGCGCCGGGCCGATCCACCCCACCAGCAGCGTGAACCCGGCAACTCCCCAGGCCCCGACGGCCAGTCGGGGCGACAGCCCGTACAGGAGCACCGCCAGTCCGCCCAGCACCCACACCGCCGGGACCTGCACCAGACTCGCCCCGATCACCGGGCCCAGCTCCTGCCCGTACCCGAGTGCCAGGCCCAGGCCGCTCAGCAGCAGGATCAGCACCGCGCCGCCGAAGGCGATTGCCAGGTGGCCCCCGGCCCAGCGCAGCCGGCCCACCGCGTTCGCGAGGATCGGCTCGGCCCGTTGGGAGGTTTCCTCGGCGTGCAGCCGCAGTACCGACGAGACGACGTACAGCGCCGCCACCATGCCGAACATGCCGACCATCGTGGCGAGGAACGCGTCCTCGATGCTCGACTGGCCACCCATCCGCTCGATGATCTGCCGGGTTTTCGCGTTGTCGCCGACCAGGTCGGCCGCGCCCTTGGTGAGCCCGCCGAAGGCGACCCCGGCCGCGAAGAACCCGACGCTCCAGCCGAGGACGGCGCCCCGTTGCAGTCGCCAGGCCAGCGCGCCCGCCGTGCCCAGGCGGCCGGTCGCCGGGCCGGGACGGGTCGGGACGAAGCTCATGCCGACGTCGCGGCGGCCCGCCAACTCATAGGCCAGCCAGCCCTGTAGCGCTGTCGCGGCCACGAACAGCCCGAGCACCCACCACCGTTCGTCGGCGAACGGCCGTAGGTTCTCCAGCCAGCCGATCGGCGAGATCCAGGTCAGCGCGGACGAACCGTCGTCCGTCGCCGAGTCGCCCGCCGCGCGCAGCACGAACGCGGCGCCGAGCAGGCCGCCCGTGAGGCCCTTGGCGAGTCGCGCGCTCTCCGTGAACTGGGCGACGATCGCCGTCAGGGTGGCGAACGCCGTGCCCACGCCCGCGACGCCCAGGCCCAGCGCCAGCGCCCCCGACGCGCCCCGGCCCGCCAGGCCGCCCGTGATCAGCAGCGCCAGCGCGGCGTTGGCGACCAGGGCGGTGAGCAGGGCCGCCGTCAGCGGTGCCCGGCGGCCGACCATCGCCGACGAGATCAGTTCCTGGCGTCCGCTCTCCTCCTCGTCGCGGGTGTGCCGTACGACGACGAGCAGGCTCATGACGGCGGCGAGGATCGCCGCGTAGCCGCCGATGCGCCAGGCGGTCAGACCGCCGATCGAGTCGCTGAACACCGGGCCGTACGTGGCCCTCAGCGAGCTGTTGGTGAGCAACTGGCGGGCGAGGTCCGCGCGTTCGGCGGGAGTGGAGTACACGCTCTCCAGGGAGCCCGGGAGGGAGAGGACCAGGAGGGCCGTCACCGTCACCCACACCGGGACCAGCACCCGGTCGCGCCGCAGGTCGAACCTCAACAACGCCCAGGTGCCCGCCAGTTGGCGCGCACCGCCCGAACGGGCCGCGAAGGCGGCAGGGGTCGCCGTGGCGCTCATCGGGCCACCGTCCCGGCCGGCGAGGAGGGCGTCTCGTCCTGGTAGTGGCGCAGGAACAACTCCTCCAGCGTCGGTGGTGTCGACCTCAGCGACCGTACGCCCGACGCGGTGAGCGAGCGCAGTACCGCGTCCAACTTGTCGGTGTCGACCTGGAGTTGGACGCGGTTGCCGCTGACGTCGAGATCGTGGACGCCCGGCAGCCGCGCCAACCCGTTGGGTGCGCCCGCCAGTTCCGCCGTGATGCTGGTCCGGGTGAGGTGGCGCAGATCGGCGAGGGAGCCGCTCTCGACGGTTCGGCCGGCGCGGATGATGCTGACCCGGTCGCACAACTCCTCGACCTCGCTGAGGATGTGGGAGGAGAGGAGGACGGTGCGGCCCCTGTCCCGTTCCTCCGCCACGCAGCGCTGAAAGACCTCCTCCATCAACGGGTCGAGCCCTGACGTCGGCTCGTCGAGGATCAGCAGGTCCACGTCCGACGCGAACGCCGCCACCAGCGCCACCTTCTGGCGGTTGCCCTTCGAGTACGTGCGGCCCTTCTTGGTCGGGTCCAGCTCGAACCGGTCGATCAGGTCGGCCCGGCGCCCCTTGTCGAGCCCGCCGCCGCGCAGTCGGCCGTACAGGTCGATGACCTCGCCGCCGGAGAGGTTGCGCCACAGGGTGACGTCGCCGGGGACGTACGCGATCCGGCGGTGCGCCTCGACCGCGTCGGCCCACGGGTCCCGGCCCAGGATGCGGGCGGTGCCGGAGTCGGCGCGCAGCAGGCCGAGGAGGACGCGGATCGCCGTGGACTTCCCGGCGCCGTTGGGGCCGAGGAAGCCGTGCACCTCGCCGGTCTCCACGGTCAGGTCGAGACCGTCGAGGGCGTGTGTCTTCCCGAACGACTTGTGCAGCGCGGACACCTCGACTGCGGGGCTGGCCTTCGTCATGTTTCCGAACGTACGCTTACTTCAGAAATTTGTGAAGTTAAGGAAGTGTATGAATGGCAGTTACACTCGGCCCATGAGGGAACGGACGGAGCGGACGGAACCGCGTGAGGCGGTGGCCGCCGCAGAGGGCGTGGCGGGACGGGATCCCGAGGCGGTGTCCCGGTTCGTCGAGAGCTTCGCCGCCCAGCTCGTCGAGGCCGGCATGCAGCGCATGGCCGCCCGCGTCTTCGCCGCGCTCCTGGCCTCCGACGCCGGCGCCCTCACCTCCGCCGAACTCGGCGAACAGCTCCAGGTCAGCCCGGCCGCCGTGTCCGGCGCCGTGCGCTATCTGTCCCAGGTGCACATGGTGTCGCGGGAGCGCGAACCCGGTTCGCGGCGCGAGCGGTACCGGGTGCACAGCGACCAGTGGTACGAGGCGCTGACCAACCGCGACGCCGTCCTCAAGCGCTGGGGGCAGACCCTGCGGGTGGGCGTCGACAGCCTCGGCGCGGAGAGCCCCGGCGGCCGGCGCATCGCCGAGACGCTCGCCTTCTTCGAGTTCATGGAGGGCGAGCTGACCAAGCTGATGGAACGGTGGCACGAGGAGCGGGCGAGGATCTTCGGCCAGGGTTCCTGACGCGGGGCACCGTTCCCGGCGGTCCCGTACTCCCGGCGGTCCCGTACTCCCGACGGTCCCGGTCACGAACTCCCTTGGTGGTGTGGGCTCTTGGCTGCCTTGGTCTGCTCGGCCTGAAGTACGTAGAGACGTGACCGCGGAAGTGATCCCGGCCCCGGAGGGAAACCGAAGGACCGGAACACTCCTGGTGCGCGCTGCCCGTTGGAGCCCCCTGCCTCAGACATCAACAACAGGAGACAAGCGATCCGCCGGGGGAGCGACCCTCTCCGACCGACATGCCACCGGTGACGCTGGACCAGCCCAGGACGCCCGGCTCGGTGTCCTTCCGGGCCAAGGCCGTGGACACCAAGGGCACCAGGGTCACCCGGCCGCTGATCAACGCCTGCCGCACCACGAGGTGACCTGGAAAAAGTTTCCGGCTCAAGGCAACCCTTTGCGGGGCCTGTTACCACAAGGAGTCGGATCCGGCGATTCCGGTAGCTGCATCCACCTTTCCTCTGGTGTGAACGGCATGCAAGGAGAGCACCTCCCCATGAAGAACCCCACGAACGGCGGACGCCGCGGGCGGCACCGCCGTCGCTGGACAGCGACCGGTCTACTGCTCGGCGCGCCCGCGCTCGTCGTGCCGTATCTCCTGTTCTCGCAGGAGGACTCGCAGGCCGCGACGGTCGACGCCAACGCCTACTACCGGCTGGTGTCGGTGAACAGCGGCAAGGTGTTGGATGTCAACGGCTACTCCACCGCCGCCGGCACCCGCATCCAGCAGTGGACCGACCAGCACACCCCCAACCAGCAGTGGAAGCTGAAGCCCACCCGGGACGGCTACTACGAGCTGGTGAACCGCAACAGCAGCAAGGTGCTCGGCATAGCGGGCGGTTCGACCGCCAAGGGGGCCGCCGCCGAGCAGCAGAACGACAGTTCGTCCACCGCCCAGGAGTGGCGGATCAAGGATGTGAGCGGTTCCACGGCCGTCACCCTCACCTCCCGCAGGAGCGGCCAGCTCCTGGACGTCCGCAGAGGCTCCAAGGCCGACGGCGGGGCCGTCATCCAGTACTCCGGCACGGGCGGCGCCAACCAGCAGTGGAAGCTGGTGAAATCGGCCGCGACCCAGCCGGCCGGGACCGGCACCGCGCAAGCCGGTACGGCCGTCACCACGAACCAGACCGGCACCGACAACGGCTACTACCACTCGTTCTGGACCGACACACCGGGCACGGTCTCCATGAACCTGGGCTCCGGCGGCAACTACAGGACCTCATGGAGCAACACCGGGAACTTCGTCGCCGGCAAGGGCTGGAGCAACGGTGGACGCAGGAGCGTGACCTACTCGGGGACCTTCAACCCGTCCGGCAACGCCTACCTGGCTCTCTACGGGTGGACGTCCGACCCGCTCGTCGAGTACTACATCGTCGACAATTGGGGCACCTACCGGCCCACGGGAACGTACAAGGGCACGGTCACCAGCGACGGCGGCACATACGACATCTACCAGACCACGCGCTACAACGCCCCGTCCGTCGAAGGCAACAAGACCTTCAACCAGTACTGGAGTGTGCGGCGATCGAAGCGGACGGGCGGCACCATCACCACCGGCAACCACTTCGACGCCTGGGCGCGAGCGGGAATGCCCCTCGGCAGCTTCAGCCACTACATGATCCTCGCGACCGAGGGATACCGGAGCAGCGGCAACTCCACCATCACGGTGGCACCATGAGCCCCCGAACACGTCTCGCGTGACGTCCCCTGACGACGACACCGGCCGTTGTCGCGCCGGCCGCCGCGGGCACTCTCACCGTCAACGCCGCCCCTGCGCGGGCCGTGCGCGCCGGGTGGGTTTCTTCACGTGGCACGGGGGTTCTCGCTGTAGATCAAGCTATTCGTCTCAGGCCCCGATCGCTTCGCGCCCGGGGCCTGAGAACTCGATGACGAGCTGTCGCTACCGCTCCTTCGTCTCCTCCAGCACCGTCCGCCCCAGCAGCGCGTACCGTTCGGGGGCCCGGTGCTTCAGGTAGGTGGCGTAGCCGATGCCCGCCGCCGCGATCAGCGCGACCAGCCACGGGGTCGACCTGAGGACCAGTGAGTCCGACTCCGGGCCCGCCGCCACGCCCATGTTGGACACCAGGAGCACCACCACCGCGAGCATCGCCACGCCGCCGATGAGCGGGGCCGTGAACGTCCTGAACCAGTGGCGGCTCTCCGGGTGGTTCTTGCGGAAGTAGGCCAGGACCGCGAAGGAGCAGACGGCCTGGACGACGAGGATCGCCATCGTGCCGAGGATGGCCAGCAGGACGTACGTACCCGTGTACGGGTCCTTGTGCGCGGCCCAGAAGGCGAGCAGCAGGACGGCGCTGATGATCGTCTGGACCAGGCCGGCGATGTGCGGGGAGCCGTGGGAGGCGTGGGTGCGGCCGATGGTGCGCTTGAGGGAGGGGAGTACGCCCTCGCGGCCCAGGGCGTACATGTAGCGGGCGGCGCAGTTGTGGAAGGCCATGCCGCAGGCCAGCGAGCCGGTGATCATCAGCCACTGCATGACGACGACGGCCCAGTGGCCGACGTAGTGCTCGGTGGGGTTGAAGAACAGGGCGAGGGGGTTCGCGGACGAGGCCGCCGCGACGGCTTCCTTCTCGCCGTTGCCCGTGATGGCCATCCAGGACACGAAGACGTAGAAGACGCCGACGCCCAGGACGCTGATCATCGTCGCCTTGGGGATGATCTTCTTCGGGTCGCGGGACTCCTCGCCGTACATCGCCGTCGACTCGAAGCCGACCCATGACCAGAAGGCGAAGAAGAGGCCGAGGCCGGCGCTGGTGCCCTGGAAGGCGTTGACCGGGTTGACCGGGCCGAAGGTGAAGCCGTTCGGGCCGCCGCCGTGCAGGGCGACCGAGATCGCCATCGCGGCGAGGATCGTCACCTCGGTGCCGAGCAGGACGACCAGCAGCTTCTCGGCCACCGACACCCCGAACCAGGTACCCGTGGCGTTGATCGCGAGCATGACGATCGCGAACACCCACCAGGGCACGTGGACGCCCGTCTGGTCCTTCACGGTCGTGGTCGCGAACGTCGAGAAGATGCCGATCAGGGCGGGCTCGAAGACGACGTACGCGAAGGTGGCGAGCAGCCCGGAGGCGAGGCCGACCGTGCGGCCGAGGCCGTAGGAGATGAAGCCGTAGAAGGCGCCGGTGGACGTGATGTGCTTCGCCATCGAGGTGAACCCGACGGCAAAGATTGCCAGGACGACCATTGCGACGAGATAGCTCGCCGGAGCGCCGATGCCGTTGCCCGACGACACCATGAAGGGCACGTTGCCCGTCATCGCGGTGATCGGCGCGGCGGTGGCGACAGCCATGAAGACGACGCCGAGCAACCCGATCGCGTTCGGCTTCAGCCGGTGAACCGTCTCCGCGTCGGTGCTGCCCACACTGTCCGTACTGTCCGCCGAGGCTACGCCCTCGTCCACTGCCATCGGGTGGCCCCTTCCTGGTTGTGCTGCCGGTGGGGTGGAACTCTGTCGCCCGAATGAGTCGGTCAAGGGTGTCGGGGCGTTAAATGTTTGTCAACCAGACCTTTAGAAATCTGACGGCAACACGTGCCTCGTACGGTCGTCGCCATGAGCACGTACTCCTCGACCCTCGGCGGCCACCGCTACCGCTTCGACTCCCTCGCGCGCCTGCTCGCCGCCGCGAGCCCCGAGCGCTCCGGCGACCGGCTCGCCGGCCTCGCCGCGGACTCCGCCCAGCAGCGGGTCGCGGCCCGCTGGGCGCTGGCGGAGGTGCCGCTGACCCGGTTCCTCGCCGAGCCGGTGATCCCGTACGAGGACGACGACGTGACGCGGCTGATCGTGGACACCCACGACCCGGTCGCCTTCGCGCCGGTGGCCGCGCTGACGGTGGGCGGCTTCCGGGAGTGGCTGTTGTCGGAGGCGGCGGATGCCGAGACCCTGGCCGCCGTGTCGGCCGGGCTCACGCCCGAGATGGTGGCCGCGGTGTCCAAGCTGATGGGGAACGCCGATCTGGTCGCCGTGGCGCGGAAGGTGCGGGTCGTGACCGCCTTCCGGTCGACGATCGGGCTCCCGGGGCGGCTGGCCACCCGCCTCCAGCCCAACCACCCGACCGACGACCCGGCGGGCGTCGCGGCGGCGCTGCTGGACGGTCTGCTGCTGGGCTCGGGCGACGCGGTCATCGGCATCAACCCGGCGACGGACAGCCCCAAGGCCGTACGTGACCTGCTGGAACTGCTGGACGGGGTCATCCAGCGGTACCGGATCCCCACGCAGTCCTGCGTGCTCTGCCATGTCACGACGAGCGTGGACCTGATGGAACGCGGGGCACCGGTCGACCTGGTCTTCCAGTCCATCGCGGGTACGCAGGCCGCGAACGCCTCCTTCGGAGTGACCCTGGGGCTGCTGGACGAGGCGTACGCGGCGGCGGGGGAGCTGAACCGGGGGACGGTCGGGCAGAACGCGCTGTACTTCGAGACCGGGCAGGGCAGCGCGCTGTCCGCCGACGCGCATCACGGGGTCGACCAGCAGACGGTGGAGGCGCGGGCCTACGCGGTGGCCCGGCGCTACGACCCCCTGCTCGTGAACACGGTGGTCGGCTTCATCGGCCCCGAGTACCTCTACGACGGCCGCCAGATCCTCCGCGCCGCCCTGGAGGACCACTTCTGCGGCAAGCTGCTCGGCCTGCCCATGGGCCTGGACATCTGCTACACGAACCACGCGGACGCCGATGACGACGACGTGGCGACGATGCTCACCATGCTCGGGGTCGCGGGCGCGTCCTTCGTGATCTGCACGCCGGGCGGCGACGACATCATGCTCAACTACCAATCCGCCTCGTACCACGACGCGTTGTACCTCCGCGAGGTCCTCGGGCTGCGCCCGGCACCGGAGTTCGAGGCCTGGCTGGACGGTATCGGCCTGCTGGACGAGCGGGGATCGATCCGGGACGTCTCCGGTACGGCACATCCGCTGACGGCGATCGGAAAGGAACTGGCGGCATGACGGATCGTCAACTGGCCTCTGTATCCGACGATTTGACTGTGTCCGATGATTTGACGGTGTCGGATGATTTGACGGTGTCGGATGACCTGACGGTGTCTGATGACTTGACCATGTGGGCGGCGCTGCGGCGGCACACCCAGGCCCGGATCGGTCTGGGCCGCGCGGGCTCGGCCCTCCCGACCCGCCACCGCCTGGAGTTGCAGGCCGCGCATGCCGCCGCGCGGGACGCGGTGCACTCGCCGTTCGCCCCGGAACTGGTCGCCGCCGCGCTGCCGGGCATCCCGACGGTACGGGTACGCAGCGCCGCCGGCGACCGGCTCACCTACCTTCAGCGCCCCGACCTGGGGCGCCGCCTCGACGCCGTCGACCGCGCGCACCTGCCCGGCGGCGACTGGGATCTGGTGTTCGTCGTGGCCGACGGGCTGTCCAGCCGGGCCGTGCACGAGCACGCGGCGCCGGTGGTGCGGGCGACGACGACACTGCTGCCCCCGGGGTGGCGGGTGGCGCCGGTGATCCTGGCCGAGCAGGCGCGGGTTGCCCTCGGCGATGACGTGGCCCACGCCATGGGTGCCGCGATGGTGGTCGTCCTGATCGGCGAACGGCCCGGTATGTCGGCGGCGGACTCGCTGGGGGCGTATCTGACGTACGCCCCGCGCCCCGGTACGACCACGGACGCGGACCGCAACTGCCTGTCCAACATCCGGCCCCCGTTGGGTCTGCGGTACGAGACGGCGGCGGCGAAACTGGCGGGGCTGATGGGGAGGGCGGCTGAGCTGGGGCTGACGGGGGTGGGGCTGAAGGACGAGTCGGATTCGCCCCCGCCGCCCCTTCCCGTCCCGTCCTCGGGGGCGCTGCCCCCGAACCCCCGCTCCTCAAACGCCGGAGGGGCTGAAATAGCAGCGCCGGCCGGCACCTCCAGCCCGTCCGGCGTTTGAGGACGAGGCCGTACAGGCCGAACATTTCCAGCGCCGCCCACGCATCTTCAGCCCGTCCGGCGTTTGAGGACGAGGCCCCTTCAGGGCCGAAGCGGGGGTCTGGGGGCGGCAGCCCCCAGGGGCAGCGGGGGCTCACCCCGGCAACGTCAGCCCCCACGCACCCTCGCGCACCACCCAGGTCCGCCGCCGCACAGGCCCACTCACCGCCCCCGTGTCCGCCCGGTACCGGAAATCCGTCCCCGACACCGTCACCCGTACCCCCACCGCGTCCAGCGGCGTCGCCTCCGCCCCGACCGACACCGGGCGCACCTCCACCCGGGCGCCCCCCGGCACCCCCGCCGTCAGGGTCACCGCCTCCACCGGCTGGTCGAGGTCCACGAGAGTCACCCCGTCCACCTCGATGCGCAGCCGCGAGGGCCCGGGGCTGCCCGTCGGTGGGGCCACCCGGGCTCCCCGCGCCCCTCGGACCGGCCGTGCCGCCAGGGTCCGTACAAGGGACTGGCAGGTCCTGAGCCAGGGACGACCCGGACCCCCGGTGTCCGTCCCCGCCTCACCGGAGCCGTCGGCGCCGAAGTCGGCCCACCCCCGTACCGCCGGGATCCGGACCGCGCCGACCACCACGCCGTCGCTGTCGTCGACGAGAAGGTCCAGGCGGCGTTCGGCGCCCTCGAGGACGGCCCGCGCCGCCGCCACCGTGCCCATGGGCACCCCCAGCGAACGGGCGAGGGACAGGACAGCGGTCGCCCCCACCGGGACGACGGACAGTGCGCATCCGGCCAGTTCCCGCTGCCGGTGCAGCAGGGCCACCGTACGCAGAAGGGCCCGGTCGTCGCCGATGACGACCGGCCTGCGGGAGCCCCTTCTGGCGAGTGCCCGAGCGAATTCCTCGGGCCCTTCCGGAAGGCACACTTTTGTCCTCGCACCCGCGCTGAGCACGTCTTTCGCGATTCGTACAGACTCGCCGTCCGTCCGCCGGGCGACCGGGTCGATGACCACGAAAAGCTGGTCGGAAGTCGCCACCTCGGTCATGCCTCGCTTCCTCGGGTAGCATCTTTGTGCAAGAGCCCCTTGCGCTATTGCGCCAGGGGCTTGGTCTATTCCGGGGCATCCGGGTCCGACGGGTTGCGGCCGACGAGGGTCGCCGGTGTACGAGGCATGAGCCGTGAGCTCAGACGCGTACGCCCCTGGCCTTGGACATGCCCCGCCCGGAAGGGGTGTACGCGCGTGCCCGCACTTGTGCTGCTCGGTGCTCAGTGGGGTGACGAAGGTAAGGGGAAGGCCACGGACCTGCTTGGCGGGTCTGTGGACTATGTGGTGCGCTACCAGGGCGGCAACAACGCCGGCCACACGGTAGTCGTGGGCGATCAGAAGTACGCCCTGCACCTCCTCCCTTCCGGAATCCTCACACCTGAATGCACACCCGTCATCGGCAACGGCGTCGTCGTCGACCCGTCGGTCCTGTTCTCCGAGCTGAACGGGCTGAACGAGCGAGGCGTCGACACGTCCAAGCTCCTGATCAGCGGTAACGCTCACATCATCACCCCGTACAACGTCACCGTCGACAAGGTGACGGAACGCTTCCTCGGGAAGCGGAAGATCGGTACGACGGGGCGCGGTATCGGCCCGACGTACGCCGACAAGATCAACCGGGTCGGTATCCGCGTCCAGGACCTGTACGACGAGTCGATCCTGACGCAGAAGGTCGAGGCGGCGCTGGACGGCAAGAACCAGCTCCTGACCAAGGTCTTCAACCGCCGGGCGATCGAGGCCGAGCAGATCGTCGAGGAACTCCTCACCTACGCGGACCGGCTCAAGCCGTACGTCGCCGACACCGTCCTGGTGCTCAACAAGGCGCTCGACGACAACAAGGTGGTCCTCTTCGAGGGCGGCCAGGGCACGCTCCTGGACATCGACCACGGCACGTACCCCTTCGTCACGTCGTCCAACCCGACCGCGGGCGGCGCCTGCACGGGTGCGGGTGTCGGCCCGACGAAGATCAGCCGGGTCATCGGCATCCTGAAGGCGTACACGACCCGTGTCGGCGCCGGCCCCTTCCCGACCGAGCTCTTCGACGAGGACGGCGCCGCGCTGCGCCGTATCGGCGGCGAACGGGGCGTCACCACCGGCCGCGACCGGCGCTGCGGCTGGTTCGACGCGGTCATCGCACGGTACGCGACCCGAGTGAACGGCCTGACCGACTTCTTCCTCACCAAGCTCGACGTCCTCACCGGCTGGGAGGAGATCCCGGTCTGCGTGGCGTACGAGATCGACGGCAAGCGCGTCGAGGAACTCCCGTACTCCCAGACCGACTTCCACCACGCGAAGCCGATCTACGAGACCCTCCCCGGCTGGTCCGAGGACATCACGAAGGCCAAGTCGTTCTCGGACCTCCCGAAGAACGCCCAGGCGTACGTGAAGGCCCTGGAGGAGATGTCCGGCGCACCGATCTCGGCGATCGGCGTCGGCCCGGGGCGCACGGAGACGATCGAGATCAACTCGTTCATCTGACGCGGACAGCCGAAAACAGAGGTGGGGCACCCCGTCCGACGGGGTGCCCCACCTTGCGTTCCGGGATCAGCTCTCGTCCGGAGGGGCCTGGAAACCGGCGGTGTCGAGTTCGCAGCCGAAGGGGTCGGGGATGTAGAGCTTCTCCCCGAACGGCTTGGTCAGACGGGACTTGTAGCCGTGCTCGTACGGCTCCAGGAACAGGCTGGCCTCTTCCTGCTGCATGTCGAGGACCAGGTAGACGGGGACGCCTGCCTTCGCGTAGACCCGCACCTTGTCGGTCAGGTCGTCGATCCTGGTGGAGGGGGAGGTCAGCTCGGCGACGAAGGAGAGACCTTCCCCGTCCAGACGGTTGCTGGTGGTCCGACGAGTACGCCGGTGGGCGGCGTGGATGTCGGGGCCGTAGGCGCGTTCGGCGCCCGGGAACACATACAACAAGGGTCCCCAGCTGATGCGGTGTTCTTCGGGCAAATAAGGGCGCAACTGGTCGCAGACCAGATCCATTACGTCGGCGTAGTACGCCTTCGACCACGGCGACACGACGATGTTCCCCTTGATGATCTCGGCCTTGTAGCCGTCCGGCAGGTCGAGCTGGTCGAGGGCGTCGAGCAAGCCCTCGAAGCTGGGGGGCTCCGTGCCGCTTATCGTGATCGGTCGCTCTGTCATCAACGTCATGATGCGCCCTTCCCCTGAGACTGGCCAGCTGCCACACAGCGTAGTCAAGCGCGCACGGTGTGTCGGCCGTTCCTCTGGATCTCCCAGGCCCTCACAGCCAGAAGGTTTCCGCGAGATGAACGGGACCGCATGGGTCCTCCCGTCTCCCTTGAATTGACCCGGACATGGCGTGTCATGGCCTGTTCTTGGTTCTCGAAAGGTCGGCGTGCCAGCACGATCTACGCGTGTAGCCCCCGACTGCTCAGGAGTTCCCCCATGCCCGTTTCACCCATGGACCGCCGTCAGTTCATGCACACGTCGGCGGTCGCCGGTGCCGCCGTGGCCGCTGCCGGGACCGTCGGGGCCGCGCCCGCGCAGGCCGCCGAACGCCACTGCAAGCCGCCCCGCACCTGGTCCTTCTCCATCCTGGGCACCACCGACCTGCACAGCCACGTCTTCGACTGGGACTACTACACGGACGCCCCCTACAAGGACAAGGCCGGCAACTCGGTCGGCGTCGCCCGCGTGGCCACGCTCATCAAGCAGCAGCGCGCGGAGAAGGGCGCGGACCGCGTCCTGCTCGTCGACGCCGGCGACATCATCCAGGGCACGTCACTGGCGTACTACTACGCGCGCGTGGACCCGATCACGGGAGCAGGCACCAAGGGCAAGCGGGCCCCTGAGCACCCCATGGCCGTCGCCATGAACGCCATGCAGTACGACGCCGCCGCCCTCGGCAACCACGAGTTCAACTACGGCATCGACACCCTCCGCAAGTTCGAGAGCCAGTGCCGTTTCCCGCTCCTCGCCGCGAACGCGCTCGACGCGAAGACGCTCCGGCCCGCCTTTCAGCCGTACACCGTCAAGCGCATCCGGGTCCCCGGCGCGCCGGACATCAAGGTCGGCATCCTCGGCCTCACGAACCCCGGAATCGCCCTGTGGGACAAGGACAACGTCGCCGGGAAGATGTCGTTCACGGGGCTTGTCGAGCAGGCGAAGAAGTACGTCCCGCGCATGCGCGCCCTCGGCTGTGACGTCGTCTTCCTCACGGATCACTCGGGCCTGGACGGCAGTTCGTCGTACGGGAACGAGCTGCCGTACGTCGAGAACGCGTCGAACCTGGTGGCGGAGCAGGTGCCCGGGATCGACGCGATCCTCGTCGGGCACACGCACACCGAGGTGTCGTCCTACACGGTGACGAACAAGGAGACCGGCAAGGACGTGGTCCTCTCCGAGCCGTACTGCTACGGCATGCGCCTGACCGTCTTCGACTTCGAGCTCGAACTCGAGCGCGGCCAGTGGAAGGTGACCAGCACCAAGTCGAAGACCCTCAACAGCAACGCGGTCCCCGAGGACGAGCAGATCACCAAGCTGCTCAAGGCCGACCACGATCTCGTCGTGAAGTACGTCAACACGGCTGTCGGCACGTGTACGGCGGACCTGTCGGCGGCGGAGGCGTGCTGGAAGGACGTCCCCGTCATGGACTTCATCCACCAGGTCCAGATGGCCGCCGTCGCCACCGGCCTCTCCACGGCGGACGCCGCCCTCCCGCTGATCTCCGTCGCCGCGCCCTTCAGCCGCAGCGCGGACATTCCCAAGGGGGATGTCACCATCCGTGACGTCGCCGGGCTCTACATCTACGACAACACCCTGTACGGCAAGAAGCTGACGGGCGCCCAGCTCAAGGACTACCTGGAGTTCGCGGCGCGGTACTACCACCAGGTCCCGGTGGGCACCGCCGTCGACACCGCGACGGTGACGAACGCCAACAACTTCTGGGACTACATGTACGACACGGCCGCCGGCGTCGACTACGAGATCGACATCGCCGCGCCGGAGGGGTCCCGGATCAAGAACCTCTCCTACAAGGGCGCGCCGGTCGCCGCCGACCAGGTCTTCGTGGTCGCGGTGAACAACTACCGCGCCAACGGCGGCAGCGGCTACCCGCACATCGCCGGCGCGGCCATCGCGTACAGCTCGACGAACGAGATCCGCCAGCTGATGATCGACTACGTGACGACGAAGGGCACCCTGAACCCCGCCGACTTCGCGGTCACCAACTGGAAGCTGACGCAGGGCGGGACGGCGGTGTTCCCGGCCTGAGGGGCCGGCTTCACCGTCAGTGGCCTGTGTCATTATGCGGACGCGTCCCCGGGGGAGGGGCGCGGTCTGCCGGAAGGTGACGCATTCCCAGGACCTGTCGGGCGTCACCTGGTCGCGTCGTTGTCTCTGTCCGGCGGCGCGGGTTTCGTGTGCAGGATTTCGCGGGCCTGTTCCGCGGCGCGGGCGATGCTCTCGGAGACGAAGTCGAGGAAGCGGGCGATGTTCTCCAGGCGGGCGGCGGCCGGGGTGCCGGAGCCGAGGACGCCGACGCCCTGTCGCGCGATGCCGACGATCTGGGCGGTCGACCGGGCGCTGGCCATCATCGACTCGTACCAGATGTCGTCGTCGACGACGTAACGCTCGCGGCGGCGTTCGCCCGGTTCCCGGCGGACCATGCCCTGGCTCTCCAGGAACGTGATCGCCTTGGACACGGACGCCGGGCTGATGTCGAGGCGCTGGACGAGCTCGGCCGCGGTGAGGCTGCCGGAGTCGGTGAGGGTGAGGCAGGCCATCACCCGGGACATCATCGTGGGCATGCCCGACGCGGTGAGGACGGCCGTGAACACCTCCTCGTACTCGCGTACGGCCTCGGGGTCACGTCCGTAGGCAGGGGCCGGCGCCTGCGGCCCCCGGGGCGCGGTGGTCCTGCGCCGGTGGGCGCGGCGTTCGGTGGCGCGGTGGGCGACGTCGGCGCGGTAGGCGGTGGGGCCGCCGTTGCGCATCACCTCGCGCGTGACGGTGGAGGTCGGGCGGTCGAGACGCCGGGCGATCTCGGCGTAGGCCAGGCCGTCGGCCAGCCCCAGCGCGATCTGCTGACGTTCGGACTGGGTGAGCCTGCCTCCCGGCATCGGGGGTCTCCTTGGTGGACTGGTGCTGGTACTGGGTGCGGGGCGCCCCGACCATAGCGTTCACGTCCATTGCATTGCAACGCAAGGGTGTCCCGTGTTGCGTTACATCGGAAATCATTGCAATGAAAACTCGCCTTCAACCTGTGATGATGCTGATCTCGTGCAACGAGTTAGTTGCTGAATATTGGAACGCAACGTAGCTTTTCCATTGTTCGAAACGACAACGCGAAGCCCGGTCAAGGAGATCGCAATGCAGAAGTTCGACACCACCGCCCCGATCCTCGCCCGCCTCGACATCCCTGCGGGACGCATCCAGTTCATCGCCGCCGACCGCGCGGACACCACCGTCGAGGTCCGGCCGGCCAGCGCCTCGTCGAGCCGCGACGTGAAGGCGGCGGAGCAGATCACGGTCGCCTACGACGGCGACGGCGTCCTGCGGATCGAGGCCGCACCGGCGAAGAACCGCATCCTCGGCAACTCCGGGTCGGTCGAGGTGACCGTCCAACTGCCCGCCGGTTCCCGCGTCGAGGCGAAGGCGGCCAGCGCGGAACTCCGGGGCGTGGGACGGCTCGGCGACGTCACCTACGAGTGCGCCCAGGGCACGGTCAAGCTCGACGAGACCGAGGGTGCCCGCCTCACCCTCCAGGCCGGCGACATCACGGTCGGCCGCATGGGTGGCCCCGGTGAACTCCGCACCCAGAAGGGCGACCTCCGCATCACCGAGGCGGTACGCGGCACGGTCACCCTGCGCACCGAGTCCGGCGACATCTCGGTGGGCGCCGCGCGCGGGGTCTCCGCGTCCCTGGACGCGGGCACCTCGTACGGCCGCATCGACAACGGGCTCCAGAACACCGAGGGCGCCGAATCCCCGCTCACCATCCGGGCGACCACCAGCCACGGTGACATCAGCGCGCGGAGCGTCTGAACGGGCGGATCTCTGCCGACCGGCTACAGCCCTACAGCCCTACGAAGTGCGGCGACTCGCGCCGACGCCGGCCGTCTTGGGGTCACCGCCTGTTCGGCCGGCGGCGGTGGCCGACGGGGACGTCGGACCCGGGTCCAGAGCGTCCCGGACGGCGGTCAGGATGTCCTCGGTGTCGGCGCCGAGTGCTCGGGCGGCGGAGGTGAAGTCCCGGGCCAGGGTGGTGAGTTGGTCCGCATCGTGCGCGTACGGTTCGGACGGGAGCGCCGCGACCCGGGTGCCCGCGCCACGGCGGGTACGGATCAACTCGGCGGCTTCCAGCGCCCGGTAGGCGCGGGCCACGGTGCCCGGTGCCAGACCGAGGTCGGTGGCGAGCTGGCGCACGGTCGGCAGGCGCTCTCCGGCGACCAGTCGGCCGGTGCGGATCAGCGCGGCCAGCTGGGCGCGGATCTGCTCGTACGGCGGTACCTGGCTGGTGGTGTCGACCCGGACGGCGGGGTCACTCATCGCTGCCGGTCCCGTCCTCGGCCGTCTCGTTCTCGACCGCGCGGGGGGCGACCACGGTGACCAGGGACCAGCCGACGGTGAAGAGGTTCAGCAGGGCCAGGGGGTAGAACACCCAGAAGGTGAGGGCGCCCAGCGCGCCTGCGCAGCCCGTCTCCGTCAGTGAGACGGTGACCATCAGTACGGCGTACAGCTGCTGGCTCGACACCAGCAGGCCCCAGGCCCCGGTGACCGCCCACGCGCGGTCACGGCGCTGCTGTTCCTCGCCCGGGCCGTCGGCGATGCGGCGCAGGGCCCAGACACAGGTGGGGGTGGCGACGGCGAGCGCGCCGAACATCGGGAGGCTGTAGTACAGGCCGGGCCAGGGGCCGAGGGGCGCGCGCATTCCGTTGCAGGTGACGTGGAGGACCTTGCCCGTGCTGAATATGCGGTCGGGGTCGACGGAGGCCGTCGCGGCCGTGATCGCCAGCAGGGCGACGAGGGAGACGCCCTGGAGGGCGATCAGGGGGCCCATGCGTGGCGGCACATGGTTCCTGACCAGGCGCGGGGCGAGACTCGCGGTGCGCACCGCCTCCTGGGGGCGCAGGGTCAGGGCGTCGGCGAGCAGGACACCGGCCACGGCGCACAGGCCGAAGGCGGTGATGCAGAACACGACGCGCTGCTCGAACTCGACGTCCCCCAGCGTGGACAACCCCTGCGCGACCACGAGGCCGATGGCCAGACCGGACCAGCGGGCGTAGTACTCGGCGTGGTCGAGGATCCGGGACCGGAGCGGGACGGTGTCGAGCATGTCGAGCATTTTGGAGATCCCCCCAGATCGTCTTGTATCAAGTGGTGGATACAAGATGCCCCGGTCGGGATCTTGTGTCAAATGCTCGATACAAGGCGCGGATGACCGGCGGGGTGCCGGGGCCGGTCGTGCGGGAGGCGAACGGGAGTCGCGCCGTCTACTTCCTTGTGCCCGTGGGGGCGGCTTCGCGCCCGGCTACCGCGAGGCCGCGCGGCGCGGCGGTGCGCTGGCCCGCGCGCTGCTGCAGGGGCGGGCGCTGCCCGCGTAGGCCCGCAGACTCCTGGTCGTACGTCCGTGCGGCCAGGCCTACCACCCGGAAGGGAACAGGATGACCGCATTGCTAGAGCGGCCCGAGACGGTATACCGACGGTATACTTTGGTCATGACTGACACCACCGTCAAGGTCGACCCCGCAGTCCGTGACCGCCTCATGATGCTCGCCCGCGAGCGAGGGATGACCATGCGCGACCTGATCGCCGAGCTCGCGGGGGCCACGCCCACGCAGGAGGAGCTGCGGAAGCGGTACGAGGAGACCAAGGCGTACTGCGAGACGCACTTCGGCGTGACCCTCACCGACGAGGACCACGACCGGGTCGAGAAGGTGTGGCAGGACCTGGAGGCCGGACAGGAGGTGGAGAGCCTGTGAGCGCCGCCAAGAGGGCCGGGAGGCCCGGATCGCCCGGTCCGTCGGGATCGACCGGTGTCGTCTTCGACGAGTCGGCGCTGCTGGCGCTCGGGTCGGGCAACTCGCTCGCCTCGCAGTTCGTGTCGAACACCGAGCACGGGCCCACCCGCCACGTGTACGTGCCCGCGCTCTGCCTCGCCGCCGCCGACGGCATGCGCAAGGGGCTGGCCGAGCACATCGGCGCCCTGCCCGCCGTCGAGATCGTCGAGCTGGACTTCGCGGGCGCGTCGACCGTGGGCGCGCTGCTGCGTGACGGGGTGGAGTGGCGTCTCGGTCACGCGGTCCATCTGTCCCGGCCGACGGTGGACTGGCCGAACGGCCGGCGCGTACTGACCGTCGAACCCGATCTGTACGCGGACATGCCCCTCGTACGCACCCTCAGGCTGCCGCGCCAGCGGTAGCCATCCCCCGTAGGGAGGGGCCCGCGCCCTCAAAGACCGTGGGCCCCCGGGTGCTTGTTCGGCGGATGCGCCAAGCCGAGATGCCGGGCATATCCTGATATCGCACGAGTCCGTACCGTCCCAGGTGTGTCCTGTCTGTCAGGGAAGGTGAATGCGATGCGAGTCATGCTCAAGGCGCAGTTCGACACGGAGAAGGCCAACGAGTCGGTACGCACCGGCAAGCTGCCGGAGCTGATGAAGGAGACCCTCGACCACCTCAAGCCGGAGGCGGCGTACTTCGGTCCCGAGGACGGGTACCGGACCTGCTGGCTGATCCTCGACATGAAGGACAGCTCCGAGATCCCGCCCAGCGCCGAACCGTTCTTCACCCAGTTCAACGCCAAGCTCACGTACACGCCCATCATGAACGCGGACGACCTGCAGAAGGGTCTCTCCCAGATCCGCTGAGCGGGCGGTAGCGAGAGCGAGCGTGCCCCGGCCACCCGTCGCTCAGCTGAAGACGATCATCGACCCCTGCGCAAGACTCCGCGTCGCCGCCGCGTTGAGTCCCAGCCACACGTGCCGTTCCCGGGCGAACGGGCTGTCGTCGTACGGGGCCGGTGCCGCCGGTTCCTCCAGTGACGTGGGTGTCAGCGGCGGGGCCGGGGCCAGCGGGGGGTTCGACGGGTTGATGCCGATCGAGGGGGCCACGAACTCCAGCTCCCTCAGGAGGGTTTGCGACGAGCCCAACGGGCCGCCCCCCGCCAGGAGTTCGTCGCTGGAGAGCGGGTGCGGGAAGTCCACCGGGACGTACGCGCCCGCGTGGTCGTAGTGCCAGACCAGGTGGGACTGCTGGGCGGTCGCCTCGAACATCTCCAGCAACTGCTCGTAGTCGCTGCCCAGTTCGCCCACCGGCGTCACCGGCAGCCCGCACACCTGGAGGAGGTACACGCGGCGCAGGAAGTGCAGCGCGTCGTAGTCGAAGCCCGCGATGGGGCCCACGTCGCCGGACAGCCCCGGCATGTACGAGTACACCGGCACCGGTGGCAGTCCTGCCTCGCCCAGCACCTTGTCGTAGAGGGCGAGTTCCTCGGCGAAGGGGTTGTCGGGGGTGTGGCACAGCACGTCGACGAGTGGGACCAGCCACAGGTCACAGGCCAAAGGAGCACTCCTCGCATCTCAGACGTCAGCGTAGTCAGGGCAGCGTAGTAGGTCGTACGCCGGTCGGGCTTCCCTCTTGCGGGCCAGACACCGACAGGAACAGGTCACGGCGATCGCTGTGCCATCACCAGGTCGTCACCGGGCCACACGTCACCGGGCCACCGGTCGTGACCCGTCGTGCAGATCCCATACCCACACGCCGCCCGTCCACCTACCCCGCTCGCCCGTCAGCTTTTCCAGCGTCTCGCGCAGCAACCCGTCGTTGCCCTGCGGGGCCAGCACCAGCGCGCCCGCCTTCCAGTACGCGAAGTCCCTCTTGGCCTGCGCCCGCCAGTTGGGGCCGATCGTCGGCGCGACGCCCGTGTAGCGCACGTCCCGCAGCATGTTGGAGGTGAAGCGCGGCGACGCGCCGTAGATACCGACGCGCTCCGCGCCGTACGGCCCGTTGAAGTACCCGCCGGGCAGCTTGAAACCGAGGCCGGCCGCTGTCTGCCAGTGCAGCGCCTCCGCGTTGCCGGGATCGGGCAACGGCACCGGCACCAGCGACTCGCCCTTGCGGACGTACGACTTCCAGGTGCCGTCCGTGATGAAGGCGGGCACCTCGGCGCGCTCCGCCGACTTCAGCGGCGCCGGGACGATCGGCAGCACGGCGAGGAGGACGGCCAGCGTGCCGACGTACTGCGTCGGAAGGTGGCGGGTGGCCGCCAGTCGTTCGATCGCGAGGGCCAGCAACATGCCCAGTGCGGGGGCGCAGATCATCGCGACCCGGCCCTCGATCACCGACTCGAACAGTGGCTTCTTCGCGAGCAGCGCCCAGGGCCCCGGCAGCACGGTGTCGGTCAGCGGGATCCGGAACTCGGGGCCGAGGGAGAGGAACGCGGCGGCGACCGCGGTGAAGGCGAGCGCCTTCACCGCCGTGCGCTCCCACATCCGTACGACGATCGCGAAGGCCAGGAGGACGAGGGGCCAGCCGTAGAAGGCGTTCTGTTCGGTGGGGTTGAGGGAGAGCGCGTTCGCGCGGTCGCTGTTGCCCGCGACGAGGGACCGTTCGGCGAAGGAGAGCAGCGCGAGCGGGCTGTTGCCCGCGTTGTCGCCGTGCAGGACGCTCTTGTAGCTCTGCGGACCGAAGAACTGCCAGGTCAGGGGGAAGGCGACGATCGGGAGGCAGACCGCGCCGCCGATCAGCAGGCCGCGCAGCAGCGGGCGCCAGGCGGCCTTCGCCAGGTCCGGGCGCAGGGCCGCGTGGGCGAGGGCGAACAACACCATTCCCATCGCCGCCAGCAGCAGCGGCTCCTCGCCCAGGAAGATCTGGTACGCCGCCATCAGGCCCAGAATCACGCCGTTACGGGTGACCCGCTCGCTCTCGCACAGCCGCAGGGCGCGGTCGATGATCAGCGGCATCATGAACAGGATGACGAAGTTCGGGTGCGCGTTGGCGTGACTGACCATCGGGGGCGCGAAGGTGGCGAGGGCCGCGCCGGCGAAGGCCGCTCCCCGTTGCCGTACGACCCTCTTCACGATCAGCCAGTACCAGGCCGCGGCCGTCACCGCGAGGCCCAGGGTCATCACCAGGGCCAGCGAGACCGCCGGGCCGGCGATGAGCGTGACCGGTGTGAAGGGGACGGAGAGGCCGAGCATGACCGTGTTGGCCATGAGGTTCACGCCGTCGGGGAAGCCCTGGAGGTCGGTGAAGAGGGGGTTCGCGAAGTGGCTGACGCTGTCGGCGGTGACCGCGAAGAACCACTCCCACTGGTTCTGGTCCTGGAGGGAGTCGGGGAGGTAGCGGTGCGCCGGGTCGAGCCAGCGGCCCGCGTACAGGGCGACCGCCATGAGGAGGAAGAGGGTGACGGCGAGGACGTCCGCCGGGCGCAGCGCGCGCGCCTTGAGGGTGGCCAGCTCGGCGAGGACGCGGGCGTAGTCGAGCGGGCGTACCTTCGAGCCGGACTGGTGGGCCCAGCGGACCGGTATCTCGGCGACCGGCCAGTCCGCGCGGCGGAAGTGCTGGAGGACCTCGACGTCGATGCCCCAGCCGTTGAGCCGGGACGCGGCGAACGCCGTACGGGCACGGTCGCCGTCGAACAGTTTGAAACCGCACTGGGTGTCCCGTATGCCGGGGACCGCGACCCGGCGTATCAGGAAGTTGCCGGCCCGGCCGAGGAACTCCCGCACCCGGTGCTGGTGGTGCTCGATCGTCGCGCCGGGGACGGAACGGGAGCCGATGGCCGCCGCGTGCCCCTCGGTCAGCGCCTCGTCCAGGACCGCCAGCTCCTCGATCGGCGCCGCGAGATCGGCGTCCGTGACCAGGACGCGGGCGCCGCGCGAGGCGGCCACGCCCAGGCGCAGGGCGTGGCCCTTGCCCCGGTTGCGGGGGCTGGTGACGAGCTGGACGCGGGGGTCGGCGAGGCCGGTGACGAGGTCGCGGGTGCCGTCGGTGGAACCGTCGTCGACGACCACCACCTCCCAGGCGCCCCACCGGGCCTCGTTCTCCCGGAGGTGGCCGGTGATGGCGGAGAGGGTGGGGCCGAGCCGCTCTTCCTCGTTGTACGCGGGAACGACGACGGTCAGGTCGAGGGTGCCGGTGGTACGGGTGGGAGCGCTCATCCGTGCGTGCCCCCGTTGCCTCCGGGCGCGGTGATGTCGTCGTCCCGCTCCGGGGCCGGGCTGTCGCTCCCGCCGGTCGCGCCGACGTCAGTGGCCAGGCCCTCGATGAGGGCGAGGGAGTGCGCGTCGTACTCGTCCACTATCCGGTGCGCCTCGGCGAGGTCGCGGCGGGTCAGCGCGTCGACGACCTCGGTGTGCCCGGACCACAGACGGCCGCGCAGGTCGTCGTGGCGCCGCAGGTGCTGCACCGCGCACACCCAGGACTGGACGCGCAGCCGATGCAGGAAGTCGGTGAGGTACTGGTTGCCGAACAGGGCGCCCAGTTCGCGCCAGAAGCGCAGGTCGTAGCCGATGAGGATGTTCAGCTCACCGGCGGTCGCGGCGCGCCGCGCCTCCTCGCCCCGGCGGCGGACACCGGCGAGGGCGGCGGCGGCACGGGGGTCGCCGACGCGGACGAAGAAACCGCGCGGCCCCGGACTGTCACTGGCGAAGCCGCCCACCCGGCCGCCGGACCCGACACCCGAGGATCCCGCCGCCGCCAGCCCCTTCGCCAGGCCGTGGAACATACCGTCCGTGACCAGTCCACGGGCCTCGACCATGCCCCGGAAGTCGGCGAGCGAGTACTCGGGCACCCGGAAGCCGCGGTGCTGGTCGGCCTCCAGCAGGCCCTGGGCCGACAGATCGACCAGGGCCTCGCGGACGGGGGTGGCGGAGACGCCGTACTGCTCGGCGATCTCCTTGACCGTGAACTCCTGACCAGGCTGGAGACGGCCCGCCAGCACCTCGTCGCGGAGCGCGTCCGCGATCTGCTGCCGCAGGGTGCTGCGGGTCACGGCTCCGTTGCCACTGCTGGCGGGCATGGTCGGGGCCCTCCCCCTTCACGCGTGCGGATGACTACTCGCTTATGTCTACGAGCACGTCACCTTACGCGTTCGGGTTCCGGCGAGATTCTTCCCCGGGGGACTCCTCGGCGGACTCCCCGGTGCACTCGCCGTTGCCCTTCCCGACGACTACTGCGGACCACTCGGTCGACTACTCGGTGTACTCGTCGGCGACCGAAAGCGCGGCGTCCAGCGCGGCCAGTCCCTCCTTGGCCTCGGCCGCGGAGACGTTGCACGCCGGGACGACATGGGTGCGGTTCATGTTGATGAACGGCCACAGCCCGTTCGCCTTCGCGGCGGCGCCGAACGCGGCCATGGGCGCGTTGGCCTCACCAGCGGCGTTGTACGGCACCAGCGGCTCCCGGGTCTCCTTGTTCCGTACGAGGTCCAGGGCCCAGAAGACGCCCGTACCGCGCACTTCGCCGACGCTCGGGTGACGCGCGGCCAGCTCCCTGAGTCCCGGTCCGAGGATGTTCTCGCCGGTGCGGGCGGCCTGCCCGACGATGTCCTCCTCCGCCATCACGGTCAGTGTGGCGACGGCGGCGGCGCAGGCGAGGGGGTGCCCGGAGTAGGTGAGGCCGCCGGGGTAGGGGCGAGTGGCGAACGTCTCGGCGATGGCGCCGGAGATCGCCACCCCGCCGAGGGGGACGTAGCCGGAGTTGACGCCCTTGGCGAAGGTCATCAGGTCGGGCACGACGTCGAACAGGTCGGCGGCGAACCACTCGCCGGTCCGCCCGAACCCGGCCATGACCTCGTCCAGGACGAAGACGATCCCGTACTGGTCGCACAGCGCGCGCACCCCGGCGAGATAGCCGGGCGGCGGGATCATGATGCCGGCGGTGCCCGGGATGGTCTCCAGGATGATCGCGGCGATCGTGGACGGGCCCTCGAAGGTGATGGTGTCCTCGAGGTGCTGGAGTGCACGTGCGCACTCCTGCTCCTCGGTCTCCGCGTAGAACTTCGACCGGTAGAGATAGGGCGCCCAGAAGTGCACGACCCCGGCGCTGCCGTTGTCGGAGGGCCAGCGGCGGGGGTCGCCGGTGAGGTTCACGGCCTGCTGGGTGCCGCCGTGGTAGGAGCGGTAGGCGGACAGCACCTTGGGCCGGCCGGTGTGCAGCCGGGCCATGCGCACGGCGTGCTCGACGGCGTCGGCGCCACCGTTGGTGAAGAAGATCTTGTCCAGGTCGCCCGGGGTGCGCTGAGCGATCAGCCGGGCCGCCTCCGAGCGCGCCTCGACGGCGAAGGCGGGCGCGAACGTCGTCATCTTCCCGGCCTGCTCCTGAATGGCCGCGACGACCTTCGGGTGCTGGTAGCCGATGTTCGTGAAGACCAGCCCACTGGTGAAGTCCAGATACCGTCTGCCGTCGTAGTCCCAGAAGTACGCCCCCTCGGCACCGGCGACGGCGAGCGGGTCGATGAGCTCCTGCGCGGACCAGGAGTGGAACACGTGCGCACGGTCGGCGGCCTTCACGGCCGCGCCGGTCTGCGGATCGGGCTGAGGGGTCATGCCGCGAGCGTAGAGGTCCCGGGTGACGGCTGGAAATCGGCGTGCTGTCTGCGGGAGGGCGCTTTACGCGACAGGTTGTCGCGTGTCCCGAGAGGGAAGTAGGGGGGTGCGGGGGAGGGGAGACGGGGGAGGCGGCACGCGTATGGACAAGCTCCGGGACGGGGATCCGGTGTGGATAGGGGCGTACCGGCTGGTGGCGCGGCTCGGTGCGGGCGGTATGGGGCACGTGTACGTCGCGCGCTCCGAACGGGGGCGCACGGTCGCCGTCAAACTGGTCCGGCGGGAGCTGGCCGAGCAGGACGAGTTCCGGGACCGGTTCCGCCGGGAGGTCGCCGCCGCGCGGCGCGTCGGGGGGCGCTGGACGGCGCCCGTCCTCGACGCCGACACGGAGGCCGACGTGCCGTGGCTGGCCACCGGGTACGTCGCCGGGCCGAGCCTGCGGCAGGTCGTCGGGCACGACCACGGGCCGCTGCCCGAGCGCTCGGTGCGCATCCTTGCCGCCGGGCTCGCGCACGCCCTCCAGGACATCCACGCCGCCGGGATCGTCCACCGGGACCTCAAGCCGTCCAACGTGCTGGTCACCATCGACGGGCCCCGCGTCATCGACTTCGGGATCGCCCGCGCCCTGGAGACCGTCGCGGAGGGCGGCCTCACCCGCGCGGGCGCGCTCATCGGCTCACCCGGATTCATGGCGCCCGAACAGGTGCGGGGCGACCGGATCACCGCCGCCGCCGACGTCTTCTGCCTCGGTTCCGTCCTCGCGTACGCCGCCACGGGCGAGCTGCCCTTCGCCGGGGGCGGCAGCGGGGCCCACGCCATGATGTTCCGCATAGCCCAGGAGGAACCCGATCTGACGGGCGTCCCGGACGGCATGGCCGAGCTCGTCCGCGCCTGCCTCCACAAGGACCCGGCCCAGCGCCCCACCCCGCAACAGATCCTGGAACGTACGGGGGTGTCGGCGGACGCCGTCGCGGCGGGCTACGAGCGCGACACCTGGCTGCCGGGCCCACTGGTCGCCCAACTGGGGCGGCACGCGGTGGAGTTACTCGAGGCGGAGGCGGCCGAGGGGGTGCCCGGGAAGGGGCATACGGCGGTGCTGGAGGAGAGGGGCAGCGTGGATGCGCCGGATGACGTCCCGACCCAGCACGCCCCGCCCACCGCCCCGCCGCTGCAATCCGCCCACGGCCATCCCCCGCACCATGCGCAGCCCTTCGCCGCCACGCCAGGCGACAGCCAACGGATTCCTGTCTGGCCGGGGGACCCGACGCTCGAAGAGCCCGCCATACCGCCCGCGTGGAGCACGACGCCCCCGGGCACGCGAGTGCCCTATTCGGGGCGGTACGCGGAACCTGTGCGGCGGAGCAAGAGGTCCCGGCTGTCGATGGCCCTCGGCGCCACCGCGCTGGTCGTCGTCCTCAGCGCGGGCGCGTCCATCTACGCCCTGCTGAACGACAACGGCGACGACACCCCGGCCCCCTCGCCGAGCGGCACCACACCGACCTCGCCCAGCCGGTCGGTCTCGCCGCCACCGGCCCGCGTACCGTCCGGCTTCGTCGGCAGCTGGACCGCCTCGATCGACAACGCCTCGGGCCACAACACGCGCCAACTGACCATCACCCGGGGCAAGGTGGGCGACCAGATCCTGACCCTGGTCGCCGACGGGCTCACGGACACGGGTGTCTACCACTGCGAGTTCGTCGCCTCCCTGACCGAACGTCCCGCCAAGGGCGCCCAGTTGAGGATCGGCCCGACCCAGGTCACCTCCGGCGAACCGGCCTCCGCCTGCACCCCGGGCGCCGCCTCGACGCTCACCCTGCTCGGGGACGGCAAGCTGCGGCGGGCGACGACGGGCGGCGAGGCTCAGCTGACGTATGGGAAGGACAGCTGAACGTCAGGCGAACTTCCTTTCCCGGTAAGGGACTTGGGGTGTCGACGATCGTAGAGTGACCGCACTGTCGGTCCGGCTGTCGTCCGGTTACCGTCCGGCTCTGGGGCTTGCGGGGGCACCCACATGGAGTGGCTGAGCGCAGAGAACATCGTTGCCGTGGGGACGGCGGCCGTCGGTATCGCCGCCTCGGCGGTCATGATCTGGTACGAGCGCCGGGTACCGCGCCGTAAACGCGTCGGGTACCGCGTGCAGATGGACAACCCGATAGGCGACGGCGTCCAGACCGGCCGGGCGAACGTCCGGCTCGGGCTGTTCGACGAGGCGCCCGGCATGCACCGGGCCACCCTCGTGCTGCTGCGCATCGAGAACGACGGCTCGCAGGCCATCGCCCACGAGGACTACACCAGCCGTGAACTGCACGGTCTCACCGTGGAGTTCACCGATCGCGCCATCCACGGTGTGTCGGTCACCCAGCCGTCCGGCATCGACCACCTCATGAGCCACTTCACCCCGCACGCGGGCTTCGGCTACGACGTCGGCGGCAACACCCTGCGCATCCCGCGCGTCCCGCTCAACCGGGGCGAGCACTTCAAGCTGCTCGTGCTGCTGTCCGGCGGTGACGTGGGGTGCGACATCAGGCTCGTCGGCGGTATCCGCGAAGGCGAGGTGCACCCCAACCGCAGTGCGACGCCGGACGACAAGCCGCCCGTGTTCAGCCGGGCGGCCCGGCTGATCGCCGTCATCCTCACGGCCTCCGTCGTCACCCTCGCGAGCATCGTCATCGTCCGTGACGACACTCCGGCGCCGCTCGGCTGCGAGAAGGGCACGCTGACGGTCGTCGGCTCGACCGCCTTCGCACTCGTGGCGAAGGAACTGGCCCGGGAGTACGACAAGGACTGCGAGGGCTCCGACATCAAGGTCGAGGCGCGTGGCAGTACCTCCGGTGTGGGTGAACTGGCCGACATGGAGGGCGAGTCGAGGAGCAGCCGGGCGTCGACGATCGCGTTCTCCGACGGCCGCAACAAGAGCGCGGGCCCCGCACTGCGGGCCGAGCCGGTCGCCCTGTCCGTCTTCACCCTGGTCGCCGACAAGGGGCTCCGCCTCCAGCGGGGCCTGACCCTGGCGCAGGTGCGGCGCGTCTACTCCGGGACGGTCGGATACTGGGACGAGCTCGACCGGGCGCTGCCGCACTGGCGCGTGGTGCTGGTCAGCAGGGACGCCGACTCCGGCACCCGGCAGGTCTTCCAGGACCGGGTTCTCGACGGGAAGTGGGAGGGCGTACCCAGCACCTCGCTGGGCTGCGACCTCAAGGAGGACGATTCCGCGCCGGTGCGCTGCGAACTCGACAACACGGAGGACGTGTTGCAGAAGGTCGCGGCGACGCGGGGCGCGATCGGCTACAGCGAACTCGGTCAGGCGATCCTCCGCCGGACCGTGACCCGGGTGCCGCTCGACGGCGACGGCGCCGACGTCAACGCGATCGAGTACGCCGAGAGCCCCTACCCGTACCGGGGCGTCGAATACGCCTACACCTACGGCGACCTGCCCGCCGCCTCACTCGCCGGCAGCTTCCTCAACTACGTGAGAAACCACGGCCAGACGGCCATCAGAAACAACGGGCACATCCCGTGCACGTCTACTGAGGGGGAGCGGTTGTGCGACGACTCCTCCGGGGGTTGAGGGGGCTGAGGGGGCTGTGCAAGGGGCCGCGCTGACGTGAGGAAACCCCGCCGGGTAATCCCCGCCGGGTTTCCTCACGTCACGTCACGTCACCTCACGTCAGCGCGCCTCAGGCGGCCTCTGCCGGGGCATGTTCGGGCGGGCCCCCGGGGCGACCCCGAAGCGGCCCTGGTGCACCGTCGCGTCCTGGCGGGGCGTTCCCATGCCCGCCGACTGGATGCCCAGCGGCGCGGAGCCCGTCCCGAACTCCACCATCCAGTCCGCCGTCTCCGCCCGCACCAGCTCCGTCACGTCCTCCGAGAAGCGTCGCAGTACCCCGAGGCACCGGTCGGCGGCCTCGCCCGCCGTTCCCTCCGTGGGGCCCAGTACCTCTCGTACGCTCTCCGAAGCCCAGTCGAACTGCAGTACCTGAAGCCGTCGCTGCACGGCCTGCGCGGTGGCGACGTCCCTTATCCAGCCCGAGGTGACCCCGAAGAACCGGTCGACGCCCACGCACGCCACGGCGATCAGCAGCGCCAGATACCCCCAGGGGGCGACCCCGCCCATCACCCCGGTGAGGTCGAACAGCGGCAGCGCGGCCCCGGCGACCGCCCCGAGCGCGGCGCCCGTACGCAGCACCCGGGCGCCCCGGCGCTTCCAGACCCGGTCGGCGAGGTACCAGGCCGACGTCTCCAGGGCCCCCTGCTCCACCCACCGGTACAGCTCGTCGAGGCGAGGCGCCGGCTCACCCCAGTCTCCGAGCGGGAAGGGCCGTCCGGTGAGGTCTCCGGGCCGCAGCCCGGCGAAGCCCAGTCCGGTGGGACCTTCGCTCCGCCCGTCGTGGGGCGGTCTCTGAGACGGCCCCTCGGGCTGCATCTCCGGCTGGCTCACCCGGCACTCCCTCACCTGAGCAGACTGACCACAATCCGTCACAGTGCGTGACACCGTAGGGGTGCCCGCGTGACGTGCTGGTGCTGTTGTAAAGCTGTCGCGCGGCCCCATTCCTACCGCCCAATGGGTGGCGGTAACCGGGCTTTCGGATCTTTTCCGCTCGGAAGGGGCTCTTGGTCAGGTGTAGGCCAGGGGACCGGCTCACTCGAAAGAGTGCTGGAGCGACGGCCGACTTGACCACGTAGGCTCGTGCTGAACGCGGATTTCGGTACGGACGACCACAGATATCTGCGGACAACTGCGGATATCTGTGGACGACTACAGGCAACGACGACTACAGGCAACGACGACTACAGGCAACGACGACTACAGACGACGAGGAGCTGATCGTGATCCCCGGTAGTGGCCAGCCCAACATGCAGCAGCTGCTCCAGCAGGCCCAGAAGATGCAGCAGGACCTGGCGAACGCGCAGGAGGAGCTGGCGCGGACCGAGGTCGACGGGCAGGCGGGCGGCGGTCTGGTCAGGGCGACCGTGACGGGCGCCGGCGAACTGCGGGCCCTCAAGATCGACCCGAAGGCGGTCGACCCGGAGGCTGCATCTGTTGAAGAGACCGTCGAGACGCTCGCCGACCTGGTCGTGGCGGCCGTACAGGCGGCGAACGAGAACGCGCAGCAGCTTCAGCAGCAGAAGCTGGGCCCGCTGGCCCAGGGTCTGGGCGGCGGCGGAAGTGGCATCCCGGGCCTGCCGTTCTGACGTTCGCCTCGCCGCGCCCCCCGTCCCGCCTTCCTCAGGCGGGCAGAGGCCAACTACGGTACGTACAGCAGGCCGGACGGAACCAAGAACCGGCGAACCGTGCACCGGGAACCGTGAACCGTTGTGCTGAAGCACCAGGAAAGGCAGTCCGTTGTACGAAGGCGTGGTCCAGGACCTCATCGACGAACTGGGGCGACTCCCCGGCGTCGGTCCCAAGAGCGCGCAACGGATCGCTTTCCACATCCTTCAGGCGGAGCCCACGGACGTACGGCGGCTCGCGCACGCGCTCCTGGAAGTGAAGGCGAAGGTCCGTTTCTGCGCGACCTGCGGGAACGTCGCGCAGGAGGAGCTGTGCAACATCTGCCGCGACCCGCGCCGGGACACGACGGTCATCTGCGTCGTCGAGGAGCCCAAGGACGTCGTGGCGATCGAGCGGACCCGTGAGTTCCGGGGCAAGTACCACGTCCTGGGCGGCGCGATCAGCCCCATCGAGGGCGTGGGCCCGGACGACCTGCGGATCAGGGAGCTCCTGGCCCGTCTCGCCGACGGCTCGATCACGGAACTGATCCTGGCCACGGACCCGAACCTGGAGGGCGAGGCCACAGCGACGTACCTCGCCCGCCTGATCAAGCCCATGGGCCTCAAGGTCACCCGCCTGGCCAGCGGCCTCCCTGTGGGCGGCGACCTGGAATACGCGGACGAGGTGACCCTTGGCCGCGCCTTCGAGGGGAGACGACTCCTAGATGTCTGACGCCACGCTGTACAACACGAGGCAGGACCCCGACGACTTCGCGGTCCAGATCGCCGACCAGGTGGAGAGCTTCCTGGTGGCCGTCACCGAGGTGGCGAAGGGCGACGAGCCGGACTCGGCGGTGCCCTTCCTCCTCCTGGAGGTCTCCCAGCTCCTGCTGGCCGGCGGCCGCCTCGGCGCCCACGAGGACATCCTCCCGGACGAGCGCTACGAGCCCGACATGGGCCCGGAACCGGACGTGGACGACATCCGCGAACGGCTGGCGCTGATGCTGGACCCGGTGGACGTCTACTCGGAGGTCTTCGACCCCTACGAGCCCCGCAAGGCCCCGGTCCCGGCGCGTATCTCCGACGACCTGGCCGACGTCATCGCCGACCTCCGCCACGGCATGGCCCACTACCGCGCCGGCCGCACCACGGAGGCCCTGTGGTGGTGGCAGTTCTCCTACTTCTCCAACTGGGGCTCGACGGCGTCCGCGACCCTGCGCGCCCTGCAGTCCCTGGTCGCCCACGTCCGCCTGAACCAGCCCTTGCAGGAGCTGGACGGCCTGGACACCGACCAGGATCTCGGCGACGAGACCCTGGCGGAGGAGGCCGGCAAGGTGATGGTGGAGGAGATCGCGGAGCCGCTGGGGCTGCGGACGGTGAGGTAGCCGGCCCCCTGGCCGACCTGCCGGGGCGGGGCCGCCCCGCGTGCCCAGGGGGACGTTACTGCGAGTCCACGATCCGGTACTCGCGGGCCGTCACCGACGGCTTCCCCGTCTTCGGGAGGACGGCCAGGGCCATGCCCTGGTAGGTGTTCACCACGGTGTCCCGCTCGCGGCCGTTGAAGGCCGACTCCACCTCGGTCGGGGTGATGCTGTAGTTCTCGCGGTAGGCGGCCTTCAGCACGTACTGGGAGGCGTGCGCGGTCGGCAGCGCCGCCAGGACGCCGCCGTCCTTGAGGCGCAGGGCGTAGACCGTGTCGAACTCGGCGGGTGTGGCGACGTACGTGACGGTCGCGTACTTCGCGTTCTTGCCGTTGTCGCGCTTGGCGTGGGTCTCGATCGCGTCCTTCGCCGCCTCGGTGGTGTGCGAGATGCCCGCGCCGGCCTTGGTGCCGCCGGTCGCGTACAGGTCCTCGTACGCCGCCGAGATCTGGTTCGGGGCGAGCGTGCCGACGCGGGTGCCGGGGTCGACGGCGGTGGCGAGGCCCGAGTCGTCGGTGGCGATCGCGGGGAGCGGTACCTCCGAGTGGACGGCCGACATCATCTTCCAGTCGCCGTACTGCTTGCCGAAGACCAGCAGCGCCTCGCTCTTGGAGCCACTGTCCCTGGTCGTCACCGCGAACCAGTCCTTGCCGGCCGGGATCCAGTACTTCCGGCCGGTGTAGTGGAAGGGCGTGCGGTATTCGGCCTGCTCCTTCTTCGACTTGGTCCCGAACACTCGGTAGTCGGCCTTGCTCTGCTCGTACAGCTGCCCGCCCTCCACGGTGTCCAACAGGGCGGAGTCCTGCTGGGCGTTGGCCTTGTTGTTGACCGACTCGTAGGTGTCGAGGATCTTCGCCGCCTGCGCCTCGGTGACGGCACCCTTCGCCGCGGGGCTCGCGGCAGCGCCGTCGGCACTGTCCGTCGGACCGGCGCCGCATCCGGTGAGCGTCAGTGCGACGGCCACCGCCGTCGTGCCGAGCGTGAACAGCTTCTGCCGGGAGGTCATACGGGGGCTTCTCCTCTTGAGAGGCGGGAGTTGGGGACCGGCCTCACCGTACTGGGGCGAGTGTGAGCGTCCTGGGCAGGACCGGCGGACCGATGGTGGAGCCCGTGGGCGCGAGGCGTGAGCGGGCTGTCGCCCTGCGTGAATTGGGGTGGCCCTTCCCGGGCCCTGTACGTCTCTTGCACGGGCGCTAACCCGCAGAAAGAGAGGCTGGAGTCACTTCCACCGCAGGAGCTGCGGAGGGGGTAAACCACCTCACCCGTACAGGAGTTGCGATGACCCGCAAGACCCGCATCCGCGCCGCCCTCGTCACCGCCACCGCCCTTGCCGCCGCCGCCACGGTGACGGTCGGGATCAGTGCGGCGGGTGGCGACCAGCCCGAGAAGCCCTCCGAGAAGCAGATAGCCGCCCTCTTCGACGGCTGGAACGCCGCCCTGCAGACCGGCAACCCGCAGGTTGTCGCCGACCGTTACGCCCCGGACGCGGTCCTGCTGCCCACCCTCTCCAACGAGGTCCGCTCCGACCGCGCCGAGATCGTCGACTACATGGAGCACTTCCTCCAGAACAAGCCGGTCGGCAAGAAGATCGAGACGCACATCGACATCCTCGACAGCGACTCCGCGCTCGACTCCGGCGTGTACCAGTTCACGCTCACGGACAAGGCCACCGGCAAGAAGAAGGTCGTCGAGGCGCGCTACTCGTACGAGTACGAGAAGCGGAACGGCAACTGGAAGATCGTCAGCCACCACTCGTCGGCGATGCCCGAGGGCTGATCGGCCGTACCACCGAAGGTCAGCCGGCGCTCTTCTGAGCCGCCGCCCGCAAGCTGATCACCACGCACAACCCGCCCCCGGGCGCGTCCGCCAGGGTCACCGTGCCGCCGTCGTCCGTCACCAACTGTTTGACGACGGCGAGGCCGAGACCCGAGCCGGAGCGCCCGGTGAGGCCCTGGCCGCGCCAGAAGCGGTCGAAGGCGCGGGACTTCTCGGCGTCCGACATGCCGGGACCCTCGTCCGACACCGTCAACTCCACTACGTCGCCCCGAGGTTGCGCCCGTACGGTGATCGTCCCGCCGTCCGGTGAGACCTCCAGGGCGTTCGACAGAACGTTGTCCAGTACCTGGTCCAGATGACCGGGGCTGGCCAGCACAAGCAGCCGGCCGTCGACACCCCCACTCCCCTTGAGCGCGATGGTGACTCCGCGCTCGTCGGCGGCCGGCCTCCACACCGACAGGCGTTCGTCCACGATGTCCCCGAGGGACAGCGGTTCCGTCGCCGTGACCTTCGCCTCGGCGCGGGCCAGCACCAGCAGCCCGTTGACCAGGCGGCTCATCCGGACCACTTCCGCGGTCGCCTGCTCCACGTCCTCCCGTACGAACTCGTCGTCGGTGCCGTCCGCGATGTTGTCCAGCGACAGGCGCAACGCCGTGAGCGGGGTACGGAGTTGGTGCGAGGCGTCCGCCACGAAGATCCGCTGTGAGGCGACCAGGGTGTCGAGGCGCTCGGCACCCTGGTTGAGGGTGCGGGCCAGCGTCTGGGTCTCGGGCGGGCCCGTCACCCGCGAGCGCGCGGTCAGGTCGCCGTCGCTGAACTTGCTTGCCATACCGTTGAGTTCGCGGAGGGGAGCGGTGATCCGGCGGGCGGCGTACGCCCCGATCGCGGCGGCGGCGGCCAGGACGAGCACGGCGAGCCCGGCGCGGAAACCCCAGATGCTCCACAGCCGGTTGGTCATGTCCGACGTCGAGTACACGATCCGTACGGCCGACTCGCCCCGCGCGGGGACGGTGATCGTAAGGCTCTTGCCCCAGATGAAGTCGGAACCCCAGTCGGTCGTGGAGCGGTTCCCGTCCAGGGCCCGGGTCAGGGCCGCGTCCGCGGTGGGCCTCGGCAGGTCCGGAGCGCAGTTGCTGGTGGGGGTGACCTGGACGTCGCCGGGTGTCGCCGCGCCGTAGGCCCTGGCCACCTCGGTCAGGGCCCCGCACGAGATGCGGTCTCCGGTGCCCAGCAGCAACGCCATGGTTTTGGCCTCGCGCAGGACGGACTGCCGGGTGTCGTCCCGCAGTTGGTCGGTGAGCGTGAAGGCCACCGGCACCGTGAACAGCAGGATGGCCACCGCGACGAGCAGGATGTAACTGCGGATGAGCTGACGGTTCACGAGGGCTCAGCGTCCTTGACGATCTCCAGCCGGAAGCCGACCCCCCGTACCGCCTCGATCGCGATCGCGCCCTCCAGCTTCCGCCGCAGCGCCGCCACATGAACGTCGAGGGTCTTCGTCGGCCCGAACCAGTTCGCGTCCCAGACCGCCTCCATGATCTGCTCGCGCGACATCAGCGCGCCCGGCTCCTCGGTGAGGAACGCCAGCAGGTCGTACTCCTTGGGGGCGAGGGCGACCTCGTCGCCGTCCAGGCGGACGCGGGCGGCCTTGCGGTCGATCGTCAGGCGACTGCCGTAGCGGTCGGGGCCGGCGTCGGTCTGGGCGCGCGGCTGGACACGCCTCATCACCGCTCGTATGCGCGCGATGACCTCTCGTACGCCGAAGGGCTTGGAGACGTAGTCGTCCGCGCCGAGCTCCAGGCCGACGACGCGGTCCGTCTCGTCGCTGCGCGCGCTGATGACGATGATCGGGACGTCGCCGCGTTCGCGCAGCGCCCGGCAGACGTCCAGACCGTCGGTGTCGGGCAGGCCGAGGTCGAGGAGGACGACGTCGTACGGATCGGTGTGGCTGAGCGCCGCGCCTCCCGTGGACACCCAGGCCACCTCGAAGCCGTAGCGCAGCAGGCCGCGCCGCAGCGACTGGGCCACCGGTTCATCGTCTTCCACCAGGAGTACACGCACAGGCGAACCTTAGTCCTTGAAACTAAAATCACAGCGGCAACGCGTATCCCACGGGCGGATGGGCAGGAGCCCCGCTGAGCGGCCGAAGATCGCTGCGGTGAGCGGGACATCTCACCATGCGATACCCCGAAGGGGGAATTCGGCCGCTCGTTAGACTGAGCCGACCGCAGACGGACTGAGCGAGGAGCGCACGTGGGCCTTGTCGTGCAGAAGTACGGAGGCTCATCCGTAGCCGATGCCGAGGGCATCAAGCGTGTCGCCAAGCGAATCGTGGAAGCGAAGAAGAACGGCCACCAAGTGGTCGTCGTCGTTTCCGCGATGGGCGACACGACGGACGAGCTGATCGATCTCGCCGAGCAGGTGTCTCCGATGCCTGCCGGGCGTGAGTTCGACATGCTGCTGACCGCCGGAGAGCGGATCTCCATGGCCCTGCTGGCCATGGCGATCAAGAACCTGGGCCACGAGGCCCAGTCGTTCACCGGCAGTCAGGCAGGCGTCATCACCGACTCGGTCCACAACAAAGCCCGGATCATCGATGTCACGCCGGGCCGTATCCGGACCGCGCTGGACGAGGGCAACATCGCCATCGTCGCCGGGTTCCAGGGCGTCAGCCAGGACAAGAAGGACATCACCACGCTGGGGCGCGGCGGGTCCGACACCACCGCCGTCGCGCTGGCCGCCGCCCTCGACGCCGAGGTGTGCGAGATCTACACCGACGTCGACGGTGTGTTCACCGCCGACCCGCGCGTGGTGAAGAAGGCCCGGAAGATCGACTGGATCTCCTCCGAGGACATGCTGGAGCTGGCCGCGTCCGGCTCCAAGGTGCTGCTCCACCGGTGTGTGGAGTACGCCCGCCGTTACGACATCCCGATCCACGTCCGCTCGTCCTTCTCCGGACTGCCGGGCACCTGGGTCAGCAACGAGAAGCCCGAGTGGCAAGGGGACCAGCAGGTGGAGCACGCCATCATCTCCGGAGTCGCCCACGACGTCTCCGAAGCCAAGATCACGGTCGTCGGCGTCCCGGACAAGCCGGGTGAGGCCGCGGTGATCTTCCGCGCGATCGCGGACGCGGAGATCAACATCGACATGATCGTGCAGAACGTGTCGGCGGCGTCGACCGGTCTGACGGACATCTCCTTCACCCTCCCCAAGGCCGAGGGCCGCAAGGCCATCGACGCCCTGGAGAAGTCGAAGGTCGGCATCGGCTTCGAATCGCTGCGTTACGACGACCAGATCGGCAAGATCTCGCTGGTCGGCGCGGGGATGAAGACCAACCCGGGCGTCACCGCGTCCTTCTTCCAGGCGCTGTCCGACGCGGGCGTGAACATCGAGCTCATCTCGACCTCCGAGATCCGCATCTCGGTCGTCACCCGCCAGGACGACGTCCCCGAGGCAGTCCGCGCCGTCCACTCGGCCTTCGGCCTCGACTCCGACAGCGACGAAGCGGTGGTCTACGGAGGCACCGGCCGCTGATGGCCGTGCCTCGAGCTACGGCGCCTGGGGCGGTGGCGGTGCCCGGGTGGACGGCGGCCGGATCGGTGTCCGTGCCCGGAGTGACGGCGACCGGATCGGCGGCCGTGTCCGGACCCACGGCGACCGGATCGGCGGCCGTGTCCCGATCGGCCGCCGTGATGGGGTCGGGCGGTTCTTCGGCGGCTGTCGGGGCCGGGCCGGTCGCTTCTCGGTCGGCCGCGACCGGGTTGGCCCCCGGGCGCCGTTCGGCCGCGACCGGATCTGTGGCCGTGCCCGGATCCGCCGTGCGCCCCACGCTCGCTGTCGTGGGAGCGACCGGTGTCGTCGGTGCCGTCATGCTTCAGATTTTGTCCCAGCATGCGGACATCTGGGGCGAGATCCGTCTCGTTGCCTCCCCGCGTTCGGTCGGGCGCAAGCTGACCGTGCGCGGTGAGGAGGTCGAGGTGGTGGCGTTGTCGGAGGAGGTCTTCGACGGCGTCGACGTCGCGATGTTCGACGTGCCGGACGAGATCGCCGAGCGGTGGGCGCCGATTGCCGCCGCCAAGGGCGCGGTCGTGATCGACAACTCGGGCGTCTTCCGGATGGACCGCGACGTGCCGCTCGTCGTACCGGAGGTCAATCCGCACGCGATACGGCAGCGCCCTCGCGGCATCATCGCCAACCCGCACTGCACGACCCTCTCCATGATCGTCGCCCTGGGCGCGCTGCACGCCGAGTACGGCCTGCGTGAGCTGGTGGTCTCCACCTATCAGGCGGTGAGCGGTGCGGGCCGGGCCGGCGTCGACACCCTGCGCCGGCAACTGTCCCTGGTCGCCGGTACGGAACTGGGGACCAGCCCCGGAGACGTACGGCGGGCCGTGGGCGAGGGGACAGGGCCGTTCTCGGAGCCGGTCGCGCTGAACGTCGTACCGTGGGCCGGGTCGGCGAGGGCGGACGGCTGGTCGTCGGACGAGATGCAGTTGCGGGACGAGTCCCGCAAGATCCTCGGGCTGTCGGCCCTTCCCATGGCCGTGACCTGCGTACGAGTGCCCGTCGTCACCGTGCACGCGCTGACCGTCCATGCCCGCTTCCAGGGCGAGGTCACCGTCGCCGGAGCGCGGGAGATCATCGCGACCGCCCCCGGAGTCGTCCTGTTCGACAACCCGGAGGCGGGCGAGTTCCCCACCCCCGTGGACGTCGTCGGCACGGATCCCACCTGGGTCGGCAGGGTCCGGCGGGCCCTGGACGACCCGACCGCGCTGGAACTGTTCGTGTGCGGGGACAACCTGCGCAAGGGAGCCGCGCTCAACACGGTCCAGATCGCTGAGCTTGTCGCGGCCGAGCGGGCCTGACCGCACCCCGCTCACCCTCTGTCGCGGTAGGTCGCGATGTGGTGATCTTGTCTTAAAATCACGCTGGTGGTGGCAAAAAACGTTTGTAGGATCCACGTGAGTACTGTGGTGCGGTCGGTCGGTAAATGTCCGCATCCGGGATCCGGGCCCGTTGGTCCCGAGAATTTTGCTCCCCGCTCCCCGCAACCACGCGGAGGGCGGGGAGCGTCTTTGCGGTCGTCCTTTCCGGGGTGTGAGGACACCGTGACCATGCGTGGGGACGCGTGGTCACCTTGGAATTTAGGGGAAGAGCGGGACGCATGAGGGTGGCTGTGTCGGATGGCGCAAGAAGGATGCCGGATGCGTACAACCCTGATGGGGGGAGGCGTGTCCAACATGCGTGGCAGAGGTACTCGACTTCAGAGCGGCGACGCGCGGCACGGCCCTGCGTCCACCGAGCCGACTCCGTATGCCCGGGGTGCCCGGCGGCATGCCGGTGATCGCGCCGATGCCCGCGGCGCGGCCGGCCCGCATACCCAACCAGCGTGAAGGCGTCGACGAGAGCGCGGCGGCAGCGGGGACCACGGTCGATCACCTGACCGAGACGTACCGCGCCCACTACCGCTCCCTCCTCGGCCTCGCCGCGCTCCTCCTCGACGACACCGCGTCCTGCGAGGACGTCGTCCAGGAGGCCTTCATACGGGTCCACTCGGCGCGCAAGCGCGTACGTGACCCGGAGAAGACGCTCGCCTATCTCCGCCAGACGGTGGTGAACCTCTCCCGCTCCGCGCTGCGCCGCCGCATCCTCGGCCTGAAGCTCCTGTCCAAGCCGATGCCGGACATGGCGAGCGCGGAGGAGGGGGCGTACGACCTGCTCGAGCGTGACTCCCTCATCAAGGCGATGAAGGGCCTCCAGCGCCGCCAGCGCGAGGTTCTCGTCCTGCGCTACTTCGCCGACATGACCGAGGCCCAGGTCGCCGAGACGCTGGGCGTATCGCTCGGCTCGGTGAAGGCGTACGGCTCGCGGGGGATCGCCGCGCTGCGTATCGCCATGGAGGAACCGGCATGAGCGACCAGGGTCAGGGTCAGGGGCACGGTCAGGAACGGGATCCGTCGCAGGAGCAGGGATCAGGCCAGTATCAGGGGCAAGGTCAGGACCAGGACCAGGGGCAAGGTCAGGACCAGGGGCAAGGTCAGGGGCAAGGTCAGGGTCAGGGTCAGGGTCAGGGGTACGAGTGGCCCCGAGGTGCCGGCTCGGGGACCGGCGGTTTCCGGTCCGCGGAATTCCCGGCCGGTAAGGTTTCATCCAACGGGTCCCGAGCCAACGGGAGTTGGCCGACCGGAGCCCACGGACCAGGCCGCCGCCACGAGCAAGAGCACAAGCAATCGCACGCTGGGAACGGAACTGTGAACCACGGCCCCGACGGCCAGAGCCTGGACGGGCTCGACTCGGACGAGCTGGCACTGCGGACGATGCTGCACCAGGCGGTGGGCCAGATCCAGCCGACCGACGCCGTGCTGGAGCATCTTCGACGCGCCGTGCCCGCCCGCCGGGCCCGCAAGCGTCACGCCGCCATCGGTATGGCCGCCGCCGCGCTCTTCATCGGCACGGCCGTCCCGGCCCTGCTGCACGTCTCGAACGTCACCGGCGCCGCCGCCGACCCCTCCCTCACCGCGGGCCACGGCTCGCACACCAAGGAGGACAAGGGCACGGGCGCGGACCCGGACGGCGGCGAGAGCACCTCGGGGGGCACCTCCGGCACGGTCTCGATCCCGCCGGTGAGCAGCCCCCCCGGCAGTGCGCAGACCCCGCCCAAGGGCGGCACCGGAGGCAGCGCGACCGGGGCCGCCGATCCGATGAGCACCCCCCTGCCCCCGGCCTCCTGCGACCCGGTCCAGCTGGGCTCGGCCACCGGCTCCGTCGGCGAGCCCGACGCCACCGGAGCGGTCTACGGCACGTTCCGCGTCGTCAACGTCTCCACCACCCCGTGCACGGTCAGCGATGTCGGCACCGTGGCGACGCAGGCGCTGGGCGCCGCCGACTCGGCGGAGGTGACCACCGCCGACCACACGTCGGGTGACGCGGCCGGCGGCCTGCCCGACCCGTCCCTCGCGGTCAGCGGACTGGTGCTGCGGCCCGGCGCCGCCTACACGGTGCGGTTCGCCTGGGTGCCCTCGGAGACCTGCCCCACGACCGGCGCGACCACCGACGGCGGCACCACGGGCGGCCCCACCGAGTCGCCGAGTCCCACACCGAGCGAGACCCCCGACGCGGCCGCGACCACCTCGACCGGCGGCGACAGCGGCACCTCGACGCAGCTGCACACGGAGGACGGCACCCCGGCCGACGGCAAGGTGGCGGTGTCCTACACACCGGCCACCGGCTCGCCCACGGTGACGGCCACGGTCCCGAACGCGTGCGCGGGCGTGGTGTACAGGACCGGAGTCATAGCGGAGACGGCATAGCCGACACAGCACCGGCACTGCTTGTTCCCCTACTGCGCCTTGGCCTTCTTGCCGCCGAACGCCTCCTTCCGGATGACGTCGAGGATGGTCGGAGCCCCCTCCGTGGTGCGCACCTCGACCACGGCGCGCGGATGACGGCCGTCGACCACCTGGCGCAGCAGCGCGTCGGCCAGGTCCGCGCGGGAGGTGAACCGACCGGGCAGCCGCGGTCCCGCGGCCAGCTGGTAGTCGCTGACGGCAGCAGCGTCGAAGAGGCCGGCGGGGCGGACGATCGTCCAGTCGCAGTCACTGCCCCGCACCATCTCCTCCGAGCGCCGCATGTCCTCGTACACGGTGCGTCCCACGAAGCGCACGATGGCGGGCTCCAGCACCTTACGGAAGAGGAATCCGTCGTCCGGCGACTCCTGCCCGCTGATGGAGGTGGAGGTCACGCAGGCGAGGCGGGTGACGTCGTGCCGGGCCATGGCCTGGGTGATGTGGGAGATCCCCACGCTGTAGACGGTGACGGGGGTTCGGCCGAAGGGAACTCCCAGGGTCGAGATCACCGCGTCCTGGCCCGCCACGGCGCCCTCGACCGCACCGGCATCGTGTACGTCCCCGTCGACGACGCGCAGCAGAGGGCCGCCGACCGGGAAGGCATCGGGCCGACGGGTCACGGCGGTGACGGTGTGTCCCTCGGCCATGGCCTGCGCGGTGGCTTGCCGTCCGGTAGGGCCGTTGGCCCCGAAAATGACGATGTTCACGGGCTTTCACCTCTCGTACAACTCCCACGGCCCACCACGGCGAGCGCCGGAGCAGCCCCGGCCCGTGGTTCGAGCCCCTGTCGCTGTCAAAGAGAGTCGGGCACCGCAGGGTGTGACATCCCGGGATGCCGGGGCCCAGGGATCCCGGGATGTCACACTCCGACCAGTGCCGTGCATCTCACAGGGGAGCCACGACACAGGAGGCAGGACATGTCAGAGAGCCCGGCAGACAGCCCGGCAGAGGGAGCGAAGGAGACAGCGGGGGAGAGTACGGCCGACAACCTGGCCGGCGACGCCGTCACGCAGGTGTTCATCGGCCACCGCGAGCTGTTGTTCTCCATCGTCTACAACATGCTCGGCAGTGTCGCCGACACCGAGGACGTCCTCCAGGAGACCTGGCTGTCGTGGACGGGCAGAGCCCGCCGGTCGCCGCTGAAGGAGGTCGCCAACCCGCGCGCCTACCTGGTGCGGATCGCGGTGAACCACGCGCTCGCCCGGCAGGCCAGTATCCGCCGACGGCGCGAGGCCTACGTCGGGCCGTGGCTGCCCGAGCCCCTGGTGACCGGTGTCGAGGGCGCGACGGTCGTCGCCGACGGGGTCGATGGGGCAGACCGGGCGCTGCGCACGGAATCGGTGTCGATGGCGATGCTGGTGGTCCTGGAGACTCTCACCCCGCTGGAACGAGCCGTGTTCGTGCTCCACGAGGTGTTCGGCTACGTCCACTCCGAGATCGCGGACGTCCTCGACCGCAGCCCTTCGGCCGTACGCCAGCTCGCGCACCGAGCCCGTCAGCACGTCCATGCCCGCCGTCCCCGCTATCAGACCCACCCCCGGGTCCAGCGGGAGGCGACCGAACGGTTCGTCGCCGCCGCGCTCGGCGGCGATGTCGGCGCCCTCATGGAGATCCTCGCACCGGACGTGACCGTGTGGATCGACGGCGGAGGCAAGCGCCAAGGGGCGGGCCTGCGGCCGGTCCAGGGCAGGGAGAAGGCCGCCCGCCTGCTGGCCGGCTACGCGTCCCGGCGCCCGGAGGGCTTCGACGTCCGCTACCGGCACGTCAACGGAGACCCCTCGGCCGTGGTGTTCGCGGGCGACTCCCCCTACGCGGTGATGGTCATGGACCTCACCCCGGAAAGCGACCAGGTGTCCGGCGTCTACATCGTCACCAACCCGGACAAACTGGGCGGCGTCGCGCTGGACGTGGATGCGGATGAATCAGCACCGCACGATCCGCCGGGCCCTGGAGAATGAGGACGCGGCGGGCGTGGCGGGCGCGGCGGACGTGGTTCCGCCGATGCCGTCACGGCCCGGGTCAGGCGGTGGCGCCTTCCCGCGCCGATTCGGCGGAGTGCGTTCCGGAGGGCGGTTCGGAGGGCGTTTCGGCAGGCGTGAGCCCCAGTTCCGCGTCCCGTGCGAACTCCGCCTCGCGGCGCACCAGCCGGAACCACATGAAGACGACGAACCCCGCGAAGACGAACCACTCACCGGTGTAGCCGAGGTTCTGGAACGCCTTCAGGTCGAGCCCGGTGTCGGCGGGCGCGGTCGCCGGTACGGCCCGCATCCCCGAGTCCCCCTTGTCGAGGGTCACCCAGGCGTCGTACAGGTCGTACGGCACGAGGTTCACCAGCGAGGCCGCGCTGATCGCACCGGTCTGCCCGGCCGGGAGGCCACCGGCCGCGCTCACCCCGTTGGACCCCGGCGTCTCGGACGCCTGGAGCGCACCGGTGACGGTGACCTCTCCGGCGGGCGCGGCGGGGGCCTTCGCGGCGTCGGCGGTACCGGGCAGCCAGCCGCGTACGACGGGCAGCGCCTTGCCCTCGTCGGTGCGCAGCAGGGTCAGTACGTAGAAGCCGCTCCGGTCGTCCAGTTGCCGGCCGGGGACGAGCAGCTGCTTGCCGTACCGTCCGCTGACGGTGACGCGGTCCCCGGACGTCTTCTTGTCGACGGGCAGCAGCTGGGCGAGCGGCCTGGCGGCCTCCTGCTTCTCGGCGGAGACCTCCTCGGTGGCGGTCCGGTGGTCCTGCACCCGGTCCTCGAACCGGCTCAGCTGCCACGACCCCATGAACACGCAGAAGGGGATGGCGAGCAGCACGAAGACGTTGATCCCCCACCAACGGGGCGTCAGCAGAAACCGGTACACGCCGTCCACGGTACGGGCCGGGGTTCGGTGCCGGGCCCGCGGGGTGGGCCGACTCGGACCGGGCCCGAGGTCAGTACTGTTCCGTCAGCACCGTTCCGTCAGCGCCGTCAGGTGGTCCCGGCTCGCCGGGGGCTCGTAGGGCTCGGGCCAGAAGTCGGTGATGGTGGCTATGTTCCCCTTCTCGTCCCCGGTGAAGAAGGTCAGGGCGTGCGTCTCCTCCTGCCCCACCGTGAAGCGCAGCCAGGTGACGACCTGCCCCGGCTCGGCGACCACGCGCTCCGTCCGCAGGTGCCAGTCGCCCGGATACTCCCGGTTGAACCGGACGAACCGCTCCTTGCCGTTGATCCGCTCCCGCGTCTGGGGCAGGGTGTAGACGACGTCGTCGGCCAGGGTGTCGGCGAACGCGTCCCAGTCCCGGGCCTCGGCGGTCGCCCAGAACCTCTCGACTGTCTCGCGCAGTTCGGTGGTGTCGGTCATGGGGCAGAGTCTGCACCCGGGCACTGACAATCGGGTCGGCCTGTGGATATGTCTGATCGTCCGCGAGGTTTTCCACAGGCTGGGGACCTCGGCGGCGGAATGTCGTGGCGGGCGGGCAGTATGGGGTCATGACTGAGAGCAACGGGTCCACGCCGACCACCACTACGCCGGACACCGCATTGCCGGACTGGGAGAAGCGGTTCCGGGCGCCGCGGGTGTCGCTGCCCGACTGGGCGGAGGACGCGCCGGACCGGTCCCTGTTCGTGTCCAACGCGACGGGGACGTACGAGCTGTACGCCTGGGACCGGGCCACGGGCGAGCAGCGCCAGGTGACCGACCGGCCGAACGGCACGACGGACGGCGTGCTGTCACCCGACGGCGAGTGGATCTGGTGGTTCGACGACAAGGACGGCGACGAGTTCGGCGTATGGCGCAGGCAGCCGTTCGGGGGAGGAGCGGCGGGCGCCGAGGACGAGTTCGCGACCCCCGGTCTGGAGGCCTCGTACCCGGCGGGGCTGGCGCTGGGCCGGGACGGCCGTACGGCGGTGGTGGGCCGCTCGACCGACGAGGACGGTACGACGATCCACCTGGCGGTGGCGGGCACGCCCCCGACGGTGATCTACCGGCACCGCGAGTCGGCGGGCGTCGGCGACCTCTCGCACGACGGCTCGCTGATCGCGATCGAGCACACGGAGCACGGCGACGCGATGCACTCGGCGCTGCGCGTGCTGCGCCCGGACGGTACGACGGTCGCCGAGCTCGACGACACCAAGGGGGGCGCGGAGGAACTGGGCCTGGAGGTGCTGGGCTTCGCGCCCGTCGAGGGGGACACCCGGCTGCTCGTCGGGCATCAGCGCCGGGGCCGCTGGGAGCCGCTGGTGTGGGACGTGGCGAGCGGGGAGGAGACGGACCTCGCCCTCGACCTGCCGGGTGACGTGAGCGCCGAGTGGTATCCGGACGGTTCGGGACTGCTCGTCGCGCACGGCTTCGAGGCGCGCAGCGAACTGTTCCGCTACGACCTGGGGTCGCGGCAACTGGTGAAGGTGCCGACGCCCGCCGGTTGCGTCTCGGGGGCGACGGCCCGGCCCGACGGCAGCGTGGAGTACCTGTGGTCGTCGGCCGCGCAGCCGTCGTCGGTGCGTTCGACGACGGGAGCGGTGGTCCTGGACCCGCCCGGACTGAAGTCGCCGGGTTCGGTGCCGGTGGAGGACGTGTGGGTGGCAGGACCGGGGGGCCGTATCCACGCCCTGGTGCAGAAGCCGGCGGGGACGGCGGGGCCCTTGCCCACGGTGTTCGACATCCACGGCGGTCCCACCTGGCACGACAGCGACTCGTTCGCGGCGGGACCGGCGGCGTGGGTCGACCACGGGTACGCGGTGGTACGGGTCAACTACCGGGGGTCCACCGGGTACGGGCGTGAGTGGACGGACGCCCTCAAGCACCGGGTCGGTCTGATCGAGCTGGAGGACATCGCGGCGGTACGGGAATGGGCGGTGGCCTCGGGCCTCGCGGACCCCGACCGGCTGATCCTGACCGGCGGCTCCTGGGGCGGCTACCTCACGCTTCTCGGCCTCGGCGTCCAGCCCGACGCGTGGGCGCTGGGTCTCGCGGCGGTGCCCGTCGCGGACTACGTCACGGCGTACCACGACGAGATGGAAGCGCTGAAGGCGATGGACCGGACGCTGCTGGGCGGCACACCGGAGGAGGTTCCGGAACGGTTCGAGGCGTCGTCACCGCTGACGTACGTCGACGCGGTGAAGGCGCCGGTGTACATCTCGGCGGGCGTGAACGACCCACGGTGCCCGATCCGGCAGATCGACAACTACGTGAAGCGCCTGGAGAAGCGGGGCGCGGTCCACGAGGTGTACCGCTACGACGCGGGACACGGGTCACTGGTCGTGGACGAGCGCATCAAGCAGGTACGTCTGGAAATGGAGTTCGTGGAGCGGCATTTGGGCGCGTAGGGCCCGGGCCTTCCAGCCCCTTGGGGGTCCCCCCTCTGGGGGAGTTTGAGGAGCGGGGTCTGGGGCGGAGCCCCAGAAGGACGGGACGGGTAGGGACGGGTAGGGGCGGCGGGGGCGAAAAACTACACCCCCGCCCGCTCCCCCCGTCGCCTCCCCAGCAGCTCCGCCAGCCCCCGGCGCGTAGCCGCAAGCACCACCCGGT
>NZ_LGDW01000436.1 GCF_001280005.1 Streptomyces sp. NRRL WC-3618 | reverse complement strand
GGACGGCCGGATTGAGCTTGCCGCCGTGAACGGGCCTGCTCAGGTGGTGGTGTCGGGTGAGCCCGAGGCGCTGGAGGAGCTGGTGGCGCAGTGCGTCGCGAACGGCATCCGTGCGCGCACGATCCCGGTCGACTACGCGTCGCATTCCTCGTACGTGGAGCAGATCGAGCAGCAGATCGGCGAGGCGTTGGACGGGGTTGCCCCGCAGGC
>NZ_LGDW01000435.1 GCF_001280005.1 Streptomyces sp. NRRL WC-3618 | reverse complement strand
CCGCCGCACCGGAGCGGACAACCGCAGGAACTTCAGCGGGAAACACAAGGCCCATGGCCTGCTGTTTCTCGCGCTGACCGACGAGAAGGGCAACCTGATCTGGATCTCCTCGGCCCGGCCCGGCCGGTCCAGCGAGATCACCACCGCCCGCCACGACAAGCTCACCGCACACCTTCGCGAAACCGGCCTCGGCGCCCTGGCCGACCTCGGC
>NZ_LGDW01000434.1 GCF_001280005.1 Streptomyces sp. NRRL WC-3618 | reverse complement strand
CGGCCGGCCTCTGTGGCTGGGTTCCATCAAGTCCAACATCGGTCACACCCAGGCGGCCGCCGGTGTCGCGGGTGTCATCAAGATGGTGATGGCCATGAGGGAGGGTGTCCTTCCGCGGACGCTGCATGTCGATGAGCCGAGCACGCATGTGGATTGGTCGGCGGGGGCTGTTGAGCTGCTGACCGAGGCCCGGGAGTGGACGGGGCGTGAGGG
>NZ_LGDW01000433.1 GCF_001280005.1 Streptomyces sp. NRRL WC-3618 | reverse complement strand
GTGGGAGCGGTGCTCACAGACTCCGAAAGCACGGTGGCGGTGGGAGCAACGCTCGGGGATCTCAAAGGTGCGGTGGCGGTGGGAGCGTTGCTCACAGTTCCCGAAGGTGCGGTGGCGGTGGGAGCGGTGCTCACAGACTCCGAAAGCACGGTGGCGGTGGGAGCAACGCTCGGGGATCTCAAAGGTGCGGTGGCGGTGGGAGCGTTGCTCACAG
>NZ_LGDW01000432.1 GCF_001280005.1 Streptomyces sp. NRRL WC-3618 | reverse complement strand
CAGGCGGGCGGCCGGAAATTCCAGACCGCCCACCATCGCGCCCTGAAGGGGCGCGGGGAACTGCGCGACGAGCCCCCACCGGCGGTCAGCAAGACAACCACGCACCCCGCGAAGCGCCAGGCGGGCGGCCGGAAATTCCAGACCGCCCACCATCGCGCCCTGAAGGGGCGCGGGGAACTGCGCGACGAGCCCCCACCGGCGGTCAGCAAGACAACC
>NZ_LGDW01000431.1 GCF_001280005.1 Streptomyces sp. NRRL WC-3618 | reverse complement strand
TGAGTTCTCAAGGAACGGACGCTTCCTTTGTACTCACCCGAGAGACTCTCAGGCTTTCCTCCGGGCAGTTTCCCTTCGGTCTTGCTTTTCTTCTGTCTTACTCTTGTCTTGCTGTCTTGCGTTTCCGACTCTATCAGACCGTTTCGCGATCCGATTTCCTCGGTGCTTTCCAGGTTTCCGCTTTCGCGTTTCCCTTTCCGGCGAGTCCGACTCTAT
>NZ_LGDW01000430.1 GCF_001280005.1 Streptomyces sp. NRRL WC-3618 | reverse complement strand
CGATAGCGGATAGTACCGTGAGGGAATGGTGAAAAGTACCGCGGGAGCGGAGTGAAATAGTACCTGAAACCGTGTGCCTACAAGCCGTGGGAGCGTCGCGCGCCAAGTTTACTTGGTGCGTCGTGACTGCGTGCCTTTTGAAGAATGAGCCTGCGAGTTTGCGGTGTGTTGCGAGGTTAACCCGTGTGGGGAAGCCGTAGCGAAAGCGAGTCCGAATA
>NZ_LGDW01000429.1 GCF_001280005.1 Streptomyces sp. NRRL WC-3618 | reverse complement strand
TATTCGGACTCGCTTTCGCTACGGCTTCCCCACACGGGTTAACCTCGCAACACACCGCAAACTCGCAGGCTCATTCTTCAAAAGGCACGCAGTCACGACTGTATGTGCAAGCACATACAGCGACGCTCCCACGGCTTGTAGGCACACGGTTTCAGGTACTATTTCACTCCGCTCCCGCGGTACTTTTCACCATTCCCTCACGGTACTATCCGCTATCG
>NZ_LGDW01000428.1 GCF_001280005.1 Streptomyces sp. NRRL WC-3618 | reverse complement strand
CCGGTCGACTACGCGTCGCATTCCTCGTACGTGGAGCAGATCGAGCAGCAGATCGGCGAGGCGTTGGACGGGGTTGCCCCGCAGGCCGCCGAGATCCCGTTGTACTCGACGCTGACGGGCGCCTGGCTGGATGCCGACACTCCGATGGATGGCGGGTATTGGTATCGCAATCTGCGTCAGACGGTCCTGTTCGAGCAGGCCACGCGCGGTCTGCTCGCT
>NZ_LGDW01000427.1 GCF_001280005.1 Streptomyces sp. NRRL WC-3618 | reverse complement strand
GTAGTACAGACCGCCCCGTTTGTAGACCCAGGGTCCTTCTTCGTACAGCGTGGGACGGTCGGGGTTGTCGGTGCGGGTGCCGAATCCCGCGGTGGTGAGCGGGATCCTGGTGGGGCTGCCCGAATAGGACGTCATGTCGGCGTTCAGCTTGACGTACCACAGGTTGGGGTTGCCCCAGTACAGGTAGGCCTGACCGTCGTCGTCGATGAAGACGGTCGGG